>NZ_JBVHQG010000001.1:0-94458 GCF_055567535.1 Streptomyces sp. NPDC026538
TGAGTTCTCAAGGAACGGTCGCTTCCTTTGTACTCACCCTCTCGGGCTTTCCTCCGGGCTTCCCTTCGTTCTTGCGTTTCCGACTCTATCAGATCCTTTCGGCGTCCGATTCCCGGTCGGCGGGATTGTCTGGGGCTTTCCGGCTTTCGCCTGTCGGCCTTTCGACATTCACTACGTTAGCCGATTCCCGTCGAGACTCATAATCGAGTTCCGCGAGTTCGAATTCGGGCATGCAGGCACGACGAATCCGACCCCGTCAGGGGAAGTCGTAGGTAGTGGGTGGCCGCTTCCGGCTGCTGGCGAATGCCGTACCCGGTTCAAGCGGCTCGGGCTACGTTACGCACCTTCCAGGGACGCGTCAACTTGAGCGGCGCCGGGGTACATGGGCCCGATAGGGGCTGACTGTCGGGTCATCCGCGATCCAGTATCGCCAGGGATGGACCTCACCGTTTCCTCCCTCGCCGGCGACTCCCGTGCGCGGACCGTTGCGTACCTGGTCGGAGGGGACGGGGGAACCGGTCAGCATCCGCAGCGGTGTCTCGCCGGCGGCACACGCGTCCGTGCCGTCCAGAGCCCGGTCGACGCCCAGGGCAGTGGCCAGCCGGGCCGGGCCTTTGGCCAGTTCCCTGTCGTATCGGGCCGAAAGTCGACGTTTGCGTGCGAGGTCGACGCCCTCGACGATCTCGCCGGCGCGCAGCAGGACCGCGCTGGCGGTGCCCACCGGACCGCAGACGAGGTTCATGCAGAACCACATGCCGTAGGTGAAGTAGACGTACACATGTCCGGGCGGACCGAACATCACCTCGTTGCGGGGTGTGGGCCCGCGATAGGCGTGCGACCCGGGGTCGTTCGGGCCGTCGTACGCCTCCACCTCTGTGATGCGGACCGCGATCGGACCGTCCGGGGTGGTGCGGAGGAGGATGCGGCCGAGGAGGTCGGGGGCGACCTCCAGTACAGGGCGGTCGAAGAAGTCCCTGGGGAGTGACGTACGGTCCGGGGGCGCGATCATGGCGTCCGAGCCTAGTCCAGGCCGAGGATGCCAAGGGGTGGTCAAGGATTCGTCTCCTTGCCAGGGTGTGGGCCGGAACCGGTCGCGGCCGGATCGCGTTTCTAGGGATCAAGGGTCCGTACTTAAAGGGAGAGTCATGGGGTTCAAGAAGCTGCTCGCGAGCCTGGGGGCCGGTGGGGCATCCGTGGAGACGGTGCTCACCGAGATCAACGTCGTGCCGGGTGGCGTCGTCCAGGGTGAGGTGCGGATCCAGGGCGGGTCGGTGAACCAGGAGATCCAGGGGCTGTCCGTCGGTCTGCAGGCGCGGGTCGAGGTGGAGCACGGCGACGAGGAGTTCAAGCAGAACATCGACTTCGGCAAGGTGCGGCTCGGCGGTGCCTTCGAACTGCAGGCCGGGGCGGTGCACGCGGTGCCGTTCGGGCTGGAGATCCCCTGGGAGACGCCGGTCACGATGATCGACGGGCAGGCGCTGCGCGGGATGCACATCGGGGTGACGACCGAGCTGGAGATCGCGCGTGCCGTGGACTCCGGTGACCTGGACCCGATCAACGTGCACCCGCTGCCGGCGCAGAAGGCGATCCTCGACGCCTTCATCCAGCTGGGCTTCCGCTTCAAGAACGCGGACCTGGAGCGCGGTCACATCCGGGGGACCCGGCAGACGCTGCCGTTCTACCAGGAGGTGGAGTTCCACCCGCCGTCCCAGTACCGGGGGCTGAACCAGGTCGAGCTGAGCTTCGTGGCGGACGCGCACGCCATGGACGTCATCCTCGAAATGGACAAGAAGCCGGGGCTGTTCAGTGAGGGCAGTGACACCTTCCGGTCGTTCCAGGTGGGTCTGCACGACTTCCACGGGACCGACTGGGCGGCTTATCTCAACCAGTGGCTGTCCGAGGTCGGCAGCAAGCGCAACTGGTTCTAGGCTCGGGAACCGCGGAGTCCGTTACGGCTTCCGTAAGCGATCAGTATCGATCAGGAGGTACCGAGGTGACCGAGCTCAAGCGGCGGCCGCTCCCCCATGACTTCCATCCGCCCGTCCCGTCGTTCACGGTGACGAGCGAGGACATCGAGGAAGGGGCGACGCTCAAGGACGCTCAGGTCTACGCCAAGGGCAACACCTCGCCGCAGCTGCGGTGGGAGGGCTTCCCGGCCGGGACCAAGAGCTTCGCCGTGACCTGCTACGACCCGGACGCCCCGACAGGGAGCGGGTTCTGGCACTGGACCGTGTTCGACATCCCGGCCTCGGTGACCGAGCTGCCGGCGGGCGCGGGCAGCGGCAAGTTCGAGGGCCTGCCCGATGGCGTGGTGCAGGTGCGCAACGACTACGGGTCGAAGGACTTCGGCGGTGCCGCGCCGCCGCCCGGGGACGGGCCGCACCGGTACGTCTTCACGGTGTACGCGGTGGACCAGGAGAAGCTCGGTCCGGACGCCGACGCGTCGCCTGCCGTCGTCGGGTTCAACCTGCGGTTCCACGCGATCGCCCGTGCGCAGTTGATCGGCGAGTACGAGAACCCCGAGAAGGGCTGACGCACCTCGCGAAATCAGCCAAGCGTTCATTGAACGTTTGCCCGTCCCTGGTCTTGGAAGTGATCAGGGGCGGGCAGTTTTTATTGCGTTGTCCATCTCGGCGCGCCCGTCCAGAGTTGATCCAAGCCCGCCGGGGGTGGGCACGGTGCACATGGGAGGTGGGCTGGATGCGTGACACGCTGGTGCTGAACGCGAGCTTCGAGCCGCTGTCTACGGTGACTTTGAATCGAGCCGTCGTCCTGGTGCTCCAGGACAAGGCCGTCGTGGAGCAGGCCCACCCCGAACTGCGCATGCGCGGTGCGGATGTGGACATACCCGCGCCCCGGGTGATCAGGCTGTGCCGTTATGTACGGGTGCCGTTCCGGAGACAGGCGCCCTGGTCGAGGCGGGGGGTGCTGGTCAGGGACCGGCACCGGTGCGCGTACTGCGGGCGGCGGGCGACGACCGTCGACCACGTGGTGCCTCGGGCCCAGGGCGGACAGGACTCCTGGCTGAACACCGTGGCCTCGTGCGCGGAGGACAACCACCGCAAGGCGGACCGGACGCCTGAGCAAGCGGGGATGCCGCTGCTTCAGAGGCCGTTCGAGCCTTCGCCGCAGGATGCGATGCTGTTGGCGATGGGGGCCGAGGACTTGGCCGCGCTTCCTGAGTGGCTGTCCGGAGATGTTGCGGCCTAGCCGTCTGCCTGGCTGAGTTCGTCGGGCGGCTGCAGGTCGTTCGCGCCCACGCGGCGGAGCCGCAAATCGAACAGCGCCCCGCGCCCCCAAAAATGGTGGGCACGGGGATCGTTCGTCTTCGGGAACCGTCAGTCGATGTGGGGCTTCTCCCGGCGTTCCTGGGCCGGGACGCTGCCGCTGCCACTACCGCCCGAACCGCCGCCCAGGTTGCCGAAGTTGCCCATCGCGCCGGACAGGCCCTTGAGGGCGTCCCCGATTTCGCTGGGCACGATCCAGAGCTTGTTGGCGTCGCCCTCGGCGATCTTCGGGAGCATCTGGAGGTACTGGTAGGAGAGGAGCTTCTGGTCCGGGTCGCCGGCGTGGATCGCCTCGAAGACCGTGCGGACCGCCTGCGCCTCGCCCTCGGCCCGCAGGGCGGCCGCCTTGGCCTCACCCTCGGCGCGCAGGATCTGGGACTGCTTCTCACCTTCGGCGGTGAGGATCGCGGCCTGCCGCGTACCTTCCGCGGTGAGGATCGCGGCGCGCTTGTCACGGTCGGCGCGCATCTGCTTCTCCATCGAGTCCTGGATGGAGGTCGGCGGCTCGATCGCCTTCAGCTCGACGCGGTTGACGCGGATGCCCCACTTGCCGGTGGCCTCGTCGAGGACGCCGCGCAGGGCCGCGTTGATCTCCTCGCGGGAGGTCAGGGTCCGCTCCAGGTCCATGCCGCCGATGATGTTGCGGAGCGTGGTGACCGTGAGCTGCTCGATGGCCTGGATGTAGCTGGCGACCTCGTAGGTGGCCGCTCGCGCGTCGGTGACCTGGTAGTAGATGACCGTGTCGATGTTCACGACCAGGTTGTCCTGGGTGATCACCGGCTGGGGCGGGAACGGTACGACCTGTTCGCGCAGGTCGATGCGGTTGCGGATGGTGTCTATGAACGGGACGACGATGTTCAGGCCCGCGTTCAGGGTCCGCGTGTAGCGGCCGAAGCGCTCCACGATGGCGGCGCTCGCCTGTGGGATGACTTGGATCGTCTTGATCAAGGCGATGAAGACCAACACCACCAGAATGACCAGGACGATGATGACCGGTTCCATCGTCGCTCCCCGTACCCTTCTCCGCCTCGGCGCTTCGGCAGATCTTATGGTTGTCGAAGATCTTGCTGGACGAGTCTGACAGACCCTCGCCCAACTCGGGAGTCCTTCCGCTGAGTTGCGTCGTACGAGGTCAGATGACGATGGCCGTGGCTCCCTCGATCTCCACGACATCCACTTCCTCTCCGGCTTCGTAGGCGCGCCCGGTGTCGAGCGAGCGTGCCGACCAGACCTCGCCGGCCAGCTTGATCCGTCCGCCGGAACCGTCGACGCGTTCCAGTACGACGGCCTGCTTGCCCTTCAACGCGTCTATGCCCGTGGCGAGTTGGGGTCGCTGGGCGGCGTGCCGGGCTGCGATGGGGCGTACGACGGCGATCAGGGCGACGGAGACGACGACGAAGACGAGTACCTGGATGACGACGCCCGCACCGAGTCCTGCGGTGGCCGCGGCGGCCAGTGCGCCGACCGCGAACATGCCGAACTCCGGCATCGCGGTCACCACGAGCGGGATTCCGAGCGCCGCCGCGCCGACGAGCCACCACACCCATGCGTCGATGCTGTTCACCTTGTCATGGTAGGGCCGCGGGTGCCGCCCCCGACAGGGTGCTTTCCCGGGACGGAGCGCCCGTCAGGAAGCCGTCAGGAACCCTCAGGACAGGGGGAGTCCGTGGGCCGTCCAGCGGTCGCCGAGCTGCTCGACGACGAGCGGGAGGCCGAAGCAGAGGGAGAGGTTGCGGGAGGAGAGTTCGAGCTCCAGCGGGCCGGCGGTGAGGACCTTGCCCTGGCGGATCATCAGGACGTGGGTGAAGCCGGGGGCGATCTCCTCGACATGGTGGGTGACCATGATCATGGAGGGGGCGATCGGGTCCCGGGCGAGCCTGCCGAGGCGGCGGACCAGGTCCTCGCGGCCGCCGAGGTCGAGGCCGGCGGCGGGCTCGTCGAGCAGCAGCAGCTCGGGGTCGGTCATCAGGGCGCGGGCGATCAGGGTGCGCTTGCGCTCGCCCTCGGAGAGGGTGCCGAACTTCCGGTCCACGTAGTCGGTCATGCCGAGGCGGTCGAGGAAGGCGCGGGCGCGCTGCTCGTCGACCTCGTCGTACTCCTCCTGCCAGTGGGCGGTCATGCCGTAGGCGGCGGTGAGCACGGTCTCCAGGACGGTCTGGCTCTTGGGGAGCTTCTCGGCCATGGCGATGCCGGCCACACCGATGCGGGGGCGCAGGTCGAAGACGTCGACCTTGCCGAGGGTGTCGCCGAGGATGGTGGCGGTGCCCTTGCTGGGGAAGAGGTAGCTGGAGGCGATGTTCAGGAGGGTGGTCTTGCCGGCGCCGTTGGGGCCGAGGATGACCCAGCGCTCGCCCTCCTTCACCGACCAGGAGACCTGGTCCACCAGAGCCCGGCCCTCCCGGACCACGGATACGTCCTGAAGCTCCAGAACATCGCTCATGAGCGCGTTGTCTCCCCTTGCAGTGTGGCCGGTCTCGGCTGGCGCGTACGCCTGTGGCTCGGGCGGCGGCGCCGGTGGGCGCGGCCCTTATGAAATCTACGCCACGAGTGCGGCGCTCCATTCCATCGGTCCGGTCCTTAGGGTGGAGGCATGCTTTCGGAACCACGCTCAGGACGCCTCGCCGCCTGGGGAAATGCCCTATTGGCCGGAGTTGTCTCTCCGGATGACGCCGTGCTCGCCATCGTCGACGAGGACGCGGTGCATCGGGTGGCGGGGCTGCCCGGGGAGTCCGCTCCGGTCGGGCTCACGCTGGCGCTCGGGCGGCTGCGGACGCTCGGGGCGACCGGGCTGCGGGTGGCACTGCCGGCGCCGGGGCATCCGCTGGGGCTGAGCGGTCCGCCGGAGTTCAACGCGCGGGCTCTGGAGGCCGAGGAGGCGGTGATCTGTTACGGCACCGCGTTGGGGCTGGTGCCGGAGGTGTCCGAGGCCGGTCCCGCCGGTGATGTGCATGTCGAGGTGGTCTGGCATGTGCTGCCGGTGCGGGAGGCGCCCCCCGCGGACGTGCCGTCGCTGGGCGAGGCCGAGCGGGAGCTGGCGGAGGCGCTCAGGGACGCGACCGAGATCTTGTCGAAGATGGACGTCGCCGGGTCGGGCCCGTTGGCGGAGGCGGCGATCGACGCCTACCGGGCGCGGGCCGAGCGGGGGCGGGAGGTACTGGCCCCCGGGTATCCCCCTCGGGCGGTGCGGGTCCTCGAGCTGGCGCAGCGGGTCGGGCTGCTGATCTCGCTGGCGCACGAGAACGGGCACGGGGGCGCGGTGAGCGCGTCGGAGATGGCGGCGCGGTCGCTGGCCCTGCGGCCGGTGGAGCGGACGGCCCGGCGCGCGCAGGTGGCGGCGTACAACTCGGTGGTGGAGGAGCGCGAGCGGGGGCGCTAGGACGCCCGGGCTGCGTGTGCGGGTCCGACCCGGCCGTGGGTCGTGCGCTGATCAACGCCGGAGGGGTCCTGGGTGGTACGGGGCGTCTGGCCGTGACTGCCCGTTCGGGCCATTGGGCGTAACAGTCACTGGACCTAGGAGCCGCCCAGCCCAGGAGTCGTCGGCCGTAAAGCCGATGGGAGTGAAAGCCGACCGGCCTTCCGGGGGCGCCCGGAAGGCCGGAGGTCGATGCCGCGGTGCGGCGCGGTCTCAGTGGTTGAGGCCGAGGTTGCCGAAGGCGGGGTTCAGCACGCCGATGACGTTGACGCTGTTGCCGACGGCGTTCACCGGGATGTGCACCGGCACCTGGATGACGTTGCCCGAGACGACGCCCGGAGAGCCGTGGGCCCCGCCGTCGGCGTGCGAGCCGCCGGTGTGGGCGGAGGCCATCCCCGCGCCCGCGGCCACGATCCCGCCGGCCACCATCGTCACGGCCGCTGCCTTCTTCAGGTTCTTCACTTCTTGAGCCTCCTTGGCGATCGCCACGGCGGTCGCCGCGGCACGCACTGAAGAACGCCCACGGCCGGGAGAGGATGCGCCGTCCGGGTGACATTCCCACGACGGTATGAATCTCAGCCCGTAGGACGACCCTTCATGTTGCCGTCGGTGAAGCGTTCCGGAGGACGTTTCAGCCGGTCACGCCATGGCGTACGGCCCACAGGGCGGCCTGGGTGCGATCGGCGAGGTCGAGTTTCATCAGGATGTTCGAGACGTGCGTCTTGACGGTCTTCTCGGAGAGCACCAGGGCGCGTGCTATCTCACGGTTGGAGCGGCCGTCGGCGATCAGCCCGAGCACCTCGCGCTCCCGCTCGGTGAGCGACCCTCCCCTGCCCTGGCCGGAGTTGGCCTCCTCCTGGGAGAGCAGGGCGCCGGCCACCTCGGGCTGGAGCAGGACGTGCCCCGCGTACACCGAGCGGATGGCGGTGGCGAGCGCGTCGGGATCGACGTCCTTGTAGACGTATCCGGCGGCGCCGGCGCGCAGCGCCGGGACCACCGTGCGCTGCTCGGTGAAGCTGGTGACGATGAGCACGCGCGCGGGGTTGTCGAGCTCGCGGAGCCGGCGCAAAGCCTCCACGCCGTCCATGCCGGGCATCTTGACGTCCATGAGGACGACGTCGGGGCTCAGCTCCTGGGCGCGCTCGACCCCTTCGGCGCCGTCGGCGGCCTCGCCGACGACCTCTATGTCGTCCTGGACCTCCAGGAAGGTACGCAGGCCCCGGCGGACGACCTGGTGGTCGTCGACCAGCAGGACCCTGATCGCGTCAGCCACCGGGGACCTCCATCTCGATCGTGGTGCCCTTGCCGGGCGCCGATTCCACGGTCAGCGTGCCGCCGGCCCCGCTCGCCCGGTCCCGCATGGAGACCAGGCCGAGGTGGCGTCCGGCACTGCGGGTGAGGTGCGGGTCGAAGCCGCTGCCGTCGTCCGTGACCCGCAGCACGGCCCCGCCGCCGCGCCGGTTCACGGTCACGTCGACGTGCTCGGCGCCGGAGTGCCGCAGGGCGTTGTGCAGGGCTTCCTGGGCCACCCGGAGCAGCGCCTCCTCCTGGGCGGCGGGCAGGGCGCGGACGCCACTGGCGGCGAAGGTCACGCGCGCGGCGTGGGCGCGGTCGAGGACCTGGATCTGGGTGCGGAGGGTGGCGACCAGTCCGTCCTCGTCGAGGGCGGCGGGGCGCAGCTCCACGACGGCCGCGCGCAGTTCGTCGGTGGCCTCGGCGGCGAGCGCGGCCACCTGCTGCAACTCACCCTTGGCGCGGGAGGGGTCGCGGTCGACCAGGGCGGCGGCGGCCTGGGCGGTCAGGCGCAGGGAGAAGAGTTTCTGGCTCACCGCGTCGTGCAGCTCGTGGGCGAGCCGGGAGCGTTCCTCGGCGATGGTCAGCTCGCGGCTGCGCTCGTAGAGGCGGGCGTTGGTGAGGGCGATCGCGGCGTGCTGGGCGAGGATGGAGAGCAGTTCCTCGTCCTCGGCGGTGAAGCCGCAGCCGCCCTCGGGTTTCCGGCAGTCCTTGTTGGCCAGGAACAACGCGCCGATGATCTCGTCGCCGTCCCGGATCGGCAGGCCCAGGAAGTCGGACATCTCGGGGTGCGCCGACGGCCAGCCCTCGAAGCGGGGGTCCTTGCGGACGTCGGCGAGCCGCTCGACCTTCGCCTCGTGGAGCATCGCGGCGAGGATGCCGTGCTGGCGCGGGAGCGGGCCGATGGCCTTCCACTGGGCGTCGGTGACACCGTCGACGACGAACTGGGCGAAGCCGCCGTGGTCGTCGGGGACCCCGAGCGCGGCGTACTGCGCGTCGAGCAGCTCACGGGCGGAGGCGACGATCGTCTTGAGGACGTCGCGCACCTCCAGGTGCCTGCTCATGGCCAGCAGCGCGGCGCTGACCGCGGCGAGGCCGGACCGGGGACCTTGACTCATGCCCTCACGGTACCGGCGGGGTGTGACACCGCGGATCGGCCGATGGTGGCGGGGAGCGGGCCAATGGCCGTAGGTCCCGGGTCCTAGGGCGCAGGCCCCGGACCGGCGGCGTAGTCCTAAGGGCCCCGCCGGATTGCGCCCCGCGTCCGAGGCGGCCGGGGCGGTGCCGTTCCTAGGTTGAGGTCACCGCCGACGCGGGCGGACGGAGCCGAGGGGACGGTTGTCATGCCGGTAGCGATCATCACGGGGGCGTCGAAGGGACTGGGGCGTGCGCTGGCGGAGGCGCTGGCGGCGCGGGGTTGGGACCTGGTGCTGGACGCCAGGGGTGTGGGGGCGCTCAAAGAGGCGGCGGAGGCCGTCGCGGGGGCCGGGACGCGGGTGGCGGCGCTGCCCGGCGACGTCACGGACGCCGGGCACCGGGCCGAGCTGGTGGCCGCGGCGCGCCGGCTGGGCGGGCTGGACCTGCTGGTGAGCAACGCCAGCGCGCTGGGTGCCGAGCCGCTGGTGCGTCTCGGCGAGCTGCCCCTGGCGGGGCTGCGCCGGGCGCTGGAGGTGAATGTGGTGGCCGCGCTGGGCCTGGCCCAGGAGGCGCTGCCGCTGCTGCGGGAGTCGGCGGCGGGGGCGGTGATCGCGGTCAGCTCGGACGCGGGCGCGGAGGCGTACGAGACCTGGGGCGGGTACGGCGCCTCGAAGGCCGCCCTGGACCAGCTGGCGGCGGTGCTCGGGGTGGAGGAGCCGGGGCTGCGGGTGTGGGCGGTGGATCCCGGGGACATGGCGACCGGCCTGTACGCGGCGGCCGTACCGGACGACGACGACCCACGGCCGGCACCGGAGAGCGTCGTACCGGCGTTCCTGCGGTTGCTCGACGAGCGTCCGGCGAGCGGCCGGTACGGGGCGCCGGCTCTGGTGGAGGGACGATGACGACAGCTCTGCGGGTGCCGGAGGAGTTGTCCGCGCGGGTGCCGGCCGAGCAGCGCGGGCCGGGGCTGGAGCGGGATGCCGTACGGCTGCTGGTGTCGCGCGGGACGGAGGTGTCGCATCACGCCTTCGCCGAGCTGCCGGTGCTGCTGCGGGCCGGGGACCTGCTGGTCGTGAACACCTCGCCGACGCTGGCGGCCGCCGTGGACGGACGGATCGGACACGCGCGCGTGGTGGTGCACTTCTCCACCCGCGGGGACGACGGGCGGTGGGCCGTCGAGCTGCGGGAGCCGGACGGCAGGGGGACGACACGCGCGCGTGCGGGCGCGTCCGCGGGGAGTGAGGTGCGGCTGCCCGGGGGCGGCCGGCTGGTCCTGACGGAGCCGCTGAGTGCGCGGGGCGAGCGGCTGTGGTGGGCGCGGGCCTCGGGGGACGTGCCGGGGATGCTGCGGGAGCACGGGCGGCCCATTCGTTACTCCTATACGGAGCGGGACCAGCCGCTGTCCGTCTACCAGACGGTGTTCGCGCTGCCCTCGGCCGACGGAGCCGGGAGTGCGGAGATGCCGAGTGCGGCGCGGCCCTTCACCGCGCGGCTGGTGGCGGAGCTGGTGAGCCGGGGCGTGCAGTTCGCGCCGATCACGCTGCACACGGGGGTGTCGTCGGCGGAGGCGCACGAGCCGCCGTACGCGGAACGTTTCGCCGTTCCGGCCGCGTCGGCGCGGCTGATCAACGCGGCCAGGGCGGGCGGCAGGCGGGTCGTCGCCGTCGGGACGACGGCCGTGCGGGCCGTGGAGTCGGCCGCGGGCGCCGACGGGGTGGTGCGGGCGGCCGAGGGCTGGACGGAGCTCGTCGTGACGCCCGGGCGCGGGGTGCGGGTGGTGGACGGGCTGCTGACGGGGCTGCACGAGCCGGAGGCCTCGCATCTGCTGATGCTGGAGGCGGTCGCGGGGCGGGCCGCGATCGACCGCAGCTACGAGGAGGCGCTGAGCGGGCTCTACCTGTGGCACGAGTTCGGCGATGCGCACCTCATCCTGCCGGAGGAGAGCCCTCACGCAGAGCATTGCGAGAGCAACTCCCGGTGAGATTCATGTCCCGCCGATGTGAGGCCGCACATAGGGCGCACATCACGTACGAACGGACATAGGAGATAAAGGGTCCTGCGGTGAACGGGACAGACGACCTAGTCTGTCCCGTTTTGCCCTTCCGGGGTGTACTACCGCGGATCGTACGTCACACCTTTGCCAGGGAATTTTGCGGCCGCTAAGAATTGCTCTCGTCGCTCAGCACCGCGGATTCCCCCCGCGGTGTTCGTGCAGGAGGAGCCGGTCTCCCCCGCGGACAACGAGCGACCTCCGCGCTATTCGAAGAGGTCCACTGCTATGCCCAAGCACGCCCACAGTCCCACGCTGACCAAGCATCACAAGATCGCGCTCGCCGGTGTCGCCACGCTCGGCGCCGCCGCCCTCGCCTTCTCCGCCGTGCCCAGCAGCGCGGAGACCGTCGCGACCGGGGCCCCCCAGGCCGCGGCCCGGGTGGCCTACGGCACGGAGCAGATCAAGGACGTCAAGGGCACGGTCACCGACCAGCTCGCCATGCAGAACGTCAAGGTCGAGGCGATCGCCGCCAAGAAGAAGGCGGCCACGCCCCACACCCGGCACCTGGCCCACGTGAAGCAGGCCCACGCCCTGCACGTGGCCCACGTCAAGAAGGTCCAGGCGGCGCACGCGGCCCACACGGCGCACGTGAAGAAGGCCCACGCGGCCCACACCGCCAAGGTCAAGGCCGCCCACACCGCCCACGTGAAGCACGTCGAGGCCGCCGCCAAGCAGGCCGCCCACGCCGCGCACGTGAAGCACGCCGCCAAGCAGGCCGCGAGCCGGTCCGCGCAGCGCCCGCAGATCCAGCAGGTCGCCGCGAAGACCTACTCGAACACCCTCGACGGCTGGATCCGCCAGGCCCTCGACATCATGAACGCCAAGGGCATCCCGGGCTCCTACAACGGCCTGCACCGCAACATCATGCGGGAGTCCTCCGGCAACCCGAACGCCATCAACAACTGGGACATCAACGCCATCAACGGCATCCCCTCCAAGGGGCTGCTGCAGGTCATCCCGCCGACCTTCGCCACGTACCACGTCAACGGCACGTCCTGGAACATCTACGACCCGGTAGCCAACATCACCGCGGCCGCCAACTACGCGGCGCACCGGTACGGCTCGATCGACAACGTCAACAGCGCGTACTGAGGCCTGCGCGGACCTCTTCTCGCCGACGCCGAAGGGCGGCACCCCCACTGCGGGGTGCCGCCCTTCGGCGTCGTACGGGCGACTACTTGCGCATGACCTCGGGCTCGTGGCGGCGCAGGAAGCGGGCCACCAGGAAGCCGCAGATCACCCCGAGGACGATCAACGCGGCCATGTCCATGGTCCAGGCGCCGGCCGTGTGGTTCCACAGCGGGTCCGTGCTGGTCGGGTCGTCGGTGTTGGGCGCGATGTTGTTGAAGTCCAGCGTGGCGCCGTCGGCGCCCACCGCCCAGCGGGACGGCATCAGGTACGAGACCTGGTTGACGCCGACCGCTCCGTTCAGGTTGAACAGACAGCCCGTGAAGACGACCTGGATGATCGCGAACATCACCAGCAGCGGCATGGTCTTCTCGGACGTCTTCACCAGCGAGGAGATGACCAGGCCGAACATCATCGAGGTGAAGCCGAGCCCCATGATCGGGATACAGAGCTCGAAGAGGGTGGAGTGGCCGAGGACCACGCCCTCGCCGGGGATCTCGCGGCTGGAGAAGCCGATCAGGCCGACCATCAGGCCCTGCAGCACGGTGATCACGCCGAGCACGACCACCTTGGACATCAGATACGCCGACCGGGACAGGCCGGTCGCCCGCTCCCGTTCGTAGATGACCCGTTCCTTGATCAGCTCGCGCACGGAGTTCGCGGCGCCCGCGAAACAGGCGCCGACGGCGAGGATCAGCAGGACCGTGGTCGCCGTGCCGTTCGGGACCGGCACCCCGGTCTTCGAGTTCACCGGGTTGACCAGCAGACCCTTGTCACTGTCGATCAGCAGGCTGACCGCGCCGAGCACCGCCGGCAGGATCACCGTCAGCAGCAGGAAACCCTTGTCGGAGGCGATGACCGCCACGTACCGGCGCACCAGGGTCAGCAGCTGCGACCCCCAGCTCTGCGGCTTCTTCGGCCGCATCGCCTGCATCGCGGGGATCTGTACGGACTGCGGGGCGATCGCGTCGATGTCCGCGGCGTACATCTGGTAGTGCTGCGAGCCCTTCCAGCGGCCCGCCCAGTCGTAGTCGCGGTAGTTCTCGAAGGCGGAGAAGACATCGGCCCAGGTGTCGTAGCCGAAGAAGTTCAGCGCCTCCTCGGGCGGGCCGAAGTAGGCGACCGCACCGCCCGGCGCCATCACCAGGAGCTTGTCGCACAGCGCCAGCTCGGCCACCGAGTGGGTGACGACGAGGACCGTGCGGCCGTCGTCGGCGAGGCCGCGCAGCAGCTGCATGACATCGCGGTCCATACCCGGGTCGAGACCCGAGGTGGGCTCGTCGAGGAAGATCAGCGACGGCTTGGTGAGCAGCTCCAGGGCCACCGAGACCCGCTTGCGCTGGCCGCCCGAGAGGGACGTGACCTTCTTGTCCTTGTGGATGTCGAGCTTCAGCTCGCGCAGCACCTCGTCGATGCGGTCGTCGCGCTCCTGCCCGGTGGTGTCGGCCGGGAAGCGCAGCTTGGCCGCGTACTTGAGGGCCTTCTTGACGGTCAGCTCCTTGTGCAGGATGTCGTCCTGCGGGACCAGACCGATGCGCTGGCGCAACTCGGCGAACTGTTTGTACAGGTTGCGGTTGTCGTACAGCACCTCGCCCTCGTTGGCGGGGCGGTAGCCGGTGAGTGCCTTGAGCAGGGTCGACTTGCCGGATCCCGAAGGACCGATGACCGCGATCACGGACTTCTCCGGGACGCCGAAGGACACGTCCTTGAGGATCTGCTTGCCGCCGTCGACCGTGACCGTCAGGTGCCGTGCGGAGAAGGAGACTTCACCGGTGTCGACGAACTCCTCCAACCGGTCGCCGACGATCCGGAAGGTGGAGTGGCCGACGCCGACGATGTCGTTCTGGCCGAGCAGCGCGGTGCCGCCCTTGGCGATCGCGACACCGTTGACGTACGTGCCGTTGTGCGAGCCCAGGTCGCGGATCTCCATGCGGCCGTCCGGCGTGGAGTGGAACTCCGCGTGGTGGCGCGAGACCTGCAGATCGGACACGACCAGCTCGTTCTCCAGGGCACGGCCGATGCGCATCACACGGCCGATGGAGAACTGGTGGAACGTGGTCGGGCTGCGGTCGCCGTAGACCGGCGGCGCCCCCGCGCCACCACCGGAGGCCATGGCCGGGGCGCCCTGCTGCTGCGGGATCGCCGGCGAGGCCTGCTGCCAGTCCTGTTGCGGAGCCGATGGCTGCGCAGCCGGCGGCTGGGACCAGCCCGGGCCGCCCGCGCCCTGCGCCGCGTACGGCTGCTGCTGAGGCTGGGGCCGGGCCACCGCGGCCGTGCCGGACAGGTTGAGCCGCGGTCCGTCGTTCGCGTTGCCCAGGTGTACGGCCGAGCCCGGGCCGATCTCGGTCCGCTGGACCCGCTGGCTCTGCACGAAGGTGCCGTTGGTACTGCCGTGGTCCTCGATGACCCAACTGCGGCCGTCGAAGCTGATCGTGGCGTGCCGCCAGGAGACCCTGGCGTCGTCGAACACGAGGTCCCCCTGCGGATCGCGTCCGAGGGTGTATGACCTGGACGGGTCGAGCGTCCAGGTGCGTCCGTCTGATTCCAGTACGAGTTCCGGCACTCCAAGCCCCATGAGTAGTCCCCCGAGTTACCCCCATCACAGGGAGTCTAGGGATGTCGAACATCGTCGGGAACTATTTCAGGCTCGGCCCTCTGACCGGAAGTCGGGCCTTGCGGAGGCCTCTTACGAGCGCTTCAACTCTTTCCGTTGACGGGGTTGAAACCGGGCCGGAGAGTGGTAATCCACGCGAGGGGGACAAGCGCGGCGGAGCGACCCGGCGCGTCCGCGGATCGGGGGGTCGGCGATGGGTTCTGGCACGTCCGGCACGGGAGTCGAGAACACGGGGCACGGCGCGCGGCTGCCGTGGGGCGACATCCTGCTGTCCGCGATCGCCGCGGTGAGCTGGGCGTTGATCGGCATGGCGGGTACCGCGGCGCTGGGTCTGCATCTGCTGCGGGCCGACGCCGCGGGCTCACTGGGCCCGATGACAGCGGCGGTTGTGGCACTCGGGGCAGGTGGTTCGGTCACGCCGGACGGAGATCTGTCCGCATTCGGCCTGAAAGGGGCTCAGGCCACCACGGCCATCGAGATCACGCCACTGGGTGTGAGTCTGGTGGGAGCCCTGCTCCTGTCCTGGTTCTTCTTACGGTCCCTGCGCACGGCCGGAGTGGTGATCGCACCGGCCGAACTGCTGGCCCGCGGGGGCGCGGTGGTGGTGCTGTTCGTGGCGATGCTGGGCGGGCTGGCCTGGGCCGGGCACTCGGTCGTGACCATCGACGGCGGTGCGCTGGGGCTGGACAAGCTGCCGGGTACCGGCGGTGGCGGCGGGGGTCTCAGGATTCCCGGCATCGGGGATGTCGGCGGGCTGCTGCCGGACCGCCTCGGCGACCTCGTGCACGCGAACGCGGCGGTCGGCTTCAGCGTGGACACGGCGGCGACCCTGCTCGGCGGCCTCGGCTGGTCGGTCGGGATCCTGCTGATCGCCCTGCTGGCGTCACGCCGCACTCCGCTGCCACGCGGCTGGGAGCCGGTGCACCGGGTGGTACGGCCGGCGGTCTCGGCGCTGGTGACGGTCCTGCTGGTGGCGGTCGCGGCGGGCTGGGCGGCGGCGGCCTTCGCGGCGGTCGGCGACCCGCATCCGGCCCGGATCATGGGCGCGGCCCTGCTCGGCGCCCCGAACGGCGTCTGGCTCGGCATCCCGATCGGCCTCTTCGTGCCCTTCGACGGCAGGGCGGCGGGCATCCTCACCATGTTCCTGCCGCACCCCCTGGACGACCTCCTGAACTCCCCGTCCGGCCAGTCGGTGACCCTGGGACACCTGGCCGACCTGGACGGACGGGTATGGCTGCTGGGTATCGCCGCGGCCCTGCTGATGCTGCTGGCCGGTGTGTTCACGGCGGTACGGACGCCGGTGACCGGCCGTGGCGCCGGTGCCGGTGCCGGTGCCGGTGGGGCGGAGATGCCGCGGGGCTCGCGTTCCGGCGCGCTCGGTTTCGCCGGGCGGTGCGCGGTGCGGCTGGGCATCGCGACCGCGCTCACGCTGCCGTTGCTGGCCTGGCTGACGGACGTGTCCGTGGACGCCTCCCTGTCGGTGCTGGGCTTCGACGCCTTCGGCGCCGGCATCCGACTGCACGGGCAGCTGGGCATGGCCCTGCTTCTCGGCGCGGCGTGGGGTGCGGCGGCGGGGGCGGCGGGCGCGCTGCTGGCGTGGGCCACCGGCGCCGCCGGCACGCGCACGGCACGGTTGGCACGGGGTGACGCGGCCGGCGAGCCGCTGGGTCCACCACCCGGAAGCGGCGGGAGGGAGGGACCTTACGCGCCGACGCCTCCGTACCGCCCGCCGAATCCGCACACCAATCCCTACCTCCGGGTACCGGACGAACTACGGGAGCCAGGGAGCGGCGACCGGGAACCCTGGCCCGACGCGCCGCGGGGCTCCGGGGCTGGGGGCGGACGGGGCGGTCGACCTGGGGATGCCTGGGAACCGCGGGATTCCCGGCCGGGAGACGGTCGGGGCCGCTGGTCCGAGGGACCGCAGGAACCCCGGGATCCGGCGGGGCCGTACGACAGTCAGCCGCAGGCGGGCGGCCGGGCGGGCGGCGCTCCGGGGTCGTCGGAGGAGTGGCCGCGCGACGGCGGCGGTGACCCCTCTGGCACACCGCCCGATGCCGGTGACGTGTACGGCGCACCCACCATGGCGCGGCCGGTCGACCCGCCGCCCCACTCGCCACGGCGCGGACCAGGGGTGCGGCGGCCGGACGGCCCGGACACGGGCCCGCCTCCCCCTCCTCCTCCCCCGCCACCCCCCAGGCGGCCCCATCGGTGAGGCTCCTCACCGCCGAGCCTCGTCTCGGCGGTGTCGCCAAGGCGTCCGGACCGTGCGTGGAGCGGCGCTGAACTGTGTGTGAAGGCGCGGGCCGGGAGTATGCCGCTCCCGGCCACCGACATCGCACGCACGTTCGCCCGTAGTGCGGACGCAAGGTCTCCGACACCGGTCCGACACTTATTGTTCCGTGTCCGTCAGGCGGACCACCTGCGCCGCAGGCACTGCGTGCCGGTTACGGTGGTTACACCATGAGCGATCCTCAGACCTCCGAGGTCCCCACTCTCCTCGTCAAGATCTTCGGCAAGGACAGGCCGGGCATCACGGCCGGCCTCTTCGACACCCTTGCCGCGTACATGGTCGACGTGGTCGACATCGAGCAGGTCGTCACGCGAGGCCGGCTGGTGCTGTGCGCGCTCGTGACCCAGCCCGCGGCGGGGCTCGAGGGCGACCTCAGGGCGACCGTGCACAGCTGGGCCGAGTCGATGAAGATGCAGGCGGAGATCATCTCCGGCCACGGCGACAACCGCCCGCGCGGTCTGGGCCGTTCCCTGGTCACCGTCCTCGGTCACCCTCTGACCGCCGAGTCGACGGCCGCCATCGCAGCCCGGATCGCCAAGGCGGGCGGCAACATCGACCGTATCTTCCGGCTCGCCAAGTACCCGGTGACGGCGGTGGAGTTCGCGGTGTCCGGCGTGGGAACCGAGGCACTGCGCACCGCCCTGGTCTCGGACGCGGCGGAACTCGGCGTGGATATCGCGGTCGTCGCGGCCGGCCTGCACCGGCGGGCCCAGCGTCTGGTAGTCATGGACGTGGACTCGACGCTCATCCAGGACGAGGTGATCGAGCTCTTCGCGGCGCACGCCGGCTGCGAGGACCAGGTCGCCGAGGTGACGGCGGCCGCGATGCGCGGGGAGCTGGACTTCGAGCAGTCGCTGCACGCGCGCGTGGCGCTGCTGAAGGGGCTGGACGAGTCGGTCGTGCAGAAGGTGCGCGCCGAGGTGCGGCTGACACCGGGCGCCCGGACCCTGATCCGCACGCTGAAGCGGCTCGGCTACCAAGTCGGCGTCGTCTCGGGCGGTTTCACCCAGGTCACCGACGATCTGCAGGAGCGGCTCGGGCTGGACTTCGCCCAGGCCAACACGCTGGAGATCGTCGACGGCAAGCTGACCGGCCGGGTGACCGGCGAGATCGTGGACCGTGCGGGCAAGGCGCGGCTGCTGCGCCGGTTCGCCGCGGAGGCGGGCGTGCCGCTGTCGCAGACGGTGGCCATCGGTGACGGCGCCAACGACCTGGACATGCTGAACGCGGCCGGTCTCGGTGTCGCCTTCAACGCCAAGCCGGTGGTCCGCAAGGCCGCGCACACCGCGGTGAACTTCCCCTTCCTGGACACGGTGCTGTATCTGCTGGGCGTCACCCGCGAGGAGGTCGAGGCGGCGGACACCCACGACGAGAGCTGAACCGCCCGGCGGTCCTGTCACAAGGGGCCCGGCACCGAGGAGACCGGTGCCGGGCCCCTTGCCGTCCGTGCCGGAGAGCGGTGGCCGTACGGTGGCGCCCGTCGCCTCAGTCGGAGGGGGCCCAGTAGTCCACGAGCGTGGTCACCCCGGGTTCCAGGCTCTTCCAGGTGCCCTCGAAGGTCACGACGGCGAAGGCGGCGGCGGGAAAGCCCCGGCTGTTCATCCGGTCGCGGGCGTCGCCCTCGGAGCTGCCGGTCAGGATCTCGGTCACGCCGTGCACGCCGGGGTTGTGGCCGATGAGGATAACGTCCTGCGCGTCGTCGGGCACCTCGTTGAGCACGGCGATCAGCTCGCCCGGAGAGGCCTCGTAGACCCGCTCCTCGTAGACTGTTTTCGGCCGGTGCGCGAGCTCATGGACGGCAAGCTTCCAGGTCTCCCGGGTGCGCACGGAAGTGGAGCACAGGGCCAGGTCGAAGGTGATGCCGCTGTCCGCCAGCTTGCGTCCGGCGACGGCGGCTTCCATTCGGCCCCGCTCAGCGAGCGGTCGCTCGTGGTCGGTCACCTGTGGCCAGTCGGCTTTCGCATGGCGGAAGAAGACGATCCTGCGGGATTCTGCGACGCTCATGTCACCCAGCTTCGCATGAAACAGGCCATCGGGCGCAGGGAGTTGACATGCGGCTTCGCCCGGCCCGGAGGGCGGTGCGGCTAACGCGTGACGATCTGCTGGACCCGCTCGACGAGATGGGTGACGGCCGGGTCACCCGTGGTCGCGTGGGCGTCCGCCGGGTTCAGTATCAGCACCAGCAGGGCGATGAAGGCGAGCGCGGGCAGGGCGAGGGCCCACCAGGGCAGCCGGACGTCGACGCTGCCCGGGGTGGCGGGGTGGGGCAGGGTGTGCGTACGGGCCGGCATGATCGCCTCCGCTGGTCTCCGGGCTTCGGTGACCGCCCCTCGCGGCCACAACTCGAAATTACGGAACCCGCGGCCGCCGGCCCATCCGGTGATCCACCCACTTCACCCTGACCCTCACCCCCTAGGGGATGGGGGTGCTAGCCCCACCACCGGCCGCCGGGGCGGTGGTCAGGGTGACGCGAGGGTCGCGATGACGGCGATGACGATGAAGATGGCGAAGAACGAGCCGAAGACGATCAGCATCTTCTTCTGACCGTTCTGGGGGTTCGGGTCGAGCACTGGCATGCGCCCAGTCTGGCACCCCCCACAGGGGACGCACCGGGCGGGGTGGCCCGACACGCCGCGGGGCGTCGACGGGTCCGGACCGGCTCGCCGGGGCGCGACGGGAGGCCGGACCGCCTCGCCGGGCGCCGAAGGGGCCGGACCGGTGCCCGCGCACGGCCCGCGTCGGTGTCAGGCGGCCCGGACCGGTGCCCGCAGGGCCCGCACCGCACAGCCTCGGGTCAGTACCCGCACGGGCCGCACCGCACGGCCCGCACCGCACGGCCCGGGCCGGTGCCGTCACGGCCCCCGTCGGTGTCAGGCGGCCGTCGCCTCGTCCTCGACCGTGCGGTCGCGGCCCGCCAGGACGCCGACGGCCATCTGCGGGATCATCAGGCCGGCCATGAGGGCGATCGGCAGGCCCCAGCCGCCGCTGTGCTGGTAGAGCACGCCCACCAGCAGCGGGCCCGGGATGGAGATGAGGTAGCCGACACTCTGGGCGAAGGCGGAGAGCTGCACGACGCCCGCGCCGGTCCGGGACCGCATCCCGACCATGGTGAGGGCCAGCGGGAAGGCACAGTTGGAGACGCCGAGCAGCAGGGCCCAGGCCCACGCGCCGCCGGCGGGGGCGGCCCACAGGCCGGCGTATCCGGCGAGGCCGCAGACGCCGAGCGCGATCACGATCGGACCCTGGTGCGGCAGCCGGGTGGCCACGCGCGGGATGACGAAGGCCAGCGGTACGCCCATCACCATGGTGACGGCCAGCAGCAGTCCGGCGGTGCCCGCGGGCACGCCCGCGTCCCGGAAGATCTGCGCCATCCAGCCCATGGTGATGTAGGCGGCGGTGGCCTGGAGTCCGAAGAAGACGGCGAGCGCCCAGGCGGTACGGCTGCGGGTGATCCGCAGGGCGGCCGGCTGCCGGTCCGCACGCGCGCGTGCCTCGGTCACGGGCGCCGGTGCCGGTCCCCGGTCCCGGACCAGCGGAAGCCACGGCAGCACCGCGGCCGCCGCCAGCCCCGCCCACACGGCGAGCCCGGACTGCCAGCCGCCGCCCAGCGCGTCGGTCACGGGCACGGTCACCGCGGCGGCGATCGAGGTGCCGGCGGCGAGTGCCATCGAGTACAGGCCGGTCATGGAGCCGACCCGGTCGGGGAACCAGCGCTTGACGATGACCGGCATCAGGACGTTGCTGACGGCGATGCCCATGAGCGCGAGCGCGCTGCCGGCCAGGAATCCGGCCGTACCGCCGACGTAGGGCCGTATCAGCAGGCCGGCCGTGATGGCGACCATGCCGGCGCAGACCACCGCCGGCGGCCCGAAGCGGCGGGCCAGGCGGGGGGCCATGACGCCGAAGACGGCGAAGCAGAGCGGCGGCACGGAGGTGAGCAGTCCGGCCACGCTGCCGCTCATGCCGAGCCCGTCGCGGACCTCCTCCAGGAGGGCGCCGAGGCTGGTGATGGCGGGCCTCAGGTTGACGGCGGCCAGCAGGATGCCGACGACGAAGAGCCGTGTCGTCCACGCGCGCGTGCCGTTCACCGGGCCCCCGCCGGGTTCCGTGGGACGTGCTGTCGTCGATGTCGTCGTGGTGGTTTCCTCGGCTCCCATGACGCCCATCATAGAATCATGGGATGATTGGTTGTCCAGTTTCCGGACGGCGGACCACGGCTGACCCCGCCGCTGCTGCCCGGCCCCCGCGTGCGAAGGTGTGTCATGCCTCTGAGCCACCCGCGCCGCTCGGCGCTGTCCGAGCAGGTCATCGCCGAGCTGCGGAACCAGATCGCCTCCGGCGAATGGCCGGTCGGCTCGCGCATCCCCACCGAGCCGGAACTGGTCGAGCAGCTCGGGGTGGCCCGCAACACCGTCCGGGAGGCCGTGCGCGCGCTGGCGCACAACGGCCTGCTGGACATCCGGCAGGGCTCCGGCACCTACGTCGTGGCGACCAGTGAGCTGGCCGGCGTGATGCACCGCCGGTTCGCCGGGGCCGACCCCCGGCACATCGCCGAGCTGCGCTCCACGCTGGAGTCCTCGGCGGCCCGGCTGGCTGCGGCCCGGCGCACCGAGAAGGACCTCAGGCAGCTCGACGCGATTCTGGCCCACCGGGAGCAGGCCTGGGAGTCGGGCGAGGCGGAGGCCTTCGTGACGGCGGACGCGACCTTCCACCTGGCCGTGGTGGCCGCCTCGCACAACGACGTGATGACGGCGATGTACGCCGACCTGGGCGAGGTGCTGCGGGACTGGCTGCGCGCGGACGTCGGCGCCGAGCTGACACCGGAGACGTACATGGACCATGCCCGCCTGGTCGACGCGATCCGCACGGGCGACGCGGACGCGGCCGCCAAGGAGGCGGCCAGCTACCCGTACCTGTGCCGTCCGGGCAGGTTCAGCTCACCTTCTGGTGACTGATCCACACCGAGCGGACGTCCTGCCAGCAGCGGCCGGTGAGCCGTACGGTCAGCGCGGGCCCGGTGTCGACCGGGGAGCCGTCGGTGTCGATGTCCCACCACTCGGCGCACTCGATGTGCAGCCGTACCCGGTCGGTGTCCACGTAGGGGTTGTGGCAGTAGGCCACCACATGGGAGCCGCGGACGGTCGTCCGGCACGACGCGCCGAACAGTTGCGGGGCCGGCCGGTGACCGCCGCCCACGCGCACGTGGGACACGGCGTCGTACGGCAGGGCCAGCACGAGGGCGAGGGCCACGGTCACTGGGGCCAGGCTGCGGGACAGGCGCACAAGGGGACCTCCTCGGCCGGCCTGGGGAGGGAATCGCGCGGTGAACGCGTAATCCGACGCGTAGTCCCAGGGTGCGCCGCCCGGGCGGCGACGGCCCGGCCGGTGGGCCGAACGGGTGAGGCCCGCACCCCTTGTGGGATGCGGGCCCCGGAACGTCCGTGCGGAGGGCGTCCGTGCCGATGAGATCGGTGCGGACGAGGTCGGCGCGGGTCGGGCGCCGAGGGGTCCGTGCGGGTCAGGCGCCGATGGCGTGCAGGCCGCCGTCCACGTGGACGATCTCGCCGGTGGTCTTCGGGAACCAGTCGCTCAGCAGGGCGACGATGCCCTTGCCGGCCGGCTCGGGGTCCTTGAGGTCCCACTCCAGGGGGGAGCGGTGGTCCCAGACGGCGGCCAGGTCGCTGAAGCCCGGGATGGACTTGGCGGCCATGGACCCGATCGGACCGGCGGAGATGAGGTTGCAGCGGATGTTCTGCTTGCCCAGGTCGCGTGCGATGTAGCGGCTGGTGGCCTCCAGGGCGGCCTTGGCCGGGCCCATCCAGTCGTACTGCGGCCAGGCGTACTGGGCGTCGAAGGTGAGGCCGACGACCGAGCCGCCGTTCTGCATCAGCGGCAGGCAGGCCATGGTCAGCGACTTCAGGGAGTACGCCGAGACGTGCATGGCGGTCGCGACGGACTCGAAGGGCGTGTTGAGGAAGTTGCCGCCGAGCGCGTCCTGGGGAGCGAAGCCGATGGAGTGCACGACGCCGTCGAGGCCGCCCAGCTCCTCGCCGACGAGGTCGGCCAGCCGCCCGAGGTGCTCGTCGTTGGTGACGTCCAGCTCGATGACCTTGGTGGGCTTGGGGAGCTTCTTGGCGATGCGCTCGGTCAGCGTGGGCCGCGGGAACGCGGTGAGGATGATCTCGGCGCCCTGCTCCTGGGCCAGCTTGGCCGCGTGGAAGGCGATGGAGGACTCCATCAGCACGCCCGTGATCAGGACACGCTTGCCCTCGAGGATTCCGCTCATGGTGATCAGTGACCCATTCCCAGTCCGCCGTCAACAGGGATGACGGCTCCAGTGATGTACGAGGCGTCGTCCGAGGCGAGGAACCGCACCGTCGCGGCGACCTCCTCGGGCTCCGCGTACCGGCCGAGCGGCACCTGCGACACGATGGCGGCGCGCTGCTCGTCGCTGAGCACCTTGGTCATGTCGGTGTCCACGAAGCCGGGGGCGACGACGTTGAAGGTGATGTTGCGCGAGCCCAGCTCACGGGCGAGGGACCGCGCGAAGCCGACCAGGGCGGCCTTGGAGGCCGCGTAGTTGGCCTGACCGGGACCACCGTAGAGGCCGACGACCGACGAGATGAGGACGACACGGCCCTTCTTGGCGCGCAGCATGCCGCGGTTGGCGCGCTTGACCACGCGGAAGGTGCCGGTGAGGTTGGTGTCGACGACCGAGGTGAAGTCCTCCTCGGACATACGCATCAGAAGCGTGTCCTTGGTGATGCCGGCGTTGGCGATCAGGACCTCGACCGGGCCGTGGGCGTCCTCGATCTCCTTGTAGGCCTGCTCCACCTGCTCGGTGTCGGTGATGTCGCACTTGACGGCGAGGCAGCCCAGTTCCTTGAGGACGGCGGGCGGCTCACCCGAGCGGTATGTGATGGCAACCTTGTCGCCGTTGTCGGCGAATGCGCGGGCGATGGCGAGGCCGATGCCCCGGTTGCCTCCAGTGACGAGAACCGAGCGGCTCAACGGATCACCCTTTCGTTCGGTCTGACCACCGGCCGGAACAGCTGGCACGACAGGCGGCTTCATCGAAAACCTATCGGTCCCGCCATCACGGCGAGCAAGCGGGCACCGACAGTGGCTCGGGGGTGTCGCTGTCGGGTCCCTACAGAAAGGCCCGACGCCGGGCCGAAACCTGTGGTCCGTACACCCGCGGGCGCGACATGATCGGACGGACAGGCCACGACAGCAGGGAGACCTCCGTGCCTCATTCCATCGACGAAGCCTTCACGGCGCTTCCGCTACGGGCCCTGGCCGACGCCGCGCTGGCGCGTGCGCGTGCGCTGGGGGCCCAGCACGCGGACTTCCGGTTCGAGCGGGTGCGTAGCGCGTCCTGGAGTCTCAGGGACGCCAAGCCCGCCGGATCGTCGGACACCACCGACCTCGGATACGCGGTCCGGGTCGTGCACGGCGGTACCTGGGGCTTCGCCTCCGGCGTGGACCTGAGCCTGGACGCCGCCGCCAAGGTCGCCTCCCAGGCGGTGGCGATGGCGAAGCTCTCGGCGCAGGTGATCAAGGCTGCCGGGTCCGAGGAGCGGGTCGAGCTGGCCGACGAGCCGGTGCACGAGGAACGGACGTGGATCTCGTCGTACGAGATCGATCCGTTCACCGTGCCCGACGAGGAGAAGGCCGCGCTGCTCGCGGACTGGAGCGCCCGGCTGCTGGCGGCGAACGGCGTCGACCACGTCGACGCCTCGCTGCTCACCGTGCACGAGAACAAGTTCTACGCCGACACGGCCGGGACCGTGACCACCCAGCAGCGGGTGCGGCTGCACCCCCAGCTGACCGCCGTGTCGGTGGACGAGTCGAGCGGTGAGTTCGACTCGATGCGGACCATCGCGCCGCCGGTCGGCCGCGGCTGGGAGTACCTCACCGGCACCGGCTGGGACTGGGACGCCGAGCTGGAGCAGATCCCGGTGCTGCTCGCCGAGAAGATGCGGGCGCCGAGCGTCGAGGCGGGGCTGTACGACCTGGTGGTCGACCCGTCCAACCTGTGGCTGACCATCCACGAGTCCATCGGCCACGCCACCGAGCTGGACCGCGCGCTCGGCTACGAGGCCGCCTACGCCGGCACCTCCTTCGCCACCTTCGACCAGCTCGGCAAGCTCAGGTACGGCTCCGAGCTGATGAACGTCACCGGCGACCGCACCGCGGAGCACGGCCTGGCGACCGTCGGCTACGACGACGAGGGCGTCGAGGCTCAGTCCTGGGACCTGGTGAAGGACGGCACGCTCGTCGGCTACCAGCTGGACCGCAGGATCGCGAAGCTGACCGGCTTCGAGCGCTCCAACGGGTGCGCCTACGCCGACTCCCCCGGGCATGTGCCCGTGCAGCGCATGGCCAACGTCTCGCTCCAGCCCGATCCGGCCGGGCTGTCCACCGAGGACCTGATCGGCGGGGTCGACCGCGGGATCTACGTCGTCGGCGACCGTTCCTGGTCGATCGACATGCAGCGCTACAACTTCCAGTTCACCGGCCAGCGGTTCTTCAGGATCGAGAACGGGCGGATCACCGGACAGCTCCGGGATGTCGCCTACCAGGCGACGACCACCGACTTCTGGGGCTCCATGGCGGCCGTCGGCGGCCCCCAGACCTACGTCCTCGGCGGCGCCTTCAACTGCGGCAAGGCCCAGCCGGGGCAGGTCGCCGCCGTGTCCCACGGCTGCCCCTCGGCCCTCTTCAAGGGCGTCAACATCCTCAACACCACGCAGGAGGCCGGTCGATGAGCGCCAGCACGAGGATCTGCTGGGGGTCCGGGGGTTATCCCCCGGGAAAGCACAGTCTCAACACCACGCAGGAGGCCGGTCGATGAGCGCCCGTGACAACAAGCCGCACGAGATCGTCGAGCGCGCGCTGGAACTCTCCCGCGCCGACGGCTGTGTGGTCATCGCAGACGAGCACTCCACCGCCAACCTGCGCTGGGCCGGCAACGCGCTCACCACGAACGGCGTCACGCGCGGCCGTTCGCTCACCGTCGTCGCGACCGTCGACGGCAAGGAGGGCAGCGCCTCCGGTGTCGTGTCCCGGTCGGCGGTGACCGCCGACGACCTGGAGCCGCTGGTACGGGCCGCCGAGGCAGCCGCGCGCGGCGCCGGTCCCGCCGAGGACGCGCAGCCGCTGGTCACCGGCGTGCCGGAGGCGCAGGACTTCACGGACGCGCCCGCCGAGACCTCCTCGGCCGTGTTCGCCGACTTCGCCCCGGCGCTCGGCGAGGCCTTCGCACGCGCGCGTGCCGGTGGCCGCGAGCTGTACGGCTTCGCCAACCACGAGCTGGTCTCGACGTACGTCGGCACCTCGACCGGGCTGCGGCTGCGCCACGACCAGCCCACCGGCACCCTTGAGCTGAACGCCAAGTCGCCGGACCGTACCCGGTCGGCCTGGGCCGGGCGGTCCACCCGGGACTTCAAGGACGTCGACCCGGGCGCGCTCGACGCCGAGCTGGCCGTGCGGCTGGGCTGGGCGGAGCGCCGGGTGGAGCTGCCGGCGGGCCGGTACGAGACGCTGCTGCCGCCGACGGCCGTGGCCGACCTGCTGATCTACCAGCTGTGGTCGGCGTCCGGGCGGGACGCGGCCGAGGGGCGGACGGTGTTCTCCAAGCCGGGCGGTGGCACCCGCGTCGGCGAGCGGCTGACCGAGCTGCCGCTGACCCTGCGCAGCGACCCGAACGAGCCGGGTCTGGAGTGCGCGCCGTTCGTCGTGGCGCACTCCTCCGGCGGTGACCAGTCGGTCTTCGACAACGGGCTGCCGGTCGGCGCCACCGAGTGGGTGGCGGGCGGCGAGCTGAAGCACCTGACCACCACCCGGCACACGGCCGGTCTGACCGGGCTGCCGGTCGCCCCGGCGGGCGGGAACCTGATCCTGGACGGCGGCGACGACCGCTCCCTGGACGAGATGGTCGCGGCCACCGAACGCGGGTTGCTGCTGACCTGCCTCTGGTACATCCGCGAGGTCGACCCGGCGACGCTGCTGCTCACCGGCCTGACCCGGGACGGCGTGTACCTGGTGGAGAACGGGCAGGTCACCGGGCAGGTGAACAACTTCCGGTTCAACGAGTCGCCGGTGGACCTGCTGGGGCGGGCCACCGAGGCCGGGCGCACGGAAAAGACGCTGCCGAGGGAGTGGAGCGACTGGTTCACTAGGGCTGCGATGCCCGCGCTGCGCGTGCCCGACTTCAATATGAGCTCTGTCAGTCAGGGCGTATAACCTCGTAGCCGGTGGTCGCACGACTGCCCCGAGATCATCCAAAGATCATCCGAGATCGCCCGAGGAGATACGAGAACCGTGACGGACATCGTCGACGAGCTGAAGTGGCGGGGGCTCATCGCCCTCTCCACGGACGAGGACGCATTGCGCAAGGCGTTCGCGGACGGTCCTGTCACGTTCTATTGCGGCTTCGACCCGACCGCGCCCAGTCTGCACCTCGGCAACCTCGTGCAGATCCTGACGATGCGCCGGATCCAGCAGGCGGGCAACCGCCCGCTGGGCCTGGTCGGGGGCGCCACGGGCCTGATCGGCGACCCGAAGCCGAATGCCGAGCGCACGCTGAACGCGCCCGAGGTCGTCGCCCAGTGGGTCGAGCGGCTGCGCGCGCAGATCGCCCCCCTGCTGGACTTCGAGGGGCCGAACGCGGCGATCATGGTCAACAACCTGGACTGGACCCAGGGCATGTCCGCCATCGAGTTCCTGCGCGACGTCGGCAAGCACTTCCGCGTGAACAAGATGATCGCGAAGGAGGCCGTCGCCCGGCGTCTGGAGTCCCAGGAGGGCATCAGCTACACCGAGTTCAGCTACCAGATCCTCCAGGGGATGGACTTCCTGGAGCTGTACCGGCGGTACGGCTGCACGCTGCAGACCGGCGGCAGCGACCAGTGGGGCAACCTCACCTCGGGCACCGACCTGATCCACAAGGTCGAGCCCGACGCCGTGGTGCACGCGCTGGGCACGCCGCTGATCACGAAGGCCGACGGCACCAAGTTCGGCAAGACGGAGTCCGGCACGGTCTGGCTCGACCCGGAGATGACCACGCCGTACGCCTTCTACCAGTTCTGGCTGAACGCGGACGACCGGGACGTCTCCAAGTTCCTGCGGATCTTCAGCTTCAGGTCGCACGAGGAGATCGAGGACCTGGAGAAGCAGACCGAGGAGCGTCCGCAGGCGCGGGCGGCCCAGCGGGCGCTGGCCGAGGAGCTGACGACGCTGGTGCACGGCGCCGAGCAGACGGCCGCGGTGATCGCCGCGAGCCGGGCGCTCTTCGGGCAGGGAGAGCTGGCGGAGCTGGACGAGAAGACGCTGGCCGCGTCGCTCTCCGAGGTGCCGCACATCCAGGTCGCCGAACTGGTACCGGTGGTCGACCTGTTCGCCGAGGTCGGGCTGGTGGCGAGCAAGTCCGCCGCCCGGCGGACGGTGAAGGAGGGCGGGGCCTACGTGAACAACGTCAAGGTGACCGCCGAGGACGCGGTACCCGTCGCGGACGAGCTGCTGCACGGGCGGTGGCTGGTGCTGCGGAGGGGCAAGAAGAATCTGGCGGCTGTGGAGGTCGTCGGTTCGTAGGCGCCGTGCCTTGAGCGTCGGGTTCTGAGCGCCGTAGGGGTGCGGGTGCGTCGGCGGCTGCGGGTTCGCCGTGGCTCGTCGCGTCCACACGGCGGAGCCGCACACGGACACAGCCCCGCGCCCCTGACGGGGCGCTTCCGTTCGGGGTGCCTTCAGGTTCAGGCGCCTCAGACCCGGTACTTTCGCCTGCCCAGCGTCGCCATGTACAGCATGTCGCCCAGGAAGACGATGATGATCGCGGCGACCAGCTGGAAGAGGTGGCGGCTCCAGTCGATGCCTCTCGTCGCCTCCACGCCCAGCGCGCGGGCGATCGCGTTGCCGGCGATCGCGCCCAGCATGCCGAAGATGGTCGTCAGCCAGAGGGGGCTGTGCTGCTTGCCCGGGATGACCGCCTTCGCGATCAGGCCCAGCACGAATCCCACGATGATCGCCCACAACCATCCCATGGCTGCCTCCTCGTACGGCTCGACGTGAGCATTACGCCAAGTTTCGGCCTGTCCGCCGTACGGCGCATGTCGGTACACCCGTACGCGGTACGGCGCAGAACGTTCACGCAGGCGGGCGGGCGACCCGGTCTCGAAGGCGGCGCAGGCGCGGCGTAACGTGGGAGACGTCCTGGCCCGGTTCCCCGTACGGGTGTGGGCAGGGTAGGGGCCGGGGAGAGTCCGATGCGGGCGGATGGTGGAATGTGATGCGGAAACAGCGCGGCGGCGGCAGCGTCCAGGTGTTCCGGATCACCGGGGCCCGCACCGGCCTTGCCGAGGACGTGCGCGGCCGGCAGCGGCGGTATGTCATCTCGATGTCCGTGCGGACCGTGTCGGTGATCCTCGCGGCCACGTTGTGGAACGTCGAACGCTATGTCGCCGTCGTGGCGTTGGTGCTCGGGGCACTGCTCCCCTATGTCGCGGTCGTGATCGCCAACGCGGGCCGGGAGCGGCCGTCCTCGCTCCCGTCGACGTTCGGTGTGGCACCGACCCGGCTGATGATCGCGCCGCCGCGCGCGGAGGAACCGCACCCGGAACCCGTCCCGGAGGACGTGGTGGCCGACCCGGCGGCGGGTGTGCGCGGTGAGCGGCCGGAGTCGGTCTGAGCACCGGGGACACGGCGTGAACGGACGACGGCCGCACACAAAGCTCAAGAAAAGCTCAGATCAATCGTGCTGTTCCGGTGCCGGGCGGAGGGTGACCCATGACATACTGCGTACGCGCTCCGCATCCCCCGTCGGAGCGACGGACCGACGCCGGGCAGCTCCCCCCGTGGCTGCTCGGCGTCGCCTTGTTCGGGGCTCTTTTTGCAGGACGACGCGGTGCGGGACGAAGCAGTGAGTGACGTTATCTGTTCAGCGAAGGGTTGCCGGGCCGACGCGGTGTGGGTGTTGGCGTGGAACAACCCGAAGATCCACACGCCGGAGCGGCGGAAGACCTGGCTCGCGTGTGAGGAGCACCGGGAGCATCTCTCCCAGTTCCTGGGCGTGCGGGGGTTTTTGAAGGATGTCGTGTTGTTGAAGGAGTGGGAGCCGTCCCCGTAGCGCTCCCACCAGGCTCCGCCGGGCGGCGCTAACCCCCGATCGCGGACATCGGCCGGTCCGGCTGGACGAACGATGGATCATCCAGACCCGCGCCCGCCTTCTTCCCCCACATCGCCAGTCGCCAGATGCGGGCGATCTCCTCGTCGGACCCGCCCGAGCGGAGCGCGCCGCGCAGGTCTGTCTCTTCCCTGGCGAACAGGCAGTTGCGTATCTGGCCGTCGGCCGTGAGGCGGGTGCGGTCGCAGGCGGCGCAGAACGGGCGGGTGACCGAGGCGATGACGCCGACGCGGTACGGGCCGCCGTTCACCAGCCAGCGCTCCGCCGGGGCGGCACCTCGCTCGTCCGCGTCCTCGGGGGTGAGGTCGAAGCGGGTGTGGAGCGAGGCGAGGATGTCTCCCGCCGTCACCATGCTGTCGCGTTTCCAGCCGTGCTGGGCGTCCAGCGGCATCTGCTCGATGAAGCGCAGCTCGTAGCCGTGCTCAAGCGCCCAGGCCAGCAGGTCGGGAGCCTCGTCCGCGTTCAGGTCCGGCATCAGGACCGTGTTGACCTTGACGGGGGTGAGGCCGGCGTCGCGGGCGGCCTGGAGGCCGTCGAGGACGTCCTGGTGGCGGTCGCGTCGGGTGAGGACCTTGAAGACGGCCGGGCGCAGGGTGTCGAGGGAGACGTTGACCCGGTCCAGACCGGCCGCCTTCAGGGCCGTGGCGGTGCGCCGCAGGCCGATGCCGTTGGTCGTCAGGGACATCTGGGGGCGGTTGGCCAGCGCCGCGACCCGCTCCACGATGGAGACCAGGCCGGGGCGCAGCAGGGGCTCGCCGCCGGTGAAGCGGACCTCCTCGATGCCCAGCAGGCGGACGGCGATGTCGATCAGGCGGACGATCTCGTCGTCCGTGAGCAGGTCGGACTTGGTCAGCCACTGCAGGCCCTCCTCGGGCATGCAGTACGTGCAACGCAGATTGCACCGGTCGGTCAGCGAGACCCTCAGGTCGGTGGCCACCCGGCCGTAGGTGTCGATGAGCACGTGGGCCCCCTCCCTCGTTACGGATCGGTTCTCTTCCGTCACTGGCGAGCCTACGTGACAGCGCTGACATCGCGAGGGGGCCGATGCCACGAGGTACGACGCGGCCGCGTCGTAGGACCCTACGACCCCTGGACGCGGCCAGTCGTACGAAGGTCAGTGCGCTCCCGTGCCGGTCAGGGACCGCACCTCCAGTTCCGCGTACTTCGCGGTGTCCGGGACCTCCTTGGACAGGTAGGTGCCCACGACGCCGAGGAGGAAGCCGACCGGGATCGAGATGATGCCGGGGTTCTCCAGCGGGAACCAGTGGAAGTCGACGCCCGGGAACATCGAGGTCTCCTTGCCGGACACCACCGGTGAGAAGAGGACCAGGCCGACCGCGGTGACCAGGCCTCCGTAGATCGACCAGAGGGCGCCGGCGGTGGTGAACCGCTTCCAGAAGAGGCTGTAGAGGATGGTCGGCAGGTTCGCGGAGGCGGCGACCGCGAAGGCGAGCGCGACCAGGCCGGCGACGTTGAGGTCGCGGGCCAGGGCGCCGAGCACGATCGACACCGCGCCGATGCCGACGGTGGCGTAGCGGGCCGCGTTGATCTCCTGCTTCTCGGAGGCCTGGCCCTTCTTGATCACGTTGGCGTAGATGTCGTGCGCGAAGGACGAGGACGAGGCCAGGGTGAGGCCCGCGACCACGGCGAGGATCGTCGCGAAGGCCACCGCCGAGATGGTGGCCAGCAGGATCGCGCCCCAGTTGGAGTCGACGCCGCCGAGATGCAGGGCGAGCAGGGGCGCCGCGGTGTTGCCCGACTTGTTGGAGGCGATGATCTCGTCCGGTTTGATCAGCGCGGCGGCGCCGAAGCCGAGGGCGAGGGTCATCAGGTAGAAGGCGCCGATCAGGCCGATCGCCCAGAGCACGGACTTACGGGCGGCCTTCGCGGTGGGCACGGTGTAGAAGCGGATCAGGATGTGCGGCAGGCCGGCGGTGCCGAGGACCAGGGCGATGCCGAGGGAGAGGAAGTCCAGCTTGCTGGTGCCGGTGGCGCCGTACTTCAGGCCGGGCTCCAGGAAGGCGGTGCCCTTGCCGCTGTTGTCGGCGGCCTTGCCGAGCAGGTCGGAGACGTTGAAGTGGAACTTGGCCAGGACCATGAAGGTCAGCAGCAGGGCGCCCGCGATGAGCAGCACGGCCTTGACCATCTGCACCCAGGTGGTGCCCTTCATGCCGCCGATGGTCACGTAGACGATCATCAGAATGCCGACCAGGGCCACGATGCCGATCTTGCCGCCGTCGCTGGTGATGCCGAGCAGCAGGGAGACGAGAACGCCCGCTCCCGCCATCTGGGCCAGCAGGTAGAAGATCGACACCACGATCGTCGAGGTGCCGGCCGCGGTGCGGACCGGGCGCTGGCGCATGCGGTAGGCGAGTACGTCGCCCATGGTGTAGCGGCCGGAGTTGCGCAGCGGCTCGGCGACCAGGAGCAGGGCGACGAGCCAGGCGACCAGGAAGCCGATGGAGTAGAGGAAGCCGTCGTAGCCGAAGAGCGCGATGGCGCCGGCGATGCCGAGGAAGGACGCGGCGGACATGTAGTCGCCGGAGACGGCGAGGCCGTTCTGGAAGCCGGTGAACTGGCGGCCGCCCGCGTAGAAGTCGGCGGCGTCCTTGGTCTGCCGGCCGGCCCAGATGGTGATGACGAGGGTCGCGGCGACGAACACCGCGAACAGGGTGATGATCAGTGTCCGGTGCTCGCTGGCCTCGCCGGCCGCCAAGGTGATCGCGGGGTTCATGCGCCGTCCTCCATCCGGGACTTGATGGCCTCGGCCTGGGGGTCGAGCTTGGCCGCGGCGTGGTGCGCGTACCACCAGGCGATGAGGAACGTGGTGAGGAACTGAGCGAGGCCGAGGACCAGGGCCACGTTGATGTTGCCGACGACCTTGGTGCCCATGAAGTCGCCCGCGTAGTTGGAGAGCAGGACGTACAGCAGGTACCAGGCGATGAAGCCGACGGTCAGCGGGAAGGCGAAGGAGCGGTAGGAGTGCCGCAGTTCGGCGAACTCCGGACTCTGCTGCACCTCGGCGAACTCCTCGCTGGAGGGGAGCCGGGTCTGCGTGTTCGAGGGCGGTGGTGTCTCGGTGGCCACGGAGTCTCCTCGCGATACGGACATGCGGATTCTGACCTCACAGACATGTGGATCACCTACCCGGAGTGACGAGCCGACTCCGTCAGGTGATTCCGACGGGGGGCCTCGATCCTGCTGTGGCTCCCTCCTCAAGGTCACGGCGCCACGCGTGGACAGGTTCAACTCGCCCGGCTTCTTTCGGAAGTCGTCGGCGTGAGTCGCCTCCGGTCATTGCTGGCCGGTGAGTGCGGGAGATAGCTTCGCCCTGCACCACCCGTCATGTACCTGCCCAGGCGGCAACCCGCGGCCCGGGCGGGCCCGTTTTCGGTTGATGTTCCGGATGATGTGGAGACCCCATGGCTCATCTGCGTTCCAGACGCGCGCTGGCGCTCGCCGTACCGGTTGCCCTGTCACTGACCGCCTCGCTCGGCCTCCTGCCGGCGGCGGCTTCGGCGGCACCGCTGACGGCCTCGGCGACGCCGGCGGCGGACGGGCCGACCCTGGCCTATGTCGTCAACACCAGGACGGACCACCGCACGATCGAGTCGGTGCGGCAGGCGATCGCCCGCAACGGCGGCACGATCGTCGAGTCGTACGACAGGATCGGCGTGATCGTCGTGCACTCGGCGAATCCGGACTTCGGCGCCGCGATGCGCACGGTGCGCGGAGTGCGCTCGGCGGGAGCGACGCGGACCGCTCCGCTGAGCGCGGCGGGGACCACGGCCGAGGGGGCCGTGCAGGTCCTGTCCAAGGCGGACGCAGCCAAGGTCGAGAAGAGGGCGGCGGCCGGACAGGAGCCCTTGGAGGCCGACCAGTGGGACCTGCGGAGCATCGGTGCCGACAAGGCCGCCACGGTCAACCCGGGGAGCCGCTCGGTGACGGTCGGCATCATCGACACCGGCGTCGACGACACCCACCCGGACATAGCCCCGAACTTCTCCGCCGCACAGTCCGCCAACTGTGTGAGCGGCAAGGCCGACACGACGTACGGAGCCTGGCGGCCGGTGGACGCCGACCACTACCACGGCACACATGTCGCGGGTGAGATAGCCGCCGCCCGCAACGGCATCGGCGTGGCGGGCGTGGCACCAGGGGTGAAGGTCGCGAGCATCACCGTGGCCCAGCCCGACTCGACGCAGCTGTTCTACCCGGAGAGCGTGGTCTGCGCCTTCGTGTTCGCCGCCGACCACGGCGTGGAGATCACCAACAACAGCTACTACGTTGATCCATGGCTGTACAACTGCATGGACGACCCGGATCAACGTGCCATCGTTGACGCGGTCAACAGAGCGCAGCTGTACGCCCGGAGCAAGGGCACGCTCAACGTGGCCTCGGCGGGCAACTCGAACGACGACCTCGACGCTCACGCCCTCACGGACGCCTCCAGCCCCGACGACTCGACGGCCACGACCCGCACGGTCGACCCGCACGAGTGCTTCGACGTGCCGACCCAGCTGCCCGGTGTGGTCACCGTGAGCGCCGTCGGTGTCAAGAACACCAAGTCGTACTACTCCAGCTACGGACAGGGCGTCGTCGACGTGGCGGGCCCGGGCGGCGACAAGTACCAGATCCCGGACACGCCGTCGCAGAACGGCCGCATCCTGTCCACCCTGCCGAACGACCAGTACGGCTTCCTCCAGGGCACCTCGATGGCGTCCCCGCACGTGGCCGCGGTCGCCGCGCTGCTGAAGTCGACCCATCCGCACGCCTCCCCGGCCCGGCTCCTGGCCCTGCTGAAGGCCGAGGCGGACAACCCGGGCTGCCCCGCCGGCCCCTACGACGGGGACGGCGACGGCGTCGTGGACGCCACCTGTGTGGGCGGGAAACACGTCAACGGCTTCTACGGCTCGGGGGTCGTGAACGCGCTCCGCGCGGTCAAGTGACCGCCCCGCAGCAGGACTTCCCGCACGGCATGCTCGTTTCGCGAACGAACCGGAGGCTCACCCACATGACAGCGCCCCAGTCGCGCCACCGCCGCGCGCTCGCCATCCCGCTCGGCATGGCCATGGCCACGGCCCTCGCGTTCCTGCCCAACGTCTCGGCGTCCGCCGCCGGCACCACGACCACGACCACGGTCACGGGCACCTCGGACGCGAGTGACGCGACGTCCCTCAGCTATGTCGTCAACGTCCGCCCCGGACACGGCACCTCGCAGCGCGTCCAGCGGGCGATCGGCCGGGCCGGCGGTTCGGTGGTGATCGCGTACGACGAGATCGGCGTGATCGTGGTCCACTCGTCGAACCCGGACTTCGCCAAGACCCTGCGCAAGGTGCCCGGCGTGGACTCGGCGGGCGCCACTCGCAACGCGCCGCTGCCCGCCCAGTCGACCACCGACGTCGGCACGCCCCAGGTGCTCAGCTCCGAGCAGGTCGCGAAGGCGGACGCGCAGGCGGCCCAGGGGCAGGACCCGCTGGAGCCTTTGCAGTGGGACCTGCCCGCCATCAAGGCCGACAAGGCGCACGAGAAGACCCTCGGCAGCTCGAAGGTCACCGTCGCCGTCATCGACACCGGCGTCGACGACACCCATCCGGACATCGCCCCGAACTTCTCCGCCGCGCAGTCCACCAACTGCGTGTCGGGCAAGCCGGACACGACGTACGGGGCCTGGCGGCCCAGCGCCGCCGAGAGCCCGCACGGCACCCATGTGGCGGGTGAGATCGCGGGCGCCAGGAACGGGATCGGCATCACCGGTGTGGCGCCGGGCGTCAAGGTGGCGGGCATCAAGGTCGCCACCACCGCCGGGTACTTCTACACGGAGGCCGTGGTCTGCGGTTTCGTGTGGGCGGCCGAGCACCACATCGACGTCACCAACAACAGCTACTACACCGACCCCTGGTACTTCAACTGCACCACCGACCCGGACCAGAAGGCGCTCGTCGACGCCATCACCCGGGCCTCCCGGTTCGCGGAGCGGAAGGGCACCGTCAACGTGGCGGCGGCCGGCAACGAGAGCTACGACCTGGCCTCCGACTCGATCACCGACCCGGTCTCACCGAACGACGGCACGCCCAGCGACCGGGTGATCGACCCGCACAAGTGCTACGACATACCGACCCAGTTGCCGGGCGTCGTCACGGTAGCCGCCACCGGCGCGAAGGGCCTCAAGTCGTCCTTCTCCAACTACGGCCTCGGAGTGATCGACGTCGCCGCGCCCGGCGGCGACTCGACCGCCTACCAGGCCCCGGCGCCCCCGGCGACCAGCGGCCTGATCCTGGGCCCGCTGCCGGGCGGCACGTGGGGCTACATGGCCGGTACGTCGATGGCGACCCCGCATGTCGTCGGTGTCGCCGCATTGATCAAGTCAACCCACCCGCACGCCTCTCCCGCCCTGGTGAAGGCCCTGCTGTACGCGGAGGCGACCGCCACGCCGTGCACCGACCCGTACGACATCAACGGTGACGGCAAGGTCGACGCCGTGTGCGAGGGCTCCAAGAACCACAACGGTTTCTACGGCTGGGGCACGGTGGACGCGCTGGCGGCGGTGACCCGGTAGGCACCTACATATATTGATTCAGTCAATACTGCATAGTGCAGTCATGACTGAAATCAACTACGCGTGGTCCGCGCTGGGTGGCGATCCGTCGTTGCCCGCGCGGATCACGACCGTGGCGCGCGCGGACACGCTCCGGTCACGCCTTCCCGTACGGCGGCTGGCACGCGCGTGTGTCGGCGCCTGCGCGCTGGCCGCCGCCGAACTGGGGGCGCGCCGGACCGGTGCCACTCAGGTGCCGGGGGTCCGGGTGGACGACGGGGCGGTGGCGACGGCGTTCACCAGCGAGCGGCAACTCCTGGTCGACGGGCGGCCTCCCGTGCAGTTCGCCCCGCTGTCGCGGTTCTGGCGCACGGCCGACGGGTGGGTGCGTACCCATGCCAACTACCCGCACCACCGGGCCCGGCTGCTGGCCGCGCTGGGACTGCCGGAGGGAGCCGCGGTCGAGGACGTGGCGGCCCGGATCGCCGAGCGGCCCGCCCTGGCGGTCGAGACCGCCGTCCATGGAGCCGGCGGGCTGGCGGTGGCGTTGCGCTCGCCCGGGGAGTGGGCCGCGCACGAGCAGGCGGCCGAGGTGGCCGCCCGCCCCCTCGTCGAGCGAGGCCGTCCGGACACGGCCCACGCGCGCGTGCTCCCGCCGCTCGACTCCGGCACCTCTCCCCTGCTGCCCGCAGCCGGGCTGCGCGTCCTGGACCTGACCCGGGTCCTGGCCGGCCCGGTGGCCACCCGCACCCTGGCGCTGCTGGGCGCCGACGTCCTGCGCCTGGACGCGCCCTGGCTGCCCGAACTCCCCGACCAGCACGCCGACACGGGCTTCGGGAAGCGCTCGGCGACACTCGACCTCACGACCGGCCGGGCGGCCTTCGAGGAGCTGCTGGCCTCGGCGGACGTCGTGGTCACGGGCTACCGGCCTGGCGCCCTGGACCGGTTCGGACTCTCCCCCGAGGCGCTGGCCGAACGGCGGCCGGGGCTGGTCGTGGCCCAGGTGTCCGCGTGGGGCGGGTACGGGCCGTGGGGCGGGCGGCGCGGCTTCGACAGCCTGGTGCAGGTCGCCACCGGTATCGCGGAGACCGAGGGCTCGGTGGACCGGCCGGGCGCGCTGCCCGCGCAGGCGCTCGACCACGGCACGGGGTATCTGCTGGCGGCGGGAGTGCTGCGAGCACTGACCGAGCAGTCGTACGACGGCGGGAGCAGGTTCGTACGGCTGGCACTGGCGCGCACGGCACGGTGGTTGACGGCGGAGCTGGAGCCCGACCCCGAGGGTGGTGAGCCGTACGAGGGACCGGACGCCTGGCTCGCCGGGACGGACAGTGCGCTGGGGCGGCTGCGGTACGCACGGCCGCCGGTGTCCTTCGCGGGCGGCCCGGCCGACTGGGCGCGGCCGCCGGTGCCATGGGGATCGGATCCGGCCAAGTGGGCATGACCGCACCGCCCGGATGGCCGGAAACATACGAATAGACGGAATGACGATCCGTCAGTTGTTTTCCGGCACTTGCCCGGTTCTGTCACGGCTGGCGAAGATCGTGGGGTGACGGCGACAGGACCGACCACCGAAGCTGCCGACGCGAGCGGCCCCGCGAGACGCCCCGGTACCGGCCGGGCCGTCGCCGTCCTGCTCCTGGTGGCGCTGGCCGCCCTGGTACCGCTGCTCGGGCCGTCCGCCGCGTTGCACGACACCGGGGAGGCCGCGGCGCCGGGGGTGGGCGGCATCGCTCTGCTGCGCGGGGTGCTGTTCGCCGCCCTGTGCGTACCGCTGGGCGAGCTGTTCGTGGACCGGCTGGCCCGCCGGCTGCCCGACGCTCCGCCGGAACGGCCGTCCAGCTGGGCGGTGTTCGCGGCCGCCGCCGGTTTCGTCGCCGCGCTGGCGCTCGCGTCGGTCGTGTCGACGGGCAACCTGGTGCCGCACTGTCTCGCCGACATCGACGTGGGCGGCCTGTACCGGTCACGGGACGGCAAGTTGGCGCTGATCGAGGTCAACGCCTTTCTGCTGGCCGGTCTGTGCGCCCGCGCACGCCGCCCGGCGATCCAGGTGTGGCCGCTCGCCGCGGTGGTCGTCGCCGAGGCGCTGCGCGCCCATCCCGCGCCCGAGCACAGCCCGTTGCTCGGCTCGGCGCTGACCCTGGCGCATCTGACGTGCGCGACGCTGTGGGCGGGCGGTCTGCTGCACGCGCTGCGGCTGCTGCACCGGTGGCGCGGCCGGGAGGCCGGAGCGGCGCTGCTCGGTCTCTACGCGCGCGTGGCCGCCGTCCTGCTCGCGGCCATCACCGCGACGGGCGTGTGGAGTTCGCTGCGGCGGATGCCCGCGGGCACGATCCTGGACCAGCTGACGACGACGGCGTACGGGCGCACCCTGCTGGCCAAGGTGGTCCTCGTCGCCGCCGTCGCCGCGCTCGCGCTGTGGGCGCGGTTCCGGCTGCGCCGGGCGGCCGATCCGCTCACCGCGTACGTCCCCGCGCGGGCCGAGGTGGCCGTGCTGGCGGTCGTGGTCGCGGTGTCGGGCGTGCTGACGGCGCTGCCGGTACCGATCAGATGGACTTGATCATCCCGTGACCGGCACGTCGGTTCAGCCGTTGGTGACGAGCACCTTCAGGGCGGTGCGCTCGTCCATCGCCTTGTAGCCGTCGGGCACGCCCTCGATGCCGACGGTCAGGTCGAAGACCGGCGAGGGATCGATGGTGCCGGCGAGGACGTCGGGCAGCAGGTCGGGGATGTAGGCACGGACCGGGGCGACACCGCCGCGCAGGGCGATGTTCCGGTCGAACATCACGCCGAGGTCGAGGCCGGTGCCGCTGCCGTGCGGGACGCCGACGAAGCCGATCGCCCCGCCGTCCCGGGTGATCTCGACGGCCGTCCGCATGGACTGCTCGGTGCCCACGGCCTCCACGACGGAGTGCGCGCCCTGGCCCCGGGTGAGCTCGCGTACGGCGGCCACCGCCGCCTCTCCCCGCTCGGCGACGACGTCGGTGGCGCCGAAGCGGCGCGCGATGTCGGTGCGGACCTCGTGCCGGCCCAGCGCGATGATCCGCTCGGCGCCCAGCCGCTTGGCGGCCAGCACCGCGCACAGGCCGACCGCGCCGTCCCCGACGACGGCGACCGTGGCACCGGGGCGGGCGCCCGCGCCGAGGGCCGCGTGGTGGCCGGTGCCGAGGACGTCGGAGAGGGTGAGCAGGGCGGTCAGCAGGTGGTCGTCGGAGGCCGCGTCCTTGGGCAGCTGGACCAGGGTGCCGTCGGCGAACGGGACCCGCACGGCCTCGCCCTGGCCGCCGTCGTACCCCACCGAGCCCCAGAAGCCGCCGTGCTCGCAGGAGGTGGTCAGGCCCTCGCGGCAGTAGTCGCAGACGCCGTCGGACCACATGAAGGGGGCCACCACCAGGTCGCCGCGCCGGACCGTGCCCACCTCGGAGCCGGTCTCCTCGACGACGCCCAGGAACTCGTGCCCGATGCGCTGCCCCGGCTGCCGGGCCGCCTCGCCCCGGTAGGCCCACAGGTCGCTGCCGCAGATACAGGCGCGCAGCACGCGTACGACGGCGTCGGTGGGCAGTTGCACCACCGGCTCGGGCACGTCCTCCACGCGCATGTCGTACGGGGCGTGGATGGTGGTGGCGCGCATGGCGAGGATCCCTCTCGTGCGGTGTCGTGGGTGCGCTCAGGGGGTGGTCGGGCGCACTTCACGGTACGCCGTCGCCGGTGCGGGCCGCGCATCGAGGGTGCCCCGGACCAGCAGGAACTGCCCTACCGCATAGGTGAGCATGATCCAGAAGTCGGGCCTCGGCAGCTGCGGCCAGTCGGCGACGCCGGTCGCGATGAGGGTGTCGGAGAGCATGAAGAGCGCGCCGCCGAGCCCGGCGACCGGGCCGAGCCGGGTGACCGCCGTGTACGCCATGGCGGTGAGCAGGGTGCTGTAGCCGGCGACGGGGACGCGGAGACCGGCGGGCAGGTCCGGCCACAGCAGGGCGACCAGGGTGATGAGCGCGGCGGCGTAGGCGGCGGCGAGAACGCGGGCACGCGCGTGTGCCGGTCCGTGGCGGCGGAACAGGACGAGGTAGCAGACGTGCCCGGCGGCGAAGCAGGCCATCCCCGCCATGAAGGCGGGGTCGGCGTCGGAGAGCAGCAGCACATCGCCGCCCCAGCCGCACAGCAGGGCGGCGACGAGCAGCCGCGGGCCGCCCGTGCGGGCGGTCCAGGCGGCGAGCAGCGGCATCAGGAGCACCTTGGCGACGGCGTGCCCGGCGTGGAAGCCGGCGGCGAGGCAGCCGAGGTCGACCGCGAGGGCCAGGGCGAAGGCGGCGAGCAGCGCCCGGGACGCTCTCACGCGGCCACGGACTCCTCGGTCTTCTCGACAGCGGGCGCCGGCGCCCAGCCGGGCCCCCGGAACAGCCGTCCGGCCCGCTCCCGCCAGCTGCGCGCGGCCTTCAGGTCCCTGCCGATGGCCAGGTACTCGTGGGTGGCCACCTTGATCGGGTTGAACGTGTTGATGTTCTTGGTCAACCCGTACACCGGCCGCTCGACCTCCGGCACCCACGACCCGAACAACCGGTCCCAGACGATGAGGATCCCGCCGAAGTTACGGTCCAGGTAGCCGCCCTGGGAGGCGTGGTGCACGCGGTGGTGGGACGGCGTGTTGAAGACGAACTCGAACCACCGGGGCATCTTGTCGATGCGTTCGGTGTGGATCCAGAACTGGTAGACGAGGTTCGCGGAGGAGCAGAAGGCGAGCGCGGCCGGGTGCACACCGACGGCGACGAGCGGGACGTAGAACGGCCAGACGGTCAGCGAGGTCCAGGGCTGGCGCAGCGCGGTGGTGAGGTTGAACTTCTTGCTGGAGTGGTGGACGACGTGGCAGGCCCACAGGATGCGGATGACGTGGTGACCGCGGTGGGACCAGTAGTAGAAGAAGTCCTGCGCGAACAGCATCAGCGGGACCGTCCACCACAGGACGGGGATGCGCAGCGGGGTGAGTTCGTAGACCGCCCAGTAGATCGCGACGATCGGGATCTTCCAGACGAAGTCGAAGACGAGCGACCCAAGGCCCATGCCGACGCTGGTGGCCGCGTCCTTGGCCTCGTACCCGTCGCTGTCGTCGTCGGGATGAATGCGGTAGCTGATCACCTCGATCACGGTGAGCAGCACGAAGGCGGGTATCGACCACAGCACGACATCGGGCAGGTTCGGCATGGGGGCACCGTAGAACCGCTGGTCGGCTGCCGCTAGACGTTGTTACCCACAAGTATTGCCTGCGGTATGCGCTTGCTTGTTGGCGATCTCCGCCAACGGGCGGGCGGCCGTCACACCCCCACCGCCCCCAGCAGGCTCCCCGCCGCGTAGGTCACGCCCATGGCCAGCGCGCCGCCCACCACGTTCCGCACCATCGCCGGACCCCCCGCGGCCGCCCCCAGCCGCGCGCTGCTCCATCCCGTCAGGACCAGCGCGGCCAGCACCGACCCCACGGTCACCGGAAGCCGCCACTCGGCGGGCGGCAGCACGATCGCCAGCAGTGGCAGCAGCGCCCCGACGGTGAACGCCAGGAAGCTCGCCAGCGCCGCGTTCCACGGGTTGGTCAGCTCGTCCGGATCGATGCCCAGCTCCACGCTCGCGTGGGCCTTCAGGGCGTCCCGTTCCGTCAGCTGGACCGCTGCCTCACGCGCCACGTCCCGGGAGAGCCCGCGCCGCTCCAGCAGCTCGGTCAGCTCTTCCAGTTCCGCCTCGGGCTGCTCCCTGAGTTCCCGCTTCTCCAGGGCGAGGGCGGCCAGTTCCGAGTCGCGTTGGGTGGACACCGACACGTACTCCCCCGCCGCCATCGACATCGACCCGGCGAGCAGCCCCGCCAGGCCGGCCGTCAGCAGGGCGCTGCGGTCCCCGGTGGCGCCTGCGACGCCGACGACGATGCCGGCCGTCGACACGATGCCGTCGTTGGCGCCCAGTACCGCCGCCCGCAGCCAGTTCAGCCGGGAGCCGAGCGCGCCCCCGTGGGCCTCGTTGTCGTGCGTCTGTTCCGTCACGACACGGAGGATCGCACTCCGGCCCCGGCGTGGGGAGTACCGACGTCACCGGACCCGTACCGAGGCCCCCCGCGCGAACACCGGACTCGTGAGTGCGGTGGTGGTCGTTGGCAACAAGGAGTGGTCCGCCAAGTCCCCGGGCGCATGAAGCCGGCGCCGACGAAGGGGAATACGGTCGCCCTCGCGCCCGACGGTCACCTCGCCGAGCTTCCTGGGCTCGCCGAAGACCTCACGGCCGCCGGTGAGGGCGCGTTCGTGGGTCATCGGCATCACCGGCGGATACCAGCCCTCGGCCCTGCCGTGCGCGGCGGCGACCGCGAACGAGCCCGCGCCCAGCGGGTATCCGGGCAGCTGGACCTGGCTGATGCCGACGCGGACCAGGGCGCCGTACCGCCCTTGCGTCGACCGTCCGAGCGCCGCGCCGCCGCGGAGTCGTCGCCGCGTCAGCGCCGGGCGGGGTGCTCGGTGGCACCGAGCGGCGAAAAGGTCCATAGCCACGCGAAGGGCAATCAGGACATGCGAACGGGCGGTGGCGGCGGGTGACCTGACGGACCGGACTGTCGGTCGGGGCCCGTATCCTCAATGACCATGCTCGAAGACCAGACGACCGCAGTCTCCGCCGGCGCCCCGTGGCCGGCCGCGTATCCCGAGGGGTACGCGGTCGTCGACGTGGAGACCACCGGACTGGCCCGCGACGACCGGATAATCTCCGCCGCCGTCTACCGGCTGGACGGGCGCGGCGAGGTCGAGGACCACTGGTACACGCTGGTCAATCCCGAGCGCGACCCTGGCCCGGTGTGGATCCACGGTCTGACGAGCGAGGTGCTCGAAGGGGCGCCGCTCTTCACCGACATCGCCGAGGAGTTCGCGGCCCGGCTCGACGGCCGGGTACTGGTCGCGCACAACGCGGTCTTCGACTGGCAGATGATCGCGCGCGAGTACGCGCGCGCGAAGAGCGAGCCCCCGGTGAAGCAACGGCTGTGCACGATCGCGCTCTCCAAGGAGCTGGGGCTGCCGCTGCCCAACCACAAGCTGGAGACCCTGGCCGCGCACTTCGGTGTCGTACAGCGGCGGGCGCACCACGCGCTGGACGACGCGCGCGTGCTGGCGGAGGCGTTCCGGCCCAGTCTGCGGGCCGCGGCGGCGGGCAGCGTACGGCTGCCGCTGCTCGAATGCCGGCCTCTGACGGAGTGGTCGGAGACGCCCCGGATCGGGCAGCAGGCGAACGGCGGCCACGGCGGCGGCTACCGCCCGAACAGCTGGCGGCCGGCCCGCAGGCGGCCGGCCTGTCCGTATCCGAACCCGGGGCGGTACGAGGACGGCGGGCCGCTCAGGCAGGGCATGCGGGTGGCGTTCTCCGGGGACACCTCCATCGAGCGGGAACTCCTGGAGGACCGGGCCGTCGAGGCCGGTCTCCATGTGTCGACGAGCATCTCGCGGCTCACCAGCCTGCTCGTCACCAACGATCCGGACTCGGGCACCTCGAAGGTGCTCAAGGCACGCCAGTTCGGCACGCCGGTCGTCGACGAGGCGGCCTTCGGGCAGTTGCTGCGGGACGTGGCGCCCGCATCGACCCGGGCGGCGGGGAAGTGACCGCGCGGCGGGGCCGTACGGACGGGTGATTGCCGGGCGACTCGCCCGGCGCCCACTCGCCCGCGCGGGGACGACCGCCCACCCTGAGGCTCATGGCGAAATGTGAAGTTTGCGGCAATGACTACGGAATGACCTTCGAGGTGCACGCGCAGGGCGCGGTCCATGTCTTCGACTGCTTCTCCTGTGCGATCCACCGCATGGCCCCCGTCTGCGAGCACTGCAAGGTCTCGATCATCGGCCAGGGCGTCGAGGCCGAGAACCAGTGGTACTGCGGCGCCCACTGCGCCCGCGAGGCCGGGAAGGCGGGCATCGTCGACCGGGTGTGACCCGGCACCCGCCCGCTCGTGCCCCACGACCGAGTTGTACGGTCGTGGGGTGTACCGCTTCCTCTTGACCCGGCAGTGGGTGATCCTCACCCTGATCTCCCTGCTTCTGATCCCCACGATGATCCGACTGGGGTTCTGGCAGAAGCACCGGTACGAGGAGCGCAGCGCCCGTAACGCACTGGTGACCCAGGCACTCGGCGCCAAGCCGGTGCCGGTGGAGCAGGTGACCGAGCCGGGGCACGCCGTGACCCGCAAGGAGCGGTACCACACGGTCACCGCGACCGGCACCTTCGACACCGCCCACGAGGTCGTCGTCCGGCGCCGTACCAACGGCGACGACGAGGTCGGCTACCACGTCCTCACCCCCTTCGTGCTGGCCGACGGCAAGGTGCTGCTGGTCAACCGGGGCTGGATCTCCTCGGACGGCCCGAGCCAGACCGCGTTCCCCAAGGTCCCGGCTCCGCCCGGCGGCCGGGTCACCATCCAGGGCCGGCTGATGCCCGACGAGACCACCGCGGCGAGCGGCATCAAGGACATCAAGGGTCTGCCCGACCGGCAGATCATGCTGATCAACAGCGAGGAGCAGGCGCGCCGGCTCGGCAAGCAGGTGCTGGGCGGCTACATCCAGCAGACCGCGCCGGAGCCCAAGGCGGACACCCCGGAGCAGATCTCCGACCCGGGCAAGGAAGACGCCCCGCTGAACTACGCGTACATGATCCAGTGGTGGCTGTTCGCCGCGGGTGTCCCCTACGGCTGGTTCGTGCTGGTCCGCCGGGAGGCCCGCGCCCGCGAGGAGGCCGCGAAGGCCGAGCCCGCGCCGGAAGCGGAACCGGCGGCCGCCGTCTGATCATGGGGTCACTCCCCCGGCCCACCCCCTGATTGGCCCACCGGCCCGGCGGGAAACCGGAACCCGTGGACCGACGCATCGAGGACTACGCCCTCATCGGCGACGAACAGACCGCGGCCCTGGTCGGCCGGGACGGCTCCATCGACTGGCTGTGCGTGCCACGGTTCGACTCGGCGGCCTGCTTCGCCAGGCTCCTGGGCGACGAGGACAACGGTCACTGGCGGATCGCCCCCAAGGACGCGACCACCTGCACCCGGCGCGCCTACCGGCCCGACACGCTGGTCCTGGACACCGAGTGGGAGACCCCCGAGGGCACGGTCCGGGTCACCGACCTGATGCCCCAACGCGACCACGCCCCCGACGTGGTGCGCATCGTGGAGGGCGTCAGCGGCCGTGTCACCGTGCACAGCACGCTCCGCCTCCGCTTCGACTACGGGTCGGTCATCCCCTGGATGCGCCGCTCGGGCGGTCACCGGGTCGCCGTCGCCGGCCCCGACTCGGTGTGGCTGCGCAGCGAACCGTCCGTACGGACCTGGGGCGAGGACTTCGGCACGCACTCGGAGTTCACCGTGGAGGAGGGTGAGCGGGTCGCGTTCGTGCTCACCTGGCACCCCTCGCACGAACCGCGGCCGCCGCTGTTGAACCCGTACGAGGCGCTGCGCTCCAGCGTCACCGGCTGGCGGCACTGGACCGCCCGCTGCACCTACCACGGCCCCCACCGGGACGCGGTGTTGCGCTCCCTGATCACCCTCAAGGCGCTCACCTACGCGCCGACCGGCGGTATCGTCGCCGCCGCCACCAGCTCGCTGCCCGAGGAGCTGGGCGGGGTGCGCAACTGGGACTACCGCTTCTGCTGGCTGCGCGACTCCACCCTCACCCTCGGCGCCCTGCTCTCGGTCGGCTACCACAAGGAGGCCCAGGCCTGGCGCGACTGGCTGGTGCGCGCGGTCGCCGGCGACCCGGCGGACCTGCAGATCATGTACGGCCTGGCCGGCGAGCGCCGGCTGCCCGAGTTCGAACTGCCCTGGCTGCCCGGCTTCGCCGGCTCGGCGCCGGTACGCGTCGGCAACGGCGCCGTCGACCAACTCCAGCTGGACGTGTACGGCGAGGTCATGGACTCGCTGTCGCTGTCCCGCGACGCCGGCCTGTCCACCAAGCCGCACATGTGGGCCATCCAGTGCTCGCTGATGAAGTTCCTGGAGAAGATCTGGCGCCAGCCGGACGAGGGCCTGTGGGAGGTGCGCGGCGGCCGCCGGCACTTCGTGCACTCCAAGGTGCTGGTGTGGGTGGCCGCGGACCGCGCGGTGCGGACCCTGGAGGAGCACGCGGAGCTGGAGGGCGAACTGGAGCGCTGGCGCGGCCTCCGCGACGAGGTGCACCGGGAGGTGTGCGAGAAGGGGTTCGACCCTAAGCGCAACACCTTCACCCAGTACTACGGTTCGCGCGAACTCGACGCCGCCCTGCTGCTGATCCCCCGCTTCGGCTTCCTGCCGCCGGACGACCCGCGGGTGATCGGCACGGTGGACGCGATCCGCGACGACCTGGGCCACGACGGCTTCGTGCGCCGCTACGACACCGACGCGATCGGCGTCGACGGCATGCCGGGCGGCGAGGGCGCCTTCCTGGCCTGCTCGTTCTGGCTGGCCGACGCGCTGCACATGACGGGCCGTACCGACGAGGCGAAGGAATTGTTCGAACGGCTGGTGGGACTCGTCAACGACGTGGGACTGCTCTCCGAGGAGTACGAACCGGAGCTCGGACGCCAGCTGGGCAACTTCCCCCAGGCGTTCAGCCACATCGGACTGGTGAACACCGCCCTCACACTGTTCGGCGGCGACGAGGCAGGATAGGAATCATGGATCTTGGACTGAAGGACCGGGTGTACGTCGTCACCGGAGCGACCCGCGGGCTGGGCAACGCGACCGCGCGCGAGCTGGTCGCCGACGGGGCGAAGGTCGTGGTGACCGGACGGGACGAGAAGCGGGTCGCCGAGGCGGTGGCCGAGCTGGGGCCGAACGCGGCGGGCATCGCCGTCGACAACGCGGACGGGGACGCTCCGGAGCGGGTGATCGCGGCGGCGCGTGAGCGGTTCGGGCGGTTCGACGGCATTCTCGTGAGCGTGGGTGGGCCCCCTGCCGGGTTCATCGCCGACAACACGGACGAGGAGTGGCAGACCGCTTACGAGGCGGTGTTCCTGGGAGCCGTACGGCTCGCACGCGCGGCCGCGGCCGAGTTGGCGGACGGTGGTGTCATCGGGTTCGTGCTGTCCGGGTCGGTGTACGAGCCGATTCCCGGGCTGACGATCTCGAACGCGCTGCGGCCGGGGCTCGCCGGGTTCGCCAAGTCGCTGGCGGACGAGTTGGGGCCGCGCGGGATCCGGGTGGTGGGGCTGCTGCCGTCGCGGATCGACACGGACCGGGCGCGGGCGCTGGACGCGCTGTCGGCCGACCCCGAGGCCACCCGGATGGAGAACGAGTCCCGGATCCCGCTGCGGCGGTACGGCACGCCGGAGGAGTTCGGCCGGGTGGGCGCGTTCCTGCTGTCGCCGGGGGCGTCCTACCTGACGGGGATCATGGTGCCCGTCGACGGGGGTATGCGGCACGGTTTCTGACGGTCGGGAAGCCATAGGGATTCCCTATGGCAGTCGCTGCTATTTCGTCTTTGCCTCTGGTTCTTTTCCCTCCGTACCGTGAACAGCGAACGGAAACGCGAGGGAAAGGATCGGTGGCATGGCCACGATCGAGAACGGATCGGAAACACGGGAACTCGCCGGAAAGCGGGCCCTCGTCACGGGTGGTTCTCGCGGAATCGGCGCGGCTGTGGTGCGCCGACTCCTGGACGCGGGCGCCGAGGTGCTCACCACCGCCAGGTCGGCGTCGGCCACGGTGCCGGAGGGGGCCGCCTTCGTGGCGGCCGACGTGCGGACCCGGGCCGGCGCCAAGGCGCTCGCCGAGGCCGCGCGGGAGGTGCTCGGCGGGGTGGACATCCTGGTCCACAACGTGGGCGGGGCCCGACCGTACGAGGGCACGTCGGCCATCCCCGACGAGGAGTGGCAGGACGCTCTGGACCTCAACTTCCTGGCGTCGGTGCGGCTGGACTCGCTGCTGGTACCCGGGATGCGGGAGCGGCGTTCCGGGGTGATCGTGCATGTCTCGTCGGCCGCGGTGCTCACCCCGGTCGCGCCGTTCCTGCACTACACGGCGGCGAAGGCGGCGCTGGAGAACTACAGCCGGGGACTGGCCTCGGAGCAGGCCCCGTTCGGGATCCGGGTCAACACCGTGACCCCGGGCAGGGTCGCCACTCCCGGCGGTGAGGAGGCACGGGAGCAGTGGGCACGCCTGGACCTGAAGCCGGGCACCGTCAACGCCGGCGACACGGCCCCGCTGGGGCGCGACGGCCGGCCCGACGACATCGCCCACGCGGTGCTGTTCGTCGCCTCCGAACGGGCGAGCTGGCTGACCGGAAGCAATCTCATCGTGGACGGCGGCGAATTCCCCAGGGGCTGACGCCCACGGAATTCCGGGGCTGATTTCCGCAACAGGAATACGGTGACGTTTCCCCAGCAAAATCCGGTGGCGTCCGCGTCCTTCCCGGCCGTCAGGAAATCGGCGCGAAGAACGCGGAATCGGACCAGTTCTCCTTGCGTAGGAATGCGAGCAGGGCCGCCTCCGCCGGGCCCGCGCCGGGCCGGAGCACGGCGATGACGGGCCGGGACACGACCGGGAACACCGGGCGTACCAGATGCTCGTGCCCCTGGGGCACCGCGGAGGCCGGGACGAGTGTCACCCCGAGCCCGTGGGCGGCCCAGCGTACGGCCGTCGCCGTCTGGGACACCCGGGCGGCCGTGGCCGGGGCCAGTCCGTTGGTCCGCAGCACGTCCAGCAGCACGGCGTCGAGCGCGCTGTCACGGTCGAAGCGCACCCAAGGCTCCCCCGCCAGTGCACGCAAGTCGACGCGGTCCGCGGCGAGTTGCGGGTGCCCGGCGCCCAGCACCACGACGAACTCCTCGTCGCCGAGGCGGTGGGCGTCGGAGGGGGTCCGCTCGCACGCCGCCATCAGGGCGAGGTTCAGCACGCCCTGGCGGCACAGCCGCTCCAGCTCGGCGGAGCCCGGCTCCTCGAAGACGGTGATCTCCAGGCGCGGGTAGCGGTGGCGCAGCCCGCCGAGCGCGCCCGGCAGCTGCCGCGTGCCGAAGCCCATCTGCACGGCGACCACCAGCTCGCCCACCAACTCGTCGGCACCGCCGCGCGCCGTCGCCCGCGCCCGTCGTGCCGCGCTCACCGCGACCTCCGCCTCCCGCAGGAAGGCACGGCCGACGACGGTGGGCACCAGTCCGGTAGGCGTACGGGCGAACAGCTCCACGCCGAGTTCCCGCTCGAGGGCGCGGATCTGCTGGGACATCGACGGCTGGGCGACGCGCAGCCGCTCCGCGGCCGCGGTCACCGAGCCCTCCTCGGCAACGGCCAGGGCGTACTCGAACTGACGAAGGCTCATCGGCTCCCGTCCCCTCCCGCTGTCCCGAGGTCATCGCTGCAATGGCGGACAACCCGGTTCCGCGGGCGGAGATTCCCGTGGCCACGGCCGGCGCCGACGGCGTCTTCGGTGCCGTGCGGCAGGTATGCCGGACGCTGTCTCAAGTGACCCTCTCCACGCGGTGTTTCACGGATGTCAGCCGGACCTCCGCCGGCAGCTTCTTCAGGGCTGCCGAGTCCCGGGCGTGGGCCAGTGCCTGGGTGGTGAGGCCGTCCAGGGCCTCCCGCGGTGGCACGTCCGGGTGCAGCTGGAGCCAGACCCGTACCTCCGGAGCCGTCCGCCTGCCCCTGAGCACCGCCTGGGCGTGGGCGACGCCCTGCTGGTGGGCCGCGTCGGTCGCCAGCACCGTCTCCAGAGCCCTGCCGCGCAGCAGCGCGCCCTCACCGTCCCCGGTGTCCACCAGGACCTCGGTCAGACGGCGTCGGCGCAGTTGTGCGGTCAGCCACCACAGGGACAGCAGGAGCAGGACCGCCAGAGCGGCCAGGACCGTCGGCCACCACCAGCCCGCTCCACGCCAGTGGGTGCGTTCGGCGGTGGTGAGGAGAACGTCGTGACGGCCGTCGTGGATCCACCAGGAGGGGGGCGGGGCGCCGAGGCCGACGGCCAGGACCGCGCCGCCCAGGGCCAGGAGCACCAGGCCCGCCAGACCGATCAGTACGCGGTTGATCGCCGTGAGCATCGTCATCCCTTCCGTCCGGGGCGGACGACGTGCAGGGCCAGCCTGGGCGGGTGGGCCAGGCCCAGGCCGTGGATCGCGTCGGTGAGTGCCATGTCCAGGTCGGCCTGCACCTCGTCGAGTTCACGGAAGTGGGAGACGGCGAGGACGTGGGCGCGGGAGCGGTGCAGTCGTACGCGTACCCGGCGTACGCCCGAGATCTCCATGGCCCGGTCGCGCAGCGCCATCGCGGCCGCGTCGCGGCGCAGCCCGGCGCGGACGTCGGGGTGGCTGCGGCGCATCGGCAGGACGTCCCGCAGGCCCGGCGTGACGGCCAGGGTCAGCAGCCATACGCCGAGGGCGGCGGCGATGCCCGCGCCGACCATGACCCAGGTGTCGTCGAGGGGGCGCGTCGCGAGCTGCCGGGCCAGTGCGCGGCGCCAGTGCATCGCGGGGTGGCGGGCCCGTACGGCCCCGATGTCGTACAGGAAGGCGGCCGCCGTCACCAGGAGAACGACGGCGGCCAGGGCCGCGGGTGTGCGGCGTGGCGACCAGAAGCGGGCCGCGTGGCCGGCCGGGGGCGGCGGGGCCTCGGGTGGCTTCTCGATGACCTGTGTCTGCTCGGTGCTCATCACGTCCTCCCCTGGGGCTGGGCGGGGTGCAGCCGTTCGACGTGCACGGCGACCTCCCGGACCTCCATGTCCACCAACGCGCCTACCCGCTCGACCACATGCCGACGCACAGTCGCGCACCGGGCGCCGATGTCTGACGGATAGTCCAGTTCGAGGTGGACGCGGACGCGGGCGGTACCGCGGTGGACCGCCACCGTGGCGTGCGGGGGTACGGCGTCCTCGGGGAGGGGGCCGAGGGCCTCGCGGGCCGCTTGCGCGGCGATCTTCGCCACCACCCGGTCGGCGATCCGGACGGCCCCGCGCTCGCCGGGCGCCACGACCGTCGCAGGCCTGCGCGTCTCACCGCTCGAGGTGGTCATCGCCGCCGGTCACGCCGGTCGTCGCGACCGCGGAAGAAGTCACCGAGTTCGAGGTCTCCCTCCGCGAGCCTGCCGATGACGAACCCGACGGCCCCCAGCGCCGCCACCAGCAGGAAGGCGCCGAAGCCGCCGAAGTACCCGGCGAAGCCCAGCGCCATGCCGGCGATCATGCCGACCACGGCCAAGCTCATGGTGCGATCCCCTCAGCCGTCACTGAAGCCGGGACTCCGGCTCCTCTTCCTCTTCCTCGGGCAGCTTCACATCACTCACCGCGATGTTGACCTCGACCACTTCGAGCCCGGTCATGCGCTCCACGGCCGCGATCACGTTCTCCCGTACCGCGCGGGCCACATCCGCGATCGAGACGCCGTAGTCCACGACGAGCTCCAGGTCGAGCGCGGTCTGCACCTCACCGACCTCGGCCTTCACACCACGGGTGACCGACTTGGAGCCGCCCGGCACCCGGTCGCGCACCACACCGAAGGTGCGGGCCAGTCCGCTGCCCATCGCGTGCACGCCGACGACGTCCCGGGCCGCCAGTCCGGCGATCTTCTCCACCACACCGTCGGCGATCGTGGTCCGGCCCCGGGTCGACGGGTCACCGCCACCGCGTCTGACGGTCTTCCGGGTCTGTACCGTCGGTTCCTTCGGCTCCTTCTCCGGCTCCGCCGTCATCTCCGTCATCGCCGTACGCCCCTTCCGGTGGTCGTCCTGCGACCAAAGGTAAGTGCGGATGCCCTGTCATGCCCCTGTGATGCGGCAGGCTGGAGCAATGACGGCGGACCGGTGGGCAGACGCGGTACGGCATCCCCTGGGCTCGGGCAGGCTGCTCCCGCTGGGCGGGCGGCACGACGGTGCGTGGGTGACGGAGTCGGTGGCCGACGCGGTGCTGCGCCGGGCGGCGGCCGGGGTGCCGGGGGTGCGGCTGGGGGCGGTGCGGATCGCGCCGGCGGATCCGGATGACGTCCAGGAACCCGTCGTACCGCCGCCGCCCGGTGCCGTGCCGCCGGGGCCGCTGCGGGTGGCGGCGGACTTCGCGGCGACGGCCGCCGAGCCGCTGCCGACGACGGCGGCACGGCTGCGCCGGGCGCTGGCGGTCGCGGCGACGGCACGGCTCGGGCTGGCGGTGGCCGAGGTGGACCTGCGGGTGACCGACCTGCTGACGACGGACCGGACGGAGCCGGAGGCCGTACGTCCGCCTCGGCCGCCGTCGGTCCGGGAGGGCAGGGATCCGGACGGGGCACGGGTGACGGCGGCGGCGCTGGCGGTGCCGGGGGTGGCGCGGGTGACGGGGGCGCTGAGCCGGGAGGTGCACTTCGAGGCGGCGTTGCCGCGCCGGCATGTGCGGGTGGAGGTGGCGCTGGCCGACGGGCCCAGGGCCGTGGACGTGGCGAGGGGGGTCCGTACAGCGGTCGGCGCGGCGCTGGGGGACCACCCCACGGTGGCCGTGCTGGTGACGGACGTCGACTGAAGCGCCTCGAAAGGGGCGCGGGGAACCTGAAGCGACTCGAAAGGGGCGCGGGGCGGTATCGATATGCGGCTGTCGCCGCGTGGGCGCGACCAGCCCCGCCCCACTCGCCCGCGCCGAACTACTCGCCCACGCCCGCCAAGTCCCGCAGCCGCCGAGCCTGCGCCTGCCGCTCGGCAGCCCGCTGCTCCTCGTAGGTACGGTCGCCGGCGCCCCGCAGCAGCGCCTTGGTCTCCACCACCGCGTCCCGGGGCGCGGCCAGCAGCGCCGCGGCCAGGTCGCGTACCGCGGCGTCGAGTTCGGCACCGGGCACCGCGAGGTTGGCGAGCCCGGAGGCCACCGCCTCCTCGGCCTGTACGAACCGTCCGGTCGCGCAGATCTCCAGCGCGCGGGCGTAGCCGACGAGAGAGACCAGCGGGTGCGTACCCGTGAGGTCCGGCACCAGGCCCAGGCTGGTCTCGCGCATGGCGAACTGCACGTCGTCCGCGACGACGCGCAGGTCACAGGCGAGGGCGAGCTGGAAGCCGGCCCCGATGGCGTGGCCCTGCACGGCGGCGATCGACACCAGGTCGTTGCGCCGCCACCAGGTGAACGCCTGCTGGTATTCGGCGATGGCCGCGTCGAGCCCGGCGTCGTCACGGCGCGCGAGTTCGATGAACGTCGGCTCGCCCGGGATCCCCTCCGGCGAGAACATCTGCCGGTCGAGGCCCGCGGAGAAGGACTGGCCCTCACCGCGCAGCACGACGACACGGACCGACCCCGGCAGCGACCGCCCGGCTTCGGCCAACGCCCGCCACAGCGCGGGGCTCTGGGCGTTTCGCTTGGCCGGGTTGGTCAGCGTCACCGTGGCGAGCGTGTCGTCCACGGTGAGCCGTACGCCGTCCTTGTCGAGAACAGGAACGAGGTCCTGGTCGGGCGAAGCCATGGGGCGCCTCCGATGTGTGCGGTCATCACGCATTGCCGTACGGCATGCTAAGTGACTGCACAGTAACCACCCGGCCGATCAGTCGGCCGACCGGGTGGCCACCATCGAAGCCGATGGGCCGCCCGGGGTCAGGACGCGGCTTTCTTGCCCCGCGTCGCCCCGCCACGCCCACGCAGCGTGACACCCGACTCGCTGAGCATCCGGTGGACGAAGCCATACGAGCGGCCGGTTTCCTCGGCCAGTGCCCGAATGCTCGCACCGGAGTCGTACTTCTTCTTCAGGTCTGCCGCGAGCTTGTCGCGCGCGGCGCCGGTTACCCGGCTGCCCTTCTTCAGAGTCTCGGCCACCCGTGCCTCCTCATGGGAAGTGCGCTCTGGTCCCCTCATGATCACCCCTCCGGGGCGCGATGGCCACCCATTCGGCAAGGTCCGTGAGACATCGTTGTGACGACAGGAGTGCATCCCCACAAGCGGAATCCATGATTCCTACGGGTGGTGACCAAGGGGCCGAACGGGTTCTTCCGCGAAGTGCCAGGTCAGACACGGAAAGCGGCCGACCCCTTGTCGACAAAGGGATCGGCCGCGAAATCGGTGCATGACACACCTCGATACGAGGAGATCTCACACAGATGATGGATCACCGATAAGCCGAATGATCCATAGCCAGTGGATCAGGCATTCGATCACGCGAGGACGACGAGACCGGCACGTGAGGACGAGGGAGCCGGTTCTCCCGGTTCTCCCCCGCTTCTCAGGCGAGCGCGACCAGGTCCGCGTAGTCGGCGCCCCACAGGTCCTCGACACCGTCGGGGAGCAGGATGATCCGCTCGGGCTGGAGCGCCTCGACGGCGCCCTCGTCGTGCGTGACCAGGACGACCGCGCCCTTGTAGGTGCGCAGGGCGCCGAGGATCTCCTCGCGGCTGGCGGGGTCGAGGTTGTTGGTCGGCTCGTCCAGGAGCAGGACGTTCGCCGAGGAGACGACCAGGGTGGCCAGGGCGAGCCTGGTCTTCTCGCCGCCGGAGAGGACACCGGCCGGCTTGTCGACGTCGTCGCCGGAGAACAGGAACGAGCCCAGCACCTTGCGGACCTCGACGAGGTCCATGTCGGGGGCGGAGGAGCGCATGTTCTCCAGGACGGTGCGGTCCGGGTCCAGGGTCTCGTGCTCCTGGGCGTAGTAGCCGAGCTTGAGGCCGTGGCCCTCGAGCACCTCACCGGTGTCGGGCTGCTCGACCCCGCCGAGCAGCCGCAGCAGGGTGGTCTTGCCGGCGCCGTTGAGGCCGAGGATGACCACCCGGGAGCCCTTGTCGATGGCCAGGTCGACGTCGGTGAAGATCTCCAGCGAGCCGTAGGACTTCGACAGGCCCTCGGCGGTCAGCGGGGTCTTGCCGCAGGGCGCGGGGTCCGGGAAGCGGAGCTTGGCGACCTTGTCGGAGATCCGGACCGCGTCCAGGCCGGCCAGCAGCTTGTCCGCGCGGCGGGCCATGTTCTGCGCGGCGACCGTCTTGGTGGCCTTGGCGCGCATCTTGTCGGCCTGCGAGTGCAGCGCGGCCGCCTTCTTCTCGGCGTTGGCGCGCTCGCGCTTGCGGCGCTTCTCGTCGGCCTCGCGCTGCTGCTGGTAGAGCTTCCAGCCCATGTTGTAGACGTCGATCTGGGACCGGTTGGCGTCCAGGTAGAAGACCTTGTTGACGACCGTCTCGACCAGGTCGACGTCGTGGGAGATCACGATGAATCCGCCGCGGTAGGTCTTCAGGTAGTCGCGCAGCCAGACGATCGAGTCGGCGTCGAGGTGGTTGGTCGGCTCGTCCAGCAGGAGCGTGTCCGCGTCCGAGAACAGGATCCGGGCCAGCTCGATACGGCGGCGCTGACCGCCGGAGAGCGTGTGCAGGGGCTGGCCGAGCACCCGGTCGGGCAGGTTGAGCGCGGCGGCGATGGTGGCGGCCTCGGCCTCGGCGGAGTACCCGCCCTTGGTGAGGAACTCGGTCTCCTGGCGCTCGTACTGCCGCAGCGCCTTCTCGCGGGTGGCGCCCTGGCCGTTGGCGATGCGCTGCTCGTTCTCGCGCATCTTGCGGATCAGTACGTCGAGGCCGCGCGCGGAGAGGATGCGGTCGCGGGCGAGCACGTCGAGGTCGCCGGTACGGGGGTCCTGCGGGAGGTAGCCGACCTCGCCGGAGCGGGTGACGGTACCCGCGGCGGGGACGCCGTCACCGGCCAGGACCTTGGTGAGGGTGGTCTTGCCGGCGCCGTTGCGGCCGACCAGACCGATGCGGTCACCCTTGGCGACACGGAAGGTGGCGTTCTCGATGAGGATGCGCGCACCGGCGCGCAGCTCGATACCGGAGGCGGAGATCACGGACAGACTCCAGGGCGTACGGGGTTTGACGGATGGGCGGCTGAGGACGTTCCCGCCGTCTAATGCGCGAGGAGAATGGCCATGGGCCAAGTCTAACGGGGCGGCGCAAGCGCTTTTTCGGCGTGCGGGTGTTCGGGGCGGCTGCCGGGGAGGGCGTTGCCGAGGGGCGCGCGGTGCGGGGCGATCCGGCCCAGGTCGTCCACGGCGATGAGCTGCGCGGTCCAGGCGCCGTCCGCGCAGGGCTGGGCGACGAGCAGGGCGGTGCCGTGACGTACGGCACGTTCGGGGCGGAACGCGCAGCCCGCGCGGGCGGGCAGCACCCAGCGCAGGTCGCCGTCGGCGGTGCGGTACGCGGCGATGCGGGCCGGGGAGACGACCGCGAGGATGCCGCGGCCGAGGGGGCGCAGGACGCCGGTGCCGCCCTGCCGCCGGAGCCAGCCGGTGGCCGCGGGCAGGGCGCGGTGCCAGCGCACGGAGCGGCCGTCGGTGTCGGTGACGAGCCCGTCGTCCCAGACGGCGATCGCGTGCCCGCGCGCGGGCAGCACGCTCAGCGGACGGCGTCCCACGCGCGCATACCGCCACCGCAGGGTCCGTCCGTCGTACGCCTCGACCACCGCCCCACGCGCGCGTGCGCTGTGCGCGGCCGGACCGGGGGTGAGGCGGTCGCCGTAGGGGGCGGGCCGGATCTGCTGGACCACACCGAGGAGGGCACCGGCCAGCAGCACGGCGAGGGCGACGGGGAGGAGCCGGCGGGTGCGGAGCCTGCGCCGGAGGGGGCTCGGGAAGGGCCGGGAGGACGCGCGCACCGGCGGGCGGTCGGCGGGCGCCGGCATCGGGGCGGTCCCGCGCGGGCCGCCGATCGTGGGGGCCGGGTTCCGGGGACGGTCGGCGGAGAGCACCGGGTTCCGGGGGCCGCCCGCGGCGGGGATCGGATCCCGGGGGACGCCGGCTGCGGGGAGCGGGGCTGTGGTGGGCGGTGGGGTGCTCGTGTGGGGCAGTACGGGCACCGGGTCCCCCTTCGACGCCCGGCGGGCGTCCTTGTGGCATGGGTCAGGCGCAGAGCGTAGTCATGGCCGCGAGGCGGGGGCGGGCGTGACGCGGGGGCGGGACGGGACGTCGCCCGATCGGGCGTTCGCCGGTCCATCGGCGCGAAGTGCCCGCCGGGATGGCGCAAGGTGGAGGCAGGGACGGTGCGAGCGGAAGGCGGTGCCCCATGCAGTTCGACGACGACGCGAACCTGGACACCTCCGAGGTCCAGGACGTGCGCGGCAGCCGTGTGCCGGGTGGGAAGGCGACCATCGGCGGCGGCCTGGCCGGTCTGATCGCGCTGCTCCTGGCCCTGTTCTTCGGTGTCGGCCCCGACCAGCTCGGCCTCTCCTCCGGTGACAGCTCGCCCTCGCCCGCCTCCTCCTCGCTGGCGCAGGTGCAGCAGAGCTGCCGTACCGGGCGGGACGCGAACACCAAGGACGACTGCCGGATGGTGGCGGTGGTCAACAGCGTGCAGGACTTCTGGAAGCAGGAGTTCCAGCAGCGCCGGGGCACCTACACGAACGCTCCGACGGTGTTCTTCACCGGCCGGGTCGGCACCGCGTGCGGTACGGCGACCTCGGCGGTCGGGCCGTTCTACTGCCCGGGCGACCGCAGGGTCTATCTGGACCTCGGCTTCTTCGACGAGCTGCGGTCCGAGTTCGGCGCGAGCGGCGGCCCGTTCGCCCAGGCGTACGTCGTGGCGCACGAGTACGGGCACCATGTGCAGGACCTGATGGGCACGTTGAGCCGGTCGCAGGACAACCTGACCGGCGTGAACAGCAATGCGGTCCGGGTGGAGCTCCAGGCCGACTGCTACGCCGGGGTGTGGGCGCGGCACGCGACGACGACGAAGGACGAGTCGACCGGCCGGCCCCTGATCACCAGCCTGACGGACGCCGACATCCGGGACGGTCTCGACGCGGCGGCGGCCGTGGGCGACGACCGGATCCAGGAGCGGTTCCAGGGACGGGTGACGCCGGAGACCTGGACGCACGGGTCGGCGCAACAGCGCCAGCAGTGGTTCTACCAGGGGTACCGGACCGGGGACATGGCGCGGTGCGACACCTTCCGGTGAACCGGCGCGTCACCTTCCGATGAACTGCTGCCACACCTTCCGACGAGCTACTGCCACACCTTCCGATGAACTGATGAACCGATGGCCCCATGGACCGCTGAGCCGCTGCCCCCTGGCCGGCGCCGGCAGCGCGGGCCGGGGGCGTTGTCAGTGCCGGGTGCAAGACTGTGCAGCAGACCGGACGACGGCTTTCGGGGGACCGGCACACAAGGGGAGTGATCGGCATGGCAGGCACGACCGGCGGACGGCCGAGCATCTATCCGTCGCTGCTGTACGCGGACGCGAAGGCGGCGATCAAGCAACTCACGGAGGCCTTCGGCTTCACCGAGCTGTCGGTGTACGAGGGCGAGGACGGCATGGTGTTGCATGCCGAGCTGGTGCAGGGCAACGGCGCGATCATGCTGGGTTCCCAGGGCCGCGGCGGCCGTTTCGACGCGGCGATGGAGGGCGCGGGCCCGACCGGGGTGTACATCGTCGTGGACGACGTCGACGCACACCACCAACGGGCCGTGGACCACGGCGCGGAGATCCTGATGCCCCCGACGGACCAGGACTACGGCTCGCGGGACTACATGGCCCGGGACGTCGAGGGCAATGTCTGGAGCTTCGGCACCTACGCCCCGGAGATAACGGGCTGACCTGCCCGCCCCGCCTCCGCCGTCAGCCGCCGGTGTGCACCTGGAAGGCGGCCCGGCGGACGGCTTTGGCGAGCGCCGGGTCGGGGTGGGCAGCGGCGAGGGCGACCAGGACCTGCACGGTGCGCGGGTGACCGACGGCGCGCACCTCGTCGAGCAGGGCGGGGACGGTGGGCTGCAGCGCCGACTCCAGATGACGGACCAGCATCGGCGCCTCACCGTGGTCGGCGACCGCGGCGGCCGTGTCCACCCAGAGCCAGGTGGCCTCTTCGCGGGTGAGCACCTCGTGGGCGTCCTCCGGGTCGGCCCCGTCGTGCTCGGCCAGCCACAGCAGGGCGTACGGCCGCAGGGTCGGCTCGTCGACGACCGCGCGGACGTCCGGTTCGGCGGGGGCGCCGACCACGCGCAGCGCCTCGAAGGCGAGACCGCGCAGCAGGGCGTCCTCGCCACGGGCGGCGGCGACGAGTTCGGCGACGGCGCTGCCGACGGGGCGGGCGGCGAGCCAGGCGCGGTACTCGGCGCGGGCCGCGTTGGGGCGGAGCTGGGCGCAGCCGCGCAGCATCTCCTCGGCGGCGACCTCGATGTTCCCGGCGGGGCTCTGTGCGGCCACGCAGATCTGCTCCAGCTTGACCCAGACCGCCCAGCTGCCCAGCGGGGTGAGGGTGGCCTGGCCGACGCCGTAGGTCAGCGCGCCGACGGAGGCGAGCGCGTGCAGGGACCAGTCGAGGAGGGGGGCGAGCTCGGCGTCCTCGGCGGGGGCGGGGTCGTCGGCCGGTGCGCGGTCCGCCAGGTCGGCGCGGGCGGCGGGCACGCTGGCGGCGGGCACGGCGGAGCCGATCCCGGCCTCCGTCTCGTAGGGGACCTCGCAGCGCTCGGTGCGCAGTTCGGTGACCCGCTGTCGCAGCAGGTCCAGGAGCTGCTCGACCGGGACGGGACCGGCGGACAGCTGGAGGAAGGAGAGCACCTGGGGCATGGCCGAGACGACCTCGGCGACTGCGGCGGCCTCGAACTCCGCGGGCTCCGGATGGGCGAGCGACCACGCGTCGAAGAGGGCGACCCAGCCGCGCAGCACGGCGCTGTCGTCGCGGTCCCAGGCGCGCAGGCGCCAGCCGGGGCGTGCGCTGTCGCCGTGCACCTCGACCAGGCCGGCAAGCCGGGCGGTGTCCCAGTCGGCGCGGATCTGAGCCACGGTCAGGCCCAGATCGCCGGAAGCGCGTTCGGCGGACGCCTCGGAGAGAGTGGCCTTGCCGTCGGCGGTCGCGCCGTCGCTGCCCGGACCGAGGGCCGTGTCGGCCCAGTGGGCGACTCGGGCCGCTCCGGCCAGCCCGGACCGTGCCATTCTGGCCAGCTCGGCGGGGGCCGGGGTGCCCTCGGGTGGGCGGGGTGCGGGGCGACGCGCGGGCCGCTGGTTCATCGCTCGGGGGGCTGCGGCCAGGGGTCGCGTTCGGACGAGTCGAAGCCTTGAGTCGCGCGGGATACGGGACGTCACGGGTGCAGTCTTCCGGTTGACGGTCCGAAAACCCAAACGGAATGTCACGGCGGGCGACGGGGCTGGCCAACGCACGGGACCCGCGGGGAGGCGAGGAGACATGTTCAGGCCAGTGGTACGGCCTTAAACGGAACCCGTGGGACCGACTGGAATCGGGGCCTCCGGCTTGCGCCGGGGCGAGGCCGGGGAAGGGCCGCGGGTGCGGGGAAAATCATGCCAAGCGCGTCATGTCATATGAGAGGAGACATAAATGGGCATCACATCAGAGGCGTGAGAAATCGGCGCAGCCGCTCCTCGTAGCGCTCGGGGTCGGCGTTCCACATCGCGCCGTGCGGGGCGTCCGGCACGGTGTGCAGGGCGATGCGGTCGGGGCGCTGTGCGGCGAACCGGCGGGAGTACACCCAGGGGGCCACCGTGTCGTCCGGGCCGTGGACGATCAGGGTGGGCACGGTGAGCTGATCCGGGTCGACGGGGTCGCCGACGTGGTCGGCGTGCAGGCCGGCGCGGCCCTGGGCGGCGCGCACCGCGAGCGGCAGCAGCGGCTCGGGGACGTGCCGGGCCTGGGCCAGGGCGCGCAGGGTGGCCTCCCAGCTGAGCACCGGCGAGTCCAGGACCAGCCCGGAGACGCGCTCGCGGAGCGCCGAGTGGGCGACGGCGCGCAGCGCCATGGTGGCGCCGGTGGACCAGCCGTACAGGACGACACGGCGGGCGCCGTAGCGGACGGCGTAGCGGATCGCCGCGTCCAGGTCGCGCCACTCGCTCTCGCCGAGGTGGTTCAGGCCGTCCGGGGGGCGCGGGGCGCCGAGGTCGCCGCGGTAGGCGAGGGCGAGGACCGGCAGGCGCCGGCCGTGCAGGAACCGCATGACGTTCATGGGGAGCTCACGGGTGGTGCCGAGGCCGTGCACCGCGATCACCCAGGTGTCCCGGTAGCCGGGCACGAACCAGGCGGGCAGGGCCCCGAGTTCGCCGGGCAGGTCGATGTCGGCGTGGTCCAGGCCGAGGGCCGCGCCCGGGTTGCCGACGTGGACGTTGGGGGTGAGCCAGACCTTGTCGCCGGTTTCGAGGGTGCCGTGGGTCACGCTCTCCAGCCGCCGTACGACGGTGTCCGGGGTGTTCGCGGCGGACTCCAGGACGGCGCCGACGACCGCGTGCGAGCCGTCGCCGGCCAGGCCGTAGGTGCCGGGGCGCAGCGAGGCCAGGTCCCGGGTGAGGGTGATGCGGCCGACCGTGCTGCCGTGCACGGTGAGCTGGGGCTCGGTGGGCAGGGGCCGGCCCGGCGGCGCCTTCAGCGCGGCGTCACTGGCGAACCGCCCTGCGGCCACGCTGGCCGCGCCGGCGGCGAGTACGGCACCGACCGCGGCGGCCGTGACTTTGACTGGGCGCACCTGTCCAGTGTCGGGGCGGAGCGGGACGGCGGCCAGTGGAGGCGGGGCCGTTTGTCCCGCGGGCGAAGCCTTCGACGGGGGCGCGGTGAGTTCGGCACCGCCGGGGACGTACGTCGTGGCGTGGCGCTCTCGCGGCGGAGAAAGAGTCGAGCAGCACGGAAAGAAGAAGCCCGAAGCGCGGGGCGGGACGCGAGGAACCCAAGAGCGCCGTCGGGGCCGGCGGGCGGGACGCGAAGAACCCAAGGGGCGGGACGCGAGGGACCCGACGAGCAGGACGCGAAGAACCCGACGAGCAGGACGCGAAGAACCCAACGGGCGGGACGCGAGGGGCCCGACGAGGATGACGCCGAAGGCCGGGCCGTAGGCGGCTATCGCCTTTGCTGGCCGTAGCCCCGGAGGCGCTCCCCCACCTCCGCCATCTGTTCCGGTGAGAGCAGGCTCGGGGTCAGGCCGGGGACGGCGGACGCCGTCAGCCACAGGCGGCACATCCACTCCAGCTGGGCCGTGCGGTCGTAGGCCTGGGTCAGGGTGGTGCCGTAGGTGATCGTGCCGTGGTTCTGGAGGAGGCAGCCGGAGCGTTCGGTCAAGGCGCGGAGCATGTTCTCGGCCAACTCGTCGGTGCCGTAGGTCGCATACGGGGCAACCCGGACGGTACCGCCGAGCGCGGCGGACATGTAGTGGATCGCCGGAAGCTCCGGGACGAGCGTCGAGACGGCCGTCGCGTGCACGGCGTGGGTGTGCACGACGGCACCGGCGTCCGTGCCGCGGTAGATCGCGAGATGCATCGGCAGCTCGCTGGTCGGGACCAGGGCGCCCAGCACCTGGCGACCGGAGAGGTCGACGCCCGTCACGTCGTCGGGGGTGAGCCGGTCGTACGGCACGCCCGACGGCGTGACCAGCACGGTGTCGCCGACGCGGACCGAGACGTTGCCGGAGGTGCCGACGACCAGTCCGTCGGTCACGGTGCGGCGGGCGGTGACGACGAGCTCGCGCCAGGCGCTCGCCTCCTCCGCGCGTACATCCCGCCTCCGTGGCTCCGACACACCCGGTGCGTCGCTGCGCCCATCCCGTCCGTCACGGTCGTCCCGCCGCTGCTCAGCCATGCCCCGATCCTGTCAGGCGGTGCCCCAACCGGCTTGTACGGCAGGGCACTTTAGGCCGGACACCCCGTATTCAGTAGAGCGCAAATCCCCACAAAGGGCACCATTTCAAGGCTTGGCCGAAGATCGCCGATCATACGCCGATCTTCCAATAATCTCTGGACGATTTTTCGTACACGTCGCCATTCCGGGGGGAAACATGGCCCGTGACCGCTCCGCGTCGCACCATCACCGCCACCGCCACCGTCATCACGCCCGCGCCCTCGCGGCGTCCGTGGCCGCTCTCGCCCTCGCGGGGGCTGCGACCGCGTTCGCCGGGACGCCGGCGTCCGCGGCGAGCCCGCCTAAGGGGCACGACGTCTCCTCGCACCAGAAGAACGTCGACTGGGCGGGCGCCAGGGCGAAAGGCGCCAGGTTCGTATACGTCAAGGCGACCGAGTCCACCACCTACCGCAACCCGTACTTCGGCCGGCAGTACAACGGTTCACGCGAGGCCGGAATCATGCGGGGCGCCTACCACTTCGCCCTGCCGGACACGTCGTCGGGCGCTCGGCAGGCCGCGTATTTCGTGAGCCATGGCGGCACCTGGACCGCGGACGGCTGGACACTGCCGCCGGCGCTCGACGTCGAGTACAACCCGTACGACAAGAAGCACAGGTGCTACGGGCTGAGCCACTCCAAGATGGTCGAGTGGATCAAGTCCTTCAGTGACGAACTGAAGCGGGAGACCGGCCGGCGGCCGGTGATCTACACGACCACCCACTGGTGGAACCTCTGCACCGGCGGCAGCGGCGCCTTCGCCGCGAACCACGCCCTGTGGATCGCCCGCCACGGCTCGGCGGACGCCGGCGCGCTGCCGGCCGGGTGGTCGCGGTGGACCTTCTGGCAGTACGACAACAGCGGCAGCCTGCCGGGTGACCAGAATCTCTTCAACGGGTCGGCGAGCCGACTGAAGGCGTTCGCCAAGGGCTACTGACCAACGGGCGACTGAGCCGCCGGACCGGAGACGGGACGGCGGCTTCGCCCGTTCCCGCGCGCGGATACCCTGAAGTCGATCTCAGACACCACAGTGACCATCCCAGTTCACCTTCCGTTCATCCAGGTTGCCTACGGTCCAACGGCCGATGACCTCTAAAGATTGTCTGGGTAAATGGAAAACTTCTCGCTGATCCTCGCGATTGTGGTGGTGACCGCACTCGCGTTTGATTTCACGAACGGTTTCCACGACACCGCCAACGCGATGGCCACGACCATCTCGACCGGCGCACTCAAGCCCAAGATCGCGGTGACCATGTCGGCCGCGCTCAACCTGGTGGGCGCCTTCCTCTCCGTGGAGGTCGCCAACACGATCTCCAAGGGCCTCGTCGACGAGAACGGCATCCGCCCCGAGGTCATCTTCGCCGCCCTGGTCGGCGCGATCCTCTGGAACCTGGTGACCTGGCTGGTGGGTCTGCCCTCCAGCTCCTCGCACGCCCTGATGGGCGGTCTGATCGGCGCCACCGTCGCCTCCGCCGGCCTCGGCGCGGTCCACGGCGACGTGCTGGTCACCAAGGTCCTGCTCCCGGCGGTCGCCGCCCCCGTCGTCGCGGGCCTCGCCGCGATGCTCTCCACCCGCCTGTCGTACGCGATCGGCAAGAACGCCGACGACAACGCCACCCGCAAGGGCTTCCGCGCCGGTCAGATCGCCTCGGCCGGCCTGGTCTCCCTCGCGCACGGCACCAACGACGCGCAGAAGACGATGGGCATCATCACCCTCGCGCTGATCGCGGGCGGCTCCATCGCCCCCGGCTCGAACCCTCCCACCTGGGTCATCCTCTCCGCCGGACTCGCCATCGCCCTCGGCACCTCCATCGGCGGCTGGCGGATCATCCGCACCATGGGCAAGGGCCTGACCGACCTCCAGCCGCAGCAGGGCTTCGCCGCCCAGACCAGCGCGGCCACCGCCATCCTGGCCTCCTCCCACCTCGGCTTCTCCCTCTCCACCACGCACGTCGTCTCCGGTTCCGTGATGGGCGCCGGCCTGGGCCGCAAGGGCGGCACGGTCCGCTGGTCCACCGCGACCCGCATGATGATCGCCTGGGTGCTCACCCTCCCCGCGGCCGCGGTCGTCGGCGCGCTCGCCGAGTCCGTGACGGACCTCGGCGACTGGGGCACGGCGGTCGTCGCCGTCTTCCTCGTCGCCTCCAGCGCCACGATCTGGAAGCTCTCCCGCCGCGAGGTCGTGGACAGCGCCAACGTCAACGACACCGACGGCACGGAGCCGGCCGGCGTGGTGACCGCGGCGATGGCCGCCGTGACCCCGCCGCCCGCGGGCACGGTGGCCGACGACCTCACCGCCACGATCCCGTCCCCCGCCCCGTCACCCGCGCCGGTCGCCGCCAGCGACCCGGCCGCGACCGTCTGACCCCCGAGGAAGAACCGACATGAACATCGACTGGGCAGCCATCGGCTCCGTCTTCGGCGTCAGCCTCGTGGTCACCGTGGGCATGGTGGCCCTCTTCACCCTCGGCATCAAGGGCCTCTCCGCCCGCGAACGCGCCGTGGCCCAGGGCAACTCCGCGGCCCTGGCCGTGACCGCCGCCTACCTGTGCTTCGCCGCCTGCGCGGCCGCGGTGGCGTACGGCATCCATCTGATCGTGGCCAAGTCCTGATCCCGGCCAAGGCCTGACCTCGGCCGGACAAGGCTCCTCCCCGACTCGCTCGGGAGGAGCCTTCGGCATGTCCCACGAGCCCCGCTGGACCACCGGTGTGGGCCTTCCCACACACTCCCCTCGCAGGTCAACGGCAAGTTGACGGGTCTTCCGGGGGCGTGGTGGACTTCCGGAGCCAAGTACGGCGGCAAGAGAGGAAGCCGGTGTGAATCCGGCGCGGTCCCGCCACTGTCACCGGGGTAGCAATCCCCGGGAGCCAGGAACTCTCACCGCCGGTCTCGTCGAACCAGGGCGTGGACACCCTGAGTGAGGACATATCGCCATGCGCGGCTGCCGTTCGAGGTTGAGTACCAGGCCCGTTCCCGCCCCCGCGGCGGGCTGAGCCGATGGGTGCCGGTCGCGTCTTCGCGTACGGCGCCGCCGCCGGCCTTCTCGGCGATCTGCTGCTCGGCGATCCGCGCCGCGGGCATCCGGTCGCCGCGTTCGGACGGGCGGCCGGGGCCGTTGAGCGGGCACTGTGGCGGGACCACCGCGGGTGGGGCGCGCTGCACACCGCCGTCTGCGCCGGCGGCGCCGTGACGCTGGGCGCCCTGGCCCAGCGGGTCGTACGACCGTCCACCGCCGCTTCCGTCGCGCTCACCGCGACCGCCACCTGGGCCGTCGTCGGGGGCACTTCACTCGCCCGCGAGGCCGCTGTCATCGGGCGCGCCCTCGAGACGGGGGACGTCGAGGCCGCCCGGGCCCGGCTGCCACATCTGTGCGGACGGGATCCGCAGGCCCTGGACGCCGACGGGATCGCCCGGGCCGTCGTGGAGTCCGTCGCGGAGAACACGAGCGACGCGGTCGTGGGTGCGCTGGTGTGGGGGGCCGTGGGCGGGGTGCCGGGGCTGCTCGGGTTCCGGGCCGTCAACACCCTGGACGCCATGGTGGGTCACAAGTCGGCCCGGTACCGGCGGTACGGGTGGGCCTCGGCGCGGCTGGACGACGTGGCGGGGTGGCCGGGGGCACGGCTCACCGCCGTACTGGCCGCCGTCGCCGGAGCGGACACCAAGGGGGCCGTACGGGCCTGGCGATCCGACGCGGCGAAGCATCCGAGCCCCAACGCCGGGCCGGTGGAGGCGTCGTTCGCCGGGGCGTTGGGGGTACGGCTCGGCGGGACCTTGTCATACGGCGGCCGGGTCGAGCACCGGCCGGTACTGAACGGGGAGGGGCGTGCGGTGGAAGTCGCGGACATCGAGCGGGCGGTGCGGTTGTCACGGCGGGTGGGGTGGCTGGCGTTCGGGGTCGGCGCGGCCGGGGCCCTGCTGCGGGGGGCGCTTGCACGGCGCCCGGCACAGCGCTCCGCACGGCGGCCGGGACGGGCGTCGTGAACGGCGGCGGGCTCCTCGTCGCCGGTACCACCTCCGACGCCGGCAAGAGTGTCGTCACCGCCGGTATCTGCCGGTGGCTGGTGCGGCAGGGCGTCAAGGTCGCGCCGTTCAAGGCGCAGAACATGTCCCTCAACTCCTTCGTCACGCGCGAGGGCGCCGAGATCGGGCGGGCGCAGGCCATGCAGGCGCAGGCCTGCCGGGTCGAGCCGACCGCGCTGATGAACCCCGTGCTGCTCAAGCCGGGGGGCGAGCAGAGCAGCCAGGTCGTGCTGCTCGGGAAACCGGTCGGTGAGCTGAGTGCGCGCGGGTTCTTCGGGGGCTCTGGGCCCGCGACGCAGCCGCCATCAGACGTGGTGTCCCCCGGGAAGAGGCTGCACGGCGGGCGGCAGCAGCTGCTCGGGACCGTGCTCGACTGTCTCGCCGAGTTGCGGGGCACGTATGACGCGGTGATCTGTGAGGGGGCGGGCAGTCCGGCGGAGATCAACCTGCGCCGGACCGACATCGTGAACATGGGGATCGCGCGCAACGCGCGGATCCCGGTGCTCGTCGTCGGCGACATCGACCGCGGGGGCGTGTTCGCCTCCTTCTTCGGCACCGTCGCCCTGCTCTCGCCGGAGGACCAGGCCCTCGTCGCCGGGTTCCTCGTCAACAAGTTCCGGGGCGACGTCTCCCTGCTGGAGCCCGGCCTCGACATGCTGCACGGCCTCACCGGGCGGCACACCTACGGCGTGCTCCCCTTCCGGCACGGGCTCGGGATCGACGAGGAGGACGGGCTGCGGGTCTCGCTGCGCGGGACCGTCCGGGAGTCGAACACGGCCCCGCCGGTCGGCGCGGACGTCCTGCGGGTCGCCGTCTGCGCCATCCCCCTGATGTCCAACTTCACGGACGTGGACGCGCTGGCCGCCGAACCGGGTGTCGTGGTGCGGTTCGTGGACCGGCCCGAGGAACTCGCCGACGCCGATCTCGTCGTGATCCCGGGCACCCGGGGGACGGTCCGGGCCCTGGAGTGGCTGCGGGAGCGGGGGCTCGCGGAGGCGCTCGAGCGCAGGGTCTCCGAGGGGCGGCCGGTGCTCGGCATCTGCGGTGGCTTCCAGGTCCTCGGGGAGCACATCGAGGACGAGGTCGAGAGCCGGCGCGGGCAGGTGGCCGGTCTCGGGATGCTGCCCGTACGGGTGCGGTTCGCCCGGGAGAAGACCCTCACCCGGCCCGTCGGCGAGGCCCTCGGCGAGCGCGTCGAGGGGTACGAGATCCATCACGGGGTGGCCGAAGTCACCGGTGGGGAACCCTTCTTGGACGGCTGCCGGGTCGGGCAGACCTGGGGCACCCACTGGCACGGCTCCCTGGAGTCGGACGGCTTCCGCCGGGCCTTTCTGCGCGAGGTGGCGGCCGCCGCGGGCCGCCGGTTCGTGCCGGCCCCCGACACCTCGTTCGCCGCGCTGCGCGAGGAGCAGCTCGACCGGCTCGGCGACCTGATCGAACAGCACGCGGACACCGACGCGCTCTGGCGGCTCATCGAGTCGGGCGCGCCGCAAGGACTGCCTTTCATCCCACCGGGAGCGCCCGCATGAGCACTGTGTTGTTGTTGTCGACCGCCGACACCGATCTGCTGGCGGCCCGGGCCGCCTCCGGTGCCGACTACCGGATCGGCAATCCGACGCGCGTCGACGTCACGGAGGAGCTGCCCGCGCTGATCGAGGGCGCGGACATCGCCGTCGTACGCCTGCTCGGCGGCAAGCGGGCCTGGGAGGACGGGCTCGCCGCGCTCCGGGCGTCCGGGGTGCCGACCGTGCTGCTCGGCGGCGAGTCCGTGCCGGACGCAGAGTTGATGGCCGAGTCGTCGGTGCCGGCCGGCGTGGTCGCGGAGGCGCTGCGCTATCTCGTCGAGGGTGGCCCCGCGAACCTGCTGGAGCTGTCCCGGTTCCTGTCCGACACCGTGCTGCTGACCGGCGAGGGGTTCGCCGAGCCGCAGCGGATGCCCGAGTTCGGGGTGCACGGCGCGTACCAGATCCGGGCCGGCCGTCCCACGGTCGGGGTGCTCTTCTACCGGGCCCATGAACTCAGCGGCAACACCGCCTTCGTGGACACCCTGTGCGAGGCGATCGAGGCGCGGGGCGCCAACGCCCTTCCGGTGTACTGCGGTTCGCTGCGCGGGGCGGACGCCGGGCTGTACGAGATCCTCGCCGGGGCCGACGCGCTGGTCGCCACCGTGCTGGCGGCCGGCGGCACCCACGCCTCGCAGGCCTCGGCCGGCGGTGACGAGGAGGCCTGGGACATCGGGGCGCTCGCCGATCTGAACGTCCCGGTGCTGCAGGGCTTGTGCCTGACCTCGTCGAAGAGCACCTGGGACGAGTCCGACGCCGCCCTCTCCCCCATGGACGCGGCGATGCAGGTCGCCATCCCGGAGTTCGACGGCCGTCTGATCACGGTCCCCTTCTCCTTCAAGGAGCAGGGCCCGGATGACGTCCCGGTGTACGTCGCCGACCCCGAGCGGGCCGGACGGGTCGCCGGAATCGCCCTGCGGCACGCGCGGTTGAAGCACAAGCCGAACGCGGACAAGCGCGTCGCGCTGGTCTTCACCGCGTACCCGACCAAGCACTCGCGGGTCGGCAACGCGGTCGGTCTTGACACGCCGGCCTCGGCGGTGCGGGTCCTCGACGCCCTCAAGGCGTCCGGCTACGGCGTCACCGAATACCCCTCCGGCGGGGACGAGTTGATCCACCGTCTGATCGAGGCCGGCGGGCACGACGTGGAGTGGCTGACCGAGGAGCAGCTGGCCTCGGCGCCCGCGCGGGTGCCGCTCGCGGACTACCGGGCGTGGTTCGAGAAACTCGACCCTCGGCTGCGGGACGCGATGACCGAGGCGTGGGGCGAGCCGCCGGGCTCCCTCTACGTCGACGGGGAGGACATCGTCCTCGCCTCCCTGCGGTTCGGGAACGTCGTCGTGATGATCCAGCCGCCGCGCGGCTTCGGTGAGAACCCGATCGCGATCTACCACGACCCGGACATGCCGCCGTCGCACCACTACATGGCGGCCTACAGGTGGCTCGAGAACTCCTTCGGCGCGGACGCGGTCGTGCACATGGGCAAGCACGGCACGATGGAATGGCTGCCCGGCAAGGGGCTCGGGCTGAGCGCCGGCTGTGCGCCGGACGCGGTCCTCGGCGAACTGCCCCTGATCTACCCGTTCATCGTCAACGACCCCGGCGAGGGCACCCAGGCCAAGCGGCGCGGGCACGCCACCGTGGTCGACCATCTGGTCCCGCCGATGGCCCGTGCCGACACCTACGGCGACCTGGCCAAGCTGGAGCAGCTGCTCGACGAGTACGCGCTGGTCTCCGACCTGGACCCGACGAAGGCACCGGCCGTGCGGGCGCAGATCTGGACGCTGGTCAAGGCGGCCGAACTCCACCACGACCTGCACGTGGACGACCAGCCGGACGACGCCGACTTCGACGAGTTCGTCATGCACATCGACGGCTACCTGTGCGAGATCAAGGACGTGCAGATCCGCGACGGCCTGCACATCCTCGGCGGCGGCCCGGCCGGCGAGGCACGCGTGAACCTGGTGCTGGCCGTGCTGCGGGCCTCGCAGGTGTGGGGCGGGCAGGCCAACGCGCTGCCGGGGCTCCGGGCCGCGCTGGCCGCGCACTTCGGTCTGGCCGAGAAGGAGTTGCTCGCCGAGCCCGGTGCGCCCGTGAAGGTGCCGGTCGAGCTGTCCGATCTCGTCGAGGGTCCGGCCCGCACGGCCGCCGACGCCATCGACCTGCTGGAGCAGCTCTGCCGACGGATCGCGGAAGGGATGGAGGAGCGCGACTGGGCCGTCTCGGACAGCCGTTCCCTCATCCGTGACGTCCTCGGCACCGAACTCCCCGACGCCGTGGCCGTGCTGGAGTTCGCCTGCGCCGAGGTCGTGCCCCGGCTGGCCCGCACCACGGACGAGATCGACCACATCCTCAAGGCGCTCGACGGCGGTTACGTGCCGGCGGGGCCGTCCGGCTCCCCCACCCGCGGGCTGGTCAACGTCCTGCCGACCGGCCGCAACTTCTACTCGGTCGACCCCAAGGCCATTCCCTCCCGGCTGAGCTGGGAGGTCGGCCAGTCCCTCGCCGACTCGCTGGTGCAGCGCTACCTCCAGGACACCGGCGCGTATCCGAAGTCCGTTGGGCTGACGGTGTGGGGCACCTCCGCGATGCGCACCCAGGGCGACGACATCGCCGAGATCCTGGCGCTGCTGGGCTGCCGTCCGGTCTGGGACGAGGCGTCGCGGCGCGTGACCGGCTTCGAGGTGGTCCCGCTGGACGAACTGGGCCGGCCGCGCATCGACGTCACGGTCCGGATCTCCGGCTTCTTCCGGGACGCGTTCCCGCACGTGGTCGGGCTGATCGACGACGCCGTGCGCAAGGTCGCCGAGCTGGACGAACCGGCCGACCGGAACTACGTGCGCGCCCACGCCGACGAGGACACCGCCGAGCACGGCGACCGGCGGCGCGCCACCGCCCGTGTCTTCGGCTCCAAGCCGGGCGCGTACGGCGCGGGTCTGCTGCCGCTGATCGACGCCCGCAACTGGCGTTCCGACGCCGACCTCGCCGAGGTGTACGCCGTCTGGGGCGGCTACGCCTACGGCCGCGGGCTCGACGGGCGGCCGGCGCGCGGGGACATGGAGACCGCGTTCAAGCGGATCGCGGTCGCCGCGAAGAACGTGGACACCCGCGAGCACGACCTCGTCGACGCCGACGACTACTTCCAGTACCACGGCGGCATGGTCGCGATGGTGCGCCATCTGACGGGCGAGAACCCCGAGGCGTACGTGGGCGACTCGGCCACCCCGGACCAGGTGAGGACCCGCACCCTCGGCGAGGAGACGCACCGCGTCTTCCGGGCCCGGGTGGTCAACCCGCGCTGGATGGCGGCCATGCGCCGGCACGGCTACAAGGGCGCCTTCGAGATGGCGGCGACCGTCGACTACCTCTTCGGCTACGACGCCACGGCGGGGGTGGTGGACGACTGGATGTACGAGAAACTCAGCGCGGAGTACGTCTTCGACGCGGAGAACCGGGACTTCATGAAGAAGTCCAACCCGTGGGCGCTGCGCGGCATCACCGAACGGCTCCTGGAAGCCGCCGACCGGGGCCTGTGGGCCGAGCCGGACGCGGACACCCTGGAGCGGCTGCGCGCCACCTACCTGGAGCTCGAAGGCGACCTGGAGGGCGATCAGTGACCACCCCCTTCCCCTTTACGGCCGTCGTGGGTCAGGACGACCTGCGGCTGGCGCTGCTGCTGAACGCGGTGTCGCCGGCGGTCGGCGGAGTGCTGGTGCGCGGCGAGAAGGGCACCGCCAAGTCCACGGCGGTACGCGCCCTTTCGGTGCTGCTGCCGACCGTGGACGTCGTCGCCGGCTGCCGCTTCTCCTGCGACCCGGCCGCGCCGGATCCGGCCTGCCCGGACGGGCCGCACAACCCGCCCGGCGCCTTCGAGTCCCGCCCGGCGCGCATGGTCGAACTGCCGGTCGGTGCCTCCGAGGACCGGCTGGTCGGCGCCCTGGACATCGAACGGGCCCTGGCGGAGGGCGTGAAGGCCTTCGAGCCGGGCCTGCTGGCCGACGCCCACCGGGGCATCCTCTACGTCGACGAGGTCAACCTCCTCCACGACCACCTGGTCGACCTGCTGCTGGACGCGGCCGCGATGGGCGCCTCCTACGTGGAGCGCGAGGGTGTCTCGGTGAGGCATGCCGCGAAGTTCCTGCTCGTCGGCACCATGAACCCCGAAGAGGGCGAACTGCGGCCGCAGTTGCTGGACCGGTTCGGGCTGACGGTGGAGGTGGCCGCCTCGCGCGAGCCGGACCAGCGGGTGGAGGTGGTACGCCGGCGGCTCGCGTACGACGACGATCCGGCCGGTTTCGTGGGGCGCTGGGCCGGTGAGGAGGCCGCCGTGCGGCAACGGATCGTGGCGGCACGGGCGTTGCTGCCGTCGGTGCGGCTGGGCGACGGGGCGTTGCGGCAGATAGCGGCTACCTGTGCGGCCTTCGAGGTCGACGGTATGCGCGCCGACATCGTGATGGCGCGGACGGCGACCGCGCTGGCCGCGTGGGCCGGGCGGACCGAGGTGCTGGCGGAGGACGTCCGGCAGGCCGCGCTGCTCGCGCTGCCGCACCGCAGGCGCCGCAACCCCTTTGACGCGCCGGGCCTCGACGAGGACAAGCTGGACCAGACGCTGGAGGAGTTCTCCGGCGAGTCCGAGGACGACGATCCCGGTCCGGACGGTCCCGGCGGGGGCGGCGGGCGGCCGGCGCCCGACGACGGCGACCCACAGGGCGGCGACACGGGTGCGCGGCCCGAGGCCGGGGAGGACGGCGAGCCGCAGACCTCCGGCGGCTCGGGCGAGCAGGCGCCGACGCGGGCCGCCGAACCCTTCCGCACCAAGGTGCTGACCGTGCCCGGGATCGGTGCGGGCGCCGCCGGCCGGCGGTCCCGGGCGCGCACCGAGCACGGACGTACGACGGGTGCGCGGCGGCCCCGGGGTGCCCTGACCAAGCTGCACCTGGCGGCGACCGTGCAGGCCGCCGCCCCGCACCAGCGGGCCCGTGGCCGGTCCGGTCCTGGCCTGGTGGTCCGGCGGGACGATCTGCGGCAGGCGACCCGGGAGGGACGCGAGGGCAACCTGGTGCTGTTCCTGGTCGACGCGTCCGGGTCGATGGCGGCCCGGCAGCGGATGAGCGCCGTGAAGGGCGCCGTGCTGTCGCTGCTGCTCGACGCCTATCAGCGGCGGGACAAGGTGGGGCTGGTGACCTTCCGGGGCTCGGCCGCCGATGTCGCGCTGCCGCCGACCTCGTCCGTGGACGCGGCGGCGGCCCGCCTGGAGGCGCTGCCGACCGGGGGGCGTACCCCGCTCGCGGCCGGGCTGCTCAAGGCGCACGACGTGCTGCGGGTGGAGCGATTGCGGGACCCCGCGCGACGGGCCTTGGTGGTCGTGGTGACCGACGGACGGGCCACCGGCGGTCCGGAGCCGGTCGCGCTAGCCGGGCGGGCGGCCCGGCTGTTCGCGGCCGAAGGGGTCGCCTCGGTGGTCGTGGACTGCGAGTCGGGGCCGGTACGGCTCGGACTCGCCGGGCAGTTGGCCGGGGAACTGGGCGGTGCGGCGGTGACGCTCGACGAGTTGCGGGCGGACTCCATCGCCGGGCTGGTGAAGGACGTGCAGAGTCGTTCAAGGAGGGCCGCGTAGTGCCGCAGGGACAGCCGAGTGTGGTGCCGGACGACGGACTGACGACTCGTCAGCGTCGTAATCGGCCTCTTGTCGTCGTGCACACGGGCGTCGGCAAGGGGAAGTCCACCGCCGCGTTCGGGCTCGCGCTGCGCGCCTGGAACCAGGGGTGGCCGATCGGGGTGTTCCAGTTCGTCAAGTCGGCGAAGTGGAAGGTCGGCGAGGAGCGGGCGCTGCGGGTCCTCGGGGACTCCGGGGAGGGCGGGACCGTCGCCTGGCACAAGATGGGCGAGGGCTGGTCCTGGGTGCAGCGGGACGCGCAGATGGACAACGAGGAGAAGGCCCGGGAGGGCTGGGAGCAGGTCAAGCGGGACCTGGCGGCCGAGACGTACCAGCTGTACGTGCTCGACGAGTTCGCGTACCCCATGCACTGGGGGTGGGTGGACACCGACGAGGTCGTCGAGGTGCTGCGGAACCGGCCCGGGAGCCAGCATGTCGTGATCACCGGGCGGAACGCGCCCGAGAAGCTGGTGGACCTCGCCGACCTCGTCACCGACATGTCCAAGGTCAAGCACCCGATGGACGTGGGGCAGAAGGGGCAGAGGGGCATCGAGTGGTGATGTCTTCCGTTCCACGGCTGGTCATCGCCGCGCCTTCCTCGGGCAGCGGCAAGACCACCGTTGCCACGGGGTTGATGGCCGCGTTCGCCGCGCGGGGGCTCGCCGTGTCCCCGCACAAGGTCGGACCGGACTACATCGACCCCGGGTACCACGCGCTCGCGACCGGGCGGGTGGGGCGGAACCTCGACGCGTATCTGTGTGGTCCTGAGCTGATCGGGCCGTTGTTCGCGCATGGTGCGCGCGGCTGCGACATCGCCGTGGTCGAGGGTGTGATGGGACTGTACGACGGGGCCGCCGGGGAAGGTGAACTGGCGTCCACCGCTCATGTCGCGAAGCTGCTGCGGGCGCCGGTGGTGCTGGTAGTGGACGCGTCGTCGCAGTCGCGGTCGGTGGCCGCGCTGGTGCACGGGTTCGCGTCGTGGGATCCGGAGGTGCGGGTCGGGGGCGTGATCCTGAACAAGGTGGCGTCGGACCGGCACGAGGAGTTGCTGCGGGAGGCGCTGGATTCCTCCGGGGTGCCGGTGTTCGGGGTGCTGCGGCGGGTGGCCGGGGTGGATACGCCGTCGCGGCATCTGGGGCTGGTGCCGGTCGCCGAGCGGCGGGGCGAGGCGGTGGACGCGGTCGCGGCGATGGCCGCGCAGGTCTCCGACGGGTGTGACCTGGAGGGGCTGCTGGGGTTGGCCCGGGGGGCCGGTGTGGTGCCGGGTGCGGCGTGGGATGCGGGTGCGGCCTTGGCTTCCGTGGTTTCCTCGCCCCCGCCGCCCCTACCCGTCCCCTCACCAGGGGCGGGCGCCCCTTCGGCCCCGGCTTCGGGGGCTGCCGCCCCCGGACCCCCGCTTCGGCCTGAACGGCCTCGTCCTCAAACGCCGGACGGGCTGGGGAGGGTGCGGGCCGGCCTTCGTCCTCAGACGCCGGACGGGCTGGGTGGTAGGGGTTCGCTGCGTGTACCGGACGGGCTGGGTGGCGGGGGTGGGCTGCGTGTACCGGACGGGCCGGGTGGTGGGGGTGCGTTGCGTGTACCGGACGGGCTGGGCGATCGGGGTGCGCGGCCCGTTGTCGCCGTCGCTGCTGGGGCCGCCTTCAGCTTCTCCTATGCCGAGCACACCGAGTTGCTCGCTGCCGCCGGGGCCGAGGTGGTGCCGTTCGATCCGTTGCGGGACGAGCAACTGCCGGACGGGACGCGGGGGTTGGTCGTCGGCGGAGGTTTCCCCGAGGTGTACGCCGCCGAGTTGTCCGCCAACGAGCCGCTGCGCAAGGCCGTCGGCGCCCTCGCTCACGGCGGTGCTCCGGTGGCCGCCGAGTGCGCGGGGCTGCTCTATCTGTGCCGGGAGCTGGACGGGCTGGCGATGTGCGGTGTGCTGGACGTCCGGGCGCGGATGACCGAGCGGCTGACTCTCGGCTACCGGGACGCGGTCGCCGTGAGCGACAGTGTGCTGGCGGTCGCCGGGACCCGGCTGCGCGGGCACGAGTTTCACCGGACCGCGGTCGAGCCGGGGGCCGGTGCGGCGCCCGCGTGGGGTGTGCGTACCCCCCGGCCGCGGGTCGAGGGTTTTGTACAGCAGGGTGTGCACGCGAGTTATCTGCACACGCACTGGGCGTCCGAGCCCGGTGTGGCCCGAAGGTTCGTGGAGAGGTGCCGGACGTCATGAGCAGCAGCAGGTTGATCGGAGTCGGGGTGGGGCCCGGTGACCCCGAGCTGGTGACCGTGAAGGGCGTCAACGCCCTGCGTGCCGCCGAGGTGGTCGTCGTACCCGTCATGGCTGGGCCTGATGGAAAAGCCGTCGGTGAGCAGGGCCGTGCCGAGGCGACCGTGCTGCACTACGTCGGCGCGGAGAAGGTCGTCCGGATCGTGTTCGCGCTGAACGAGCGCAGTGACCGGGGGCGGCGCGAGGCCGCCTGGGACGCGGCGGGCGCCAGGGTCGCGGAGTTGCTGCGCGAGCGCGGCTCCGTCGCCTTCGCCACCATCGGGGATCCGAACGTCTACTCGACCTTCACCTACCTCGCGCAGACCATCGCCGGGCTGGTCCCGGGCGTGGTCGTGGAGACCGTGCCCGGCATCACCGCCATGCAGGACCTCGCCGCCCGGTCCGGTGCCGTGCTCACCGAGGGGACCGAGCCGCTGACGCTGGTGCCGGTGACGGCGGGTGCCGAGGTGCTGAAGGACGCGCTGAGCGGGCCGGGGACGGTCGTGGCGTACAAGTTCGGGCGGCAGGCCGGCGCGGTCACCGAGGCGCTGCGGGAGACCGGGCGGATCGAGGACGCCGTGTGGGGGTCGGCGCTGGGGCTGGCCGAGGAGTCCGTCCGGCCCGCCGCCGAGCTCGACGGTTCCCCGCTGCCGTATCTCTCCACGCTCATCGCGCCGCCGCGCCGGGACGGTGGCAGAGGCGGGAAGCTGTGAGCGCCTCAGCCCGAGATGCCCACCACCAGCCAGATGAAGGCGGCCCCGGCCACCGTGCACAGCAGGGTGGAGCGGGCCGGGTGTTCGTGGTGGGCCTCGGGGAGGATCTCGGCGGCGGCCAGATACAGCAGGACGCCCCCGAAGAGGCCGAGATAGCCGCCGAGCACGGTCTCCGGGATGGTGAAGAAGACGGTCGACAGGGCGCCCAGGACGGGTGCGCAGGCGTCGGCGATCAGCATGCCTATCGCCCGGCGGCGCGCGTTGCCGTAGAGGCTCGTGATGGTGAACGTGTTGAAGCCGTCCGCGAAGTCGTGCGCGATCACGGCCAGCGCGACCGCCGTGCCCATGCCGCCGCCCACCTGGAAGGCCGCGCCGATCGCCACGCCGTCCATCGCGCTGTGCCCGACCATCGCGCCGGCCGCCGTCAGGCCCACCTCGGGCGCCCGGTGACCGTGTTCGTCACCGCCGTGCGCGGCCTGGCGGAGGGCCAGCGTGCGTTCCACCAGATGGGCCAGCAGGAAGCCGGCCACGAAGAGCAGCAGGGCGGCCGGTACGCCGAAGATCTCCCGGCCGGCCGCGTGCAGCGCCTCCGGCAGCAGGTCGAGGCCGACCACCCCGAGCATCAGGCCGCCGGCCAGGCCCAGGACCAGGTGGCGACGGTCGGTCACGCGCTGTGCCGTCCAGCCGCCGGCCAGCGTCATCAGGAACGCGCCGAGCGCGACGAAGACCGCCATGTGCCCTTGCTATCCGATCGACCCGCCCCAGCGCACATCCAGCAGCACTCGTAACACCGTTTGTCCAGAGAGGACCGATTTTCCATGGCCGATGCCGCTGCCCCTGCCGCTGTCGCAGCCACTGCCTGCGGCGCCGCCCCCACCGGCAAGGTGACCTTCGTCGGCGCCGGCCCCGGCGCCGCCGATCTGCTGACGTTCCGGGCCGCGCGTGCGATCGCCGAGGCCGACGTGGTGATCTGGGCCGCGAGCCTGGTCCAGGCGGAGGTCCTCCAGCACGCCCGCGAGGACGCCGAGATCCTCGACTCGGCCACGATGTCGTTGGAGGACGTCGTCGCCGTCTACGAGCGGGCCCGGGCGCAGGGGCTGCGGGTCGCCCGGATCCACTCCGGCGATCCGGCCCTGTGGGGCGGTACCCAGGAGCAGGTCGACCGGTGTGCCGGGATCGGCGTCGAGGTCGAGATCGTGCCGGGTGTGTCCTCCTTCTCGGCCGTCGCCGCGCTCGCCCAGCGCGAGCTGACCATTCCCGAGGTCGCCCAGTCCGTCGTCCTGACCCGGCTCGGCGGCGGCAAGACGCCGATGCCGCCGGGCGAGGAGGTACGGGAGTTCGCCCGGCACGGCACCACCATGGCGATCTTCCTCTCCGCCGCGCGCAGCGGGCAGCTGGTGCGGGAGCTGCTGGAGGGCGGCTATCCGACGTCGACGCCGGTGGTCGTCGCCTACCAGGCGACGTGGCCGGAGGAGCTGGTCGTGAAGTGCACGATCGAGACGCTGGAGGAGACGGTCAAGGAGCACAAGCTCTGGAAGCACACCCTGTTCCTGGTCGGCCCCGCCCTGGACGCCCACGGCACCCGCTCGCACCTCTACCATCCCGGCCACTTCCACGGCTTCCGCAAGGCCGACCCTCAGGCCCGGCGGGCCCTGCGTGAGCGGGGGGCGAGTACGTGATCACGGTCTTCGGTACCGGGACGGGGACGCCGCTCCCGCCGGACGCGCTGGCCGGGGCCGGGCTGGTGGTCGGCGGGCGGCGGCACCTGGACGCGGTCCGGCTGCCGGAGGGGGCCGAGCGGATCGTCCTCGGGCCGCTGGCACCCGCGCTCGACGCCGTCGAGGAGTACCTCGAAAAGGACCGCCCGGTGGCCGTGCTGGCCTCCGGCGATCCCGGGTTCTTCGGGATCGTGCGGGCGCTGGCCGAGCGGTTCGGGCCGGAGCGGCTGGAGGTGCGGGCCGGGGTGTCGTCCGTCGCCGCCGCGTTCGCACGGGTCGGGCTGCCCTGGGACGACGCGGTGGTGGTGAGCGCGCACGGGCGGGAGCCGCGTACGGCGGTCCATGTGTGCCGGGCGCATCCGAAGGTGGCGGTGCTGACCGGGCCGGGGGCCGGGCCGGCGGAGCTGGGGGCCGCGGTGCCGGCGGACCGGCTGCTGGTCGTGGCGAGCGCCCTCGGTGACCCCGGGCGGGAGCGGGTGGAGCGGGTCACGCCCGCCGAGGCCGCCGGCCGGGACTGGGGAGCGGACGTCAGCGTGGTGCTGTGCCTGGACCCGGCGCGGGTGCTCGGGGCGGTGCGTACCATCGCCGGGATGCCCGCCGGGCCTGTCCGATGGGCCCTGGACGAACGGGAGTTCGCGCACCGGGACTCGATGATCACCAAGTTCGAGGTACGGGCGCTGGCGCTGGCCCGGCTCGGGCCGCGGATCGGCGACCTGGTCTGGGACGTCGGCGCGGGTTCCGGGTCGGTGGCGGTGGAGTGCGCGCGGCTCGGGGCCGCCGCCGTCGCCGTGGAGAAGGCCGCGGACGGGGTCGAGCGGATCGCCGCCAACGCGCGGGCGCACGGGGTGTACGTGGACGTGGTGCACGGTACGGCGCCCGAGGCCCTGGCCGGACTCCCGGATCCCGACGCCGTGTTCGTCGGCGGCGGGGGTCGTGAGCTGCCCGCCGTGGTGGGCGCCTGCGCGCTGCGGGCCCGGCGGTCGGTGGTGGTGGCGCTGGCCGCCCTCGACCGGGTACCGGCGGCGCGCGAGGCGCTGACCGGTGCCGGGTTCTCCTGCGACGGGGTGCTGCTGCAGTCCTCGCGTCTCGCGCCGCTGCCCGGGGATGTCACCCGGCTGGCGGCGGCCAATCCCGTGTTCCTGCTGTGGGGGAATCGAATCCCCCTTTCCGAAGAAGGAGTTGCTCAGTGATCGGCCTCATTTCCGCCACCGCGGCGGGGGCGGCGGCACGCGACCGGCTGGCCGCGGCGTGGCCGGACCGCACGCGGGTGTACGACGGTCCGGTCGGGGACGCCGTGCGGTCCGCGTTCGCGGAGTGCGGGCAACTGGTGTGTTTCCTGGCCACGGGTGCGGTGGTCCGGCTGATCGCCCCGCTGCTGGGCGAGAAGACGGCCGACCCGGGTGTGGTGTGCGTCGACGAGGGCGGGCGGTTCGCCGTGTCCCTGGTCGGCGGGCACGCGGGCGGCGCGAACGAACTCGCCCGCGAGGTGGCCGAGGTCCTGGCCGCGCAGCCGGTGGTGACCACCGCGACGGACTCCGTCGGACTACCCGGCCTCGACACCCTGGGCTTCCCGGTCGAGGGCTCGGTGGCGACCGTGTCACGGGCCCTGCTGGACGGTGAACCGGTCGCCCTGCGAACGGAGTTGACGTGGCCGCTGCCGCCGCTGCCGCTGGCCGGGGAGGGCGCGTACACGGTCCGGCTGACCGACCGCGCGGTCGAACCCGCCGAGCGCGAGGTGCTGTTGCGCCCGCCGTCCCTCGTGGTGGGCGTCGGCGCCTCCAAGGGCGCTCCGGTCGACGAGGTGCTCACCCTGATCGAGGGGGCCCTGCGGGACGCGGGACTCTCCGCTCGTAGCGTCGCCGGACTCGCCACCGTCGACGCCAAGGCCGAGGAGCCCGGCATCGTCGAGGCGGCCGCACGGCTCGGGGTCCCCCTGGTGACGTACACCGCGGAGGAGCTGGCCGCGGTGGCGGTGCCCAACCCCTCCGGCGCGCCGCTGGCCGCCGTCGGCACCCCGTCCGTCGCGGAGGCCGCGGCCCTGGTGCACGGCGGCGAACTCCTCGTCCCCAAGCGGAAGTCGGCCCCTGCGGACGGCCGGCCCGCCATGGCGACCTGCGCCGTCGTACGACGACCCGCGCGTGGCCGGCTCGCGGTCGTCGGGCTCGGACCCGGCGCCCGCGACCTGCTCACCCCACGCGCCAAGGCCGAACTCCGGCGCGCCTCCGTGCTCGTCGGGCTCGACCAGTACGTGGACCAGATCCGCGACCTGCTGCGGCCCGGTACCCGTGTCCTGGAGTCGGGGCTCGGTGCCGAGGAGGAGCGGGCGCGGACCGCGGTCGCCGAGGCGCGTGCCGGGCATGCCGTCGCGCTGATCGGCAGCGGCGACGCCGGCGTGTACGCGATGGCCTCCCCCGCGCTCGCCGAGGCCTCCGACGACATCGACGTGATCGGCGTCCCGGGCGTCACCGCGGCACTCGCCGCCGGGGCGATCCTGGGCGCGCCGCTGGGCCACGACCACGTCTCCATCAGCCTGTCCGACCTGCACACGCCGTGGGAGGTCATCGAGCGCCGGGTGCGGGCCGCCGCCGAGGCGGACATCGTGGTGACCTTCTACAACCCCCGCTCCCGGGGCCGTGACTGGCAGCTGCCGAAGGCGCTCGCGCTCCTCGCCGAGCACCGCGAGCCGGCGACGCCGGTCGGTGTCGTACGCAACGCCTCGCGCCCCGGCGAGTCGAGCCGGGTGACCACCCTGGGCGCACTGGACCCGGCGTGGGTCGACATGATGACCGTCGTGACCGTGGGCAACACGGCGACCAGGAACATCGCCGGGCGCATGGTCACCCCCCGTGGATACCGCTGGCAGGAGAGCGCTCCGGAGGGGGCCGAGTGAACCGGGTCGTCCATCCCATCGAGGAGGAGTCCTTCCGGCGGCTGCGGGCCCGCCTGGACACCTCGCACTTCCCGCCGCTGACCCGCGCCGTGGTGGAGCGGGTCATCCACTCCGCCGCCGACCTGGAGTACGCGAGCGACCTCGTGACCGACGAGGACGACCTGGTGAAGGCGCATGCCGCGCTGCACGCCGGGGCGCCGGTCGTCGTGGACGTGGAGATGGTCGCCGCCGGGATCACCCGCCGGGAGACGGTGTGCCGGCTGCGTGACGCCAGGTCGGTTGCCGGGCTCACCCGTTCGGCGCACGCGATCCGCCTCGCGTACGAGCAGGTGGGTCCCGGCGCACTCTGGGTGATCGGCAACGCGCCGACCGCCCTGGAGGAGCTGCTGACGCTGGACGCCTCCCCCGCGCTCGTCATCGGTCTGCCCGTCGGCTTCGTCGGCGCCGTCGAATCCAAGGCCGCGTTGCGGGAGAGCGGGCTGCCCGCCGTCAGCAACGTGTCCGAGAAGGGCGGCTCGGCGGTCGCCGCCGCCGCGCTCAACGCCCTGCTGTACCACCCCACTTCCGAGGAGACGCTGTGACCACCCCGCCCGCCCTGCTCATCGCCGGCCATGGCACCCGGGACGAAGCCGGGGCCGAGGCGTTCCGTGACTTCGTACGGGAGCTGGGCCGCCGCCACCCCGAACTGCCCGTCGCCGGCGGCTTTATCGAGCTGTCCCCGCCCCCGCTGGGCGAGGCGGTGACCGAGCTGGTCGAGCGGGGGGTACGACGGTTCGCCGCCGTACCGCTGATGCTGGTCTCCGCCGGGCACGCCAAGGGCGACATCCCGGCCGCGCTGGCCCGGGAGAAGGAACGGCACCCGGGGATCTCCTACACGTACGGGCGTCCGCTGGGCCCGCACCCCTCGCTGCTGACCGTGCTCGAGCGGCGCCTGGACGAGGCTCTGGGCGCCGACGGGGGGCGCGCCCCGCTGGACCGGGCGGACGTCACCGTGCTGCTGGTGGGCCGGGGTTCCACGGACCCGGACGCCAACGCCGAGGTGCACAGGGCGGCACGGCTGCTGTGGGAGGGGCGCGGCTACGCCGGTGTGGAGACGGCGTTCGTGTCGCTGGCCGCGCCGGACGTGCCGAGCGGACTCGACCGGTGTCTGAAACTGGGGGCGCGCCGGATCGTCGTCCTCCCGTACTTCCTGTTCACCGGGATCCTGCCGGAGCGGGTGCGGCAGCAGACCGAGGGCTGGGCGGCCGCGCACCCCGAGGCCGAGGTGCGCTCGGCGGACGTCATCGGGCCCGAGCCGGAGCTGCTCGACCTGGTGATGGAGCGGTACCGGGAGGCGGCCGCCGGCGAGGTGCGGATGAACTGCGACTCGTGTGTGTACCGGATCGCGATGCCCGGTTTCGAGGACAAGGTGGGGCTGCCGCAGCAGCCGCACTTCCATCCCGACGACGACGGCCACGACCACGGGCACCACCATCACCACGGCGGCCACGCGCATGCCCACTGACGACGGTTCCGGCGGTTCGGCAGGCCCGCACGATCTGCGGCACCACGGTGACGCCGAGGTCCGTGACGACGGTTCCGCGCTGATCGACCTCGCGGTCAACGTACGGGCCGACACTCCCCCGGCCTGGCTGCGGGAGCGGATCGCCGGGTCGCTGGCCGGTCTCGCGGCCTATCCCGACGGGCGGGCGGCGCGGGCGGCGGTCGCTGCGCGGCACGGGCTGCCGGTGGAGCGCGTGCTGCTGACGGCGGGCGCGGCGGAGGCGTTCGTGCTGCTGGCGCGGGCGCTGAAGGTGCGCCGGCCGGTGGTGGTGCATCCGCAGTTCACCGAGCCGGAGGCGGCGCTGCGGGACGCGGGGCACAGCGTGGACCGGGTGCTGCTGCGGGAGGCCGACGGGTTCCGGCTCGATCCCGCGGCCGTGCCGGAGGACGCAGACCTGGTCCTGATCGGCAATCCGACCAACCCCACGTCGGTGCTGCATCCCGCCGAGGCGATCGCCCGGCTCGCCCGGCCCGGGCGGACGCTGGTGGTCGACGAGGCGTTCATGGACGCGGTGCCGGGTGAGCGGGAGGCGCTGGCCGGGCGGACCGACGTGCCGGGGCTGGTGGTGCTGCGGAGCCTGACGAAGACGTGGGGGCTGGCGGGGCTGCGGGTCGGCTATGTGCTGGCCGCGCCGGAGACCATCGCGGAGCTGGCACGGGCGCAGCCGTTGTGGCCGGTGTCGGCGCCGGCGCTGGTGGCGGCCGAGGCGTGTGTGGCGCCGCGGGCGCTGGCTGAGGCGGCGCACGCGGCGCACCGGGGGGCGGCCGACCGCGCCCATCTGGTGGCGGGACTCGAGGAGTTCGCGCCGGAGGGGGTGCGGGTGGCGGGACCTGCGGAGGGGCCGTTCGTGCTCGTCCGGATGGCCGGGGCGGCCGCGGTGCGGCGGCAGTTGCGGGTGTTGGGGTACGCGGTGCGGCGGGGGGACACGTTTCCGGGGCTGGACGAGGAGTGGGTGCGGGTCGCGGTGCGGGACCGGGGGACGGTGAACGGGTTCCTGCAGGCGCTGGATCGGGCGTTGATGTTGATACGCGGGTGAGGGGGAACCGCGCGCGGTGGGTGCGCCTGCGGGTCGTGTGTGGCTGGTCGCGCCCGCGCGGCGGCAGCCGCGGATCGGCTGCCGCCGCGCGCCCCTTACGGGGCTCTATCGCTTGCGTCGGGCCACGGTCACCGCTCCTCCGCCCGCCAGCAGCAGGGCCAGCGCTCCTGCCACGACATACGGCGTCACCGAACTCCCGCCCGTCTCCGCGAGCTTGGTCTCCTTCGCCGGGGCGCCCTGGGGCTTGACGTCGGTCACCGGGTCGGCCGGGTCCGACGGGGCGGCCGGGTCCGGTGGTGTCTCGCAGGTCGCCTTCGCGAGGGTCAACGTCCCTTCCACGTCGGCCACGTTCAGCTTCAGCGGGTTCACGGAGACCTTGAGTTCCAGGGCGCTGGCCGCCGCCGTCGTCGAAGTCGTCTCGCGCTTGGAGAGGTCGAGGCGGACCTCGCCGACGCCGGGGACCCTGACGTCGGTGGGGCCGCCCGCGCTCAGCGTCACGCGCTTGCCGAGGACCGTGACGGCGCCGAGCACGTTCGCGGAGGCCACCGGCTGCTTGCCGGTCTCGCAGGTGGCCTGGGAGGTGACCGTGTCGAGTTCGACGAGGGACAGCAGGGGCAGGCCGGGCAGGTGCAGCCGGGCGTGGGCGAGGTGGACCGAGCCCTCGGCCAGGCTGTCGGAGACCGTCGCCTTGGCCGAGGCGACTTCGGCGCCCAGGACGCTGAACGGCTTGCCGCCGTCCACCCCGTCGAGAGTGGCGGTCAGCGCGGTGCGGTCGGCGCTCTGCGGTGCCTGGACCTCGTTCAGGGAGACCGCGAGCGGGACGTTCACGGTCTTGTCGAGGAACGAGACGTCCAGGCCGGTGCGGAGGACGACCGCGCTCGCGCGGCCCTGGTCGGTGGTCGCGTGTGCGGCGCCCGCGCCCGCCAGGGCCGCGGGACCGGCGACCAGGGCGGTGGCCGTCGCGACGGTCGCGAGACGGCGTGCGGGCATGCGGAAGGTGTCGCTGTTCAAGGTGGTGGGACCCCCAGAGGAAACTTGCTCGGGACCCGCCAAGAATTACGCACCAGGGGTGAACGGGCGGCAATCCTGCGTGACTTCACTCATTAGTGGACTTTCCGTGCACGCATTCGAGCCGCCGGGCACAGGCGTTCCTTTACTCGACGACTTGCCCGTTCAGCACCACCCGGCGGGGGGACGCGAGGACGCGTACGTCCGCGCGCGGGTCGCTCTCGTACACCACCAGGTCCGCCGGTGCGCCCTCCTCCAGGCCGGGCCTGCCGAGCCAGGCGCGGGCCGCCCAGCTGGTCGCCGCGAGCGCGTCGACGGGCGGGATCCCGGCGGTGACCAGCTCGGCGACCTCGCCCGCGACCAGGCCGTGGGCGAGGGAGCCGCCGGCGTCGGTGCCGACGTAGACCGGGATGCCGGCGTCGTAGGCGGCCCGGACGGTGTCGTAGCGGCGCTCGTGGAGCCGGCGCATATGGGCCGACCAGCGCGGGAACCTGGCCTCGCCGCCCGCCGCGAGGTCGGGGAAGGTGGCGATGTTGACGAGGGTCGGGACGATGGCGACACCCCGCGCGGCGAAGAGGGGGATCAGCTCCTCCGTCAGGCCGGTGGCGTGCTCGACGCAGTCGATGCCGGCCTCGACCAGGTCCTGGAGCGAGTTCTCGGCGAAGCAGTGGGCGGTGACCCGGGCGCCGAGCCGGTGCGCCTGGGTGATCGCCGCCTCCACCGCGTCCCGCGGCCAGCTGGGGGCCAGGTCGCCGAGGTCGCGGTCGATCCAGTCGCCGACCAGCTTGACCCAGCCGTCACCGCGCCGGGCCTCCTGGGCGACGTAGGCGACCAGGTCGTCCGGTTCGATCTCGTGGGCGAAGTTCCTGATGTAGCGGCGGGTGCGGGCGATGTGCCGGCCGGCCCGGATGATCTTCGGGAGGTCCTCGCGGTCGTCGACCCAGCGGGTGTCGGAGGGCGACCCGGCGTCCCGGATCAGCAGCGTGCCGGCCTCGCGGTCGGTGAGGGCCTGCTTCTCGGCGGTCGCCGCGTCGACCGGGCCCTGCGGGCCGAGGCCGACATGGCAGTGGGCGTCGACGAGGCCGGGGAGCGTCCAGCCCTCGACGGTCCGGATGTCACGGGCGCCGGCGGGGCGGTCGTAGGAGACCCGGCCGTCCACCACCCACAGTTCGTCGCGGACGTCCTCGGGGCCCACGAGGACCCTGCCCTTCACGTGCAGCACCGCTCGATCGCTCATGCCACGCACGATAGTTCGTCGGGTGCGGGTGCGTCGTGGCTGGTCGCGCCCGCACGGCGGTAGCCGCATATCGAATACGGCCCCGCGCCCCTTCGGCCGCGTCCCAGCGGGCGCGTCCTACGGAGTACCGTCCTCCTCCACCTGCGCCATGGCCGGGTCCAGCAGCCGGGACAGGAAGTGACGGGTCCGTTCGTGCGTCGGGTTACCGATCACCTGGTCCGGTGTGCCGTCCTCGACGACGACTCCCCCGTCCATGAAGACGACCCGGTCGGCGACCTCCCGCGCGAAGGTCATCTCGTGGGTGACGACCATCATGGTCATGCCCTCCCGGGCCAGCATCCGCATCACCGCCAGCACGTCCCCGACCAGCTCCGGGTCGAGGGCCGAGGTCGGCTCGTCGAAGAGCATCACCTCGGGGCCCATGGACAGCGAGCGGGCGATCGCCACGCGCTGCTGCTGGCCGCCGGAGAGGGAGGCCGGGTAGGCGTCCGCCTTCTCCGAGAGGCCCACCCGCTGCAGGTTCTCGGCGGCCACCCGTGCCGCCGTCGCCTTGTCCCGCCTCAGGACCCGGCGCTGCGGCAGCGTGAGGTTCTCGGTCACGGTGAGGTGCGGGAAGAGGTTGAACTGCTGGAAGACCATGCCGATACGGCGGCGTACGGCGTCGATGTCGACATCGGGGTCCGTCAACTCCGTGCCGCCGACGAACACCTGGCCCTTGGTGGGCTCTTCCAGGAGATTGACGCATCGGAGCAACGTGGACTTGCCGGAGCCCGACGGGCCGATGACGCACACGACCTCGCCCTGGCCGATCTCCAGGTCGATGCCGCGCAGCACCTCGTTGTCGCCGAAGGACTTGTGCAGGCCCTTCAGCTCGATCTCGGGTCGGCTCATCTGACGGCCTCCTGGGCCTTCGCCTCCATGCGGCGCACCACGAAGCCGAGCGGGATCGTGACCAGCAGGTAGCACAGGCCGGCGACGAGGATCGGCGTGGAGTTGGCGGTCGTACTGGCCAGGTCGCGGCCGTACTTGGACAGTTCGCGCTCCTCCAGGGTGACGCCGAGGAACAGGACCAGGGAGGAGTCCTTGAAGAGGAGCACCAACTCGTTGGTCAAGGGCGGGAGGATGATGCGGAACGCCTGCGGGACGACGATCGAGGCCATCGCGCGGGCGGGCGAGAAGCCCAGTGAACGGGCCGCCTCCAGCTGGCCCTTGGGGACCGCCTGGATGCCCGCGCGGATCGTCTCGGCCATGTACGCGGCGGCGACCAGGCCGAGGGCCAGGGCCACCTTGCCGTAGGTGCCGCCGATGATCTCCGTGCCGGGGAAGGCGAGCGGGACCGCGACCCCGATGAAGATGAAGATCAGCAGGGCCGGCAGGCCGCGGAAGATCTCGATGTAGACGCCGGCCAGCCAGCGGTAGGGGCCGACGGAGGAGAGCCGCATCAGCGCGATCAGCATGCCGAGCGCGAGGCCGACGACGAAGCCGGACACCGTGTACAGCACGGTGTTCTTCAGCGCCAGCGTGATGACGTCCGGGAACATCTGCCGGGCGATGTCCCACTGGGCGAACTGGTTCCGCAGCCGTCCCCAGTCGGCGCCGACCGCGAAGGCGATCACGGCGGCGACGAAGACGACGTACTGCACACCGCGCGAGAGCCGGCGCTTCTGCCGCCGGGACAGGCCCTTCCTGCGAGGCTGGAGTTCGGTGTCCGTGCCGACGGTCATGAGGCGGCCGGGGACGCGGCCGAGGCGTCGTAGGGACCGATCCACTTCTCGTACAGCTTCTTGTACGTGCCGTCGGCCTTGGCGTCCGCGATCGCCTTGTTGACGGCGGCGAGGAGCTTGGTGTTGCCCTTCTTGACCGTGAAGCCGTACTGCTCACCGGTGTTGATCTGTCCGGCGACCTGGAAGGCGGCGGCGTTGGCCTTGTCCTTGAGCCAGCCCTGGACCACCGGGTAGTCGATGACGACGGCCTTGACCTGGCCGGTGCGCAGGCCGTTAAGAACGGCGTCGGAGGACTCGAAGGAGACCGGGTCGAAGCCCTGCGCCTTCGTGTAGTCCTCGCCGGTGGTCTGCGCCTGGGTGCCCAGCTGGACCTTCTTCGCCTTGGCGTCGGCGAGCGAGGTGATACCGCTGTCCTTGGCGACCAGGAGGGCCTGGGTGGCGTCGAAGTAGGGGTCGGAGAAGTCGACGTTCTTCTTGCGCTCGGCGGTGATGGTCATGCCGGCCGCGGCCAGGTCGCACTCGCCGGAGTTGAGGAAGGCGCCGGTCTTGAAGTTCTCGAACGGCGTGTCGAGGATCTGCTGCTTCACGCCGAGGTTCTTGGCGACCAGGTCGATCATCGACACGTCGAAGCCCTGCACCTTGCCGTCGATCTCCGACTGGAACGGCGGGTACGGCAGGTGGGTGCAGGTGGTGAGCTGGCCGGCCTTGACGAGTTCGACCCCGCCGGCGGCCGTTCTGGAGGCGCTGGAGCCGTTGCCGCTCGACGTGCAGCCGGCCACGAGGGCCAGCCCGGCCGCGGCGGTGACGGCGGCCAGGGCGCGAGCCCGGCGGTGCCCGAGGAGCGTGGTCACGAGACCTCCCGTGAGTCTGTGGTGGAGCTTTGCATTCCGTTTGCGGGTTCCGATTATAAGGAGATGTTTGGGCTTCTCAAACCAATCCGATGGCAATGAGGCCGTCCGGCCTAAGAAGTCGCCGGTCACCGGCGTCCGCCGCCGGTCAATGGGCTGCGGTGGGCGCCGGTTACGCTCATGCTGGTCCACCCCTCCGTGAGCGAAGAGAGCACCGCCGTGACCCACCCCTTCCTCGACCTGCCCCCGCTGACCGCCGCGCACTTCGCCGCCATCGAGGACCGCGTGGCCCGGCTCCTCGACACCCGGCAGGACGTCCTGATCACGCAGGGCGAGGCGCTGCTGCCGCTGGAGGGCGCGATCAGGGCGGCCGCCGGGCCGGGCACGACCGCGCTGAACGTGATCACCGGTCCCTACGGACAGACCTTCGGCAACTGGCTGCGGGACTGCGGCGCGACGGTGATCGACCTCGCGGTGCCGTTCCACACGGCGGTGACGGCCGCACAGATCCGGGAGGCGTTCGCCGAACACCCGGAGATCGACTTCGTCTCCCTGGTACACGCGGAGGCGGCGACCGGCAACACCAACCCGGTCGCGGAGATCGGCGCGGTGGTACGGGAGCAGGGCGCCCTCTTCTATCTGGACGCGGTCGCCTCGGTCGGGGCCGAGCCGGTGCTCCCGGACGCCTGGGGCGTGGACCTGTGCGTGATCGGGGCACAGAAGGCGATGGGCGGGCCGGCCGGCGTCTCGGCGGTGTCGGTGAGCGAGCGGGCATGGGCCCGGATGGCGGCGAACCCGCGGGCCCCGCGCCGGTCGTACCTGTCGCTGCTGGACTGGAAGGAGCGCTGGCTCGGCGGCGGCCGCAAGGTGCTGCTGCACGCGCCGGCACAGCTGGAGATGCTCGCCCTGGAGGCGTGCCTGGAGCGGATCGAGGCGGACGGACCGGAGACGGTGATGCGCCGTCACCGCACGGCGGCACTGGCCACCCGGGCCGGGGCGGTGGCCCTGGGCGGCGGCCTGGAGCCGTACGTGTACGAGGAGTCGGACGCGGCGCCGGTCGCCACGACGCTGCGGGTGCCGTCGGGGGTGGTGGCGTCGGAGCTGGTCGCCGAGGCGCTGGCCGGCGACGGCACGCTGCCGCTGGCCGCGGGCGGAGGCGCGCTGGCCACCGAGATGATCCGGGTGAACCACTACGGGGTGGACGCGACCGTGGGCGCGGTCCACGCGAGCCTGGCGGCACTCGGCGCGGGGCTGGCGCAGCGGGGCCGGACGGTGGACCTGGAGGGGGCCCGGCGGGCAGTGGAGTCCGTCTGGCGGTAGCGGCCGGAAGCGGGCGGGAGGCGACACCGGCGATTCAGCCCGCACCGGTGACGCCATCCGCGCCGGACGACTCGTCCTGGCCGTCGGCGGCGTATCGAAAGCGTTAACGGCGCCAGAATTCAAGGCAATTCCGAATTCCCTTTTATTGGATGGCTTACCTGAGTTCTTCTGCCCGCTTTTTGCGGAGCTAAACCGGGGGAATTTCATCCAGGTTTCAACCCTGTGACACACTCCACATAAGCGGGTCATTTGCCCGGTTTGTGGTGGGAAATATCGGCACATACAGGCACGGCGGATCTGGCTGGCAACAGCACCCGCCGTGCATTTTTGCATTTGCCTCGCTAAATTCAGTCCGCATGACCGCACCACAAGCAGACCTGATCGTCGAGCGCCCGATGGTGACCGACGGCGCCGCCCTGTGGCGTATCGCAAAGGATTCCGGAAGCCTCGATCTGAACTCCTCGTACAGCTATCTGCTGTGGTGCCGGGATTTCGCCGGCACGTCGGCGGTGGCGCGCGGCGCGGACGGCGAGCCGGTCGGATTCGTGACCGGGTACACCCGGCCGGACCGCCCGGACACGCTGCTCGTCTGGCAGGTGGCCGTGGACGCCGTGCAGCGCGGCCGCGGTGTCGCGGCGCAGCTGCTGGACGGGCTCACGGCGCGGGTGGCCGCCGAACAACCGCTCACCGCCGTGGAGACCACCATCACGCCCGGGAACACCGCCTCCGAGCGGCTGTTCACCTCGTACGCCGCCCGGCACGGCGCCACCGTCGAGCGCACCGTGCTGTTCGAGGCCGGCGAATTCCCGGACGGTCCGCACGACCCCGAAGTCCTGTACCGCATCGGCCCCTTGACCCCCACATCGCACTGAGGAGCCTCCCTGTGACCATCACCCAGCCCGACCTGAGTGTCTTCGAGACCCTGGAGTCCGAGGTCCGCAGCTACTGCCGTGCCTGGCCGACCGTGTTCGACCAGGCCCGGGGCAGCCGGATGTACGACGAGGACGGCCACGAGTACCTGGACTTCTTCGCCGGCGCCGGGTCACTCAACTACGGCCACAACAACCCGGTGCTGAAACGGGCGTTGCTCGACTATCTGGAACGCGACGGGGTCACCCACGGCCTCGACATGTCGACCACCGCCAAGCGGTCGTTCCTCCAGGCTTTCCAGGACCTGGTGCTGCGGCCGCGCGACCTGCCGTACAAGGTCATGTTCCCCGGTCCCACCGGCACCAACGCCGTGGAGTCCGCGCTGAAGCTGGCGCGCAAGGTGAAGGGGCGCGAGGCGATCGTGTCGTTCACCAACGCCTTCCACGGCATGTCCCTCGGGTCGCTCGCCGTCACCGGCAACGCCTTCAAGCGGGCCGGGGCCGGGATCCCGCTGGTGCACGGGACGCCGATGCCCTTCGACAACTACTTCGAGGGCACCGTCCCGGACTTCCTCTGGTTCGAGCGGCTCCTCGAGGACCACGGGTCGGGGCTCAACAAGCCCGCCTCGGTGATCGTGGAGACCGTGCAGGGCGAGGGCGGCATCAACGTCGCACGGCCCGAGTGGCTGCGCGCTCTCAAGGAGCTGTGCGAGCGGCAGGACATGCTGCTGATCGTCGACGACATCCAGATGGGCTGCGGACGCACCGGCGCCTTCTTCTCCTTCGAGGAGGCCGGGATCGTCCCCGACATCGTCACGGTGTCGAAGTCCATCAGCGGCTACGGACTGCCCATGTCGCTGTGCCTGTTCCGGCCCGAGCTGGACGTGTGGGAGCCGGGCGAGCACAACGGCACCTTCCGCGGCAACAACCCCGCCTTCGTCACCGCGGCCGCCGCCCTGGAGAGCTACTGGACCGACGGCCCGGCGATGGAGAAGCAGACCCGGGCCAAGGGCGAGCAGGTCGAGCAGGGGCTCATCGCGATCGTCGAGGAGAACCTCGCCGACGTGCGGGAGTACCGGGGCCGGGGTCTGGTGTGGGGCATGGAGTTCCACGAGAAGGCGCGGGCCGGGCGGATCGCCAAACGCGCCTTCGAACTGGGGCTGCTCATAGAGACGTCGGGGCCGGAGAGCGAGGTCGTCAAGCTGCTGCCCGCCCTGACCATCACCCCGGACGAGCTGGACGAGGGGCTGAGCATCCTCGCCCGTGCCGTCCGGGAGACCGTCTGACCAGGATCTAGCAAGGAGGCTGTACCCCACCGTGATCGTCCGTTCGTTCAAGGAGATCGAAGGCACCGACCGGCATGTCAAGGCCGCGTCCGGGACCTGGGAGAGCAAACGCATCGTCCTCGCCAAGGAGCGGGTCGGCTTCTCGGTGCACGAGACGATCCTCTACGCGGGCACGGAGACGTCGATGTGGTACGCCAACCACATCGAGGCCGTGGTCTGCGTCGAGGGCGAGGCCGAGCTGACCGACCGCGAGACCGGGACGTCGTACACGATCACGCCCGGCACCATGTACCTCCTCGACGGGCACGAGCGGCACACGCTGCGCGTCAAGGAGGACTTCCGCTGCATCTGCGTGTTCAACCCGCCGGTCACCGGCCGGGAGGACCACGACGAGAACGGCGTCTATCCCCTGCTGACGGAGGAGGGCTGACCCATGACCACGATCACCGACCTGTACCCGAGCCGTGGCCCGGTCGAGGTCTCCGTACCCCGCAAGGACCCGGTCGTCTGGTCGGCGCCCGGCGCGGCCGGCCCGATCGCCACGGACCGGCTGGAGGCGTTCGAGCGGGACGGCTTCCTCGCCGACGAGCACCTCCTCGCGGACGACGAGGTCGCCGTGTACCGGCAGGAACTGGAGCGGCTGGTCGCCGACCCGGCGATCCGGGCCGACGAGCGCTCGATCGTCGAGCCGAAGTCCAAGGAGATCCGCTCGGTCTTCGAGGTGCACCGGATCAGCGAGGTGTTCGCGAACCTGGTGCGCGACCAGCGGGTGGTCGGGCGGGCCCGGCAGATCCTCGGCTCGGACGTCTACGTCCACCAGTCGCGGATCAACGTCAAGCCCGGGTTCGGGGCCAGTGGCTTCTACTGGCACTCGGACTTCGAGACCTGGCACGCCGAGGACGGGCTGCCGAACATGCGGACCGTGTCGGTCTCGATCGCGCTGACCGAGAACCACGACACCAACGGCGGGCTCATGATCATGCCGGGCTCGCACCGGACGTTCCTGGGCTGCGCCGGCGCCACGCCCGAGGACAACTACAAGAAGTCGCTGCAGATGCAGGACGCGGGCACGCCCTCGGACGAGGCACTGACCGCGATGGCCGGCGAGTACGGCATCAAGCTGTTCACGGGCCGGGCCGGTTCGGCGACCTGGTTCGACTGCAACTGCATGCACGGCTCCGGCGACAACATCACGCCGTTCCCGCGCAGCAACGTCTTCATCGTGTTCAACAGCGTGGAGAACGCGGCGGTGGAACCGTTCTCGGCTCCGGTCCGCCGACCGGAGTTCATCGGGGCGCGGGACTTCACGCCCGTGCGGTGACGCGAGCGCACAGCCGACCGGCCCGCCGCGCAGCGGCCACCGGACACCGCATCGGCGCGCGGGACTTCAC
>NZ_JBVHQG010000001.1:94555-973496 GCF_055567535.1 Streptomyces sp. NPDC026538
CGCGGGACTTCACGCCCGTGCGGTGACGCGAGCGCACAGCCGACCGGCCCGCCGCGCAGCGGCCACCGGACACCGCATCGGCGCGCGGGACTTCACGCCCGTGCGGTGATCTCCCCCTGAGCCGGCCGGGCCGGGACCTCCCGTGGGACGGGGTCCCGGCCCGGTCGTGTCCGCGTCCCCTCAGTCGCCGAGCACGTCCAGGAGCCGGTCCACGTCCGCGGCGGTGTTGTACAGGTGGAACGCGGCCCGCAGGTTGCCCGCCCGGTTGGAGACCTCGATGCCGGCGCGGCTCAGGTCCGGCTGCCGGCCGCCGAGTCCGGGCACCGAGACGATCGCCGAACCGGGTGCGGGCAGGGGCGCGTGCCCGAGGGCGGCGAGTCCGGCCCGGAACCGGTCGGCGAGGGCCACGTCGTGGGCGTGCACGGCGGCCACCCCGAGTTCCTCGATCAGGTCGAGGGAGCGGCGCAGGCCCGCCAAGGTGAACAGGGCGTGGGTGAGGTCGAACCGGCGGGCGGAGTGCGCGAGTTCGGCGACCGGGCCGTAGCAGCTGTCCCACGGCTCCTCGCCCGCGACCCAGCCGGCGAGCAGCGGGGTCAGCCCGCCGAAGTCCTCGGGGACCACGAGGAAGGCTGTGCCGTGCGGGCCGAGCAGCCACTTGAAGGAGACCGCGGCCGAGAAGTCGTGGTCGTCGGCTTCCATCGGGAGCCAGCCGGCGGACTGGGAGAAGTCGACGTAGGTACGCGCCCCGTGCTCGCGGGCGGCCTCCCGCAGGGCCGGCAGGTCGGCGACGCGTCCGTCGGCGGACTGGGCGGCGCTGACCGCGACCAGCGCGGTGCCGGGGCGGACGGACTCGGCGATCCGCTCCAGCGGCACGGCGCGCACCTTGAGGTCGCCGCGGACGTGGAACGGGTTCAGCACGGAGGTGAAGTCGTCCTCGGCGGTGAGGACTTCGGCGCCGGCGGGCAGCGAGGCGGCGATCACACCGGAGTGCGCGGCGACCGACGCGCCCACCGCGACCCGGGTCGCGGGGACGCCGGCGAGCCGGGCGTACGCGGCCCGGCTGGCCTCCACGTCCTCGTACAGCGAGGTCAGCGGACGGCCCTCGGCCCGCAGCAGCGCCGCCTCGTGCAGGGCGACGACGGTGCGGGCCGGCAGCAGGCCGTTGCTGGCGGTGTTCAGGTAGGTGCTCTTCGGGCTGAACTCGGCGCGGACGAGGCTCTCGAACGTCTCCGTGGTCTCCATGGCTCCATGCTGCGGCCCACGGAACCCCCCGTCCATTGCGGATTTTTACGCAGAACCGCTAAGCCCTGCTTATACGACCGCTCTGACCTGGGATTTCTCAGTGCTGCGGGACCGCGCACCCGTCCGGCCCGCAGGCCTCGGCGTCACCCTCGTCGATGAGCTGCAGCGGGGAACGCGCACCCCAGGCCTGGCCGAGCGCCTGGGTGAACACCTCGGCGGGCTGGGCGCCGGAGACCCCGTACTTCCGGTCGAGGACGAAGAAGGGCACCCCGTTGGCGCCGAGCTGGGCGGCCTCGCGCTCGTCGGCGCGGACGTCGTCGGCGTAGCGGGCCGGGTCGGCGAGCACCCCGCGCACCGCCTCCGCGTCCAGCCCGGCCTCCACGGCCAGTTCGACGAGCCGCTCGGCGCCCTCGGTGAACAGGGACCGTTCCTCGGCGAAGTTCGCCCGGTACAGGAGCTGGATCAGCTCGTCCTGCCGGCCCTGCTCCTTGGCGAAGTGCAGCAGCCGGTGCATGTCGAAGGTGTTGCCGTGGTCCCGGCCGCGGGTCTGGTAGTCGAGGCCCTCGGCGGCGGCCTGGGCGCCCAGGTTGTCCTCGCCGGCCTGGGCCTGCGCCTCGCTCATGCCGTACTTCCTGGTAAGCATGGCGAGCACGGGCTGGACGTCGTCCTTGGCGCGGCCGGGGTCCAGCTCGAAGGAGCGGTGCACGACCTCGACCTGCTCGCGGTGCGGGAAGGCAGCGAGCGCCTTCTCGAAGCGGGCCTTGCCCACGTAGCACCACGGGCAGGCGATGTCGCTCCAGATCTCGACGCGCATGTCTTCGGCTCTCCAGGTAGTAAGACGTCTCTCTCGAGTGCCTGAACCTTCAAACAGCCCGCTTCATTCCCCGCCCACCGCGTACCGCAGATACAGGTGGTGGTCACCGTCGGCGGGCGGGTGCTCCGGGTCCGGCACCCAGCCCTGGCGGGCGTAGAAGGCCTGGGCCCGCCGGTTGTCGGTGTGCACGTCGAGCACGGCAGTCCGCCTGCCGTCGGCCCGCCACTGCTCCAGGCAGGCGCTGTGCAGGGCGGTGCCGACCCCGGCCCGCCAGTGGTCGGGGTCGACATGGAACTGGAACAGCTTGACCGTTTCCGCGGGCGCGCCCTCCGGCGTACGGAAGGAGGCGATCGCGGTGATCACGCCCGCTTCCACCACGCACAGCACCTGCCCGTCGGGCCGTTCGACGGCTCCCCGCCAGGCCGCCGTCCAGTCGACGCCGTCGTCCGGCAGACCGTCCGGGTAGTACGTCGACCGGGCCCGGTGGTGCAGCGCGGCGATCTTCTCGGCCTCGGCGGGCAGGGCCGTACGGATCACCCGCAGCCCCTTCAGAGGGTCACTGATCATGCAACGGAGGACGCGATCACGCCCGCGCCGGTTCCTTGGCCGCCTTTTTTGCCGTGGCCTTCCCGCTCAGCTTCCGTCGCGGAGGTCGGCCGGCCAGTCGGGCCTGAACTCGATGTGGTCGTACGTCACCACACATCCCTCCCCTATCGGCGACTGGGTCATGAAGCCGACCAGGGCGCCCTCCGTCTCCTTCTCCCCGCCCAGCGTGAACAGCCGCACGAACACCCACCTCTCGCCGTCGCGGGAGGCGTGGAAGGCGAGCGCCCGCCCGGTCCGGCTGATCCGCAGCCAGACCGAACTCCCTTCCACCGTGAAGGCGTTGGAATCGTCGGAGTGCCCCCGGGTGACCACCGTGCAGACGGTGGGGACGTCCGGGGAGTTCTCCAGACAGAGCTTGGCCCAGGCCCGGTCGCCGACGTGGACGTACAGCACACCGGCGTCGAAGGCGGCACCGAACCCGACGGTGACCCGGGCGATCAGCTGGAAGTCCCCCTCGGGCGCCCCGAGCAGCCGGGGCGCGTCCGAGGCGGGATCCAGGGCCTCCCCGGTGGGCGACACGAACCGATCCTGCCGGGCCCCGGCCCACCCGGTGAGCACACCGCCCTCATAGAACCAGTGCCCGTCGGGCCCGTAGGTACGGAGGGGAAAGGGAAGTTCGGGAAGTTCCACGTCCATGGTCGAATTGTGTCAGCAGAACTTCGAAGCCGACCAAGGTACAGCCAACCTGAGGGGCGCGGGGGAACTGCGCGATCAGCCACAACGGACCCGCACCCCGCAGCGCACCCGCACCCGCACCCGCACCCGCACCCCCCACGGCGCTACCGCTCCAAAACCCCGTTGAACCGCCGAGGAAGCCCCAGCGGATTCTCGTCCCGCAACTCCGCCGGCAGCAGAGCCTCCGGCACCCCCTGGTACGCCACCGGCCGCAACCACCGCTCGATGGCCGTACCGCCCACCGAAGTGGACGTGGAGGTGGTCGCCGGGTAGGGCCCGCCGTGATGCTGGGCCGGCGCCACGGCCACCCCCGTCGGCCACCCGTTCACCAGCACCCGCCCGGCCAGCGGCGTGAGCTCCGCGAGGATCTCCGCGCCGAGCCCCTCCCCCGCGGCCTCCTCGGCGGAGACGTGCACCGTCGCGGTGAGATTCCCCGGCAGCCGCGACAGCACCGCCGTCGCCTCACCCCGGTCCGCGTACCGGACCACCACGGTCACCGGCCCGAAGCACTCCTCCAGGAGCAGGTCGTACGCCCCCTCCTCGGCCAGCCGGCTCGCCGGCACCGTGAGGAACCCCGCGCTGACGGTGTGCTCGCCGCCCGCGCCCGGTGTCACCGGGCTCTCCACGTCCGGGAGTTCGGCGCGCTCGGCGACCCCGGCGACGAAGTTGTCCCGCATCCGGTGGTCGAGCAGCACGCCCGCGTCGGTGTCGCTGACCGCGTCCGTGAGGGACTTGACCAGGCCGTCACCGGCGGCGTCGGCCGGCACCAGCACCAGGCCCGGCTTCACACAGAACTGGCCCACGCCCAGCGTCATCGACCCGGCGAGCCCGGTGCCGATCTCCCCGCCGCGCTCGGCGGCCGCGGCCTCCGTGACCAGGACGGGGTTGAGGGAGCCCAGCTCGCCGTGGAACGGGATCGGCACCGGACGCGCGGCGGCCGCGTCGAACAGCGCACGGCCGCCCCGCACCGAACCGGTGAAGCCGGCCGCGGCGACCAGCGGGTGCCTGATCAGCTCGATGCCGGCCTCGAAGCCGTGCACCAGACCGACCACCTCGGCGGGGATGCCGTGCTCGGCCGCGGCCCGGCGCAGCACCTTGGCGACCAGCTCGGACAGGCCCGGGTGGTCGGGGTGGGCCTTGACGACGACCGGGTTGCCCGCGGCCAGCGCGCTCGCGGTGTCGCCGCCGGCGACCGAGAAGGCGAAGGGGAAGTTGGAGGCGGAGTAGACGGCGACGACGCCCAGCGGGACCTTGTAGCGGCGCAGGTCGGGGACGGGCGGGGTCGCGGTGGCGTCGGGGTGGTTGACGATGACGTCGAGGAAGGCGCCCTCGTCGACGATGTCGGCGAAGGCCCGCAGCTGGTAGGTGGTGCGGGCGAGCTCCCCGGTGAGCCGGACCGGGCCGAGCGCGGTCTCGGCGTCGGCGGCCTCCACGAGGTGGCCCTTGGCCGCGTCGAGTCCGGCGGCGGCGGACCGCAGGAAGGCGGCGCGGACCGTGCGGTCGGCGAGGGAGCCGCGTGCGGCGTGCGCCGCGGTGACGGTGGTGTCCACCTCCTCGGCTGTGGCTTCCACCGCAACCTGTTCACGCTGCTTCCCGGTACGCGGGTCGACACTCCAGACTGGTGCTGCTGCCACCGCGGGTCCCTCCATGAGTTGCGTTCTGCCGCAGAGCCGGGTCACTCACCAGGGATGTTCGATATACTGAACGCTGTCTCTGATGATGAATATGCTGTTGGAGACTATAACCTCGGTTTCTCGTCCAACGAAGGGGTCAAGGGCGATGTCGGCAGGCGAGACAGGCGGCGGGGCACAGGTCAAGTCCGCGGTACGGACCGTGGAGTTGCTCGAGTACTTCGCCGGCCGGCCCGGTATGCACTCCCTCGCGGCGGTCCAGGAGGCCGTGGGCTATCCCAAGTCCAGCCTCTACATGCTGCTGCGCACCCTGGTGGAGCTGGGCTGGGTGGAGACGGACGCGACCGGCACCCGGTACGGCATCGGGGTCCGGGCCCTGCTGGTCGGCACCTCCTACATCGACGGCGACGAGGTGGTCGCGGCGGCCCGCCCGACCCTGGACCGGCTCTCCGACGACACCACGGAGACCATCCACCTGGCGCGCCTCGACGGCACGAACGTCGTCTACCTGGCCACCCGCCAGTCCCAGCACTACCTGCGCCCCTTCACCCGCGTCGGCCGCCGGCTCCCCGCGCACTCGACCTCCCTGGGCAAGGCGCTGCTCGCCACCCACACCGACGAGCAGGTCCGCAAGCTGCTCCCGGAGACCCTCCCGGCGCTCACCGAGCACACCCTCACGGACCGCGAGAAGCTCATCGAGGAGCTCCACCAGATCCGTGAACAGGGCTTCGCGATCGACCGCGAGGAGAACACGCTCGGCCTGCGCTGCTTCGGGGTGGCGATCCCCTACCGCACCCCGGCCCGCGACGCGATCAGCTGCTCGGTCCCGGTGGCCCGGCTCACCCCCGCCCACGAACAGATGATCAAGGACGCCCTGTTCGACGCCCGGGACCGCCTGACGCTGGCGACGCGACGGCTCTAGCGCGGCGCCGCATGAGCGGACGATGAGAAATCCGCCCGCACGGGAACGGACGACCCGACTTCGCTCGTCTGTCTGAGCGGAATGAACAAGACGATCAGGCGAGCGTCCGTCTTCGCGCTGCTGCTCGTGCTCGCCCTGCTGGCCAGGGCGACATGGGTGCAGTTCTACGACGGCCAGGCCCTCGCGGACGACACGGACAACCGGCGCAACGCGATCGAGACGTACTCGCGGCCGCTCGGGAACATCATCGTGGCCGGTGACTCGATCACCGGCTCGGCACGGACCCTGAGCAGCAGTGACCTCAAGTACAAGCGCACGTACAGGGACGGCAGGCTGTACGCGGCCGTGACGGGCTACGCCTCGCAGGCCTATGCCCCGACGCAGCTGGAGGGCATCTACCAGGACCTGCTGAACGGCACCGACACACGGCTGAAGACGGTCATGGACACGGTCACCGGCCAGCGCGCCGACCCGGGCAACGTGATCACGACGATCGACCCGGCCGTCCAGAAGGCGGGGTACCAGGCGCTCGGCGACAAGAAGGGCGCGGCGGTCGCGATCGACCCCAAGACCGGCAAGATCCTCGGGGTCGTGTCCACCCCGTCGTACGACCCCTCCTCGCTCACGGACGCCAACACGGCCGGTGCGGCCTGGAAGAAGCTGACCGCCGACGCGGACAAGCCACTCACCAACCGGGCGCTGCGCCAGCCGCTGCCGCCGGGTTCGACGTTCAAGCTGGTGGTCGCGGCGGCGGCGCTGGAGGACGGCCTCTACGCCGACGTCGACGTCAAGACCCACAGCCCGAACCCGTACACCCTGCCGGGCACGACGACCCCGCTGAGGAACGAGAGCAGCACGGCCCCCTGCGAGGACGCCTCGATCCGTACGGCGCTGCGCTACTCCTGCAACAACGTCTTCGGCAAGATGGCCGTCGAGCTCGGCCAGGACAAGGTGCGGGCGATGGCCGAGAAGTTCGGCTTCAACAACGCCAAGCAGGACATCCCGGTGCGGGCCTGGGCCAGCGTCTACCCGTCGGACATGGACAAGGCCCAGACCGGCCTCTCCGGCATCGGCCAGTTCGACGTCACGGCGACCCCGCTGCAGATGGCCATGGTGTCCGCCGCGATCGCCAACGGCGGCAAGCTGGTCTCGCCGCACATGGTCTCGCAGATCACCGACAGCGGTGGCGATGTGCTGAAGAACTACGACGACGACACCAGCACCGAGCAGATCGTCAGCTCCGGGACGGCCGAGCAGTTGCAGTCCGCGATGCAGACGGTCGTCGAGCAGGGCACCGGCACGAACGCCCGGATCGACGGCGTGACGGTGGGCGGCAAGACGGGCACCGCCCAGCACGGCGAGAACAACTCCAAGACCCCGTACGCCTGGTTCACCTCGTACGGCAAGTCCGACAGCACGGGCAAGGAGGTCGCGGTGGCGGTCCTGGTCGAACAGTCCGACGCGGCGAGGTCGGAGGTCAGCGGCAACGGGCTGGCGGCGCCGGTGGCCAAGGCGATGATGCAGGCGGCGCTGAAGTAGAGCGCCCCGTAGGGGCGCGGGGCTGTATCCATGTGCGGCTCCGCCGCGGGGGCGCGACCGGCCACCAACCACCCGCAGCCGAAAGCGCACCCCCCGCGCCCCACACCCCTACTTCACGCCCAGCACCTGCTCCACCGGATCGATCGCGAAGTACACCAGGAACAGCGCCGACACGACCCACAGCAGCCAGTTGACCTCCTTCGCCTTCCCCAGCACCGCCTTGATCACCACGTACGCCAGGAACCCCGCCCCGATCCCGTCGGTGATCGAGTAGGTGAACGGCATCGCGGCGATCGTCAGGAACGCCGGGATGGCGATCTCGTACTTGTCCCAGTCGATGTGCTTGACGTGGGTCATCATCAGGAAGCCCACGGCGATCAGGGCCGGCGCCGCCGCCTGGAGCGGCACGATCGTCAGCAGCGGCGTCAGGAAGAGCGCGAGTCCGAACAGTCCGCCGGTGATCAGGTTGGCGAAGCCGGTGCGCGCCCCCTCGCCCACCCCCGCCGCCGACTCGATGTACGCCGTGTTGGAGGAGGCCGAGCCCACACCGCCGGCCACCGCTGCCGCGCCGTCGATGAACAGCACCCGTCCGATGCCGGGCACCTGCCCCTTCTCGTCCAGCAGCCCGGCCTCCGCGCTGATGCCCACGATCGTGCCCATGGCGTCGAAGAAGTCGGACAGGATCAGCGTGAAGACCAGCAGGACGGCGGTGAGGACGCCGGCCTCGGCGAAGCCGCCGAACAGGCTGAAGTGGCCGACGAGTCCGAAGTCGGGGGCGTCGACGATCTTGTCGGGGACCTTCGGCGTGGTCAGGCCCCAGCTCTTGATGTCGGCGACCGAGTCGATGACGATCGCCACGAGGGTCATGGTGACGATGCTGATCAGGATCGCGCCCTTCACCTTGCGCGCGACCAGCGCGATGGTCAGGAGCACGCCAAGACAGAAGACCAGTACGGGCCAGCCGGTGAGCCGGCCGACGGCGCCCAGCTGCACCGGCACGGTGGTGTTCGCGGCGTCCGGGATCCGGCTGACGAACCCGGCGTCGACGAAGCCGATGAAGGCGATGAACAGACCGATGCCGACCCCGATCGCCTGCTTCATCGCCTGCGGGATCGCGTTCATGATCGCTTCGCGCAGGCCGGTCACCACCAGCACACAGATCAGGACGCCTTCGAGGACGACCAGGCCCATCGCGTCGGACCAGCTCATCAGCGGCGCCAGCTGGAAGGCCACGACGGCGTTGAGGCCGAGCCCGGCCGCGATGGCCAGCGGCAGGTTGCCGCCGACGCCCATGATGACCGTCATCACACAGGCCACCAGCGCGGTGGCGGTGACCAGTTGGCCGGTGTCGAGGGTGTGGCCGAACTTGTCCTTGGCGCTGCCGAGGATGATGGGGTTCAGGACAAGGATGTAGGCCATGGTGAAGAACGTGGCGAAGCCGCCGCGTATCTCCCGGCCGAAGGTGGACCCTCGTTCGGAGATCTTGAAGAACCGGTCGACGGTGTTGCCGGCAGGTGGCGGGGCGCTCTGCCGCTCGTCCACCTTCTGCGACTCGGACATGGTCGTACTCCTCGTTGCCTGAGTGATCGTGTGCGGATGCTGGCTGGATTGTTCCCGCGTCGAACCGGTTTCAGGTTTTCTCCGTGTTACGGAATCAGGCCTGAGGGACTCCGGTCGACCGGACCGCCACCGAACCCCCGTACGGCACACACAAAAAGACCACTGCTACGCTCCGGATCTCGCCGGAACGTTCCTCCGGACGTTCGCATGTCGATTCACCTGTCATTCGCATGACACAGGCACGCATGACACAGGTGCGCATGACGCAGACACCCTGACAGAAGAGGTCACCCGTGGGCACAGTCGTCGACGACGCCGCCTCCGCGGAGTTCCATGCCTTCTTCGAACGCCACTACGCCGAACTCTCCCGCCTCGCCCACATGTTGACCGGCGAGTCGGACGCCGCCGACGACCTGGCCGCCGACGCGCTGCTGGCGCTCTGGCACCGCTGGGACCGGGTGCGCGCGGCCGACCACCCGGTGGCCTACGCCCGGGGTGTCGTCGCCAACCTGGCCCGCACCCGCATCCGCGGCGCCGTGCGCGAGCGGCGCCGTATCGCCCTGTTCTGGTCGCACCGCGAGGAGACGACCGAGAACCCGGACATCGCCGGCGTGGTCGACGTCCAGGGGGCGCTGCGCCGCCTGCCGTTCCGCAAACGGGCGTGTGTGGTGCTTCGGCACGCGTTCGACCTGTCGGAGAAGGACACCGCGCTCGCCCTCGGGATCTCGGTGGGTACGGTTAAGAGCCAGACCTCGAAGGGCATGGCCGAGCTGCAGAGACTGCTCGGCGGCTCCCAGGGTGTGCCGCAGCGGGTGCACGCGGCGATGGCGCCGCGCGCCGGTGAGAGCGGAGGAAGGAACCGATGAGGCAGCAGGACGTGCACGACGAGCTGCGCGCCCGGCTGCACGAGACGGCCGAGGAGCACGAACCCGACCGCGCCCGCATCCTGGCCCGGGTCGAGCGGGGCATGGCCGCGCAGGGCCGCCCCGGCCATCGCGCCACCCTGCCGCCCCTGTTCGGCTGGGTCCGGGTGGTCAGCGCCACGGCGGCGGTCGCCGCGGTCCTCGGCGTCGGCGGCTACGCGGTCGCCTCGGCCGTGAAGGACCCGCCCACCGAGAAGACGGTCGCGGTGTCGCCGACGCCCTCCGCGTCCCCGGACGCCACCTCCCGGCCGCCGTCCCACCCGGCCCTCCCGCCGTCCCCGAGCGCACCCCCGAAGTCCTCCTCCCCGACGGCGGGTTCGACGCCCTCCGCGACCGCGAAGGCCTCCGCCACCCCGACAGCACCGGCCGCCGAGGGCGAGACGGACGGCCCGCTGTGGTCGGACGGCTCGGTGGACCCCCACAGCAACGACTTCTGGGCGCAGTCCGACATCACCCTGAAGACCTCCGCGCAACTGACCGCACTCACCGTGCGGTTGAAGGTGGCTCAGTCCGGCGTGGTGTCCAACGCCGGAGCCTGGCGCTCGCTGCCGGAGACCGACTTCACGCAGTCGGTGACCGAGCAGGACGGCTTCCTCGTCTACACGTGGACGCTCAAGCCGGGCAGCAGGGTCGCGGTCGGCGAGTGGGTGTTCGCGGGCCAGTACAACCACGAGCAGGGCGACCGCGACGCCAAGGGCGACAGCTACACGATCACGGGCAGCGCGGACGGCAAGCAGTACGGGGTGACCGGCGACTTCGCGACGCACACCAGCGGTGAGGGCGACTCCTGAGATCCACGGGACGTTCGCGCCCCGCAAGGGGCGCGGGGCCGTACCGATATGCGGCTCCGCCGCGTGTGCGCGACCAGCCACAACGGCCGCGCAGCCCGCGGCGCATCCGTCAGTTCATGGTGGAACCGATGGTCGTGGACCCGGTGGTCAGGAACACCGTCCCCGGCAAGGCCCCACTCGCCTGCCGCGCCCCGTACGCGCTCGTCGCATCCGTCGACTTGAAGGCCGGCGTGCTCACACCGCCGTCCCAGCTGTTGGCGGCGGACACGGCCCTGGACCCCACCTTGTCCGCCCCGCCCGCGTTGCCCACCGCGAGGTTCCGCGCCAGCCGTGCTGCACCGGTACCGCTGGCCGTCGACTTGAGGGTGGCGGTCGGGTAGTAGGTGCCCGCGCGGACCTGGATGACGGTGCCGGCGGTGGCGTTCGCGACGGCCGACTCCAGCTGTGCGGTGGTGGAGACGGTGACCGTGCTGGTGGCGGCCTGGGCACCGCCGTTCGACAGGCCGAGGTAGACGCCGCCCGCGCCCGCCGCGACGGCCACCGCCGCGGCGATCGAGAGGGTCCGGGTCCTGCGGTGGCGTCCCGTGCTGAAGCGCACTGGCCGTTCCTTTCCTTGACGTCGCCTAGGACGACGTGCTGACGAGGGGAGCGAAACGGGCCGGAGGGGCCGCCCCGGCCCGTTTCTGTCTCCCAGTCGCCATCGCGGCCGGAAAGGGTTGCCGCGTCCGCCGGCCGAGGCCTGCGGCCTACGACACGAAGTACGTCGGGTTCGGCAGCTTGTACGTGCGGTCCGCGTGGCCGCCGTCCAGGTCCGAGTACTGGTCGCCGAAGTTGGCGATGATGTCGTACCCGAGGTCCTTCTCGATGTGCTTGCGGGTGCCGGACTTGTACTGCACGGTGGTGCAGGTCCAGCTACCCGCGGTGGCGCAACCGCTCAGGTACGACGGCGGGTTGGCCGCGTCCTTGAGGAACATGTGGCCGGCGTCGAGGTTGACGTCGGCGCCGATCTTCTTCAGGTTCTCGACGGCGGCGGTGCGCTGCGCCTCGCTGAGACCGGAGTTGTAGAAGACCTCCACCCCCTTCTGCTTCGCGTACTGCACCAGCTCGGCGCTGCCGAAGACGCCCGGGCGGTCGGCCTTGTTGACGTAGGCCGCCCAGGTGGCCGAGTTGTACGTGTAGTTGTAGCGCTTCTCGTAGTCGAGGCTGAGCAGCAGCGTGTCGTCGATGTCGAAGACGACCGCGGGCTTCTCGCCCTTGCGGTGGGCCTTGCGCGCGGCGCGGTCGATGTAGCGCTGGGCATCCTGGTCGAGATGGGCCAGGTCCTTGGCGTACGGACTGGTCGGCGACGCCTGGTAGACGCCGCCCGCGTCGGCGGCCGTGCCGTAGTAGGTGTCGATGTCCTTCACCAGGAGCCCGATGTTGTAGGGCTCGTGGGTGGAGTTCGCGGTCTTCTGGCCGGCGGTGGCGGCACCGGCGCCGTAGAGGGCGCCGGCGGCGACCGCACAGGAGGCGGTGATCGCCGCGATGCGGAGTGACTTATGCATGACAGGAGTTCTACGCGCGTCATCCTGGTGGGCGCGAGTCCCGTTGCCTGATCGATATCTCATCCACAGGCAAAAAACGGGTCAAGCGCCCTGGAGGGATTGGTTCCGGATGTCCGGGTCAGTCCATGGTGGCCCCGATGGTGGTGCTGCCGGTCGTCAGGAAGGTGGTCGCGGGCAGTGTGCCGCTGGACCTGCGGGCGTTGTACGTGCTGCTCGCGTCCGTCGACTTGAACGCGGGGGTGCCGATCCCGCTGTCCCAGTTGTTGCCGGCCGACACGACCGAGGAGCCCTTGCTGACCAGGCCGCTCCCGTTGCTCACGGCGAGGTTCCTGCCGAGCCGGGCGGCGCTGGTGGCGAAGTAGTAGCCCCAGTTGCCGTTGGCGTAGGCGGTGGTGCGGTTGATGACGATCGCGCCGGTGTTGGAGTTCTCGGTGAACCCGTTGCCGGCGTTGCCCCAGGCGGCCGAGTTGTTGACGACGTGCGCCACCACCTCGCCGTCGCCGCCCAGCTTGTAGCCGTTGCCGTCACCGGCGAACGCCGAGTCGCCCCAGCGGTTGTAACCGTTGCCGAAGGACCAGGTGTGCTCGACGGTGACCGGCGAGGAGAAGGACCAGAAGTCGATCCCGTCGTCCGAGTTGTTGTACGTCCGCGCCGCCGAGATCAGGTTCCCGGTGCCCGAACCGAACTTGACGGCGATCCCGTCGGCGTTCTCGCCGTGGGTGGCGGCGTCGTAGTTGCCGTAGGAGTCGATGTTCTTGACGGTGTTGTTCACCGTTCCGTCCCCGGTGAGCGTGAAGCCGGAGTCGCCGCCGTCGATGGTCTTGATGTTGTTCCAGTTGGTCCCGGTGCAGGACTGGCAGACCACCGCGCTGTCCGGGGAGTTCTGGAAGGTGATGTTGGAGACGTTCCAGTAGTCGGCGGTCAGCTTGAGGATCCAGGAGCCCGAGGGCAGCGAGGACCCGTCGATCTTCACGGTCTCCGAGCCGTACGCGGTCAGAGTGACCGGCGACGACGAGGTGCCGTTGGCGGTGGACTGGAGGGTGGCGGTCGGGTAGTAGGTGCCGCCGCGGACCTGGATGACCGTACCGGCGGTGGCGTTCTTGATGGCGTTGGTCAGGTCGGTGGAGTTGCTGACCACGACGGTGGCCGCGTGCGCCGGGGTGGCGAGCACGGCCAGTCCGAGCGAAGCCGTGGTCACGGCGAGCGCGGTGAGGGAGCTGATACGACGCATGACGTGCGGGTCCTTTCGTCGATCAGGGCTGGCGGACGGGTTTCCAGTCGCCGAGGTAGGCGGCGGGGGTGTGCGACGCCGCCTCGGCGGCGCTGAGCTGGGGCCGGTTGTCGGGGACGCTGATCACCGCGCCCGGCCCGTGGTTGCGGTACTCGTGGAACCGCATGGACTGCCAGGGATAGGCGTCCCGCATGTTCGTGTAGGGGGCGACGGCATCGATGCCCGGGCCGATGAGACTGTCCCGCACGACCAGCGAGGGCCAGGCGGTGGTCTCGTACGTCGGCACCCAGGGCCGCGCCAGCTTGTACGCCCCGTCCTGCGCGCCGGAGGAGAACCGGCAGCGGACGGCGAGGAACCCGTGTGCATCGGCACGGGCGGTCGAGGGGGCGAACACCATGCCCTGGGGAGTGAAGTCCACGTCCCGTCGCAGGGTGCGGAAGTGGCAGTCCTGGTACACCGCGACCGCCCGTCCGAAGACGAAGTCGACATCGCCCTCGACGTAGCAGTTGTGGAAGAACTGCCGGTCGAAGGAGCCGAGTTCGGCCGTGTCGGCGAACAGGGTGTCCTGGTGGGCGAGGAGCCGCACGTTCTCGAAGTGCGTACGGTCCCCGGTGAGATACGCGGCGACGGCCTGGGTCCCGGTGATCTCCGGGTGGTCGGCGCGCAGCCAGTCGTTGGCGAGGGTGAGATCGCGTACGACGAGTCCGGCCGCCGCGGAGGTGAAGGTCGCGGAGCCGGCGGTGCCGTAGGTCCCCGACCCGTCCGGCTTCTGCGTCCCGTTGGCGTTGTCGTAGACGATCACGGCGGCCCGGGGGTCACGGCTCGCGCCCCGCAGGGTCAACCGCACCTTGTCCGCGGCCACGTTGACGACCTCGCGGTACGTCCCCGGGTGCACGACGATCGTCCAGCCCGGCCCGGACACCGCGTCCACGGCCCCCTGGACGGAGTCGCCGGGGCGGACGTGCAGGACGCGGCGGCCTTGGTCCGGGGCGAGGGGCGAGGAGGATCCGACGGCGATGGCGGTGGCGAGGAGGGTGCGTCTCGACAGCACGTCAGCACCCCTTCCATGGGGTCCAGTCGCCCAGATAGGTCTCGCGGGTCGCGGACTCGGCCTGTTCGGCGGTGAGCTGGGGCCGGTTTGCGGCGACCGTGATCTCGGCGCCGGGGCCGAGGTTGCGGTACTCGGCGAACCGCTGGCTCTGCCAGGGAAAGACGTCCGACATGTTGGCGTAGGGCGCGACCGCGTCGAGGCCGGGGCCGAGCCGGCTGTCCCGGACGACCAGCGAGGGCCGGGCGGTGGTGTCCGAGCTGGGCACCCAGGGCCGGGCCAGCTTGTAGGAGGCGGGCGGGGCCTCGCTGGTGACACGGCTCCCGGTCACCAGATATCCGTGCGGGTTGAGGACCGCCGTCGAGGGCGCGAAGACGAACCCGTACGGGGCGGCCGCGAGGTCGGTCCGGTCCAGGGTGCGGAAGTGGCACCGCTCGTACACCGCGGTCGCCCGCCCGAAGACGAAGTCGACGTCGCCCTCGGCGTAGCAGTGGGCGAAGTACTGGCGGGCGACGACACCGAGGGCCGTCGAGTCGGCGTACAGGGTGTCCTGATGCCCGAGGAAGCGGCAGTGGTGGAAGGCGCTGCGATCGCCCTGGGCCTTGAGGGCGACGGCCTGGGTGCCGGTGATGTCCGGGTGGTCGGCGCGCAGCCAGTCGTTGGCGAAGGTGATCCAGCGGGCGGTGAAGCCGTCGGCCTGCACGGTGGCGGTGGCGGAGCCGGTGGTGCCGTAGGTCCCGCCGCCGGGCTTGGCGGTGCCGGCCGCGTTGTCGTGGACGATGACGACGTCCCGCGGGTCCTCGGAGGCGCCGATCCAGGTGGCCTCGGTGCGGGTGGTGTCCAGGGCGACCGTCTCCCGGTAGACGCCCGGGGCGAGGACGAGGGTACGGCCTCTGCCGGTGGCGGCGGTGACGGCGGCCTGGACGGTGGTGAAGTCGCCGCGGCCGTGCGGGTCGACGTACAGGGTCTCCGGGGTGAGACGGTGTTCGGGCGACCCGTAGCGCCCGAACGGACGGCGGCCGCCGACGACGGCCCGCGCGGGGCCGGCGGCGAGGCCGAGCGCGGCGCCCGCCCCGGCGCCCGCGATCAGGAAACCCCTTCTGGACAGGGGAGGTCGTGGATGGTGCGAGGGCATGCGGATGCTCCTTCGCGGTGCGGCTCGGGTGAAGGTGAGGGAGGGGACCGGGGCGGTGGGGCGCCCCGGCCCGAGGACGCGACAGGGTCAGCGCAGCCGGCCGGCCCCGGCCCCGCAGTCGACGACGCGTGGCACGGCCCGTGCCGGGTCGATCCTCGTGCGCAGGGTCGGGGTCCAGGTCGAACCCGCCTGGAGGGTCTCGGCGGGGATCTGCGCGTTGTGGACGGCGATCAGGTCCGTCGGCTCACCGTTGACGTAGTTGTCGTCGGCGGTGAGCGTCGACTCGTTCCACTTCTTCAGGATCGAGCCGGCCCTGACGGTGTCGGGCAGGGTGAAGGCGTTGTGCTCTGCGACGAGTTGGGACTCGATGCCGATGCCGTAGCTGTAGCCGTAGCCGTCCTCGGCGACGAAGTGGTTGTTGTAGGAGTCGACCTGCCCGAACCGCACCCGCGGCGCCCGCTCCACCAGGTCGGAGAACAGGTTGTGGTGGAAGGTGACCTTGAGATGCCCCCGGTCGACGGCGGCCGTGGACGCGCTGTCGCTGTTGCCGATGAGGATCGTCTTGTCGTGGTCCTCGAAGACGTTCCAGGAGGCGGTGACGTAGTCGGCGCCCTTGACGATGTCCAGCTCGCCGTCGTGCTGCTCGTAGATCCGCCCGAAGTAGTACGGCAGGGTGCTGTCCGGGTGGTCGCCGTCGGTGAACGTGTCGTGGTCCATCCACACATGGGTCGACCCGTAGACCACCGCGCTGTCGTACTCGGAGTTCCAGTTGCCGTCGGCGGTGTCGGTCGGGTCCCACTGCGGGAAGCAGTCGAGGGGGCTCTCGAATTCCAGGTTGCGGACGATGACGTTGTCGACGGCCTTGATCTGCAGGCCGGCGCCCTTGAAACCGGCGTCCTTGCCGATGCCGACGATGGTGGTGTTGGCCGGGACGTTCGCCTTGATGTAGGCGTCCTGGTGGGCGGCGGAGGCGCGGCGCAGCCCCTCCGGGCTGTCGTCGGGCTCGCCGTCCAGGTTGGTGGAGTGCCCCCAGGCCTCGGGTGAGTACGCGGCGAGGTAGGCGTCGAAGTCGTAGCCGGGCGCGGCGAACGAGTCACAGCTCGGCCCGTCCGCGTCGATGGCCCCCTTGACTCTGACGATCTTCGGCGCGCTCCCCCCGTCGGCCAGGGCGGCCTTGAACCCGTCCCAGGTGGTGACGGTGTAGACGTGCGCGGAGTCGGCGGCGGCCCCGCCGGTGGTCCCGGTGGCGGCCGCGCCCCAGCCGTCGCCGGCGCCCAGCACCTGGCGTTCGAGCGCGGCCCGGTGCGGGGCGGCGGCCTGGGCGGTCCCGGTCACGGCGAGCACGAGGGCGGTGCAGCCCACGACCGCTGTAATGACGCGTGCATGACACACAGATGTACGCACTGTGCGGGTCTCCTTCGGCTATGCGGTGGGCCAGGTGATCCAGGACGTGGGGATCTCCTGGTGCAGCCGGATGACGTCGTGCCGGGCCAGCACCCGGGTGCGCGGCAGCTCGCGCGCCACGAGCCGGGCCACGGCGATGGCCCCCGGCGGATTGAAGTGCGTGTTGTCCTGTTCGGTGTCGGTCCAGTTGAAGTACGTCTTGGTCGCCTCGGCCCCGAGCGACTGCCACAGCGCGAGCGACAGCGCCTCGATGTCGAGCAGCGGCACACGTTCCTGTACGGCGAGCGCGCGCATCGCCGCCGGGTAGTCGCCGTGGGTCGGCACGGCGTTGCCGTCGGCGTCGAACCTCCGCCGCTCCACGGGCGTGGCGAGGACCGGCCGGGCACCGTGCGCGCGAGCGCCTTCGACGTAGAGGCGCAGATGGTCCTGATAGGTGGTCCAGGGCTCGGTGTACCGGGTGGGATCGTCGCTCTTCTCGTCGTTGTGCGCGAACTGGACGAGGAGCAGATCGTGCGGCCGAATGGTGGCGAGGATGGCGTCGAGCCGCCCCTCGTCGACGAAGCTCTTGGAACTCCGCCCGTTGACGGCCTGGTTGGAGACGGCGATTTCCGTCCGCAGGAAGAAGGGGAGCGCCATTCCCCACCCGGTCTCCGGGGCCGCGTCGGCGAATTTCTGGGCGGCGGTGGAATCACCGGCGATGTACAGGGTGCGATGGTTCTTCTCGGAAGAGCGACCGACAAGGAGAACGGCACCGAGGGCCGCGGAAGTTACCTGTCTGCGCGTGAGGGACACGGGGTCACCTTTCCCACAGGGGACGACATGAACTGCTCAGGGGCGCGGGGAGCTGCGCGACCAGCCACGACAGACCCGCGGTCCCCCACAACCGCACCCACCCGAACTCAGTGGTTCTTCTTCCAGTCCGCCTGAGCCTTATCCAGCTGATCGGCCAACGTGTCCAAGAACTCCTTCGCCGTCAGCTTCCCGAGCAGCACCTTCTGGAAGTTCGGCTCGTTGTCGGCCTTGGAGACGGTGTTCCAGTCCGGCAGGTAGTAAGGAAGCTGCACGATCTTGGTGGACGCGCCGTTGAGCGCCTCGGCGGCCAGCTTCGTCGGCTCCGACGCCCGCACCCACGCGTCCTGTGCCGCCTCGTTGTTCGCCGGCACCTGCCCCGCCGACTCGTTCCACTCGCTGTTGGCCTCGTGGGACGCCGCGAACTCGATGAACTTCCAGGCGGCGGCCTTGTTCCTGCTGGACTTGAACAGCCCGAGCCCGTCGACCGGGTTGGACACCTGCACGCGGGTCCCGTCGTCGAGCGTGGGGTTGGGAATGCCCTTGAACTTCCCGCTCAGCGCTTTCTCGTGGTCCGCGTAGGAACCGAGGTTGTGGCTCAGCATCCCGATCGTGCCGGAGTCCCACTGCGCGACCATCTTGGTGAAGTCGTTGTTGACGTCGGCGGACGGGGTGTCCTTCTTGTAGAGCCCGGCGTACTTCTCCAGGGCGGCGACGTTCTTCGGGTCGTTCACCGTTGTCCTGTCGCCGTTCCAGAACGAGGTGATCCCGCTCTGCCCGTACATGGCGTCCAGCGCCTGGGCTATTGACCCCTCACCGCCCCGGATGGTGTACCCGAACTTGTTGTTCCCCTTGTCGGTGAGGCTGTCGGCCGCCGCGAAGAAGTTCGTCCAGGTGGTCGGCGGGTCCAGTTTGGCCGCGCTGAACAGATCGGTGCGGTACCAGAGCGTTCCGTTGTTCGCGGACGTCGGCACGGAATAGGTCCTGCCGTCGCCGCCGGCGGCTTTCACGCTCTCCAGGAACTTCTCGTTGAGCTTGCCGTTCAGGGAGCTCTTCGCGAGCCGGCCGTCCAGCGGTTCGAGGGCACCCTGCGCGGCGACCTCCGCGAGCATCGCGGTGCCGACACCGCCGACGTCGGGGAGTCCGCCGCCCTGGATGGAGGTGTCGTACTTGGACTGCACACTGGCGGCGGGCACCCCGACGTAGTCGACCTTGATGCCGGGGTTCTGCTTCTCGAAGTCGGCGATGATCTGCTTCCAGACGTCGGTGCGGACACCGCCGTTGTTGTCCCAGAAGGTGATCGTGCCCTTGCCGGAGCCCTCGTCGCCCTTGCCCTCCGCGCTGCCGCTGCCGTCGTCGCCGCAGGCGGTGGCGGTCAGGGCGAGCACGGAGCCCAGGGCGACGGCTACGGCCGCACGCCTGCTTCTGCGAATGCCGATGCTGCTCTTCATTGGTCGGCTCTCTTCTTCTGGATCCCATGGAGATGTGAGGTGGTGCGGACGTTCGGTTACCGGGCGCCGACGCGGCAGACGTCCGGGTCGGACCAGTCGGCGTGCAGGACCGGGTTGGTGAAGGTGGTCACCGGGTCACCGCCTTGTGGACCAGTGCGGCCGCCTCGTCCCGCCCGAGCCGCCCGTCGGCGACGACGGTGACGACGCGCCGTACGACGATCTCGCCGGGAGGGACCGGCAGCCGTTCGACGGGGGCCAGTGAGGAGCCGACGCCCGGGTACTCGGCGGTGCGGACGAACCAGGGGTCGCGGCGGGTGTTCTCGGTGGCCCCGGCGAAGACGAGGGTCCAGCCGGTGCCGGCCAGCGCCAGCCAGTCGGCGCTCCGGCCGTGCACCGCCTGCTCGCCCTCCCGGTCGGCCGTGAAGACGTCCGGGGCGGCGGCCTCCTTGCGGGCCCGCCAGAAGTAGCCGCCGTAGGCCGCGCCGGGGCGTCCGCCGGTGGCGGGGCTGCCGATCGACAGCGGGCCCTCGGTGACGTTGGTGAGGGAGAAGGTGAAGTCCAGCGCCCAGGCGGTGTCGGTGAGTTCGGTCGCGGCGACCGTGCGCCGCTCACGCAGCAGCTCGGTGCCGGCGGCGGCCCAGCGCAGCTCTTCCACGAACCCGTCGGGGTCGCTGAGCTGAAAGGCCAGGTGGCGCTGGGTGCCGTGGTTGTCCAGTTCGGTCGGACCCTGGTCCCGCACGAAGGTCCGCCCGCCCCAGAAGTTGAACCCCTCGACGTCGGGAACGGCGACACCGACGCCGAGGTGGTGGGTGTGGTCGGCCGGGGTCAGCTCGGTGACCGCCGTACCGGCCAGGGTGGTGACGGGATGCAGGTAGGGGCGCGGGGAGAGGCGGGCCGGCAGTCCGGGCCGGGTGACGTAGCGGGCGACCGGGCGGCCCGCGACCCGTAACACCAGGGTGTCTGTCATGTGCTCACCGCTTTCGGTGGGGCCCAGGGGGCGGACAGCTCGGAGTAGAGGGCGAGGGTGTCGGCGCAGGCCGCGACCAGTGCGTCGATGCCGGTGACGACCCGGCGGTCCTCCTCGGGCAGGAAGTGCCAGGCGTCGGCGGGCAGCGCGGCCGGGTCGCCGGCCAGCCGAATCGCTTCGACGACCTTCATGAAGGCGCCCGTCGAGTCGGGTTCGACCAGCAGTTCGGCGCCGGTGGTGAGGTGGTCGGCGAGGTTCTCCAGCAGGTCCGTGCTGCCGTACTCGGTCTCCTGCGGGCCGTGACCCGCCCGCTGCACCAGCACCCGGTCCTGCTTGTACCAGAAGGTGATCCGGCCGCTGCTGCCGTGCACCAGGACATAGGGGTCCCCGGGCTCCTCGGCGCAGAGGGTGGCGGCGACGGTGAGCGGGCCGCGCGGGGTGGTGACGCGGACGCAGGAGGTGTCGTCGGACTCGATGTCGTTGGCGCGCAGCAGTTCGGTCTCGATGTGGGTGACGTCCTCGGCGCGGGGGGTGCCGAGCAGGGCGAGGCCGGTGGCGACGGAGTGCGCGAAGGGGTTGGTGAGGACGCCGTCGACGACGTCCACGCCACCGATGCGCCGCTTGCCGGCCCAGGGCGCCCGCCGGTAGTAGGACTCGGCGCGGGCCCAGGCGCCGGCCCCGCCCACCCCCAGCACGTCACCGATCACGCCCTGTGCCAGTAGCTTGCGGATCGCGGGCACGGCGCCCGAGCCCAGCGACTGGAAGCCGATCTGGCACACCACGCCGGCCTTGGCGACCCCGTCGGCCATCCGCCGGAACTCCGCGTACGACGGTGCCGGCGGCTTTTCGAGGAGCAGGTGCAGGCCCCGCTCAGCGGCGGTCAGCGCGAGGTCGGTGTGGGTGGGGATCGGGGTGCAGATCACGGCGATCCGGGCACCGGTCGTATCGAGCAGGGCGCCGAAGTCGGCGGACTGCTCGGGCGCGCCGAGGCCCTCCGGCAGCTCGTCCGCGCCGAGCGGGGTCAGCTCGCAGATGCCGGCGAGCCGTACGACGCCCTTCTCCTGGAGGCGGCGGATGTTCTCCAGGTGCCAGCGGCCGTGGCCGCGCGCCCCCGCCAGCACGATGTCGATGGTCGAAGAGTTCACGGCATGCTCCCTGCGCCGGCGATCTTTGCGTGCAGGGTAAGCGTCCGACCCGGTCGGCCCGTGTGCTGTCTCATCCCTTCACCGCCCCCGCGCCGAAGCCGGTGATCAGCCACTTCTGGATGAAGGCGAAGACGATCACCACCGGTACGGCGGCGATGATCCCGCCCGCGGCCAGCGCGCCCAGGTCGACGCTGTCGGCGCTCATCAGGGTGTTGAGGCCGACCGGGATGGTCTGCTTGCTCTGGTCGGAGAGGAACATCAGGGCGAACAGGAAGTGGTTCCAGGCGTGCACGAAGGCGAAGGAGCCGACCGCGATCAGCCCCGGCCGCAGCAGCGGCAGGACGACGATCCGGAAGGCGGTGAGCCGGTCGCAGCCGTCGACCCAGGCGGCCTCCTCCAGGGAGTACGGCACGTTCCTGATGAAGCCGCTGATCAGGATCATCGACAGCGGCAGCTGGAAGACGGTCTCGGCGATGACGACGCTGCCGAGCGAGTTGATCATCTGGAGCCTGGCGAAGATCTGGAAGAGCGGCACCAGGAGCAGTGCGCCGGGCACGAACTGGGAGCAGAGCAGCGCCAGCATGAAGCCGCGCTTGAGCCGGAAGTCGAAGCGGGCCAGGGCGTAGCCGCCGGCCAGCGCGACGACCGTGGTCAGCAGCAGGGTGGCGACGCCGACGTAGACGCTGTTGGTGAAGTAGGTGGCGAAGCTGCGCTCGGTCCACACCTTCCGGAAGTGCTCGAAGGTGACCGGCCAGGGCACCAGGGAGGTGGAGCCGGCCGGGCGCAGGGCGAAGAGCAGGATCCAGTAGAAGGGGACGAGGGTGAAGACGAGGTAGATCCCGAGGGGGAGGTAGATCTGCCAGCGGGGGGCCTCGTCCCAGGCGCGGCGCTGCTTGCCCGGCCGGGCGGGTGCGGACACGACGGGTTCGGTCTCGGGGGCGATCTCGGTGATCACTTGGCGTCGCCTCCGAACTTGCTCAGCCGCAGATAGACCACCGAGCAGAAGAGCAGGATCACGAACGCCACCGTGGTCAGCGCGGAGGCGTAGCCGAAGTTGTGGGCGTCGACGCTGGTGTTGGCGATGTAGAGGGGAAGGGTCGTCGTCTCCCCCGCCGGGCCGCCTCCCGTCAGGGTGTAGAGCAGGTCGACGTTGTTGAACTCCCACACCGCGCGCAGCAGGGTGGAAAGCACGATGGCGTCCTTGAGATGCGGCAAGCTGATGTGCCAGAACTGCTTGATCCGGCCGGCCCCGTCGACCTCGGCGGCCTCGTACAGGTCCTTGGAGACGGACTGGAGGTCGGCGAGGATGAGGATCGCGAAGAAGGGGACGCCGCGCCACAGGTCGGCGACGACGGCCGCCGGGAACACCGTCGAGGTGTCGGAGAGCCAGCTGGTGCCGTACGACCCGATGCCCGCGTCGGCGAGGTAACGGGTGACGCCCGTCTGGGAGTTGTAGAGCAGCACCCAGATCGCGGAGGTCAGCACGCCGGAGACGGCCCAGGGCGAGAAGACCAGCGCCCGGCCGAGCGCCCGGCCGACGAACGTCTGGTTGACGATGAGCGCCAGCGCCAGACCGAACAGCAGCTGCAACCCGACTTCCACCACGACCCACTTGGCGCTGAAGGCCAGCGTGGACCAGAACTGCGGGTCGTGCGCGAAGGCCTGGGTGAAGTTGCCGAGGCCCGCGAAGCCGTTCCGCCAGGGCTTGGTCGGGTTGTAGTTCTGCAGGCTGTAGTAGAAGACGCTGAGCACCGGGTAGGCGATGAAGCCCAGCATCAGCAGGGCCGCCGGGGCGATCAGCAGATACGGCAGCCTGCGCGGCGTCGCGGAGGCACGGCGCCGCCGGGGTGGCGCGGGCGGTTTCGCCACGGCTGCGGCTTGGGCCATGACTGTTCTCCGTTCGCTCTGGTTACAGCGGGTGCAGGAAGCGCTTGCTAGATGGACGCGGTTGAAGCGCTTCGACGATCATCAGGGGCGGTTGTGGCGGTTGTGGGTGGTGCGGTCAGCCCGCGTACGGGTCCGGGACCTCGCCCGGCCGGGCCAGGAACTCGAAGTCGCAGCCGGTGTCGGCCTGGGTGATCTGCTGGTCGTAGAGGGCGCCGTAGCCGCGCCGGTGGCGCACCGGCGGCGGCGTCCACGCGGCCCGGCGTCGCGCCAGCTCCGCGTCGTCCACGTCGAGTCGGAGCGTGCGGGCCTCGACGTCGAGGGTGATGGAGTCGCCGGTGCGGACGAGCGCCAGCGGGCCGCCGACGTACGACTCCGGTGCCACGTGCAGCACACAGGCGCCGTAACTCGTCCCGCTCATCCGGGCGTCGGAGATCCGCACCATGTCCCGCACGCCCTGCTTCAGCAGGTGGTCGGGGATGGGCAGCATGCCGTACTCGGGCATGCCGGGGCCGCCCTTGGGCCCGGCGTTGCGCAGCACCAGCACGCTGTCGGCGGTGATGCCGAGGGCGGGGTCGTCGATGGTGCGCTGCATGGTCCGGTAGTCGTCGAAGACGACGGCGGGCCCGGTGTGCTTGAGGAGCCGCGGGTCGGCGGCGATGTGCTTGATGACGGCGCCGTCCGGGCAGAGGTTGCCGCGCAGCACGGCGACTCCGCCCTCGGCGGCCACCGGGTTGTCACGGGGCCGGATGACGTCGTCGTCGTGCACCCGGGCGCCGGCGAGCTGCTCGCGGTAGGTGTCGTGGGAGACCGTCGGGCGGTCGAGGTGGAGCAGGTCGGGGATGCGGGAGAGGAAGCCCGGGAGGCCGCCCGCGAAGTGGAAGTCCTCCATGAGGTACTTCCGGCCGCCGGGGCGGACGTTGGCGAGGACGGGCACGGTGCGGGCGATGCGGTCGAAGTCGTCCAGGGTGAGCCGCACGCCCGCCCGTCCCGCCATGGCGATGAGGTGGATGACGGCGTTGGTGGAGCCGCCGAGGCCGAGGACGGTGGTGACGGCGTCCGCGAACGCCTCTTCGGTGAGGATGCCGGAGAGCCGCCGGTCCCGGTGGACGAGTTCGACGATCCGCATCCCCGCCCCGGCGGCCATCCGGTCGTGCCCCGAGTCGACGGCCGGGATGCTGGACGCGCCCGGGACGGTCACGCCGAGGGCCTCGGCGGCGGCGGTCAGGGTGGAGGCCGTCCCCATGGTCATGCAGTGACCGGGCGAGCGGGCCAGCCCGCTCTCCAGCTCTTGCATCTCGCAGTCGCCGATCAGACCGGCGCGCTTGTCGTCCCAGTACTTCCACATGTCGGTGCCGGAGCCGAGGACCTCGCCCCGCCAGTGGCCGGGGAGCATCGGGCCGGCGGGCACGAAGACGGCCGGCAGGTCGACGGAGGCGGCGCCCATGAGGAGGGCGGGGGTGGACTTGTCGCAGCCGCCCATGAGCACGGCCCCGTCGACCGGGTACGACCGCAGCAGTTCCTCGGTCTCCATGGCGAGGAGGTTGCGGTAGAGCATCGGGGTCGGCTTCTGGAAGGTCTCGGAGAGCGTGGCGACCGGGAACTCCAGCGGGAATCCGCCGGCCTGCCACACGCCCCGCTTGACCGCCTGCGCCCGGTCGCGGAGGTGCACATGACAGGGGTTGATGTCCGACCAGGTGTTGAGGATCGCGATGACCGGCTTGCCGAGGTGCTCCTCGGGAAGGTAGCCGAGCTGGCGGGTGCGGGCGCGGTGACTGAAGGAGCGCAGGCCCTCGGTGCCGTACCACTGGTGGCTGCGGAGTTCCTCGGGCCGCTTGCGGGGCGCGTTCATATGGACCATCCGGAGGCGATGGCGGCGACCTCGGCGCGCTCTTCCTCGGGCAGCTGCCTGCTGGGCGGGCGGACGTCGCGGCGGCACAGGCCGAGGGAGGCGAGGGCCTCCTTGACGACGGTGACGTTGTCGGCGGAGCCGTGGGCCGCGCGGAGTTCCTCGAAGCGGCGGATCTGTTCCCAGACCTTCATGGCGGCCGGATAGTCGCCGGATCGAAGCGCTTCGATCATGTTCAGCGAAACGGCCGGGGCGACGTTCACCAGACCGGAGGTGAAGCCGGTGGCGCCGGCCGAGAAGTAGGAGGGCGCGTAGGGCTCGGCGAGCCCGGCGACCCAGACGAAGCGGTCGAGACCGGCGTCGCGGGCGAACGCGGCGAACCTGGCGGCGTCGGGGACCGCGTACTTGACGCCGATCACGTTGGGGCAGGCGTCGGCGAGTTCGGCGAGGCGGGCGCCGGGGAGCTGGGCGTTGCGCAGGTAGGGGACGACGCCCAGCTCGGGCACGGCCTCGGCGATGGCGCGGTGGTAGTCGACCCAGCCGCCCTGCGAGACGTACGGGTGGACGGGCTGATGGACCATGACCATCCGGACGCCGCACTCCCGGGCGTGCCGGGCGGAGGCCACGGCGGTCGGCACGTCGTGTCCCACACCGACGAGGACCATGGCCCGCTCCCCGGCTTCGTCGACGGTCAGCTCGGTGACGAGCCGCCGCTCCTCGGGGGTGAGGGCGTAGAACTCGCCGGTGTTTCCGTTGGGGGTGAGGGTGCGGATACCGCCGTCGAGGAGGCGGCGCAGCAGGGCCCGGTGGGCGGCCCGGTCGACGCTGCCGTCCGCGGCGAAGGGGGTCACCGGGATGGCCACGACGTCGGCCAGGGCCGCCCGTTGGGTCTCGAACGCCACGCTGCTCATTCCTGTCCTTCCTCGGCCCGGGCTTCGGGGTACGCACGCTCGACGAAGGACGCGATGTGGGCGTGCAGGGCACCGGCGGCGCCTTCGGCGTCGCCCGCCAGAGCCAGCCGCAGGATCTCGCGGTGCTCACCGGCCTCCTGTTCCCATGAGGGGGAAGCGGCCCAGGCGACGGCGGAGACGAGGGCGGCCTGGTCGCGGACCTCGTCGAGCATCCGGCCGAGCAGCGGGTTGCCGCACGGGAGGTAGAGGGCGCGGTGGAAGTCCCGGTTGGCGAGGGAGCGTTCTGCGGTGTCGGTCGCGTCGTCGGCCCGGGTGAGCGCGTCCCGGGCGGCGTCGAGGGAGGCGCCTGCTCTGACGGCCCGCCGGAGCGCCTCGGGTTCGAGCAGGAGCCGTACGTCGTAGACCTCGCGTGCCATGTCCGCGTCCACCATGCGCACCGTGACGCCCTTGTACTGGTTCATCACGACCAGCCCGGTCCCGGCGAGGGTCTTGAGGGCCTCCCGGACGGGGGTCTTGGACACCCCGAACTGCGCGGCCAGTTCGGTCTCCACCAGGGCCTGACCGGGCGTCAGCTGCCCGGTGAGGATGCGGTGCTTGATCGCGTCCAGCACGTACTGCGTCCGGGACGGAATCGGCATGGGCACAGAGGTCATGCGCGCCTCTCGGGGTCACGTACCGGCTCAGGCGAGCCGGTCTGACGTATCTGATCTCGCATATCGCGTCTCATATATGACGTACGAAGTACGACGCGGATGAAGGTAGGAGGACGGCCGTGTTTCGTCAATGCTTCTGACAAAGGTGCTCCGCCGGGCGCCGAGGCCCGCCTGGATCCGGTGTTCTGCCGGGGGTCCGGCGGATTCAGAGACCCCGGGCCTCGCCCTCCCGTGCCACGCCGGTGGGCCGTCCCGCCACCGCCCCCGCCCGGGCCGCCGCCATCTCCCTGGTCAGCGTCGGCCCCACATGGGTCACCAGCAGCTCCCGCACCCCGGCGTCCCGGGCGATCCGCCCCGCGTCCTCCGGCGTGAGATGTACCCGTTCGCCATCGCGATGCTCGTCGAGGTCGGCCTCGCACAGGAAGACGTCCGCGCGGGTGGCCAGCTCGGTCAGCGCGTCGCAGGGACCGCTGTCCCCGGAGTACGCCAGTACGCTCCCCTGGCATTCGGCGCGCAGCCCGTAGGCCTCGACGTCGTGGGCCACCGCCCGGGCGGCGAGCCGCAGGTTCCAGTGCCGGACCATGTGCCCGTCGTACAGCGGCCGGAAGTCGAACACCCCGGCCAGGAAGCCCACGTCCGGCCGGCCGAAGAAGCCCGCCAGCCGTTGCGCGCAGGCCTGCGGCGCGTACACCGGTATCGGCGCGGCCGGTGTCATGCCGCCGAAGGCGTACGCGTACGCGGCGGCCAGCAGATCCGCGCTGTGGTCCGCGTGCAGGTGCGAGATCCAGATCGCCGCGAGCCGGGCCGGATCCGTGTGCCGCTGCAATTCCGCGAAGGTGCCGGTCCCCGCGTCCACCCATACCTCGGCGCCCCCGCCCCGCAGCAGATAGCCGGAGCAGGGGCGGCCGGGCCGGGGGTGCGGAGAGGCCGTGCCGAGGACGGTGAGGCTCAGTGCCATGGCGAGGAGAGTACGGATCCGGGTCCCCGCCCGCTCACCGTTCGAGTCGCTCTACGGCTTACGGCCCGGCCCTCTTACGGCTTCCAGCCCGGATCACGGCCGCTCAGCCCGGTCCTCTTACGGCTTCCAGCCCGGATCACGGCCGCTCAGCCCGATCGCCCGTTCCAGCAGCGGCGCGTTCTCCGGCACCGGCACCAGCGGGCCGAAGGGGCCCCGGTCGGCCATCTCCGCCGCCGCCCGCAGAAAGCCGTACGCCGCTTCCAGCGCCACCGGGTCCGGGACGTACTCCTGGCCGGTGGCCCGGGCCAGGTCCCAGCCGTGGATGACCAGTTCGTCGGCGGCGACCGCCGCGGCCACCTCCCCCGGCAGGTCGATCCCGCCCGCCCGGGTCGTCCCGCCCCACGCTGACGGCTCCCGCCAGGCCCGTGCCAGGGCGTCGAGCGCCTCGGGCAGTTCCTGCCGCCATCCGGGGCCGAGTTCCGGCAGGGTGCCGTCGGGACGGTGGTCGGTCGTGGTCCCCAGAGTCTTGTGGGCCGCGTCCCGGAAGGCCACGGACAGCCCCGCCACATGGGCCAGGAGGTGGCGGACCACATAATCCGGACACGGGGTCGACGCCGTGAGCTGCTCGTCCGTCACCCCCTGCGCGAGCATCGCGACGATCCTCGTCTGCGGGCCGAGGTCGATCATGGTGGTGCCGGTCATTCGTGCCGCCTCCCAAGCCGTGCTGGAACTCTCCTTCGGGGGGTAGACCTCGACGGGCCCCGGAACTCATCGCCATGCCCGCCGGAAGTGCGCGCACGGTCGCGGTCCTTCTAAGGCACCTGCCCGATCCCCGCGCCCCCGCCTTAGGCCCACGATGACCAGGCATGACCACCTCGTGGACCGTGACCCGCCTGCTCCGCGACCGCAATGCCGGCCTCTATCTCGCCGGCGTCGTGGTGTCCGGTTTCGGCAGCTCCGCGCTCTGGCTGGTGTCGGGCGTCTGGGTGAAGGACCTCACCGGCTCCGACGGCCTCGCCGCCCTGTGCACCGCCGCGCTGTGGGCCCCCACCCTGCTCGGCCCCGCCCTCGGCACCTTCGCCGACCGCGTCCGCCGCAAGCCCCTGCTCGTCCGCCTGAACCTCGCCCTCGCCGTCCTCCTGCTCCCCCTCTGGACGGTCGACTCGCCCGGCTCCGTCTGGCTCCTCTTCACCGTCCTCGTCCTGTACGGCGCGGCAGGCGTCGTCGAGGACGCGGCCAACTCCGCCCTGGTCGCCGCCGCCGTCGACCCGGCCCTCCTCGGTGACTTCAACGGGCTGCGGACGACCGCGCGCGAGGGCATGAAACTGGTCGCCCCGCTGACCGGCGCCGCGCTGTACACGGCGTACGGCGGGCCGAGCGTGGCACTGCTGGACGCCGGCAGCTTCGTGCTGGCGGCGGGGGTGTGCGCACTGCTCCGGGTGCGCGAGGAACGCCCGCGGCCGGCCACCGGGAACTGGCGGCGGCAGACCGCCGAGGGCGTCCGGCTGCTGTGGGGGCACCCGGCCCTGCGTCCGCTGGTGCGGGCCGGCGGCGCCACGATGTGCCTCGCCTCGCTCGGCAGCAGCCTGAACTACGCGGTGGTGGACGCCCTCGGCCGCTCCCCCGCCTACACGGGCGTGATGTACGCCGTCCAGGGCGCCGGCTCGGTCGCCGTCGGGCTGGTCTCCGGGCCCGCCCTGCGACGGCTCGGCGAGCGCCGGTTCGCGGCGTACGGCATCGCGCTGACGGGGGTCGCGGTGGCCGCGCGGGCGGTGCCGTACGACGCGGTGGTGCTGGCGTGCAGTGCGGCGGGCGGGCTGGGGCTGCCCTGTGTGCTGATCGCCGCCTACACCGCCGTACAACGCGAGATCCCGGCCGCGGCACTGGGGCGGGCCACCGCGACCGCCGACACGCTGATGTTCACGCCGAACGTGGTCGGTCTGGCCGTCGGGGCCGCCCTGGTCGAACTCGTCGACCACCGGCTGCTGTTGGTGGTCCTCGGCGGTGCGCTGCTGGCCACCGCCGGGTCACTGGCTCAGCGCAGCGCCTCCCGCACCGCCGCCAGGTCGCCGTCGGACGCCAACCCGGCGTGATACAGCCGCAGTCCGGTCGCGCCCAGGTCACGTGCCCGGGCCGCGTCGGCCGCCAGGGTGCCGGGGCTGCCGCCCATCCCGGAGACGACCGTGAAGTTGGCGGCCAGGACCGTGTCCTGGCGCGCGTGCTCCGCGAAGGGCGCCAGCAGGGCCGTACCGCCCGCGCAGGGGACCACCACGCCGTCCGCGACCGACAGCACGTGCGCGGGGTCCACGCCCGCGTTGGCGCCGCAGTGGTAGGCCACCGGGTCGGCGTGCAGCAGCACCTGGAAGCCCTCGGGGGCCGCCGCGCGCACCGCGGCCACGGCCGCCTCCTGCAGCGTGCGGGCCCGTCCGTCGCGCCACGCGCGGGTGGCCGCCGCCACCGGTTCGCCGAGCAGCTTCTCGACCGTCGGCCATCCGCCGTCGTCCGCCGCGCCCCGCCACAGCGGCTCCAGGGCCTCCCGTACGGCGGTGGCCAGCTCGTCGGCGTCCAGGCCCTGTTCGCCGTACCCGGCCCGGCAGGCCGGGCAGAAGCACAGCGCCATCAGGTACTGGCCGGCGTCGCCGAGGGCGACACCCCCGGTCTTGTCGTGGGCGTGCAGATGCGGGAGGCCGTACCAGCCGAGGGACTCCAGCTCGGTGCCGGCCGCACCCGGGCGGACGGCGGCCTCGGCGGCCAGGTCGGTCAGGTACGCGCGCGTGGCGGGCTGGGCGATGCAGGGGGCCCAGGGGTAGCGGTCGCCGTAGGCGTTGACGACCGAGGTCTCCGGGTGCTCGGCGCCCAGGCGGGAACTGTGGGCGAGGATCACCCAGGTGTGGACCTCGAGGCCGGCGCCGGCCAGGGCTTCGGCGGCTTCTCCGTACGCGTCGCCGGGGGCCCAGTCGCCCGCCTGGTGGGGGCGGAGCCCGCGGCCCGCCCAGCGGTCGCCCGCCGGGTAGTAGACGGCCGCGTACTCGGCGGTGACGATGCGGTGGCGCGGGTGCCGGGGGGTCAGCGCGCGGGTCGAGTGGTAGGCCGAGGCGAGGGTCACCTGGTCCACGCCGAGCGCGGCGATCCGCTCCGGGGCCCCGGGGTCCCCGTTCACGTCCCAGGGGTAGACGAACGCCGACGCCTTCACCGGTCCTCCTCCAGCAGGGCGTACCCGCGCTCGATCAGTTGGGCGAGTTGCTTCACATGGTCCTCGCCCGGCTCGTGCAGCGGGGGCCGCACCTCGCCGACGTCCAGACCGCGCAGCCGTACGCCCGCCTTGACCAGGGAGACGGCGTAGCCCCGGCCCTGGGCGCGGAGTTCGACGAACGGGCGGTAGAAGCCGTCCAGCAGGCGCTCCACCGTCGGCCGGTCCCCCTCGCGCAGGGCGGCGTGGAAGGCGAGGGCGATCTCGGGGACGAAGCAGAAGACGGCCGAGGAGTAGAGGGTGATGCCGATGGCCTGGTAGGCGAGCTGGGTCTGTTCGGCGGTGGGCAGGCCGTTGAAGTAGAGGAAGTCGCCGGGGACCTCGGTGCGCACGGCGCTGACGATGCGCTGCATCAGGTCCAGGTCTCCGAGGCCGTCCTTGAAGCCCATGATGCCTTCGGTGCGGGCGAGTTCGACGACCGTGGGCGGGGTGAACACCGCGTTGTCCCGCTGGTAGACGATCACCGGGAGATCGGTCGCCGCGGCCACCTCCCGGTAGTGCCGCAGCAGGCCCTCCTGACCGGCGACCACCAGGTAGGGCGGCATGGCGAGCAGGCCGTCGGCGCCCGCGGCCGCGGCGAGACGCGCGTAGCGCACGGCGAGCGCGGTGCCGTAGCCGGCACCGGCGATCACCGGTACCCGGCCCTCGGTGGCCGCCACGGCCGCGCCCACACAGGCCTCGAACTCCTCGGGCAGCAGCGCGTGGAACTCCCCGGTGCCGCAGCAGGCGAACACGGCCGCGGCACCGGCCTCGACGCCCCGGCGCACATGCTCGCGGTAGGCGTCGAGGTCGAGGGAGCCGTCGGGGTCGTAGGCCGTGACGGGGAAGAAGAGCGGCCCGCGCGGGTCACGGAGCCGCGCGGCGAGAGGGGCTGGCGTCACGGGCGCTCCCTGTTGATGCATGTGTCTTGATGCACGTGCCTTGATGCATATGTCTGATCAGTGTCCATATTCATGAACGCGACCACGTTACGAGGCGCCCTCCGGGTCGGTCAAGGACACAAACGACCAACATCCGAGCGGATTCCCGCACTCCACGGCACACTTGACGAGGTGCGGCGCATCTCCCTAGCGTGTCCACGCATGTGAATGCCATACATGGATGAGACCGCTGGATCGCCCAGAGGACGCCGACCAAGGAGACCTTGGATGCCCACTCCCCGCACGCTACTGCTCACCGGCGCCGCAGGCGGGCTCGGCACCCTGATGCGGACCCTGCTTCCGGAGTACGGCTACGAGCTGCGCCTCTTCGACGTCCGCCCGATCGACGGGGAGCCCGACGCGATCACCGCCGACCTCGGCGACCAGGACGCGCTGCGGGAAGCGGTGCGGGGCGTGGACGCGGTCCTCCATCTCGCGGGGATCTCCTTGGAGGCACCCTTCGAGAAGATCCTCCGCTCGAACATCGAGGGCACGTACCACCTCTACGAGGCCGCCCGCGAGGCCGGCGTGCCACGGATCGTCTTCGCCTCCTCCAACCACGCCGTCGGCTACACCCCGGCCCCGAGCACGGACACACCACTCGGCTCGAGGGCGCTCATCCCGGTCGACACCCCCCGCCGCCCGGACACCTTCTACGGCCTGTCCAAGTCCTTCGGCGAGGACCTCGCCCAGCTCTACTGGGACCGGCACGGCCTGGAGACCGTCTCCGTACGCATCGGCTCCTGCTTCGCCGAGCCGGCCGACGTGCGCATGCTCTCGGTGTGGATGAGCCCCGCCGACGGCGCCCGCCTCTTCCACGCGGCCCTGACCGCCGAGGAGGTCGGCCACACCGTCGTCTACGGCTCCTCCGCCAACACCCGCCTGTGGTGGGACCTGACCGGCGCCCGGGCGCTCGGCTACGAGCCGCAGGACGACTCGGAGCGGTTCGCGGAGAAGCTGATCGCCGAGCACGGCGAGCTGGACCCGGAGAACCCGGCCCACACCCACCTGGGCGGCCGCTTCGTCAACGACCCGCCCATCTGGCCGTACTGAACCCGAACGAGACGCGAGACGGCGGAAGACAACCGGACACGGCAGCACGCGGGCGGCGGAAAACGATCGTCCACGGCGGCGGGCGGGCACCGAACGGGCCCGCCCGCCGCCGCGTTCGGGCATCCCGGCTGCCCGCTCCCACCCCGCACCCGGCAGCCGCGCAGGTCCGAGGCGGGCACCGTGACCGGCAAACGGACACACCCGGGCAGTATCGGGCCCGCAACAGACCTGGTCAGCCTCGCACACCCGCTGTAGAACTTGCTGCATGGCCCGAACGGGCAGCTCCACGCAGCTCCACAAGGAAGTGGGTGACGAGATGAGCACGAGGACGGCGGAAGAACGCCAGCGCGAGATCGTGCGGGCCGCGCGCGTCACCGGCTCGGTCGACGTCACCGCCCTCGCCACCACCCTCGGCGTGGCCAAGGAGACCATCCGGCGGGACCTGCGCGCCCTGGAGGACCACGGCCTGGTCCGCCGTACCCACGGGGGCGCGTATCCCGTCGAGAGCGCCGGTTTCGAGACCACGCTCGCCTTCCGTTCGACCAGCCACGTCCCGGAGAAGCGGCGGATCGCGTCGGCCGCCGCCGAGCTGCTGGGCGACGCCGAGACCGTCTTCGTCGACGAGGGCTTCACCCCGCAGCTCATCGCCGAGGCACTGCCGACGGACCGGCCACTGACCGTGGTCACCGCGTCGCTGCCGGTCGCGGGCGCGCTCGCCGAGACCGAGAACATGTCGGTACTGCTGCTCGGCGGACGGGTACGGGCCGGCACGCTGGCGACCGTCGACCACTGGACGACGAAGATGCTCGCCGGTTTCGTCCTCGACCTCGCCTACATTGGAGCCAACGGCATCTCGCGGGAGCACGGCCTCACCACTCCGGACCCCGCCGTCAGCGAGGTCAAGGCGCAGGCCGTGCGCGCCGCCCGCCGGACGGTCTTCGCGGGCGTGCACACCAAGTTCGGAGCCGTCAGCTTCTGCCGCTTCGCCGAGGTCGGCGCCCTGGAGGCGATCGTGACGAGCACCCTTCTTCCGGCCGCCGAGGCCCACCGCTACGCCCTGCTGGGCCCGCAGGTCATCCGGGTCTGACACACCGACGACACACCCACGCCCTTCCTGAAGGGCTCTTCCACACCCCGCAGTGCCCCATATATCACGATTCCTCCAGGAGCGATCCATGCGAACCCCGAGCCGACGGAGGCCGCGAGTCACACTCGCCATGGCCGCCGCAGGGACGCTGCTCGCCCCGCTGCTCTCCGGCTGCTGGGTCGGTGCGGGCGGGTCCGGTTCAGGCGGCGATTCGATCAACGTGCTGATGGTGAACAACCCCCAGATGACGGAACTCCAGAAGCTCGCCCCACGCTTCACCAAGGAGACCGGCATCAAGGTCAACTTCACCGTCCTGCCCGAGAACGACGTCCGCGACAAGATCAGCCAGGACTTCGCCAACCAGGCCGGCCAGTACGACGTGGCCACCCTGTCCAACTACGAGATACCGATCTACGCCCGCAACGGCTGGCTGCACGAGATGAACTCCTACGTCGCGAAGGACCCGGGCTTCGACCAGCAGGACATCCTCCAGCCGATGCGCGAGTCCCTGACCGCCGACGACGGCAAGCTCTACGGCGAGCCCTTCTACGGCGAGTCGTCCTTCCTGATGTACCGCAAGGACGTGTTCGCGGCGAAGGGCCTGACGATGCCCGCGCACCCCACCTGGCAGCAGGTCGCCGACCTGGCCGCCAAGGCGGACGGCGCGCAGTCCGGCATGCGCGGCATCTGCCTGCGCGGCCTGCCCGGTTGGGGCGAGCTGATGGCGCCGCTGACCACGGTCGTGAACACCTACGGGGGCACCTGGTTCGACAAGGACTGGAAGGCCCAGCTGACCGGGCCCGGCTTCGAGAAGGCGACGAATTTCTATGTCGACCTCGTCCGCAAGCACGGCGAGTCCGGCGCCCCGCAGTCCGGCTTCGCCGAGTGCCTCAACAACATGACCCAGGGCAAGGTCGCCATGTGGTACGACGCCACCTCCGCGGCCGGCCTCCTGGAAGCGAACGGCTCCCCGGTCAAGGGCAAGCTCGGCTACGCCCCCGCGCCCGTCGAGCAGACCAAGTCCGCCGGCTGGCTCTACACCTGGGCCTGGGGCATCCAGAAGGCCTCGCGCAACCCGGACAAGGCCTGGAAGTTCGTGTCCTGGGCGTCCAGCAAGCAGTACGAGGAACTGGTCGGACAGACCAGCGGCTGGTCCAACGTCCCGGCGGGCAAGCGCGCGTCGACCTATACGAACCCGGACTACGTCAAGTCGGCCGCCGCGTTCCAGGAGATGACCAAGGAGGCCATCGAGAGCGCCCGCCCGAACGACCCCGGCGTCCAGCCGCGCCCCGCGCCCGGCATCCAGTTCGTCGACATCCCCGAGTTCACCGATCTCGGCACCAAGGTCTCCCAGGAGATCAGTTCGGCCATCGCCGGACGTCAGTCCGTCGACTCGGCCCTGAAGAAGTCCCAGCAGCTGGCCGAGAAGATCTCCAAGGAGTACGAGGGACGATGACCGCGACGACAGCCCCCTACGCAGCGACACCCGTACACGCCACGCGGCCGCCCTCCGCCCGGCTGCGCGCCTGGGCCACCCGGGCCCCTCTCCTGCCGGCCCTGGTCTTCATGATCGTCGTGACCCAGCTGCCGTTCGTGGCCACGGTGGTCATCTCCTTCTTCGACTGGAACGCCCTCTACCCGAAGGCCCGCCACTTCGCCGGCGTCGACAACTACCGCCAGGTCCTGACCGACGCCGACCTGCGCCACTCGGTGTGGACCACCGTGCTCCTCACCGTCACGGTGGTGCTGGTCAGCCTGGTCCTCGGCCTCGCACTGGCGCTGCTCCTGAACAACAGGTTCCGCGGCCGGGGCGTGGTCCGCACCCTGCTGATCGCCCCCTTCCTGGTGGTCCCGGTGGCCGCCGCACTGCTCTGGAAACACGTCCTCTACAACCCCGAATACGGGCTGCTCAACGGCCTGTTGTACTACGTCGGCGGACCGCAGCCCGACTGGATCTCCAGCACCCCGCTGCTGGCGGTCGAGGCCGCCCTGGTGTGGCAGTGGACGCCGTTCATGATGCTGATCCTGCTCGCCGGGCTGCAGAGCCGTGACCCCGAGCAGATCGAGGCCGCCCGGGTGGACGGCGCGAGCGACTGGCAGGTCTTCCGCTATCTCACGCTCCCGCACCTGCGCCGCTATCTCGAACTCGGCGCCCTGCTGGGCAGCATCTACATCGTCCAGAACTTCGACGCGGTCTTCACGATCACGTCCGGCGGCCTGGGCACCGCCAACCTTCCCTACACCGTGTACCAGAGCTTCTACCAGGCCCACGAGAACGGCCTCGCCTCGGCCGCCGGCGTCCTGGTCGTCATCGGCTCGATCATCATCGCGACCTTCGCCCTGCGCGTGGTGTCGTCCCTGTTCCGAGAGGAGGCGTCCCGCGCATGAGCAGCCTCGCCCTGCACGTCAGGAAGCACCGGGGCCGCAGCGTCGGGCTGGTGGCCTGGCTGGTCGGCATCGTCTTCTTCTTCCCCATCGCCTGGATGGCGCTGACGTCCTTCCACTCCGAGGCGGACGCGGCGACCAACCCGCCCTCCTTCGGCGCCGCCCTCACCCTGGACGGCTACCGCGAGTTCTTCGGGGCAGGCGGCGGCGCGAGCCCCTGGCCGGCCCTGATCAACTCGGCGGTCGCCTCGATCGTCTCCACCCTCTTCGTCCTCGTCCTGGCCTTCCCGGCGGCCTACGCGCTGTCGATCCGGCGGGTCAAGAAGTGGACGGACGTCCTGTTCTTCTTCCTCTCCACCAAGATGCTTCCGGTGGTGGCCGGCCTGCTGCCGATCTACCTGTTCGCGAAGAACACCGGGATGCTGGACAACATCTGGTTCCTGGTCATCCTCTACACCTCCATGAACCTGCCGATCGCGGTGTGGATGATGCAGTCGTTCCTCGCCGAGGTCCCGGTCGCGGTGATCGAGGCCGCGCAGATCGACGGCGCCCGTCTGCCGACGATCCTCGCGCGCGTGGTCGCCCCGATCGCCCTGCCCGGCATCGCCGCCACCTCCCTGATCTGCTTCATCTTCAGCTGGAACGAACTTCTCTTCGCCCGAGTCCTGACGGGCGTGGTCGCCGAGACCGCCCCCGTCTTCCTGACCGGCTTCATCACCAGCCAGGGCCTGTTCCTGGCCAAGGTGTGCGCCGCGTCGCTCGTCGTCTCCCTGCCGGTGCTCGCCGCGGGGTTCGCCGCCCAGGACAAGCTGGTCCAGGGCCTGTCGTTGGGAGCCGTGAAATGAAGGCCGCCGTCATCGAGTCCGTGGGCCGTGCCGTCGTCACCGAGGTTCCCGACCCGACACCTGGCCCCCGTGAGGTCGTGGTGGAAGTGGCCGCCTGCGGCCTGTGCGGAACCGATCTGCACATCCTCCAGGGCGAGTTCGCGCCCAAGCTGCCGATCGTGCCGGGCCACGAGTTCGCCGGCGAGGTGGTCGGCGTCGGCTCCCAGGTGACCGAGGTGGCGATCGGCGACCAGGTCGCGGTCGACCCGTCCCTGTACTGCCACGAGTGCCGCTACTGCCGGGACGGCCACAACAACCTCTGCGAACGCTGGGCCGCGATCGGCGTGACCGTGCCGGGCGGCGCCGCGCAGTACGCGGTCGCCCCGGTCGCCAACTGCGTGAAGCTCCCCGAGCACGTCCGCACCCAGGACGCGGCCCTGGTCGAACCCCTGTCCTGCGCGGTACGCGGCTACGACGTCCTCAACTCCCGACTGGGCGCCCACGTCCTCATCTACGGTTCCGGGACCATGGGCCTGATGATGCTGGAGCTCGCCAAGCGGACCGGCGCGGCCAGCGTCGACGTGGTCGACCTGAACCCGGCCCGCCTGGAGACCGCCCGCGCGCTCGGCGTCTCCGGGTCCGCCGCGAACGCCGACGAACTGGACCGGCCGCGGGGCTGGGACGTGGTGATCGACGCGACCGGCAACGCGGCGGCGATCCAGGACGGCCTGGAGCGGGTGGGGAAGGCCGGCACCTTCCTCCAGTTCGGCGTCGCCGACTACGCGACCCGGGTGACGATCGACCCGTACCGCATCTACAACCAGGAGATCACCATCACCGGCTCCATGGCCGTCCTGCACAGCTACGAACGCGCCGCGGAGCTGTTCGCGAACGGGGTCCTGGACCCCGAGGTCTTCATCAGCGACCGCCTCCCGCTGGACAGCTACCCGCAGGCGCTGGAGCAGTTCGCGGCGGGGGTCGGACGGAAGATCGTCGTCGTCCCCTGAGCCTGGTTCGCAAGGTCCCCTGAGCCGATCGGGGGACGGTGCGAGGGCCGCTCGACGGTAAGGGAACGGTAAAGCGATGCCGTTCGTTCTCGCGGCATGACAGCTATGACCCCTGGCTCGAACATCCCTCTCCCCGTCTCCCGGGTGGCGGTGGACGTCGCCGCCCCGGTGCGGCTCGACGTGTCGGGCCTGCTGCTCACCGGCGACGGCAAGGTGCGCTCCGACGACGACTTCATCTTCTACAACCAGCCGAACGGCCCGGGTGTGACGTACCGCTCCGGCGGCGGTACGTCCCCGGACGCGATCACCGTCGACACGGCCGCCGTGCCCCCGGGCATCGAGAAGATCGTCGTCACCGCGAGCCCCGACGCCGCGGGGCAGACCTTCCAGGGCATCGAGCCGACGGCGACGATCCGCAACGCGGACGACGGCTCGGTGCTGGGCACGTTCACGCCGCCACAGCTGGGCACCGAGACGGCCCTGGTGGTCGTCGAGATCTACCTGCGCAACGGCGCGTGGAAGGCCCGCGCGGTCGGCCAGGGGTACGCGAACGGGCTGGCCGGCATCGCCACCGACTTCGGCGTGACGGTGGAGGAACCGGCGGCGGCCCCGGCCCCGCAGCCGACGGCGCCCCAGCCGACGGCCCCGCAGCCGACGGCGCCCCCGGTCGTGGCCCCGCCCGCGCCCGCCGCGCCGCCCGCTCCGCCCGTCCCGGGCGCCGGGAAGATCAACCTCGACAAGGGCAGGGTCAGCCTCCAGAAGAACCAGACCGTGTCCCTGGTCAAGGGCGGCAGCCCGCTGCTCTCCCTGGTCCACATGGGCCTGGGCTGGGAGCCGGCGTTCCGCGGCAAGGACATCGACCTGGACGCCTCGGTCATCGCCTACGGCCCGCAGCGCGACCACGTCGACAGCTGCTACTTCGGCAAGCTGTCCATCCTCAACGGCGCGATCAAGCACTCCGGCGACAACCTGACCGGTGAGGGAGGCGGCGACGACGAGGTGATCGTGGTCGACCTCGGCCGGATCCCCCCGGAGGTCACCGGCCTGGTCTTCACCGTCAACTCCTTCTCCGGCCAGAAGTTCACGGAGGTCGCCAAGGCCTACTGCCGTCTCCTGGACGCGGCAACCGGCGAGGAACTGGTCCGCTTCGACCTCACCAACGCCGAGGCGCAGACCGGCGTGATGATGGCCAAGCTGGTCCGCCAGTTCTCCGGCGAGTGGGACATGACGGCACTGGGCGAGTTCGTGAAGGCCCGCACGGTCCGGAACATGGTGAAGCCGGGCGCGCAGGCGCTGTAGCGGCCGTGGACCGACACGCCCCGCGCCCCTTCCGAGGGGCGCGGGACCGCCTCTTCCGGTCCGTCAGAACAGGGCGCTGTAGGCGTTCAGCGCGGGTTGCCCGCCCAGGTGGGCGTAGAGGACGGTGCAGCCGGGGTCGATCTCGCCCCGTTCGACCAGGTCCACCATCCCCGCCATCGACTTCCCCTCGTACACCGGGTCCGTCACCACGCCCTCCGTGCGGGCGGCGAGCCGCATCGCCTCCAGGGTGGTCTCGTCCGGGATGCCGTAGACGCCCGCGTGGTAGCGCTCGTCCAGCTCGATGTCTTCGACGGTCAACTCACGCTTGAGACCGATCAGTCGTCCGGTCCGCCGGGCGATCCGGGCCACCTGCTCGCGGGTCTCGGCGGGCTTGGCCGAGGCGTCGATGCCGATGACCCGGCGCTCGCGCCCACCGGCCTCCGCCAGCGCGGCGAACCCGGCGGCCATGCCGGCCTGGGTCGACCCGGTCACCGAGCAGACGATCACCGTGTCGAAGAAGACGCCCAGCTCCCGCCCCTGCTCGGCGACCTCGTACGCCCAGTTGGCGAAGCCGAGCCCGCCGAGCGGATGGTCGGAGGCGCCGGCCGGGACGGCGTAGGGTGGCCCGCACCCCCCGTGAAGGTGCGGGCCACGCTCATGGGCCGGCGGTCAGGCGGCCGCCGCCCACGGCCAGTCGGCGTCCCGGGCGGACTCCAGCAGCGGCACCATCCGGAAAGCCGCGTCCGAGAGGCCGCCGAAGGTGTGCCTGTTGGCCGCTCCCGACGGGCCGTGGCCGACCCGGTAGCCGGCCAGGTTCCAGGTGTAGACCGGGATGTGGGCCGGGACCTGCTGGGTCGGGTCGCCGTGCCGGTGGTACGTGTACTGCTCGTCGGTGACGATCAGCACCCGGTCCTGCCCCCGGTAGTGCGAGCGGATCGCCGAGGTCGTGTCGGTACCGCCCAGCGAGCCGAAGCGACCGAGGATCTTCAGCACCGACTCGCCCTTGCCGAACGTCAGCCGCCTGCTGGTGGTACCGAACTCGACGAGGTCCGCGTCCGCCGCCCGCAGCGCGAGCGCCGAACCGAAGATCGCCGCCGCGTCGGCCCGGTTGAGCCGCGAGCGGTCGGACAGCGGGCCCCACATCGAGCCGGACCGGTCGACCAGCACCAGCGTCCGCCCCGGCAGTGCGGGCACGTTGGCCAGCGAGTGGCCGAGCGCCCGCTCCAGCGGGAAGGACCAGCGCAGCGACGGGGCGTGCTGGTACGCGGCGAGGTACCGGAACGGGAACTGCCGCGAGCGCGCCACCTCCGCCGGGTCACTGATCCGGGCCGCGACCTGGGCGGCGACCTCGTCGCAGACTCCCGCCTCGTCGAAGTTCCGCAGGTTGCGAAGGAGCGCCATGGCCCCCATGGACGGGATGACCGCCTCCCAGGCCGCCCTGTCCATCGGGCCCTGGAGCCATCCGGCCAGTGCCTCCCAGGTCAGCCCCGCCGCCGCGAGCCGCTCGGCGCCACCGGGCTCGGTGACGACCGCACGCCGCCGTGCGACGGGCAGCGCCATCAGCTCGCGGTGCGCGGCGAGCACCGGGCTCGACGCGGGCGGTACGGCCGTGTCCGGGTGGTGCCGCCGGTCCAGCGCGTACTGGAACAGCTCACCCTGCCATGGCTTGTCCGGGTCCGGCGCCGCGTGCACCAGGTTCAGGATGTCGCCGAAGCGGTATCCCTTGGCCGCGGTGTCGTACTTGAGCAGCGACCGGCCGTGGTAGAGCCGCCGTACGGCGTCGGCGATGCCCCGCTTGACGGGCTTGGGGACCGCACGGCCGTAGGTCGCCGTCCAGTAGGCGAGCAGTTCGCCGGGCTCGTCGGGCCGCTGCAGCACGGAGGCGACGACCTGCCGGTTCGAAGGGCCCTCGGTGGCGCCCGCGGTCAGGCGTGCGTGCACGTACTCGGCGGCGCCCACGAGGGAGGCGGTCCGCATGTTGCCCTCGCCGCGCAGCCAGCCGAGCAGGCCGGCGGTCCAGACCGGATCGGTGACGGCGAGCTCGCGGACGAGCTTCGCGTACCGGTCGTCGCGGTCGGCACCGGTCTCGTAGAAGGTCTCCTGCGAGACGAAGTTGGCGACGGCGAGCAGGAAGAGCTCGGACCGCGTGTCCCGCTCCCGGCCACGGCCGCCCTGGTAGGTGCGGAGCACGCGTCCGGTCGAGGTGACCCGCGAAGTGGGCTGCGCCCGGGCCGCCTTGGTGTTGAATCGCGCCATGGTGAATTCCCCCCGAATTCATTGGAGTCTGGGAGGAGGCGCAACAGGAGGTGGGTGCCCGAGATCAGGAGTCGGCGGCGGGACTTTTAACCTGGCGCGTCTTCCTTTCCGCCACATCGGCCCTGAGCCGACGACGGGAATCGAACCCGCACCCCCTTTCGGGGACCAGGGCCCTGAAGTATCCGCTGCCTGCGCACCGGGCACCCTCCATGAGCTGCGCCTCCCGAGTTCAGTGACACACGCACCGGGAGGTGCATGAAGTTTTTGGTGTCCAGAGTTCAAGGCCGGCGGAACCGACGTAGGTGCTCTGACCCCTGAGCTACACCGGCGCGTTGTACCGGTGGCGGGACTCGAACCCGCGGCCGCCCCATTATCAGTGGAAGTAGGTCCTGCCTTCGCACCTGGACGTTCATTACCTTAGGAGGCGTGCCGCGGGCCGAGCGAGTGAATTAATTACCCGCGCTTCTGGCGTTTCCAGGGCCCGGTGATGGCAAGCATGATGCCCGGCGTCTGGATGTTCGCGTACAGGGTCCTGCCGTCGGGCGAGAAGGTGACGCCGGTGAACTCGCTGTATTCCGGCTCCTCTTCGGTGCCGATGTTCAGTTCGTTGCGGGCGATGGGGTAGGTGCGGCCGCTGTCGGTGGCGCCGAACAGGTGCTGGATGCCCTCGCCGTCCTCGGCGATGACCAGCCCGCCGTACGGGGAGACGGTGATGTTGTCCGGGCCGTCGAAGGCGCCGTCCACGGACGGGTCGGGGTTGACTCCGATGAGGACCTTCAGGGTGAGGGTGCGGCGCTTGGGGTCGTAGAACCAGACGGCGCCGTCGTGCTGGACGGGGCTCTCCGAGCGGGCGTAGGAGGAGACGATGTACACGCCCCCGTCGCCCCACCACATGCCCTCCAGCTTGCGGGCGCGGGTGACCTGTCCGGCGGTGAACTGCTTGCGGACCGAGGTGGTCCTGGCGTCTCGGTCCGGGACGTCCGTCCAGTCGACGCCGTACACGGTGCCGATCTTCGTGGCGCGGGAGAGGTCGTCGACGAACACGCCGCCGGAGTCGATGCACTTGAAGGCCTGCAACGTGCCCGCGTCGTCGGCGAGGGCGCGCAGCCGGCCGCGGCCGTGGTGGAAGTGCTCGGGCGGGGTCCAGCGGTAGAGCAGACCGTTCGGGTTGGACGCGTCCTCCGTCAGGTAGAGGTGGCCGCGCTTGGGGTCGACGACGACGGCCTCGTGCGCGTACCGGCCCAGCGCCTTGATCGGCTTGGGGTTTTGGTTGGCCCGGCGGTCCTCGGGGTCGACCTCGAAGACATAGCCGTGGTCCTTGGTCATGCCGTTGGCGCCGGCCTTGTCCTCGGTCTCCTCGCAGGTGAGCCAGGTGCCCCAGGGGGTGTTGCCGCCCGCGCAGTTGGTGGCGGTGCCGGCGATGCCGACCCACTCGGCGACCTTGTCGTGGCGCACCTCGACGACCGTGCAGCCGCCGGCGGCCGCCGGGTCGTAGACGAGGCCCTCGGTGAGCGGCACCGGGTGGGTCCAGTTGGCGCGGGGGCCGGCCAGCTCGTGGTTGTTGACGAGGAGGGTGGCGCCGCGCGGGCCGTCGAAGGTGGAGGTGCCGTCGTGGTTGGAGGGGGTGAACTCGCCCGACTCCAGCCGGGTCTTGCCGCTGTAGGTGATGACGCGGTACTTGAAGCCGGCGGGGAGCGCGAGGATGCCGTCGGGGTCGGGGAGCAGCGGCCCGTAGCCGACGCCGCCGTGTCCGTGTCCGTGCCTCGCCTCGGCCGTGCCGGACGCCTCGGTCTCGGTGGACGCGAGGGCGTTCGGGGCGGTGGCGAGGGCGCCGACGCTGCCCGCCAGCGCGACACCGGCACCGGTGATCGCGGATTTTCTGGCGAAGTCCCTGCGGGTGAGCGACATGGTGTCTCCTGTGACGGTCGAAGGGCCGTGGAGGGTGGCGGACCTCAAGTCGGCGCACACGCTCCCGGCCGCGTCTGAACTCCGCCTGAACTCAGGGCGACATCGGCTTCGCTTGTTCAATGAATCCGTATGCACCGCCCCACGGCAACCCAAAGCCACACCCAAGAAAGCGCCGCGGAGGCCGCCAACCGCGGCCTGGAATCCTTCTTCCGCCACGGCTGCGTTCAGCCGCACTCGACGCGTCCGGCGGGGCCCGACCCGCACGCAGCCCCGCCCCTTCGGCCGCTACCCCCCGTGCTGCGACCGCGCCTTGAACGCCGCCTTCCGGGCCTCCTTCGCGACCTTCTTGTCCGGGTGCAGGCGTCCCATCGCTTCCAGGACGTCGGCCGTGTCCGGGTGGTCGACCCGCCAGGCCTCGGCGAAGAACCCGGCGTGCTGCTGGGCCAACCCCTCGACCAGGGCCTGCAGTTCCTCGGAGTTCCCTTCGGCGGCCAACTGCGCGGCGACCGTGTCGATGGTCAGCCAGAAGATCATGTCCGGCGAGGGTGCCGGTACGTCGGCGGCGCCGCGCTCGGCCAGCCAGACCCTGGCCAGTCCGCCCAGCTCGGGGTCGCCGAGGACCTCGCGGAGCGCCGGTTCGGCCTCGGCGCCGACCAGGGACAGCGCCTGCTGGCAGCGCAGCCGGCGCAGCGGCGCGCCCGCGTCGTCGCCCCGGGCGGCGGCCAGCAACTCCCGCGCGGCGGCGAGGGATTCACGGCGGTCCAGCCACTGCTCGGTCTCGGCCTGCGCGGCTCCCTGCGGGAACGTGGCCATGCCGTCGAGCAACGCGTCCGCGCCCTTGTCGGCGAGGTCTCCGACCGCCGGCGCCTCGAACCCGGCCTCCAGCAGCCGCGCCCGCAGCCCGTACGCGCCGAGCGGGGTGAGCCGCACCATGCCGTACCGGGTGACGTCGCTCTCGTTGACCGGCCCCGCGGCCGGCTCCTCCTCGGTGTCGGCCATGAGCGCCTCGTCGACCGGCTGGTACGCGACGAGTCCGACCGGCTCCAGCGTCCGGAACTGGTCGTCGAGCCGCATCATCGCGTCGGAGACCTGTTCGAGAACGTCGTTGGTCGGCTCCCCCATGTCGCTGGGCACGATCATCGACGCGGCCAGCGCGGGCAGCGGCACCGGCGCCTCGCCGGGGCCGCCTTCGCTCACCGTCAGCAGGTACAGGTTGCCGAGGACGCCGTCGAGGAAGTCCGCCTCCGCCTCGGGGTCCCAGCCGAGTGACGAGAAATCGACCTCGCCGCCCTCGTCGAGCGCGTCGACAATTCCGTCCAGGTCGGGCACGCTCGCGTCGCCGATCACGGTCTCCAGGGCGGCCAGCCAGACCCCGAGGACGTCGTGCGGCGAGCCCCCGGTGAGCAGCGCCAGCTCCTCCCCCGCCGCGACCGTCCCGGCCTCCTCGTCGACGATCTCGACGAGCCCGGCGTCCAGCGCGACCCGCCAGGCCTCGGCGGTGTACGCGGCGGCGTCGTCCCCGGTGAGCCCGAGCAGCTCGGCGGCGGCCGGGAGCTGTTCCTCGGCCAGTCCGCCACCTGCGTCGACGCGGGTGTCGGGGCCGGCCCAGCGGGCGAGCCGGGCGGCCCGGGAGAGCAGCGGCGTGGCCAGCGCGGCGCGTGCCAGCTCCGCTTCGGGACGCAACCGCACCGGCGGCAGGGGGGAGCTGTCTGACATCGGGTGGTTCTCCTCGGACGCCTCTACGGTCGTACGACGACATGGACTCCGTACGACGGCCGTACGACCATCGGGACGCCGTACGCCTCAGCCGCTCAGCCTAGACGGATTTCCACCCATGCCGCCCGGTTCATGTCCTCGCCGAGCTGCGTACATGGCCGAAACCTTGACAACTCCCCTACGCAGGGACGAGATTGACGCGCGTAGAAAACGGGGGGGCAAGTGTTCACTCTCTGTCTACGCGTGTCATGCCCACTCCATGACGCACCCTCGTCCCGGCACCGTTTATGTCCCCGGAGGGATTTCCTTGCCGAGCAGGTCTTCCGCGCGTCTCGCCGCGCTCACCGTCGCCGCCGTCTGCAGCGCGGCGTCCACCGTCGCCCTCACCTCGCCGGCCCAGGCCGACGGGCTGCGCATCCATGACGTCCAGGGCGCCACGCGCATATCGCCGTACGCCGGCCAGAAGGTGACGGACGTTCCCGGCATCGTCACGGCCACGCGCACCTACGGCTCCTCGCGGGGTTTCTGGCTCCAGGATCCGACGCCCGACGCCAACCCGGCCACCAGTGAGGGCGTCTTCGTCTTCACCAGCTCCACCCCGAAGGTCGCGGTCGGCGACTCCGTCACGGTCACCGGCACGGTCTCCGAGTACGTCCCGGGCGGCGCCGCCACCGGCAACCAGTCGCTGACCGAGATCACCAAGCCGACGGTCACCACGGTCTCCACCGGCAACGCGGTCCCGGCGCCGGTCGTGATCGACAAGAAGTCGGTGCCGGCCAAGTACACCCCGGCGGGTGACACGGCCGCGGCCGGCTCGGTCAACGGCCTGACGCTCCAGCCGAAGAACTACGCCCTGGACTACTACGAGTCCCTGGAGGGCATGAACGTCCAGGTCCGCGACACCCGCGTGGTCACCGCCACCGACCCGTACGCCGAGCTGTGGGTCACGGTGAAACCGCACGAGAACCGCACCGTCCGCGGCGGCACGCTGTACCGCTCCTACAACGACCAGAACACCGGCCGTCTCCAGATCCAGTCCCTGGGCGCGACCGCCGGCTTCCCGGTGGCGAACGTCGGCGACACGCTGACCGGCGCCACGACCGGCCCGCTGGACTACAACCAGTTCGGCGGCTACACCCTCGTCGCGAGCGAGCTGGGCACCCTCAGGAGCGGCGGCCTGCAGCGCGAGACGACGAAGAAGCAGTCGAAGAGCGAACTGGCCGTCGCCACCTACAACGTCGAGAACCTCGACCCCTCCGACGGCACCTTCGCCGCGCACGCCGCCGCGATCGTGAACAACCTCCAGTCGCCCGACATCGTGTCCCTGGAGGAGATCCAGGACGACAACGGCGCGACGGACGACGGCACGGTCGCCGCCGACGTGACGGTGAACAAGCTGATCGACGCGATCGTCGCGGCCGGTGGCCCGAAGTACGACTGGCGTTCCATCAACCCGGTCAACGACCAGGACGGCGGCGAGCCCGGCGGCAACATCCGCCAGGTCTTCCTCTTCAACCCCGAGCGGGTGTCCTTCGTCGACCGCGCGGGCGGCGACTCCACCACCGCGGTGGGCGTCACCAAGGTGCACGGCCAGGCCCAGCTGACCGCCTCCCCCGGCCGTGTCGACCCGGCGAACTCCGCCTGGACGGCCAGCCGCAAGCCGCTGGCCGGCGAGTTCGTCTTCCACGGCAAGACGGTCATCGTGATCGCCAACCACCTGAACTCCAAGGGCGGCGACCAGGGCCTGACCGCGCAGTACCAGCCGGTGGCGCGCAGCTCGGAGGTCCAGCGCCACGCGCAGGCGACGCTGGTCAACGCGTTCGTCAAGAGCATCCTCGACGTCCAGAAGGACGCGAACGTCATCGCGCTCGGCGACATGAACGACTTCGACTTCTCCGGCACCACCAAGATCCTGGAGAGCCACGGCGCGCTCTGGTCGGCGATCCAGTCGCTGCCGACCAAGGAGCGCTACACCTACGACTACCAGGGCAACGAGCAGGTCCTGGACCAGATCCTGATCAGCAAGGAGATCCGCCGCAACGGCGACTTCGAGTACGACAGCGTGCACGTCAACTCGGAGTTCCACGACCAGATCAGCGACCACGACCCGCAGGTGCTGCGCTTCCGCCCCTGAGGACGCGGCTCAGGACTGGCTGAACACGCCGTTCAGCCAGTCCTGCCAGGCACGCTCGTTCGCCCGGGCGTCGGCGTCCGCCGCGAAGTCGTGGATGCTGATGCCGACCGGGGCGCCCCAGTGGTTGCGTCCGAAGAACCGGACGAGGGCGTCGTCGGTGCGCAGCCCGATGAAGTACGGGTTGCGGTAGTCGACCACCGCCTCCAGGGTCCGGCCGCCGGGCCCCCGGACGCTCGCCTTCGCGCCCTCGGCCAGGTCGTCCGGCAGGCCGAGAGCGCGGCCCACGGCCTCGAAGGCGTCCGGCGCCTGGGCCGCCTCGGGGCCGTTGAGCTGCGCGAAGGTGACCGGGCGGGGCGCGAAGTGGACCAGGTACTCGCGCAGGGTGTGCAGATAGAAGTCGGTGTGCCGGCTCGCGCCGTCGTACTGGTTGTCCCAGTCGTCGGTGAAGATCCCGCTGTGCACGTAGCGCACCCAGGCACGGCGGCCGCCGTCCCGCGGCTCGATCACGTGCTCCAGCTGGTTGACGCTCTGGACCGGGAAACCGACGTCCTCGCTGCGGACGATCAGGTGGTGCGGCGGCTCGTAGGCGGTCACGGTGGAGCCGAAGGCCGCCGCACCGCCCACCCGGGGCTCGGGCGGCTCCATCGGCCACAGGTAGGCGCCGGTGCCGTTGGTGATCGCCTCCCACACCTCCTGGGGTGTGGCGTCGACCTCGAACTCGCGGGCGATCTCGAATTCCTTGGACATGTCAGGGCTCCTGCTGCCTACTGATCCGTTTCGGGGGTGGTCCGCTCCGAGACCCAGGGCCGGCCCTCGGCCGCCGGGAGGATCTCGGCCGCGGGGTGCGTCTCGGCCGCCGGGTGAGTCCCGGCCACCGGGCCGGAGTCGGCCGCCGGGCCAGGGGGCGCCGTCGGGCCGGGGTCGGCCGTCGGGCCGGGGTCGGCCTTGACCGTGGGGTGGAGGGCTACGACGATCCGGTGGTCCCGGCCGTCCGCCGTGTCGGGCGCGTCGTACTTGCGGATGAGCGCGCTGACGCCCGCCGTCAGCTCCTGCACGAACGCCGCGCGGTCGGCGGCGGAGGCGAAGCGCACCTCACCGTCCAGCGCATAGGTCGCCAGCTGTCTGCGGGCCTTGGCGGCACCGCTGATCAGCGTGCCGACGTCGCGCACCAGGCGGGCGCCGACCGCGAGCAGCCAGCGCGCGGAGAGCTGGTCGCGGAAGCGGTCCGGGTCCGGCTGTACGGCGGGCAGGGCGGCCGGCGAGATGACGTACGACGCGGCGGTCGCGCGCATCAGCCGCTCGTTGACATTGCCCTTGCGCCGCTCGCCCGCCAGCTCGACCAGGCCGTGCCGCTCCAGCGCCTTGAGGTGGTAGTTCACCTTCTGTCGGGGCAGCCCGACCCGGCCGGCCAGCATCGCGGCCGACGCGGGCGCGGCAGCCAGTTCGGCGAGCAGCCGGGCCCGTATGGGGTCCAGCGACACCGCCGCGGCCTCGGGGTCCTCGATCACGGTCACGTCCAGCATGGCTCCACCCTCCCACCGAAAACTTTTCCTGTCCAGACGGATCAGATTTTCGGCGAGAGGGTGGAGAGGGCGGGGAGAAGGCCCCGCGCGGATCTCAGTGGCGCCGGCCACGGCGCAGGGCGCCCGCGGCGACGGCACCGGCGACGGCGAGGGCGGCGCCCGCGACCAGCACCGGGCGGGTGTGCCGCAGCGCGCCCCGGAAGGCCGTACGCGTGGACTGCGGGAGGCGTCCCTCGGCGGCGTGACCCGCCTCGACGGCCTTGTCGGACGCCAGATGGCCCGCCCGTCCGGCCCGCTCCTGAACGGCGTGCCCGGTCCTGAGCGCCCGCTCCTGCAGCGTGTGCCGCGCCTTGACCATCTGCTCCTGGGTGGTGTGGCCGCCCCTCGCCGCCCGGTCCTGGGCCTGGTGGCCGGCCCGGGCGGCACCCTCGCGCAGCTGGACGGTCAGGGCGCCGGCCTTGTCCTTGAGATCGGCGGCGCGGGCCTGGGTGCGTCCCTTGAGGTCGGCCTTCGCCGCCAGGGCGCCCGCGGAGTCGATGATTCGGGCCCCGGTTCCGTGTGCGTTCCTCTTCGTCATCGGTACTGCCCCTCCTGGTCTCGGCGTCCGCTTGTGCCTACGGACCTTCCGAGTACCCAGGTCGCCGACGGTCAGGCGGCCGACCCGTCCGTCAGCCCGGCTCCCCCCGCTCACCGAGCCGCGCGAGCCGGCTCTGGAACCAGTCGAGGCGGGCCTGCAACAGGGCTGCCTCCGCGACCAGTTCGGGCACCCCGAAGTCCTCGCCCAGCACCGGCACCTGCTCACCGACGACCGCCCCCGTGCCCCCGGCGACCATCCGCAGGCCCTCTCCGGCCAGCCGGGCGAATCCGGCGAGCGAGACGGACGTGCGCGCGCGTACACAGCCCCCGCAGGCGGCCGCCAGGGCCCGCCATCCGGGCCTGCCCCAGCCCGCGTCGGCGAGCGCCACGGCCGGCGCGCCGCAGGCGCACGCGCCGACGGTGGCCGTGCGCACCCGCTGCCGGGCGTAGCGGAAGCCGCGTTCGAAGCGGATGTAGGCACCGAGCACGGAGACCTCCAGCAGCACGGCCGCCCGGTGCTCGGCGGTGCACAACAGGGCCTCCGCGGCTTCGCGTCCGTGCACGCAGTGGAAGCCGCAGTCGCACCGCCGCGCGGGCGGGCGATGCCGCCGGCCGTAGACGCAGGACGCGTCGTCCAGCACTCCGTACGGCAGCGCGCCGCCCAGCGACACGCCGGTGAACCCGGCCCGGGCGCCATCCTGGGAGAGCACCGGGTGGGCGATCTTGTAGCCGGTCGGCGGCTCGGCCGGACGTTCCGCCGGGAGCCGCAGCCTCATCGGGCGGCCGGGGCCTCTTCGGGCGCCGCCACGACCTGGGGCTCGTGGATCTCTTCGGGGACTTCGGGTTCCACGTCGTGGACGAGCGGCCGCTCCTCGGCGACCCCGGTGGCCAGTGCCCTGCCGAGCTTCATGACGCCTCCCATGCCGTGCCGTCGGTGACCGTCCGGCCCATAGTGGCCCATCCGGTGCCGAGTTGGACATAGGGCCTCGGCGGCCCGCACGAGCGATGGTTTAGCACTCCTAAGGCATACCCCATAGAAGAATTAAGTGGAGCTAAGCCGTCGTGCCGCCGAGACTACCTTCATGACGAACCCACCCGACACCGCCCGCTCGCCCCGCCCCTTCGGCCGCACCCTCTGTGCGATGGTCACACCGTTCACCGAGGCGGGGGCGCTCGACCTCGACGGCGCCCGGCGGCTGGCCGCGCAGCTGGTGGCGGAGGGCTGTGACGGCCTGGTGCTGAACGGCACCACCGGCGAGTCGCCGACCACCACGGACGCCGAGAAGGCCGAGCTGATCTCGGCCGTCCGGGAGGCGGTCGGCGAGCGGGTGCCGCTCGTGGCGGGCGTGGGCACCGCGGACACGCTGCACACCGTGGAACTCGCGCGCGCGGCCGAGAAGGCGGGTGCGGACGGCGTGCTGGTGGTGTCGCCGTACTACAGCAGGCCGCCGCAGGACGCGCTGGAGGCGCACTTCCTGGAGGTGGCGGAGGCGACCGGGCTGCCGGTGATGCTGTACGACATCCCGGGCCGCACCGGCACCCGTATCGAGCCGGAGACGCTGATCCGGCTCGCCGCGCATCCCGCGATCGTGGCCGTGAAGGACTGTTCGTACGACTTCCTCGGCACCCAGAAGGTGCTGGCGCGCACGGAACTGGCGTACTACGCGGGCAGCGACGAGCACATCCTCGCCCTGTACGCGGTGGGCTCGGCGGGCTGTGTCAGCACGGTCGCCAACGTGGTGCCGGGCCGGGTCGCCGCGATCCTCGACGCGTTCGACGCCGGCGACACCGCCCGTGCCGCCGAACTGCAACTGCGGGCCACCCCGTTGATCGAGGCGATGACGGCCGCGGGCCTGCCGGGCACGGTCACGTCGAAGGCGCTGCTCAGCGCGCTCGGCCGGCCGGCGGGGCCGGTACGGGCCCCGCTGCGATCCGCCGGCCGGGAGACGGCCGACGGACTGCGGGCGGTGTACGAGGAACTCGTGGCCCGCTGATCAGCGGCGGGCGAAGGCGGGCTGCCACGCCTTCAGGTCGTCGTACATCTCCTTCTGGACACCGCTCAGCGCCACGATCTTGTCGCTGCCGATCGTCACCAGGACGAGCCGGGCCCGGTACGACTCGTCCAGGCCGCCGGCCCGCTCCCAGGTGATGAGCCGCCGGTCGTCGGCCCAGGCCAGCAGGTCGCCGCCGCGGACCTTGGTGATCTCCTTGCCGGTGCGGGGGTCGCGGATCGAGGAGTACGACTTCCCGGGGGCGACCACGGCGGCCGTGGCGGCGGCCATGGAGGCGTCCGGCGGGCGCGTCGGCGCCGACGGACGGCCAGCACCCATTCGGCGAAGCCCGATCCCGCCGGCGGCTGTTCCTGTAACCGTGGTGACGCGTGTGGAGCGGCCCCGCTATGCCTGTCCGGCGCGGAAATAATGCACCGGTGTCGCACCCGCCCGCTGCCCTACGTTGTCCCCATGAGCCGCCCCCTGTTGTTCCTGGACGTCGACGGCCCCCTCAACCCCTACGCGGCCCAGCGCGAGCGGCGCCCCGAGGGTTATACGACGATCCGGGCGACCGTCCGCCCGGGACGCCCGTTGCGGGTCTGGCTGAACCCGGAGCACGGCCCGGCGCTGCTCGCCCTCGGCTACGAGCTGTGCTGGGCGACCACCTGGATGGCCGAGGCGAACCACTGGATCGCCCCGGTCGTGGGTCTGCCCGAGCTGCCGTACGTCGACTTCGGCAGGGGACTGCTGGCGGAGCGGCCCGACGGCGTCCACTGGAAGACGGAGGCGATCGTCTCGTACGCCGAGGGGCGGCCGTTCGCCTGGGTGGACGACGAGCAGAGCCCGGCGGACACGCTGTACGTCCGGGCCCACCACCCCGGCCCCGCCCTGCTGCACCACGTCGATCCCCGGATCGGCCTGCGGCAGGGCGACTTCGCCGCGCTGACGCAGTTCCGGGGATCCCTGCCCCAGGGCGGCTGAGCGCCCTCCCGTACCATGGGGCGGCCGTCCGGCCGACCGCACGTCTGCGGCTCTGCCGGGTCACGAGTTGGGGGCCTGCCGGCCGCGACATTCCGCGTTGCGGGCATCACCCGTCGACAGAAGCAGCGCGCCGATCAGCTGATCGTCTCCGGCCCCCAGCGCTCGGGCCCCACTCCGCGCCAGTCGATCCACGGTGACTCGGCCACCTCCGCCGGGTCGATGTCCAGCCCGGCCCGGCGGAGGAACTCCGCGACGTCGACCGCGTGGTGAGCCAGCCCGAGGATCTCACCGTCCACGCGCACGCGGCGGCCACCCGTGGGCGACGGTGGATGCACGATCACACGTATCGGTCCGGGCATGTCCTCAGGGTCGTCCGGGTCGTGCGGACCCGCGTTCCAGGTCGTCATCGCTGATGCCGCTCGTTCACGTTCCGGTCTGACCGCTCCAGGTCACGCAGCTGTTGGTAGGTGGCACTCCACTCCTGCTGTGCCTGGGCAGGGTCGGCGGAAAACAGTCGCATGACCAGATTCAAGCACGTGTTCGATTTTCTGGACCACATCGAGGTCCCGGGCGACCGCATGGCCTCCTCGGAACCGTGTTCCCACGGGGTTCCGCGCCGACCGTCGGCCTCCGCCTGTGGCGCTCCGCCGCCATCGTGCGGTTCGACTGGCCGAGAAAGCCCGTGAGCGCCCTCCCCCGGGCCGTCCTCGGGCCGTGGAAGGGCGCTCAGTGATGACTGGCGTCGACAGACCGCCGACAGCTCGACAGCAGGTCGGGGCGCTGATCGCGCAGGCGGCCGCAGGGCACGGCCGTCGGTGGTCAGTTGTGGCTGTGCAGGATCTCGTTCAGGCCGCCCCAGACCGCATTGTTCGGGCGGGCCTCCACGGCGCCGGTGACCGAGTTGCGGCGGAAGAGGATGTTCGAGGCACCGTTCAGCTCGCGGGCCTTGACGATCTGGCCGTCCGGCATGGTGATCCGGGTGCCCGCGGTGACGTAGAGGCCGGCCTCGACCACGCACTCGTCGCCGAGCGCGATGCCGACGCCCGCCTCGGCGCCGACCAGGCAGCGCTCGCCGATGGCGATGATCACGTTGCCGCCGCCGGACAGCGTGCCCATGGTGGAGGCGCCGCCGCCGATGTCCGAGCCGTTGCCGACCACGACACCGGCCGAGATGCGTCCCTCGACCATCGAGGTGCCGAGCGTGCCCGCGTTGAAGTTGACGAAGCCCTCGTGCATGACGGTCGTACCCTCGGAGAGGTGCGCGCCGAGGCGGACCCGGTCGGCGTCGGCGATACGTACGCCCTTCGGGACGACGTAGTCCGTCATCCGCGGGAACTTGTCGATCGAGGTCACCTGGAGGTGCAGGCCCTCGGCGCGGGCGTTCAGCCGGACCTGCTCGATGTCGTCGACGGCGACCGGGCCGAGGGAGGTCCAGGCGACGTTGGCGAGGAAGCCGAACTGGCCGTCCAGGCTCAGGCCGTGCGGCTTGACCAGGCGGTGCGAGAGCAGGTGCAGGCGCAGGTAGACGTCGTGCGCGTCGATCGGCTTCTCGTCGATCGAGGCGATGACCGTGCGGACCGCGACGACCTCGACGTTGCGGCGGGGGTCCGGGCCGATCGCCTTGGCCGCACCCTCGCCGAGGAGTTCCACGGCCTGCTCGGCGGAGAGCGTCTCGGTGCCGGCCGGGCCGGGCTCGGCGACCAGCGCGGGAGCGGGGAACCAGGTGTCGAGAACGGTGCCGTCGGCGGCGATGGTGGCGAGCCCGGCGGCCACGGCGCCGGTGGGACGAAGAGCAGTCGTGTCGGTCATGAGGGCAACCTAACCGGCCGGGGGCCGGGGAGGCGAACCAGCGTGCGGGGCGTCTCGGCAGCCGGGCCGTGAAGATCGTCCGGGCGGCCCGCACTCCCCCGCGGTGCGGGCCGCCCGGAACAACCCGGGGTGACGTCAGGGGCGCTCGCCGGCCTTGTCCACCACCGCCATCGTGACCAGTTCGTCGGTGTCGACGACCTTGCCGTCCATGAACTGGCGCCAGCCAACGACGTGGTAGGTCCGCGGGTCGATCAGCGTCTGTTTCACCAGACTGGGCCTGCGCTCGGCCTTGTTCTGGGGCAGGTCCGGGTCGTCCACGGCGAGGTAGTTCGTCAGGGCGACGGCCTTACGGCCGGTGACCGTGCCGACCAGGTGGTCGGTGACGTTCCCCTCGACCAGGAGCGCGAGGGCGCGGTACAGCGAGGCCAGCCCCGCGGGCGGCACGAATCTATAACGGAGGAGGGTAGTGATCTCCATGTAGTCGTCCCACGCCTGGCCCCCGGCCCCCTTCATTCCATCGTTGCTGATGGCGTTCCAGTCACGGAGTGCCCGCAGCGTCCCCTCGCCGTCGACCGGCAGTGCGGCCACGAACCGGTACACCGCACGCGGCGACGGGTACACATCCAGCTCCTTGCCCCCTGGATTTGCCGGGCCGACGGTGAGCCTGGGATCGCCGGCCGCCGGGTGATAGGCCCGCAGTTCGCCGTCGTACCGGGCCCAGCGCTCGCTTGACTCTCCGTCGGGGACCGGCACCACGTTCGTGTAGATCCACTGCTTCCCGGTGGGCTCGGTGCCCGCCGGCTGCTTGTCCAGCGCGTCGGCCGCCCGTTCCAGGAAGTCGTGCGCGCTCATCCCTTTCAGGTCGATGTCCGGCGTCGCGGGCCGCACCCTGCGTCCCGTGCCGCCCCCGCCCACCAGCAGGGCGGCGGTGACGGCGACGGCGGTCACCGCGGCCACGACCGCGACGATCACGAACTCCCGCCGCCACCCGGCCCGGCGCCGCTCCCCGGCCCGTACCGCGTCGGTCAGCAGGGCGCGCCCCGCCGCCAGCCGTGCCCGGTCGGGCACCGGCGCGTCGGCGCGCAGCGAGCGCACCTCGGTCATCTCGTCCATCGCTATGCCACCTCCGCGGTGTCGCCCACGAATGCCGGATCGGCGCCCAGCGCCGTACGTACCTTGCGCCGGGCCCGGTTGAGCCGGGAGCGGACCGTGCCGACCGGGATGTCCAGCGCCTCGGCGACCTCCTGGTAGGTGAGGTCGGCCCAGGCGACGAGCAGCAGGACGTGCCGGTCGCCCGCCGTCAGTGCGGCGAGGGCGCCGGCGAGCGGGCCCTGCGCGTCGATCCGGTTGTCGGTGTGTTCGACCCAGGTCTCGCTCCAGGACGCGGCGACCGGGTCGTGCCCGGTGCGGGCCAGCGCCTTGAGTGCCCGTACCTCGGCCCGGCGTTGCTTGCCGATCAGGTTGCCGGCGATGCCGTACAGCCACGGGCGCGCGTTGGGGCGTGCGAGGTCGTAGCGGGAGCGGATCCGGAAGGCGACGAGGAAGGTGTCCGCGGTGATGTCGTCGGCCGCTGCGTCGCCGAGCCTGCGCGCCGCGTACCGGTGGATGTCGGGCGCGTAGCGATCGTAGAGCCGGGCGAAGAGCTCCGGTTGTTCCAGTGACTGGGCGACGGTCTCCGCGTCGTCCTCCGCCTGTGCCGTGGCCGGCGGCGGTCCGCTCACGAGGGCTCCCCCTGGTTCGTCGGTGCGTGTGTGTCACCGCCTGTTCCCCGATGCCCGTCGGAGGGTTCACGGTGCCTCGGCCGGCTCGCCGGGAAAGGGAGCGGCAGACGCGTTCCGCTCAGGGAATCACGCGCCCCAGCGCCTCCCGCGCGTACCCCTCGTCGTACGGCATCCCCGTCAGCAGCACCTGGAGGCAGATCCCGTCCATCAGCGCGACCAGCGCCCGCGCCGTGACCGGGTCGGTGCGCCGTGCCAGCCGCTCGGCGAGGTCGTCGGCCCACTCGGCGGCGACGGGGCGCAGGGCCGGGCGGCGCAGGGCGGCGAGGTAGAGCTCGTACTCCAGCTCCACGGCGGTACGGTCCCCGTTCAGCCAGTCGCCGAGAATCCGGGCGAGGGCGGCGGCGAGGTCCGCCGAGGAGTCGTCCAGGCCGCCGTACGCGGCGACCACCTTGGCGAAGCCCTCGTTGGCCTGCCGCAGCGCGGCGACCATCAGCTCGTCGAGCGTCTTGAAGTGGTAGGTCGTCGAGCCGAGCGGTACGTCCGCGGCGGCGGCGACGGAGCGGTGGGAGAGCCCGGCGAGCCCTTTCTCCCCCACCACGCGGATCGCCGCCTCGATGATCCGCTGCCGGCGTTCGGGGTCGTAACGGCGTGGCATCAGTGCGCGCCTCCCAGGTTCAGGACCACCACTCCGCCGATGATGAGCACGATCCCGGCGACCTTGACCAGGCTCAGCCCCTCCCCGAACAGCAGCAGGCCGAGCACGGCGATGGCCGCGGTGCCGACTCCGGACCAGATGGCGTACGCCGTGCCGATCGACACGGTCTTCAGCGTCGCGGCCAGGAGCAGGAACGACACCACATATCCCAGTGCCGTGACCAGCGAGGGCCAGAGCCTGCTGAAGCCCTCGCTGTACTTCATCGCCGTCGTCGCGGCGACCTCGGCGGCTATGGCGCCGGCGAGCGTCAGGTATCCCATGTGTACGAGTGTACGCAACGTTGTGTACGGCCGTACACAACAGCCGAGTCGCAGCGCAGCCCACGCGAGGGCGCCGAGATCCGCGCGCGAACTCCCCTGCGCCCACAAGAAGATGTTCAATTCTCATAGAAACCGCTAGCTGAAACAGCTCCCCGCAGCCACGCGACTCCACTACTGTGTGCACCTCTGTGATCCATCACCGCTTCACACTTCACCCACCTCACCCTCACACCCCCGGCCGCCGCTGCCTTGGCGCCGCTGGAGGAAAAGCGCATGCCAGAAACCACCCCCCAACCCCCGCCGCACCCCTCCTGGGAGAACGGCTGGGTCCCCGACACCTCCCGGGCTCCCGGGACCCGAAGACTCTGGCTGGCCGGCACGCTGGCGATCGCCACGGTCGTCGCCTGCGTCACCGCGATAGCCGTCAGCCGCACCACCCCTGACCAGGCGTCAGCACCACCTCCCCCGCCGACCGACGCGGCTCTCGACCACGGCCCCGGCCTGCTCTCCTTCGCCTCACCGACGGCGACGGGGCCGGCCACCCCCGCGAAGGACAAGTCAGGCATTCTGACGACTTCGCCGACCTCGTCCTCCTCCGCCACGGCCGCGGCACCGGGCACCACCCCGAAGACCTCGCCGTCGAGTGCGAAGTCCTCCACGTCCTCGCCGTCCAGGGGAAGTTCGGGCGGCTCGGGTGGTTCGGGCGGCTCCACGCAGCAGTCCTCCGCCCACAGGTCGGTCCGGTCGGTCAACTACCCGGACCGCTACTGGCATGTGAGCGACGGCTATGTGAAGCTCGACCCGGTCAGCGGCTCGGAGTCCCGCGCGGACTCCACGTTCACCGTCGTCAAGGGCCTTGCGAACAGCTCCTGTTACTCGTTCAGGACGTCCGACGGGAAGTACCTGCGCCATCGCAACTTCGTGCTGCGCGCCGACCGCAGCGACGGCTCGTCCCTCTTCCACCAGGACGCCACCTTCTGCGCCCGGACCTCGGCCTACTCCGGCGCGGTCATGCTGGAGTCGGTGAACTACCCCGGCCGCTACCTGCGCCACCAGAACTTCCAGCTGAAACTGGTCTCCTACCAGAACAGCGACCTCTACCGCGCGGACTCGGCGTTCCGCCTGGTGGATCCCCTGGCCTGAGCACGCTGCTCGAACACGCGAAAGCGGCGGCACCTGCCCGGTGCCGCCGCTTTTCGCTACGCGGGTGTCAGACGTTGAACCCGAGCGCCCGCAGCTGCTCGCGGCCGTCGTCGGTGATCTTGTCGGGGCCCCACGGGGGCATCCAGACCCAGTTGATGCGCAGTTCGTTGACGAGGCCGTCCGTGGCGGACTTGGCCTGGTCCTCGATGACGTCCGTCAGCGGGCAGGCCGCCGAGGTCAGGGTCATGTCGATCGTCGCGATGTTCGCGTCGTCGATGTGAATGCCGTAGATCAGGCCGAGGTTGACGACGTCGATGCCCAGCTCGGGGTCAACGACGTCGTACAGCGCCTCGCGGAGTTCTTCCTCCGAGGCCGGCTTCATCTCAACGGTCTCGCTCATGCCGTCTTCCTTTCGGCGTCGGCCGCGCCACCCAGCGCCTGAGCCGTCGCGTCCTTCCACGCCATCCAGCTCAGGAGAGCGCACTTGACCCGGGCCGGGTACTTGGAGACACCGGCGAACGCGACCGCGTCCTCCAGCACCTCCTCCATCGCGTCGTCGGGTTCGAGCCTGCCCTTGGACTGCATCAGCTCCAGGAAGGTCTCCTGGATCTGCTGCGCGTCGCCGAGCTCCTTGCCGACCAGGAGGTCGTTCAGTACGGAGGCGCTCGCCTGGCTGATCGAGCAGCCCTGGCCCTCGTACGAGACGTCCTCGATCGTCGTGCCGTCGTACTTCACTCGGAGGGTGATCTCGTCGCCGCACGTCGGGTTCACATGGTGCACCTCGGCGTCGCCATCCCTGAGACCACGCCCGTGCGGGTGCTTGTAGTGGTCCAGGATGACTTCCTGGTACATCGAGTCCAGCTTCACGGTCTCAGTTCACGCCCTTCAGCCGAAGAAGTTCCGTACGTGCTCCAGCCCCTCGACCAGTGCGTCGATCTCGGCCGGCGTGGAGTACAGATAGAACGACGCTCGCGTGGTCGCAGGAATTCCGTACCGCAGGCAGACCGGACGGGCGCAGTGGTGGCCGACCCGGACCGCGATGCCCTGCTCGTCGAGGACCTGGCCCACGTCGTGCGGGTGGATGTCCCCGAGGGTGAAGGAGATCGCCGCGCCCCGGTCCTCGGCCGTGGTGGGGCCGATGATCTTCAGGTCGGGGACCTCGGTGAGCCGCCGTACCGCGTACTCGGTCAGCGCGTGCTCATGGGCGAGGATCTTGTCCATGCCGATGGAGTTCAGGTAGTCGATCGCCGCGCCGAGGCCGACCGCCTGGGCGATCGGGGGGGTGCCCGCCTCGAACTTGTGGGGCGCCGGGGCGTAGGTCGAGGAGTGCATCGACACGGTCTCGATCATCTCGCCGCCGCCCAGGAAGGGGGGCAGGTCCTCCAGGAGCTCCTGGCGGCCCCAGAGGACGCCGATGCCCGTCGGGCCGCACATCTTGTGGCCGGTGAAGGCCACGAAGTCGGCCTGGAGGGCCTGGACGTCGAGGGGCATGTGAGGTGCGGCCTGGGAGGCGTCGACGCAGACCAGCGCGCCGACCTCCTGGGCGCGGCGGACTATCGCCTCGACCGGGTTGACCGTGCCCAGGATGTTCGACACCAGCACGAAGGAGACGATCTTCGTCTTCTCGGTGATGATCTCGTTGATGTTGGACAGGTCGAGGCGGCCGTCGTCGGTGAGGCCGAACCACTTCAGCTTCGCGCCCGTGCGCTGCGCCAGCAGCTGCCACGGCACGATGTTGGAGTGGTGCTCCATCTCCGTGATGACGATCTCGGTCTCGTGGTCTACCCGGTAGGGCTCGTCGGCCCAGCCGAGCATGTTCGCCACGAGGTTCAGCGACTCGGAGGCGTTCTTGGTGAAGATCACCTCGTCGCGGCTGGGCGCGTTGATGAACTCGGCGACCTTGTCGCGCGCGCCCTCGTACAGCGCCGTGGCCTCCTCGGCGAGCACATGCACACCGCGGTGGACGTTGGCGTTGTAGCGCTCGTAGTACTCACTGAGTGCGTCCAGCACCTGGCGCGGCTTCTGCGAGGTCGCCGCGTTGTCCAGGTACACGAGCTTCCGGTCGTCGTGGACCAGTCGGTCCAGGATGGGGAAGTCCTTGCGGATCGCCTCGGTGTCGAGGAGGCCCGGCAGCTGCGTCACGCGGATACGCCACCCTTCGTGTAAGCCTCGTAGCCCTCGTTCTCCAGCTTGTCGGCGAGCTCGGCACCGCCGGACTCGACGATGCGTCCGGCGGAGAAGACGTGGACGAAGTCGGGCTTGATGTAGCGCAGAATGCGCGTGTAGTGCGTGATGAGCAGGGTGCCCACCTCGCCGGTCTCACGGACGCGGTTGACGCCCTCGGAGACGACGCGCAGGGCGTCGACGTCCAGGCCGGAGTCGGTCTCGTCGAGGATCGCGATCTTCGGCTTGAGCAGTTCCAGCTGAAGGATCTCGTGGCGCTTCTTCTCACCGCCGGAGAAGCCCTCGTTGACGTTGCGCTCGGCGAAGGAGGGGTCCATGGAGAGGCGCTCCATGGTCTCCTTGACCTCCTTCACCCAGGTGCGGAGCTTGGGGGCCTCGCCGCGGACGGCGGTGGCGGAGGTGCGCAGGAAGTTGGAGACCGAGACGCCGGGCACCTCGACCGGGTACTGCATCGCCAGGAACAGGCCCGCGCGGGCGCGCTCGTCGACGGACATCTCCAGGACGTCCTCGCCGTCGAGGGTGACGGTGCCGCCGGTGATCGTGTACTTCGGGTGACCCGCGAGCGAGTAGGCGAGGGTCGACTTGCCGGAGCCGTTGGGGCCCATGATGGCGTGCGTCTCGCCCTGCTTCACGGTGAGGTCGACGCCCTTGAGGATCTCCTTCGTGGCGTTGTCGGCCTCGACGGTGACGTGCAGGTCTCGGATTTCAAGCGTTGCCATGGGTGCCTCAGGACTCCTGGGTGAGGGAGACGAGCACGTCGTCCCCTTCGATCTTTACGGGGTAAACGGGGACGGGGCGGGTGGCCGGGAGGCCGGACGGCTTGCCGGTGCGCAGGTCGAAGCTGGAGCCGTGCAGCCAGCACTCGATCTGGCAGTCCTCCACCTCGCCCTCGGAGAGCGAGACGTTGGCGTGGGAGCAGATGTCGTTGATCGCGAACACCTCTCCCTCGGTGCGGACGACCGATACCGGCGTGCCGTCGAGCTCCACCCGCTTCGGGGTGTCGTCCTCCAGCTCGCTCAGGCTGCAAGCGCGTACGAAGGTGGTCATGCGACCGAGGCCTCCAGCTCTTCCTCGATCTTGGCGAGCAGCCGCTCCTCGATGTCGGCGACGCCGATCTGCTGGACCAGCTCGGCGAAGAAGCCGCGGACCACCAGCCGGCGGGCCTCGTACTCCGGGATGCCGCGGGCCATCAGGTAGAAGAGCTGCTCGTCGTCGAAGCGGCCGGTGGCGGAGGCGTGGCCGGCGCCGACGATCTCGCCGGTCTCGATCTCCAGGTTCGGCACCGAGTCGACCCGCGCGCCGTCCGTGAGGACCAGGTTGCGGTTCATCTCGTAGGTGTCGGTGCCCTCGGCCTTGGCCTCGATGAGGACGTCGCCGATCCAGACCGCGTGCGCCTGCTCGCCCTGGAGGGCGCCCTTGTAGGCCACGTTCGACTTGCAGTGCGGGGTGTTGTGGTCGACGAGCAGCCGGTGCTCCTGGTGCTGCCCGGCGTCCGTGAAGTACAGGCCGTACAGCTCGGCCTCGCCGCCGGTGCCGGCGTAGGAGACTCGCGGGTGCAGTCGTACGAGGTCGCCGCCGAAGGTGACGACGACCGACTTGAAGGAGGCGTCCCGGCCGACCAGGGCGTTGTGCTGGGCCACGTGCACGGCCTTGTCGTCCCAGTCCTGGACGGAGACGACGGTGAGCTTGGCGCCGTCGCCCAGGACGTACTCGACGTTGGCCGCGGTGACCACGTCGCCGGTGTGGTCGATGACGACGACGGCCTCGGCGAAGGCGCCCAGCTCGATGACCTGGTGGCCGTAGGAGACCCCGCCCTGGCCGTGCACGCTGATCCGGATCGGCTCGGTGAGCACCGTCTCCTTGGGGACGGTGACCACGCCGGCCTGCTCGAAGGCGGAGTAGGCCTGGGCGGCGACCCGGTCCACCGGGGTGCCGGCCCGGCCGAGCCGGGGATCGTCGCGGCCGACCAGCTCGACGGTGACGCCCTCGGGGGCCTCCACCGCGACCTTCAGGCTGTCGCCGGACGCGACCGCCGTGCCGTCGTGCAGCCCGCGCAGGCGCTCCAGCGGGGTGAACCGCCACTCCTCCTCGCGGCCGTGCGGGACCGGGAAGTCCGCGACGTCGAAGGAGGGGGGCGCGCTCATGCGCGTGGCGACGGTCGACTCGGCGGCCACCGCGATCTGGCCGGCGGTGGTGGACCCGACCGGGATGTTCTGAGCCTCAGCCATGGCTGTCGGTCTGCTCGCTTTCTTACGTGAGTGACTTGACGGTGACGGCGGTCGCTTAGCCGACCGCGCCTTCCATCTGGAGCTCGATCAGCCGGTTGAGCTCGAGGGCGTACTCCATCGGCAGTTCCTTGGCGATCGGCTCGACGAAGCCGCGCACGATCATCGCCATCGCCTCGAACTCGGTCAGACCGCGGCTCATCAGGTAGAAGAGCTGGTCCTCGGAGACCTTGGAGACGGTCGCCTCGTGGCCCATGGACACGTCGTCCTCGCGGACGTCGACGTACGGGTAAGTGTCGGAGCGGGAGATGGTGTCGACGAGCAGCGCGTCGCACAGCACGTTCGACTTGGAGCCGTGGGCGCCCTCGCCGATCTCGACCAGGCCGCGGTAGGAGGTACGGCCGCCGCCGCGCGCCACGGACTTGGAGACGATGTTGGACGACGTGTTCGGCGCCATGTGGACCATCTTGGAGCCGGCGTCCTGGTGCTGGCCCTCGCCCGCGAAGGCGATGGAGAGGGTCTCGCCCTTGGCGTGCTCGCCCATCAGGTAGACGGCCGGGTACTTCATCGTCACCTTGGAGCCGATGTTGCCGTCGATCCACTCCATGGTCGCGCCCTCGTAGGCGACGGCGCGCTTGGTGACCAGGTTGTAGACGTTGTTCGACCAGTTCTGGATGGTCGTGTAGCGGCAGCGGGCGTTCTTCTTGACGATGATCTCGACGACCGCGGAGTGCAGCGAGTCCGACTTGTAGATCGGGGCGGTGCAGCCCTCGACGTAGTGCACGTAGGCACCCTCGTCGACGATGATCAGGGTCCGCTCGAACTGGCCCATGTTCTCGGTGTTGATCCGGAAGTAGGCCTGGAGCGGGATCTCGACGTGCACACCCTTCGGCACGTAGATGAAGGAGCCGCCCGACCACACGGCGGTGTTCAGGGAGGCGAACTTGTTGTCACCGACCGGGATGACGGTCCCGAAGTACTCCTTGAAGAGCTCCGGGTGCTCCTTCAGCGCGGTGTCGGTGTCGAGGAAGATGACGCCCTGCTCCTCCAGGTCCTCGCGGATCTGGTGGTAGACGACCTCCGACTCGTACTGGGCGGCGACACCGGCGACCAGGCGCTGCTTCTCCGCCTCCGGGATGCCCAGCTTGTCGTAGGTGTTCTTGATGTCCTCGGGCAGGTCCTCCCAGGACTCCGCCTGCTTCTCCGTGGAGCGCACGAAGTACTTGATGTTGTCGAAGTCGATCCCCGACAGGTCGGAACCCCAGTTCGGCATCGGCTTCTTCTCGAAGAGGCGCAGGCCCTTGAGGCGGAGCTTGGTCATCCACTCGGGTTCGGACTTCTTCGCGGAGATGTCCCGGACGACGTCCTCGTTGATGCCACGCTTGGCGGAGGCGCCGGCCGTGTCGGAGTCGGCCCAGCCGTATTCGTACTTGCCCAGACCCTCGAGTTCGGGGTGGGCAGTCTCCGTGGGGAGAGTCATGCGGGGTTCCTCCCGGCCGTGCTAGCAGATGCGTCAGTGGAAATCTTGGGGATGAACGTCGTGCAGACGCCGTCGCCGTGCGCGATGGTCGCCAGTCGCTGGACATGCGTTCCCAGTAGTTCGGCGAAGATCTCCGTCTCCGCCTCGCACAGCTGCGGGAACTGCTCCGCGACATGGGCGACCGGGCAGTGGTGCTGGCACAGCTGTTCGCCGACCGGTGCGCTGCGCGCCGTTGCAGCGTACCCGTCCCGGCTCAGGGCCTTGGCCAGCGCTTCCGTGCGGTCGTGGGCGCTCACGGCCTCGATCGCCTTGCGGTAGGCGCTCGCCTGTGCGGCGATCCGGGCCCGCGCGAAGGCGGCGACCGCCTCCTGACCGCCCCCCTGCTCGGCGATCCAGCGCAGCGCGTCGGCGGCGAGGGTGTCGTAGGACTGGTCGAAGGCGTCGCGGCCGCAGTCGGTGAGGGCGAAGACCTTGGCGGGCCGGCCGCGCGTCCGAGCGCCGTACACCCGCTGCTCGCGCGGCTCCACGACGTCGTCGGCGACCAGGGCGTCCAGGTGCCGGCGTACGGCCGCGGGGGTCAGGCCCAGGCGGCCGGCCAGTTCGGTGACGGTCGACGGGCCGTGGTCCAGGATCGACCGCGCGACCCGGTTGCGCGTCGAGCGCTCACCGGTCGCGAGTTCCTCCTGCGGGGCCCCCGTGGGGGTCTCCCGAGCCTCGCCGACGTTTTTCACAACGCCATTGTTGCGTAATTCCTCAGAGCCAGGCAAGCGGCGTCCGGCCCGGCGAGCGGTGCCCTGCGTCACTTAGGCATACCTAATGTGACCTGCGCAAACGATCTTTGATCGATCATCCCTCAGCCAATCCGGTGGCGGTCGGCGGCCCCGTCCGGAACACTCCACAACCATGCCCACACCCCCTCCGACCGGCCCTCTTGTCACTCGGGACTCCCTCGCGAAGCAGCTTCGGCTGCTCGGCGTCAAGACCGGCGAAACCCTCCTCGCGCACACCTCGCTCAGTTCCCTCGGCTGGGTCAACGGCGGAGCCGTGGCGGTCGTGGAAAGTCTTCTCGACGCGCTTGGTCCGGACGGCACCCTGGTGGTCCCCACCCAGACCGGCGACCTCTCGGACCCGGCGGTGTGGCGCGACCCGCCGGTACCGGAGGAGTGGTGGGCGGACATCCGGGCGACCATGCCGCCTTACGACCCCCGGATCACCCCCGCGCGCGGGGTCGGCGTGATCCCGGAGACCGTGCGGACCTGGCCGGGCGCCCTGCGCAGCGCGCACCCGCAGACCTCCTTCGCGGCCGTCGGTCCCCTGGCGGCCGCGATCGTCGACGGCCACGCCCCCGACTGCCGGCTCGGCGAGCGGAGCCCGCTGGCCCGACTGGAGAAGCTGGACGCGCGCGTGCTGATGCTCGGCACCGGCTATGCCACCTGCACCGGCTTCCACCTGGCCGAATACCGCATACCGTCGCCACGCGTCCCGGTCGGCCGGCCCGCGCCGGGCGGCGGCTGGGAGGTGGTGACCGAGGTGTCGATCACCTCCGACCGCTTCGACGAACTGGGCTACGACTTCGAACGCGACCGGCCCGTCGTGGCGCGCGGACCGGTCGGCGCGGCCGAGGCCAGGCTCTTTCCCGTGCGTGAGGCGGTGGCCTACGCCGAGCGATGGCTGGCCGTACATCGACCCCGTGAGGAGGAGATCTAGCACCCGGCCGTCCGGGTGACGGCAGCCGTACCTAGACTCTGTCACCATGCGAAGTGAGCCCGTGGTCCAGGTGCGGGACCTGGTGAAGCGGTATGGCACGAAATCCGCCGTGGACGGCCTCGACCTGGTGGCCCGCCCGGGTGTGACCGCCGTGCTCGGCCCCAACGGAGCGGGCAAGACGACGACGATCGAGACCTGCGAGGGGTACCGCAGGCCGGATTCCGGCTCGGTGCGCGTCCTGGGCCTCGATCCCGTGCGCCAGTCCGCCGAGCTGCGTCCCAGAGTGGGCGTGATGCTCCAGTCCGGCGGGGTCTACTCGGGCGCCCGCGCGGACGAGATGCTGCGGCACGTGGCGAAGCTGCACGCGCATCCGCTGGACGTGGACGCGCTGATCGAGCGGCTGGGCCTGGGCGGCTGCGGCCGTACGTCCTACCGCCGGCTCTCCGGCGGCCAGCAGCAGCGGCTGGCGCTGGCCATGGCCGTCGTGGGCCGTCCGGAACTGGTCTTCCTCGACGAGCCGACCGCCGGGCTCGACCCGCAGGCCCGCCGGGCCACCTGGGACCTGGTGCGGGACCTGCGCACCGACGGCGTTTCGGTCATCCTCACCACCCACTACATGGAAGAGGCCGAGCAGCTCGCCGACGACGTCGCCGTCATCGACGCCGGCCGGGTGATCGCCCAGGGCTCCCCCGAGGAGCTGTGCAAGGGCGGCGCCGAGAACACCCTGCGGTTCTCCGGCCGCCCCGGCCTCGACGTCGGCTCGCTGCTCAAGGCGCTCCCGGCCGACTCCGCGGCCGCCGAGCTGACGCCGGGTTCCTACCGGGTCATGGGCAAGGTCAATCCCCAGCTGCTGGCGACGGTGACCTCGTGGTGCGCCCAGCACGGGGTGATGCCCGACCGCATCTCGGTCGAACGCCACACGCTGGAGGACGTCTTCCTGGAGCTGACCGGCAAGGAGCTGCGCTCATGACCACCGCGACGGGCACCCACACCCCCCGGCCGGGTGCCGCCCCGCTGCCCCGCATGATCGCGGCGCAGGCGGCCCTGGAGACCAGGATGCTGCTGCGCAACGGCGAGCAGCTGCTGCTGACGGTCGTGATCCCGACGCTGCTGCTGGTCCTGTTCAGCTCGGTGGACGTCGTGGACACGGGCACCGGGAAGTCGGTCGACTTCCTGGCCCCGGGCATCCTCGCCCTCGCCATCATGTCCACGGCCTTCACGGGCCAGGCGATCGCGACCGGCTTCGAGCGCCGGTACGGCGTCCTGAAGCGGCTCGCCTCCTCCCCGCTGCCGCGCTGGGGCCTGATGACGGCGAAGACGGCTTCGGTCCTGGTCACCGAGGTCCTCCAGGTGATCCTGCTGACGGTGATCGCCCTCGCGCTCGGCTGGTCCCCGCACGGCGCTGGGACATTTACCGGCGTGCTCGCCGTCCTGCTCCTGCTGGTCCTCGGCACGGCCGCGTTCTCCGGCCTCGGCCTGCTGATGGCGGGCACCCTCAAGGCGGAGGCGACCCTGGCAGCCGCCAACCTGGTGTTCCTGCTGCTGCTCGTGGGCGGCGGGGTCATCGTCCCGCTGGACAGGTTCGGCTCGACCGGACAGGAGATCCTGGGCCTGCTGCCCATCTCCGCCCTCTCGGACGGACTCCGGGACGTGCTCCAGCACGGCGCCGGGACGCCGTGGGGGGACCTGGGGATCCTCGCGGTGTGGGCGGTGCTGGGACTGGGCGCGGCGGGGCGCTTCTTCCGCTGGGAATGACGTGGGGGCGGGGCGCTTCTTCCGCTCGGAATGACGTGAGGGCGGGGCGCTTCTTCCGCTCGGAATGACGTGGGAATGACGCGCTCCGGTCTTGCGCGGCGCGACGGGTGACGCCTTTGTGTCTCCCGTACGAATGAGAGGCACACGCAGCGGGAAGACCACCCCCCGTGTTCGAATCCGCGGATTCTTCGGCACCAAGGTCGTTGCAGCCGCTGCTGCACGATGTCGTCATCTGCGTCGACGCCCCGGCCTTCGCCGCCTCCCCACGCGACGGACAGCTGCGCGGAGCGCACGTCCAGGGCTTCTACGATCATGACCGCAGGCTGCTGCACACGCTGTGCCTGCTCCTCGACGACCGGGAGCCCGAGCCCATCGGCGTGCAGCCGCTCGGTCCGCACCAGGTGCGGTTCACCGCCGTCCACCGCGACCCGAGGGACCGGACCGACGATCCGACGGTGATCGTCGAGCGCGTCCGCACCGCCGGCGAGGGCGAGACCATCTCGCTGCGCAACGTCGGCACCACGGAACGCCGGCTGCGGGTGGAACTGGCCGCGGCGACCGACCTGGCCGACATCGCCGACGTGAAGCGGGGCCGCCGCCGGCCGCCGGTGCTGTGCACCCCGGCGAGCGGCGGCGCGGGCCTGGAGTGGCGCTCCGCCACCGGGCGCGCCGAGATCCGTACCACTGCTTCCGCCGTCGGTCCCGCGGTCGCCGGTGGCCCCGAGGGCGGCACCCTCGCCTGGTCGCCGGTGGTCCTGAGTCCGGGCGAGTCCTGGCAGGTGACGGTCACCGTCGAAGGCCGTGCGGTACCCGCCCCGACCGGACACCCGGTGCGTCCCCGGGAGCCCGCGCCCTGGAGCGAGCCGGTCGTGGCGACCGACGACCGACGGCTGCGTGACCTGGTGCGGTGGGGGCTGCGGGACCTCGGCGCGCTGCGGCTGGCGGACCCGCTGGGCGCTGCCGCCGAGGACCAGTTCATCGCGGCGGGCTGCCCCTGGTACCTGACCCTCTTCGGCCGGGACTCGATCTGGTCGGCACGGATGCTGCTGCCGCTCGGCACCGACCTGGCCCGTGGCACCCTGTGGGCGCTGGCCCGCCGGCAGGGCAAGGTGCCCGACGTCTTCCGGGAGGAGGCACCCGGACGGATCCTCCACGAGCTGCGCCCCGCCGTGGCCCTGCACGGCCACGGCCTGGTGCTTCCCTCCCACTACTACGGCTCGGTCGACGCCACCCCGCTGTTCGTGACGCTGCTGGTGGAGGCCTGGCACTGGGGGCTGCCGGACACCGAGGTCGACGCCCTGCTGCCGTACGCGGAACGCGCCATGGAGTGGGTGCTGGAACGCACCGGCGAGGACGCGGACGGGCTGCTGCGCTACAACCCCCGGCCCGGGGGCCTGCGTCACCAGTCGTGGAAGGACAGCGAGGACGCCGTACGGGACGCCGAGGGCCGCCGTATCGAGCCGCCACTGGCGCTGTGCGAGGTACAGGGGTACGCGTACGAGGCCGCGAACGGCCTGGCCGCCCTCCTCGGACACCGGAACCGGCACGACGCGGCGCAACGGCTGCTGAACTGGGCCACCGCCCTGAAGAAGCGTTTCGCCGAGCTGTTCTGGCTGCCCGCGGCCGAGGGGCCCGCCGCTCGCTACGTGGCCATCGCGGTGGGCCACGGCCCCACCCCCGTCAGCGGCCCCGCCTCGAACATGGGGCAACTGCTGTCGACGGGCATCCTGGACGAGGAGGGCAGCCGCGATGTCGCCGCCTGGCTCGCCCATCCGCAGCTCAACTCCGGATGGGGCCTGCGCAGCCGGTCGGCCGCCGTGCCCGGTTTCAATCCCCTCAGCTATCACGGGGGTTCGGTGTGGACCCACGACACGGCGATCGCGGTGCGCGGACTCTGCGCGGCGGGACACCACGAGGAGGCACGGGCCCTGCTGCACGGACTGCTCGACGCGGCGACCCACTTCGGATACCGGATGCCGGAGCTGTACGGCGGCGACGCACGGAGCGACGACTCCCCCGCACCGCTGGCCTACCCCGCGGCCTGCCGGCCGCAGGGCTGGTCGGCGGCGTCCGGGGTGGCGGTCCTGGCCGCCCTGTTGGGGCTGCAGCCCGACGTCACTCGACGGACGCTGACGGCCCGGCCGGCGACGCCGGTTCCGCTCACGGTGCGAGGTCTGGTACTGGACGGTCAGCCGCTGGCGGTCGAGGCCACGGGGGCGGGCGACTGCACGTTCCCCGAGCTTCCGCCGGGCTGGCGGTACGAACCGGCCTGAGGAACGGCGCCGAGCAGGCGTCCGTATGCGAGAAGCATGGGCTCGACGTAGGCGCGCTCCAGGTCGAAGCGGTGCCGGACGTGTTCGCGGGCGGCGTGTCCGGCTTTCCTGGCCCGGTCGGGCTCGGTCAGCAACCGCCACACGAGGCTGGCGAACTGGGCGGCCAGGGTGTTCTCGTCGTCGCTGGGCGCGACCAGGGTGCTTCCCCCCTCGCCCAGGCCGCCGACGCCGGTCGCGACCACGGGACGGGCCGCGCACATCGCCTCCAGCGGGGCGAGTCCCATGGGCTCGTCGAAACGGGAGGGGTAGACGACGACCGCCGCCTCCTCGTACAGCTTGCACATGTCGTCGACACCGGCCTGCCGGAACTCGACGTCCGGTTCCGCCCCACGACTGAAGCCGCTGTCGTCGATGAGCCGCTCCAGGTCGGCTCGGAAGCCGTCCTTCTCCTGGTGGAAGTCGACCGTGGACGCCGGATCGGTGAGGACGAGACGCGGCCGGAGGCGGGTACCGCCGTCCGTGTGCTTCTCGCCGTGGTCGATGATCTTCCGCAGCATCCTGATCGCCACGGTGGCGCCCTTGTTCGGGATGAGCCGGGCCGGCAGCAGGATCACCGGACGCGGACCGATCTCCCCCAGCTCGGGAACGCGCAGGTACGGCTTGGTGTCCACGCCCAGGTAGGTGCGGTCCACCGGCCTGCCCAGCACCTCGGCGCATTCGCTGACGAGGAAGTCCGACACGGCGTGGTGGACGTCCCAGACGGCGCACTCCCGGGCCAGTCTCTCGTGCTGCGGGCCGCGCCAGATGCTGTGGTAGGTGTGCGGCAGGACCAGTCCCAGCTCTTCCTGGAGGCTCTTCAGCGCGCGGGCCGGGACGCTGGAGAAATGGTGCAGGTTGTGACCGTGGACCAGGCGAACGGGATCGCCGGCGCCCATGAGGTGCGTACGGAACCAGTCGGCGAGTTCCCGCACGTCATGCTCGTCGTCACGGCGGGCGGCGGACAGGTCCAGCAACCGGTGCGTACGCATCTCGACGCCGTCGCAGGGCCGTTGGGGATCCGCGGTCCCGGTGAACACCGTGACCCGGTGCCCACGGGCCACCAACGCCCGCGAGTAGTCCCAGAGATGGGTCTCGACGCCACCCACACACGGCGGAAAGGACCAGTGGACCAGACCGATGTGCAGAGGGCTCCCCGGACGAGATCCCTCCTCGGTGTCGAGCCCCGTCTGCTGCCGCTGCACCGCGCCTCCGTCTGGTCGTAGTGAATGCCCGAAACGAACGCCGGGCTAACGACCTAGTACCAGGAGAGGACACTGAATAGACGCCGACTGGTTCCGCGCAGTTGCTCTGGCTGCCGGTCGAACCGGCGAGGAGAATGGGACGCTACAGCACAGGCATCGCCGGGGGAGGCGTCATGCGGATACTGCCCGATAAGCGACTGTTCAAGACCGTCCTCAGCTCCGTCACAGGGGCCGTGGCGATCTTTTTGTCCGTGATCGCGCAGGACACGGACGGCACGCGGCTCGTGGAACTGGCTTCGAGCGCCGGCGTGCTCGGGGGCATCTCCGCGATCTCCGGCTACTTCGTCGTCCACCCCCGCGCTCCGCAATCCGCCGACGAGGGCTCGGACCAGGGACCGTTATACGTGCCCCCGCCCAATCTGCCGGATCCGTCGCGGTACTTCACCGGGCGGGAGCAGGAACTCCGTGACATCGCCAAGGCGTTACGGCCCGGCCGCCGCAACGGCGGCATCAGGATCGCCGTCGTCCACGGGCCCGCCGGTGTCGGCAAGTCCCAGCTGGCCGCCGCCTACGCCGAGGAACGGCTGCGGCACCACAGGTCCCTGGTGTGGTGGCTGTCGGCGTCCAGCTACGAGCGGCTCAGAAGCGACCTGCTGGAACTGGCGGCCTGCCTCGGCATTCCGGAGCACGACTCCAAGAACGTGATGCTCAACCGGCTCTGGGGGAAGCTGCGGGACTCCCCCGGCTGGCTGCTCGTCTACGACGACGTGCAGCGGGGCAGCATCGGGCCGCTGGACGAGGGGAGCGAGGACTCGCGTCAGTCCCTGCTGCCGCGGACCGGACACGGCGAGGTCCTGATCACCACCCAGCAGCGGGAGGGCTGGGAGCGCCACCGCGCCGTCTCGGTCCTGATCGAGCTGTCCGATCTGGGAGCCTCGGACGGTCTCGCCTTCCTCCGGGCCCGGGTCGACGGCGAGAGCAGCGACGGACAGCTGGAAAAACTCGGCACGCAGCTGCACTGGTGGCCGCTCGCGCTGGAACAGGCCGGTGCGTACATCGCCGGGACGGAGATCTCCGTGCCGGAGTACCTGTACCGGCTGCCCGATCTCTCCAAGAGCCGCAACGTCGTGGCCGTGACGTTTCGGCTCGCCTTCGAGCGGGTGACGGCGGCCGATCCGGTGGCCGAGGATCTCATGCGCCTGTGCTCCTTCCTCGCCTCGGAGGACGTACGCAAGGACATGCTGTTGCGCAACCCGGCGGTCGTCCCCTCCCCGCTGCGGGACGTCATGGAGGATCCCGCCGCCTTCAACCAGGTGGTGCGCCGGCTGTCCGACTATTCGCTGCTGCGCCGCACCGGGGACAGCAGACTCGGCACCGTCACCTACGCCATGCACCCCCAGGTGCAGTTCCAGGTCCGCCAGGACATGGACGAGGAGTCGAGGATGCTGTGGTCGCAGGCCGCCGTCCAGCTCCTCGAAGCCGCCTTCCCGCAGCGGCCGTGGCAGCTGGACCAGCGCACCGTGTGCGAGGGCCTGATGCCGCACGTCGTGGCGGTGACCGCCGAGCTGGCCTGGGCGGCCGACGCCGGGGACCACGAGTTCGGCGCGGCCCGCGACCCCCAGGCGCTGGCCCGGCTGCTGCACCGGGTCGGTGAGTACCAGGAGCACCGCTGCGACTGGAACCGCGCCCTCGACTACTTCGAGAAGGAGGCGATCCTCCGCGGTCTGCACGCCGACGACGACCTGGGGCGTACGACGGCCCTGTTGTCCGTGGCCACCCAGCGCTACCGGCGCGCCCAGCTGGCGACGGCGGAGGAGGAGTGCCGCGAGGCGCTGCTCGAATGCGAGAGCCACGCGGACGTCCCCGCGTTTCTGCCGCTCCAGGCCAAGGGCCGGCGGCTGCTCGGCGGGATCCTGCGGGAACGCGCCAAGTTCACCGAGGCGCTGCGGGCGATGGAACACGCCATCTCCATGTACGAGAGCCCGGAAGCCCGCGGGGAGGACCTCGACCGGGCCGTCGCCGAGCAGGAAGCCGGCATGATCCATCGCAACGCGGGGCAGCTGGGCAAGGCGCTGGAGCGCTACCAGAGGGCCAAGGAGCTGGTGCCCAGCCGCAGCAGCGAGGAGCCCCGTGACCACCTGGTCTTCCTGGCGATGCTGCAGCGCGACCGGGCCGTCGTCGCGCAGGACCGGGGCGATCTGGACACCGCCGAGCGAGAGCTCCGCTCGGCCCTCGTGGTCTTCGGCGCCAACCGCGGCACCGACGACTTCGAGACCTCACAGGTCTGCAAGTTCCTCGCGGACGTCCTGCGGCGCGGCGGTGAGGAGGTCCGGGCCCGTGCCCGGGACACCCATCACCCGATGCGCCGCCTGCGGATGATGCGTGAGGCGCGCCGCCGGCTCGACGAGGCCGACGCCCTCCTTGGGCCCGTCGTGGAGCTGCACTTCAAGCGCCGCGAGAGCGAGGAGCACAAGTACGCGGCCTGCCTCAACAAGCTGGGGTCCCTCCGGCTGGCCCAGGGGCGCCACCAGGAGGCCCTGGACGCCCTGCTGGAAGCGGAGGCCATCTACTCCCGGTCCTACGACGCCGGGCACCCCTACCGGGCCAAGACCCTCTCCCGCCTCGGCGCCGTCCTGATCGCCACGGGCGGGACCGTCATCCTCTCCACGGCGGAGGAGGTGAACGCCGAGCAGACCCTGCGGCTGGCCGAGCAGATCTTCCGCAGCCGTCTCGGAGACCAGCACCCCTGCCTCGTCGCCGTGTACGAGCGCCTCGCCGAGTGCACCACGGACGCGGGTCGCCGGGCCCAGCTGCGCGGCCGCGCCCGGCGGATCAAGGAGGTGCTCGGCAGCGCGTCGCCGCCCACGTCACAGCCGGCGGTCGCGCCCGGCGGGGCACCCACGTGAATTCATGCACAAGCGGCGCCCTACGATGGGGGACGTGCCAAAGCTGACCCCCGCCGATGCCGTAGCGGCCGTGCGCAACCCGCTCGCCTTCATCGCCGACCGCTGGACCCCGGATCCCCGGACGGTCCGGCGCGCGGCCCTCGCCGCCCTCGTGATGTCGGTGGTCATCGTGGTCACCGGCGGCGCGGTCCGGCTCACCGGCTCCGGCCTCGGCTGCCCGACCTGGCCCGAGTGCACCGGCGGCTCGCTGACCCCGACGACCGCGCTGAGCTACCACAGCGCCATCGAGTTCACGAACCGCATGCTGACCTACGTGCTGTGCGCGGCAGTCGGTTGGGCGATCATCGCCGCCCGTTCCGAGAAGCCGTACCGGCGCAGCCTGACCCGGCTGGGCTGGGCGCAGTTCTGGATCGTGATGGGCAACGCGATCCTCGGCGGCGTCGTGGTGCTCGTCGGCCTCAACCCGTACACCGTCGCCGCGCACTTCCTGCTGGCGACCGCCCTCATCACGGTCGCCGTCCTGATGTGGCAGCGCACCCGCGAGGGCGACGGCGAGCCGCGGCTCCTGGTCGGCAAGGCCGTGCAGCAGCTGGTGTGGGCCCTGGTGGTGGTGTCGCTGCTGCTCATCGCCGCGGGCACGGTGGTGACCGGCGCGGGCCCGCATCCGGGTGACTCCGGTGAGGTGGAACGCATCGACGTCAGCTGGTCGGGCGTCGCCGAGCTGCACGCGGTGTTCGCCTGGATCGTGGTGTCCCTGACCTTCGCGCTGTGGTTCTTCCTCAAGGGCGTGAACGCCCCCCAGGGCCCGCGCGACCGCACCCGTGACCTCTTCCTGATCCTGCTCGGCCAGGGCGTGATCGGTTACGTCCAGTACTTCACTCACCTGCCCACGGTCCTGGTGGGCCTCCACATGTTCGGCTCCTGCCTGGTGTGGATCGGCGTGTTGCGTGTTCTGCTGTCCCTGCGGGAACGCGCCGAGGTGACGGCCGAGGTGCCCGCTCAGTCGTACGACGCCGTGAGCGCGTCGATCGCCGGCCCCAAGTAGTCCCGGGTCAGCCGGGCCCGGCGCGCCGTCCACTCCCCGGTGGGCGGGGCGGGGTCGGCGTAACGGCGGCTGCGGATGTCCTCGACGACCTCGACGGGCGCCCCGAGACCGGGCAGCAGGTCCAGCGCCTCGCGTTTGGAGATCAGGCGGCCCTCGCGCGCGGTGACCGTGGCCCGGGCGAACGTGGTCATCCCGACGTGGACCCAGACGTCCCGCGTCCACAGCGGGGCCTTGCCGACCGCGGGCCGCCAGTAGTCCCGCAGTTCACGGACGACGAAGTCGCCGAGTTCCCGGTCCGTCACCGGCGGCAGCAGCCCGGCGGGCGCCTTCCCGTGCAGCACCCGCCCGAAGGCGTGCAGCTCACGCCGGGTCACCGGACTGACCGGCCGTTTGAAGAGCTGCTCATACGCCCAGGTCAGATGGCGCCGGGCGGGATCGGCCGCGGTCGACGGGGTCAGATAGGTGCAGTGCAGGACGGTGGCGAGCGGCAGCGCGCGCAGCCGGGCGTGTGCCACGCCGACCCGCCATACGACGGCCGGGGTCACCGGCCCCGGCAGCACCGCGATCAGGTCCAGGTCGCTGCGGCCCTCCTGGTAGTCACCGGCGGCGAGCGAGCCGTGCGCCCACACGGCGAGCGGGTCCAGTGCCGACAGTTCACCGACGAATCGGGTCAGTAACGTCTCGGTGTCCATGCGCCCAGTCTGTACAGGTCACCCCAGCCCGTACACGCGTTTCGCGTTCCCCGCCGCGATCAGCCCGGCCACGCGCTGCGCGTCGCCCAGCGACCAGGCGTCCTCCGCGACCCAGCCGCCGAGGACCCGGGCGAGGGACTCACGGAAGAGGCGGGCGCCGACGACATGCAGTTCGGGCAGGCCGTGGGCGCCGCTGGAGAAGAGGATCTTACCGAAGGGGGCCAGTTCCAGGATCTCGGCGAGGATCGTCGCGGCTCGTGCGCCGGTACGCACCAGGGCCGCGCCCGAGTCGGCGTACACGTGCGGGAAGACGCCGGCCAGGTGGGCGGCGTGGCGGTGGTACGGGTAGCCGTGCAGCAGGACCAGGTCGGTGCCCAGGCCCGCGGTGGCCCGGACGAAGTCGGTCAGCAGGACCGGGTCGGTGCGGTCGATCCGGGCGCCGGGCTCGCCGAGGCCCGCGTGCAGCTGGAGCGGGAGACCGGAGGCGACGGCGATCCACAGCAGGTGCCGCAGGAGAACCGGGTCGGTCAGCTCGCCGCCGACCCGGCGGCCGGCCAGCCAGCGGCCCGCGGCGCCTCTCACCTCACCGGGTCCGGGCGGCTCGGGGGCCAGGGCGAGGCCGTGCCGCAGTCCGGCGACGGAGGTGAAGGCGACCGCGTTCGCCGCCGCGCCGTGCACCGACTCGGCGAGGTTGGCGAGGAAGGACTCGACGGTGCCGGAGGTGTCGGCGACCTGTTCGGCCAGCAGCTCCAGGCGGACGATCTCCCGCGCCTCGGCGGCCCCGGTGGAGGCCATCTCGGCGGTGCCGGTGAGGTCGCCTGGGAGGCCGGTGTCGACGAGGTAGGTGGTGATGCCGCTGCCGCGCAGCAGCCGGCGGCCCGCCTCCAGGACGCCGAGTTCACGGCGCCGGGCCAGGTAGCGGGCGGGCGGACAGTGGGGTTCCAGGCCGAGGAGCGGGGGACACCAGCGCCGTACCGCGAAACCTGTCTGGGTGTCGAACAGGGTGGTGCCGGGGGCCGGGGGGCCTTCGGTGCGGGCGAGCTGGGCCTCGAAGGTGCCCAGGCCGAGCTCCGTACGCAGCACTCCGTGGCAGTACTGGTCCACCAGGGACGGCGTTTCGATCATCCGGGCTCCCCCGTGGACGGCTGCATACCGTCTTAACGGGTGAACCGGGATGGAGGTCGCGGTGCGCGGCCGTACTTCGGCTGCCGGCCGGTGGCGGCTGGCCGCGTCCACGCGGCGGAGCCGCGCATCGGTACAGCCCCGCGCCCCTGCCGGGGCGCGTTGTCTCAGCCGCCGATCTGAATGCCGGCCATGCGCTTCCACTCGTACGGGCCGGTCTGGACCTTCGCCGCGAACTCGCCGTCGAAGGACTCGTGGACGGTGATGCCCGCCTTCTCCACCGCCTGCCGGGCGATCTCGGTGCTCGGGGCCACCAGGTCGCCCCAGCCACCGTCCTCACCCACGAGGACGATCCGCGCGCCGCGTTCGCCGATGTGGGCCACCTGGCCCTCGGCGCCGCCGTGGGCCTTGGCGAAGGTGCTGATCTGCCTGGCGAGGCGCGCGACCTTGCGCTCGGCCTTCTGGTCAACCTGCTGCGTGTCTGCCATGAGCAGGATGCTACTCACGAGTAGATCGACTGGCGAGGGCAGGGCGGTGTGATGTGGGCCCGCGTGGGGGTCAGTGCAGGAAGGGGTCCACGGCCACCGCCACGAACAGCAGCGACACATAGGTGATGGACCAGTGGAACAGCCGCATCTCCTTGAGCTTCCCGCCCGTCACCTCGGCCTTCGCGCGGTTCTGGAGCGCGTGCGCCTCCCAGAGCCACCAGCCGCCCGCCACCAGGGCGACCAGCGTGTAGAACCAGCCCGTGTAGCCGAGGGGGGTGAGGAGCAGCGAGACCGCGACCATCACCCAGCTGTAGATGACGATCTGCTTGGCGACCACCTTGTTGGAGGCGACCACCGGCAGCATCGGCACGCCCACGCGCGCGTAGTCGTCCTTCACCTTCATGGACAGCGGCCAGTAGTGCGGCGGTGTCCAGAAGAACATGACGAGGAAGAGGATGACCGGCGCCCACGACATGGAGTCCTTGACGGCCGACCAGCCGATCAGCACCGGCAGACAGCCGGCGATGCCGCCCCACACGATGTTCTGCGAGGTACGGCGCTTGAGGATCATCGTGTAGACGACGACGTAGAAGAGCAGCGCTCCGAGTGACAGCCAGGCGCTCAGCCAGTTGACGGTGAAACCGAACAGCAGCGTGGAGCCGACCGCCAGGGTGATGCCGAAGGCGAGGCACTCGCGCGGGCTGACCATGCCGGTCACCAGCGGACGCTGCGCGGTGCGGTCCATCAGCGCGTCGATGTCCCGGTCGATGTACATGTTCAGCGCGTTGGCGCCGCCCGCCGAGAGGTAGCCGCCGACACAGGTGAGCAGCACCAGCGTCAGGTCGGGCACGCCCTGCTGCGCCAGGAACATCACCGGAACGGTGGTGATGAGCAACAGCTCGATGATCCGCGGCTTGGTCAGCGCCACGAAAGCTTTGACACGGGCCCCGAACGGCCGGTGACTCGGGCTCTCGCTCGCACCGAGTACCCCCGCTGGACGGGATTCGACGGCCGTCACGCACACCCCTGACAGAGACTCCCAGCGAGCCCGCCGTGTGAACTCACGGTGAAGGCTCGCGCGTACCACGCCACTTTAGACGTTGCCCATACCCCGACCTTCGCGGGGGTGGGGTCGTGTTGGGGGGCGTCTCGGAAGAGGGGGACGGGGGCTCGGTTGAGCAGTCAGATGAGCGGTTCCGTATTCATGTGCCGAATGCCTTCTCGGCCAGTCGGGAGGCGGATCCCCGCAAGGCCCGGCAGTCTGGAAACACTCGAAAAAACGCACGTCCTTACGGGGGTAGGCTCGACAGCGGCCGGTGGGCACCCAGTGCACCGGCAGCCGGTGCGGGCGTGTGCCCGTGGACCGGTAACCGAACATGTGGAGAGGAGCCCTGACCCAGGGTGAGCACCAAGCCGACCACCACAGACCTCGACTGGACCGAGTTGGACCAGCGGGCCGTCGACACCGCCCGCGTCCTGGCCGCCGACGCCGTACAGAAGGTCGGCAACGGCCATCCGGGTACGGCGATGAGCCTGGCGCCGGCCGCGTACACCCTCTTCCAGAAGGTGATGCGGCACGACCCGTCCGACCCCGACTGGGTGGGCCGCGACCGTTTCGTGCTGTCCGCCGGTCACTCGTCGCTGACCCTCTACACGCAGCTCTACCTGGCCGGCTTCGGCCTGGAGCTGGAAGACCTGGAGTCCTTCCGGACCTGGGGCTCGAAGACCCCGGGCCACCCGGAGTACGGCCACACCAAGGGCGTGGAGACCACCACGGGACCGCTCGGCCAGGGTGTCGCCAACGCCGTCGGCATGGCCATGGCCGCCCGCTACGAGCGCGGCCTGTTCGACCCGGACGCGCCGCAGGGCGAGTCCCCCTTCGACCACTTCATCTACTGCATCGCCGGTGACGGCTGCCTCCAGGAGGGCATCTCCGCCGAGGCGTCCTCGATGGCCGGCCACCAGAAGCTCGGCAACCTGGTCCTGCTGTGGGACGACAACCACATCTCGATCGAGGGCGACACCGAGACGGCCGTCTCCGAGGACACCGTCAAGCGCTTCGAGGCGTACGGCTGGCACGTCCAGCGCGTCGCCCCGAAGCCGGACGGCGACCTGGACCCGCACGCCATCTACAACGCGATCGAGGCCGCGAAGAAGGTGACGGACAAGCCGTCCTTCATCGCGATGCGCTCGATCATCGCCTGGCCCGCCCCGCACGCGCAGAACACCGAGGCCGCCCACGGCTCGGCGCTCGGCGAGGACGAGGTCGCGGCCACCAAGCGAGTCCTCGGCTTCGACCCGGAGAAGTCCTTCGACGTCGCCGAGGAGGTCCTCGCCCACACCCGCCAGGCCGGCGAGCGCGGTGCCGCCGCCAAGGCCGAGTGGGAGAAGTCGTTCCAGCTGTGGCGTGACAGCAACGCCGAGCGGGCCGCCGAGTTCGACCGCATCGCCGCGGCCGAGCTGCCCAAGGGCTGGGAGGAGAAGATCCCGGTCTTCGAGCCCGGCAAGGGCGTCGCCACCCGCGCGGCCTCGGGCAAGGTGCTCCAGGCGCTCGGTGCCGTGATCCCGGAGCTGTGGGGCGGTTCCGCCGACCTCGCCGGGTCGAACAACACGACCATCGACAAGGACAGCTCGTTCCTGCCGGCGGACAACCCGCTGCCGGGTGCGAACCCCTACGGCCGCACCATCCACTTCGGTATCCGCGAGCACTCCATGGCCGCGGAGATGAACGGCATCACCCTGCACGGCAACACCCGTGTCTACGGCGGTACGTTCCTCGTCTTCTCCGACTACATGCGCAACGCCGTGCGGCTGTCGGCGCTGATGCACCTGCCGGTGACGTACGTGTGGACGCACGATTCCATCGGTCTCGGCGAGGACGGCCCGACGCACCAGCCGGTCGAGCACCTCGCCTCGCTGCGCGCCATCCCCGGTCTGAACGTGGTCCGCCCGGCGGACGCCAACGAGACCGCGATCGCCTGGCGCGAGATCCTCAGGCGCTACACCAAGGTCTTCGGCAAGGGCGCTCCGCACGGCCTGGCGCTGACCCGCCAGGGCGTGCCGGTGTACGAGTCCAACGAGGACACGGTCAAGGGCGGTTACGTCCTCTTCGAGGCCTCGAACGGCACCCCCGAGGTCATCCTCATCGCCACCGGCTCCGAGGTGCACGTCGCCGTCGAGGCGCGCGAGCAGCTGGAGGCCGACGGCGTGCCCACCCGGGTCGTCTCCATGCCCTGCGTGGAGTGGTTCGAGGAGCAGGACCAGGGGTACCGGGACAGCGTGCTGCCGCCGTCCGTCCAGGCGCGGGTGTCGGTCGAGGCGGGTATCGGCCTCACCTGGCACAAGTACGTCGGGGACGCCGGCCGCATCGTTTCCCTGGAGCACTTCGGTGCTTCCGCCGACGGCAAGGTGCTCTTCCGCGAGTTCGGCTTCACTGCCGAGAACGTGGCCGCCAAGGCCCGGGAATCCATCGCCGCCGCCCAGCGCTGACGCTCACATACGACACGTAGGAGATGTAATTCCATGACAGACGCACTCAAGCGCCTCTCCGAAGAAGGCGTCGCGATCTGGCTGGACGACCTGTCGCGCAAGCGGATCACGTCCGGCAACCTCGCCGAGCTGATCGACCAGCAGCACGTCGTGGGCGTCACCACCAACCCGACGATCTTCCAGAAGGCGATCTCGCAGGGCGACGGCTACGACCAGCAGCTGTCGGACCTCGCCGCCCGCAAGGTCACCGTCGAAGAGGCCGTCCGCATGATCACCACGGCGGACGTCCGCGACGCCGCCGACATCCTGCGCCCGGTGTTCGACGCGACCGACGGCCAGGACGGCCGGGTGTCGATCGAGGTCGACCCGCGCCTGGCGCACAACACCAAGGCGACCGTCGCCGAGGCCAAGCAGCTGGCCTGGCTGGTGGACCGCCCCAACACGCTCATCAAGATCCCGGCCACCGAGGCGGGTCTGCCGGCGATCACCGAGGTCATCGGCCTCGGCATCAGCGTCAACGTCACGCTGATCTTCTCGCTGGAGCGTTACCGCAAGGTCATGGACGCGTACCTGACCGGCCTGGAGAAGGCCAAGGAGCGCGGCCTGGACCTCTCGCTCATCCGTTCGGTGGCGTCGTTCTTCGTGTCCCGTGTGGACACCGAGATCGACAAGCGCCTGAACGACCTGGGCACCGACGAGGCCAAGGCGCTGCGCGGCAAGGCCGCCGTCGCCAACGCCCGGCTCGCCTACCAGGCGTACGAGGAGGTCTTCTCGACCCCCCGCTGGAGCGCGCTGGAGAGCGCGGGCGCCAACAAGCAGCGTCCGCTGTGGGCGTCGACCGGTGTGAAGGACCCGGCGTACAAGGACACCATGTACGTCGACGACCTGGTCGCGCCGAACACGGTGAACACCATGCCGGAGGCCACCCTCTTCGCGGTCGAGGACCACGGCGACATCACCGGCGACACGATCACCGGCACCTACGAGCAGGCCCGCGCCGACCTCGACGCAGTCGAGCGGCTGGGCATCTCGTACGACGACGTGGTCCAGGTTCTGGAGGACGAGGGCGTCGAGAAGTTCGAGGCCTCCTGGAACGACCTGCTCAAGTCGACCCAGGCGGAGCTGGAGCGCCTGGCCCCCTCGGAGGGCTAAATTGTCGAGCAGCAACCCGCTGCGTGACCCCGCAGACCGACGGCTCCCGCGTATCGCGGGACCGTCCGGTCTGGTCATCTTCGGCGTCACGGGCGACCTCTCCCGCAAGAAGCTCATGCCCGCGGTCTACGACCTCGCCAACCGGGGTCTGCTGCCGCCGGGCTTCTCCCTGGTCGGCTTCGCCCGCCGCGAGTGGGCCAACGAGGACTTCGCCGCCGAGGTCCACGACGCCGTCAAGGAACACGCCCGCACCCCGTTCCGCGAGGAGGTCTGGCAGCAGCTCATCCAGGGGATGCGCTTCGTCCAGGGCACCTTCGACGACGACGACGCCTTCGAGCGGCTCCGCTCCACCATCGAGGAGCTGGACAAGGCGCAGGGCACCGGAGGCAACTTCGCCTTCTACCTGTCCGTCCCGCCGCGGTCCTTCCCGGTCGTCATCCAGCAGCTGAAGAAGCACGGCCTGGCGGACCAGAGCGGCGGCTCCTGGCGGCGCGCGGTCATCGAGAAGCCCTTCGGCCACGACCTGAAGTCGGCCGAGGCGCTCAACAAGGTCGTGCACGAGGTGTTCGAACCGGACCAGGTGTTCCGGATCGACCACTACCTCGGCAAGGAGACCGTCCAGAACATCCTGGCGCTCCGTTTCGCCAACACCATGTTCGAGCCGATCTGGAACCGGTCCTTCGTGGACCACGTGCAGATCACCATGGCCGAGGACATCGGTATCGGCGGCCGCGCCGGCTACTACGACGGCATCGGTGCCGCCCGTGACGTCATCCAGAACCACCTGCTCCAGCTGATGGCCCTGACCGCGATGGAGGAGCCCGCCTCCTTCGACGCGGACGCGCTGGCCGCCGAGAAGGAGAAGGTGCTCGGCGCCGTACGGCTGCCGGACGACCTGGGCAAGCACACCGTGCGCGGCCAGTACGCGGCCGGCTGGCAGGGCGGCGAGAAGGTCACCGGCTACCTCCAAGAGGACGGCATCGACGGCAAGTCGAAGACCGACACCTACGCCGCGATCAAGGTCGAGATCGACAACCGCCGCTGGGCGGGTGTCCCCTTCTACCTGCGCACCGGCAAGCGTCTGGGCCGCCGCGTCACTGAGATCGCGGTGGTCTTCCAGCGGGCCCCGCACTCCCCCTTCGACCACACGGCGACGGAGGAGCTGGGCCAGAACGCGATCGTCATCCGCGTCCAGCCCGACGAGGGCATCACGGTCCGCTTCGGCTCCAAGGTGCCCGGCACCTCGATGGAGATCCGGGACGTGTCGATGGACTTCGCCTACGGCGAGTCGTTCACCGAGTCCTCGCCGGAGGCTTACGAGCGGCTGATCCTGGACGTGCTGCTCGGCGACGCCAACCTCTTCCCGCGCACGGAGGAGGTCGAGCTGTCCTGGAAGATCCTCGACCCGATCGAGGACTACTGGGACCAGCACGGCAGGCCCGCCCAGTACCCGTCGGGCACCTGGGGTCCCGCCGAGGCCGACGAGATGCTCGCACGAGACGGACGGAGCTGGCGCCGGCCATGAAGATAGACCTCACGGACACCACGGCCGGCAAGGTCAACAAGGCGCTGGTACAGGGCCGCCGGGCCATCGGCACGCCCGCCGTGGGCATGGTGCTCACCCTCGTCATCGTCACCGACGAGGAGAACGCGTACGACGCCCTGAAGGCCGCCGGCGACGCCTCGCACGAGCACCCCTCGCGCACGCTGGTCGTCATCAAGCGTGTCTCCCGCTCCCCCCGCGACCGCACGGCGTCCCGCCTGGACGCCGAGGTCCGGGTGGGCGCGGACGCGGGCTCCGGCGAGACGGTGCTGCTGCGGCTGTACGGCGAGGTCGCCGACCACGCCGACTCGGTCGTGCTGCCGCTGCTGCTGCCGGACGCGCCGGTCGTCGTCTGGTGGCCGGTCAACGCCCCCCTCGATCCGGCGAAGGACCCGCTGGGCGCCCTCGCCCAGCGCCGGGTCACCGACACCTACTCCTCCGAGCAGCCGGTACGGGAGCTGTCCGCCCGCGCGGACGCCTACACCCCCGGCGACACGGACCTGTCCTGGACCCGGATCACGCCCTGGCGCTCGATGCTGGCGGCGGCCCTGGACCAGGTGGTCTGCGAGGTCAAGGCCGTCGAGGTGGAGGGCGAGGAGTTCAACCCGAGCTGTGAGCTGCTGGCGATGTGGCTTGCGGACCGGCTGGACGTCCCCGTCAAGCGCTCCCTCTCGTCGGGCCCCGGCCTGACGGCGGTCCGTCTCGACACCAGCCAGGGGGCGATCGCGCTCGACCGCGCGGACGGCTCCCTCGCCACCCTGTCCATCGACGGCCAGCCGGACCGGGCGGTGGCGCTGAAGCGGCGGGAGACGGCCGAGCTGATCGCGGAGGAACTGCGGCGGCTCGACCCGGACGACACCTACGCCTCGGCCCTGCGGTTCGGTGTGGAACGGCTGAACGCGTCGGCCTCGCCGGCCGCGGAACCGGAGGCTCCGGCCGCTCCGGCCGCCCAGGCCACTCCTGAGGCCCAGGCCCCCGAGCCGTCGGCCAAAGGAGAACCGGCCGCCGAAGCCGCTGCCCCGGAAGCTGCCGCGCCCGAAGCGGCGGCGAAGGAACCGCTGAAGAAGAGGGTGAAGGCACCATGAGCACCCCCCAGCTGGTCGTGCACCACGACAAGGAGCTGATGGCGCAGGCCGCCGCGGCCCGCCTGATCACGAAGATCGTGGACGCCCAGGCCTCCCGGGGCGAGGCGTCCGTGGTCCTCACGGGCGGCCGCAACGGCAACGGCCTGCTCGCGGCCCTCGCGGCGGCTCCGGCGCGGGACGCCATCGACTGGGGCCGGCTCGACCTGTGGTGGGGCGACGAACGCTTCCTGCCCGAGGGCGACCCGGAGCGCAATGACACCCAGGCCCGCGAGGCCCTGCTCGACCAGGTGCCGGTGGACCCTAAGCGCGTGCACGCCATGCCCGCGTCGGACGGTCCCTGGGGCGCGGACGTGGAGGCGGCCGCCGAGTCCTACGCCGCGGAACTGGCCCGCGCGGCCGGCCCGGAGAACCACGGCTCGGTGCCCACCTTCGACGTCCTGATGCTGGGCGTCGGCCCGGACACCCACGTGGCCTCGCTCTTCCCGGAGCTGCCCGCGGTCCGGGAGACGGAACGCACGGTGGTGGGCGTCCACGGCTCCCCGAAGCCGCCGCCGACCCGGGTCTCCCTCACCCTCCCCGCCATCCGCTCGGCCCGCGAGGTCTGGCTGCTGGCGGCGGGCGAGGACAAGGCCGAGGCCGTCGCCATCGCCCTCTCGGGCGCGGGCGAGATCCAGGCCCCGGCAGCGGGCGCCCGGGGCCGCCAGCGCACCCTGTGGCTCCTGGACGCGGCAGCAGCGGCTCAGCTGCCCCGCTCGCTGTACCCACCGGCTTCGCCGTGACGAAGCCCTGAAAAAACCAGTGGAGAGCCCGTACGGCCCGGTGGCCGTACGGGCTCTTCCATGACCGGGCCTAACGCCCGCGCAGCTCCCGGTACTTGGCCACCAGGGCCGTTGTCGACGGGTCCAGGCCGGGTACCTCCGCGCCCTCCGTCAGTGCCGGTTCCACGCGCTTGGCGAGGACCTTGCCGAGCTCCACGCCCCACTGGTCGAAGGAGTCGATGTTCCAGACGGCGCCCTGGGTGAACACCTTGTGCTCGTAGAGGGCGACGAGCTGGCCGAGGACCGACGGGGTCAGTTCGCGGGCGAGGATGGTGGTCGTCGGGCGGTTGCCCTTGAAGGTCTTGTGCGCGACGAGCTCCTCCGGCACACCCTCCGCGCGGACCTCCTCGGCCGTCTTGCCGAAGGCCAGCGCCTGCGTCTGGGCGAAGAAGTTCGCCATCAACAGGTCGTGCTGCGCCTTGAGTTCACCGCTCAGCTCGGCGACCGGCTCGGCGAAGCCGATGAAGTCCGCCGGGATCAGCTTCGTGCCCTGGTGGATCAACTGGTAGTAGGCGTGCTGCCCGTTGGTGCCGGGCGTGCCCCAGACGACCGGGCCGGTCGTCCACTCGACCTCCTTGCCGTCCCGCGCCACGTGCTTGCCGTTGGACTCCATGTCCAGCTGCTGGAGGTACGCCGTGAACCTCGACAGGTAGTGGCTGTACGGCAGGACCGCGTGCGACTGGGCGTCGTGGAAGTTGTCGTACCAGATGCCCAGCAGCCCCAGCAGGAGCGGGACGTTGGACTCGGCGGGGGCGGTGCGGAAGTGCTCGTCGACCAGGTGGAAGCCGTCGAGCATCTCGCGGAAGCGGTCCGGGCCGATCGCGATCATCAGCGAGAGGCCGATGGCCGAGTCGTAGGAGTAGCGGCCGCCGACCCAGTCCCAGAACTCGAACATGTTGGCCGTGTCGATGCCGAAGTCCGACACCTTCTCGGAGTTCGTGGAGAGGGCCACGAAGTGCTTGGCGACGGCGTCCTGACCGGCCTTCAGCTCGCCCAGCACCCAGTTCCGGGCGGAGGTGGCGTTGGTGATCGTCTCGATGGTGGTGAAGGTCTTCGAGGCGATGATGAACAGGGTCTCCGCCGCGTCCAGGTCACGGGTGGCCTCGTGCAGGTCGGCGCCGTCGACGTTGGACACGAAGCGGACCGTCAGATCGCGGTCGGTGAAGCTGCGCAGCACCTCGTAGGCCATCGCGGGACCGAGGTCGGAGCCGCCGATGCCGATGTTGACCACGTTCTTGATGCGCTTGCCGGTGTGGCCGGTCCAAGCGCCGGAGCGGACGCGGTCGGCGAAGCCGCTCATCTTGTCCAGGACCGCGTGCACCTGCGGTACGACGTTCTCGCCGTCGACCTCGATCACCGCGTCCCGCGGGGCACGCAGCGCCGTGTGCAGCACCGCGCGGTTCTCGGTGACGTTGATCTTCTCGCCGCGGAACATGGCGTCCCGCAGGCCGAAGACGTCGGTGGCGGCGGCCAGCTCCCGCAGCAGCCGCAGCGTCTCGTCGTTGACCAGGTGCTTCGAGTAGTCGATGTGGAGGTCACCGACCTGGAGGGTGTAGCCCGTGCCGCGCGCCGGGTCGGCCGCGAACAGGTCCCGCAGATGGGTGTCGGCGAGCTCCTCCCGGTGCTTGGCGAGCGCGGTCCACTCGGGCGTCTGGTTGAGCCTGGTACGGCCGTCTGCGTTCATGTGCGACTTCAGCCTTCTTCCTTGCACCTGTCCTGTTGCGTACCTGCCCCGCTGCCGTTCCAACCTAATTGATCAGCGTGGGACGCGGCCTGCTGTCGCGCCGTCCCGCGGCGCAACAACAGGTACGTCCGGCTTGCGCACCGGTATCAACGAGGTGACGGCCAGACCGAACAGGACGGCGGCGAGCAGCGCGGGCCCGTTCAGGCCGTACGCCCCGGCGACGGCTCCGCCGAGGAGGGCGCCGAGCGGCGCGCCCGACGTGGAGGAGGTGCGGAAGGCGGCGGCGATCCGGCCGGTCATCGACTCGGGCGCGCGTTGCTGCATCAGCGTGACCTGGTTGACGTTCCACACCATGTTCATCGCGCCGAGCAGGAACATCCCGGCGACGAGCGCGCCGAGGTGCCGGACGGTGCCGATGAGGAGCAGGGACGACGTCTGGACGGTCCCGGCGACCAGCAGGGCGCGCACCCGCCCGGTGCGGCGGGAGATGCGCTGGGCGAGGAAGCCGCCGGTGATGCTGCCGACCGAGTACGCGGTCAGGGCCGCCGCGTATCCCGCGGTGCCGGCCTGCAGCCAGCGCGTGACGTGCAGCACCAGGGTGGCGATCAGGGCGCCCATGCCGATGTTGCAGAGCAGGGTGGCCACGCAGGTGGCGCGCAGGGCGCGGCCCTGCCACAGGGCGCGCAGGCCTTCGCCGATCTCGGTGCGCAGGGTGCTGCCGGCCAGGCGTGGCGCCCGCTCGGGTGGCCGTGTCCGCAGGGAGGCGACCAGGGCCGCGGCCGCCAGGTAGGTGCTCGCGTCGGCCGCGAAGAACGAGCGGGGCGCCGAGCAGGCCGCCGGCGATCTGCTGTCCGGTCATCAGCCGGGCGTTGGCCCCGCCCAGTGTCTGCCGGTCGACCAGGGAGGGCAGCAGGGCCGTGGACGCGTTGTCGAAGAGCGTCTGGAGCGTGGTCAGCGCGAAGGCGAGCAGGAGCGGCAGCGGGATCGAGGCGTGGCCGAGCCCCACGGCGAGGGCGAAGGCGCCGACGAGCAGCCCCCGTACCGTGTCCACGGCCCACATCGCGCGCCGCTGGTCCACCCGGTCCGCGACGGCACCGCCGAGCAGTCCGAACAGCAGCCACGGCACATAGCCGCAGGCGGTCACCGAGGCGATGGCGAGAGGGTCGTCGGTCAGGCGCGCGGCCAGCAGGGGCAGCGCGGACGTCCGTAACGCGTCTCCGAACCGGGAGACCACGGCGGCCGTCCACAGCCGCCCGAATCCCCCGCGCCACGCGGGCGCCAACTCCTGCACCGTCACCATCGCCCCCTCACGATTCGCCGATGCACAAACCGTAGAGGGCACCACTGACAACGGCCCGGGTCCCGGCCGCGAAGACAGCTCCGGCCAGGCGCCCTCAGGCACCTGGCCGGCCTCAACTCCTAGATCTCGCCCCGCAGTTTGGCGAGCGCCTCGGCGAGGATCGCCTCGCCGTCCGCGTCGCTGCGCCGCTCCCGTACATACGCGAGGTGCGTCTTGTACGGCTCGGTGCGCGGCGGGTCCGGCGGGTTGTCCCGGTCCTGACCGGCCGGGAAGCCGCAGCGCGGGCAGTCCCAGGTCTCGGGCACCTGCGCGTCGCTGGCGAAGCTGGGCTGCGTCTCGTGCCCGTTGGAGCACCAGAAGGAGATGCGCAGACGCGGCGCGGACTCGCCGCGCTCGGCCTCGCCCATCGGCCCCGCCCCGACCCGGCTACCTCGGATCGCGTTGCCACTTGCCACGGTCGTAACTCCCTGCGTGATGGTGCCGCGAAGCGAGTCGGCGTGTCGCTTCGTTGCGAGCGCCTCAGTCTACGTAAGGCCCAACGCGCGTCCAGTGTTGGGAGTTACCGCCCCCGCACCTAGACGCAAGCCCCATGATAGGCCGCGCTCAGGTGCGCGTACCGAACATGGGGCCTTACGTGCGGATTGTGCGTGTGTGCGAGTCGCGGATCAGCTGTTCGTCTTCATCAGCATGCCGAGGACGATGATGCACGCGAACCACAGCAGACCGATCACCACAGTGATCCGGTCCAGGTTCCGCTCGGCGACCGAGGAGCCGCCGACGGAGGACTGCATGCCGCCACCGAACATGTCGGAGAGGCCGCCGCCCTTGCCCTTGTGCATCAGCACCAGCAGCATCAGCAGCAGGCTGAAGACGATCAGGGCGATCGAGAACCCCAAAACCACGGCTGGACCAACTTCCTCGGATACGGATGGACTGCGGGGCCGAAACCGGGATCGAAGCCCGGAGCGGGCTCCTCGTAACAGTTTCGGCCCCGCAAGGGTACGACGGATCGCCGCTACCGCCTACTCGCAGTTCTGCTCACTGGTCGCGGAAGCGCACGATCTTGACGAATTCGTCCGCGTCCAGCGAGGCGCCGCCGACCAGCGCGCCGTCGATGTCGGCCTGCGCCATGATCTCGGCCACGTTGCCGGCCTTGACGGAGCCGCCGTACTGGATGCGGACCTGGTCGGCCAGCTCCTGGCTGTACAGCTCGGCGACCTTGCCGCGGATCGCGGCGCAGACCTCCTGGGCGTCCCCGGAACCGCAGACCTTGCCGGTGCCGATGGCCCAGACGGGCTCGTAGGCGATCACGATCGACTCGGCCTGCTCGGCCGGGACGTCCTTGAGACCGCCCTCGACCTGGGCGAGGGTGTGGGAGACGTGGTTGCCCGCCTCGCGGACCTCCAACTCCTCGCCGACGCACAGGATCGGGGTCAGACCGTGCTTGTAGGCGGCCTTGACCTTGGCGTTCACGATCTCGTCGGTCTCGGCGTGGTACTGCCGGCGCTCGGAGTGGCCGATGACCACGTACGTGCACTTCAGCTTGGTCAGCATCGGGCCGGAGATCTCGCCGGTGTAGGCGCCGGAGTCGTGCGCCGAGAGGTCCTGGGCACCGTACTTGATCTTGAGCTTGTCGCCGTCGACCAGGGTCTGCACGGAACGCAGGTCGGTGAAGGGCGGCAGGACGGCGACCTCGACGGCCTCGTAGTCCTTGTCGGCCAGGGCGAAGGCGAGCTTCTGGACGTGCGCGATGGCCTCGAGGTGGTTGAGGTTCATCTTCCAGTTGCCCGCCATGATCGGCGTGCGCCCAGAAGAAATAGATTCAGCCATGTAGGTCAGTCCTCCAGTGCGGCGAGGCCGGGGAGCGTCTTGCCCTCGAGGTATTCGAGGGAGGCGCCGCCACCGGTCGAGATGTGTCCGAACGCGTTCTCGTCGAAGCCGAGGATGCGTACCGCGGCTGCGGAGTCACCGCCGCCGACGACGGTGAAGCCCTTGGACTCGACGAGAGCCTGGGCGACCGCCCGGGTGCCCGCGGCGTAGTCGGGGTGCTCGAAGACGCCCATCGGGCCGTTCCAGAAGACGGTGGCGGCGTCGGCGAGCTTCGAGGCGTACAGCTTGGCCGTCTCCGGGCCGATGTCCAGGCCCATCTGGCCGGCCGGCATGGCGTCCGCGGCGACCGTGCTGGGGTGGGACGGGGCCTTGCCCGACAGGTCCGGGAACTCGGGCGCGACCAGCGTGTCGACGGGCAGGACGATCTCCACGCCGGTCTTCTCGGCGCGCTCCAGGTACTCGGTGACGGTGCCGAGCTGGTCCTCCTGGAGGAGGGAGCTGCCGACCTCGTACCCCTTGGCCTTGAGGAAGGTGTAGACCATGCCGCCGCCGATGAGGAGGCGGTCGGCCTTGCCCAGCAGTTCGTCGATGACGGCGAGCTTGTCGGAGACCTTGGCGCCGCCGAGCACCACCACGTAGGGGCGCTGGACGTCCTCGGTGAGCTTCTTCAGGACGCCGACCTCGGTGGCGATCAGGTAGCCGGCGTAGTGCGGCAGCCGGGCCGGGAGGTCGTAGACGGAGGCGTGCTTGCGGTGCACGGCGCCGAAGCCGTCGCCGACGTAGACGTCCGCGAGGGCGGCCAGCTGGTCGGCGAACTCACCGCGCTCGGTGTCGTCCTTGGCGGTCTCGCCGGCGTTGAAGCGCAGGTTCTCGATGACCGCGACCTGGCCGGGCTGCAGGCCGTTCACCGCGTCGTGGGCGGCGGGGCCGACGGTGTCCTGGGCGAAGGCGACCGGGGCGCCGAGGAGTTCGGCGAGCCGCTCGGCGGCCTGGAGCAGGGAGAACTTGGGGTCCGGGGCGCCCTTGGGACGGCCCAGGTGGGAGGCGACGACCACCTTGGCGCCCGCGTCGGCGAGGGCCTTGACGGTGGGCAGGACGGCGCGGATACGGCCGTCGTCGGTGATGAGGCCGTCGGACATCGGCACGTTGAGGTCGGCGCGGACGAAGACCCGCTTGCCGTCGACCCCTTCGGCGAGGAGTTCGTCGATCGTCTTCATGGTTTGGGGACTCCTACAGGAGGGCTCTTGATCGTACGAGGGCTGATCGAACCGTAGCCGCCGGGTCGATCCTTACGTGCGTCAGGGCTCGGGCGGCGCGACCGTGCGCTGCCCGAGCCCTGCTACCGCATCGAGGTGCCTGCTTGGCCGATCAGAGCTGGTTGCCGACGAAGACCGTGAGGTCGACGAGGCGGTTGGAGTAGCCCCACTCGTTGTCGTACCAGCCGAGGATCTTCACCGTGTTGCCCTCCTGGACCATGGTCAGGGAGGAGTCGAAGGTGCAGGAGGCCGGGTCGCCGACGATGTCCGAGGAGACGATCTCGTCCTCGGTGTACGCCAGGTAGCCGCTCAGGTCGCCGTCCTCGGAGGCCTTCTTGAACGCGGCGTTGACCTCGTCCTTGGTGACCTCGCGCTGCAGCGTCACGACCAGGTCGGTGGCCGAGCCGGTCGGGACCGGGACGCGCATCGCGATGCCGTCGAGCTTGCCCTTGAGCTGCGGCAGGACCAGGGCGGTGGCCTTCGCGGCACCGGTGGTGGTCGGGATGATGTTCTCGGCGGCGGCACGCGCGCGACGCAGGTCCTTGTGCGGGAAGTCCAGGATCCGCTGGTCGTTGGTGTACGCGTGCACCGTCGTCATCAGGCCCTTGACGATGCCGAAGTTCTCGTCGAGGACCTTCGCCATCGGCGCCACGCAGTTGGTGGTGCAGGAGGCGTTGGAGATGACGTGGTGGTTCGCCGGGTCGTACTTGTCCTGGTTGACGCCCATCACGATGGTGATGTCCTCGTCCTTGGCCGGAGCCGAGATGAGGACCTTCTTCGCACCACCGGCGATGTGCTTGGCGGCGTCGTCCTTCTTGGTGAAGATGCCGGTCGACTCGATGACGATGTCGACGCCCAGCTCGCCCCACGGAATGTCGGAGGGGTTGCGCTCGGACAGGACCTTGATGGTGTGACCGTCGACCGTGATGGTGTCGGCGGTGTGCGAGACCTCGGCCTTGAGACGCCCAAGGATCGTGTCGTACTTGAGCAGGTGGGCGGTGGTCGCGGTGTCACCCAGGTCGTTGACAGCCACGATCTCGATGTCTGCACCCTGCTCCAGCAGCGCGCGGAAGTAGTTGCGACCAATACGGCCGAAGCCGTTGATGCCTACGCGGATCGTCACGAACCGATCTCCTCGTTGGTACGCCGGCCATGCGGTGCCGGCGAGCTGTATTTGGGATGTCCCCGACCACCCACGACCCTACCTCCCTGAGGCTCCCGAGGTGACATCCAGATGCCCCATACACGGCGAGGCGGTCCGTACCCGCCAGTAGGGGTACGGACCGCCCCGGATCGAGCGTCGTATCACGCGGTTTTGTCACGGAATGCCGACCGCGTTTCAGCCCGTTGTCACTCGTTCGTGAGCGGGTCGGCTCACATGTCGAGTGCCGTCGCCGTCAGTTGTCGAGTGCCGTCAACGCCTTCTTCACCAGAGCGGCACGATCGGCGGCCGAGCTGACCTGTTCCAGGCCGAAACCGAGCAGCACGGTGCGGTCGGTGGTGACGGCTCCGTACGTCCTGAACAGGGCTCCGGTGCGCTCCCAGTCCTTGAGGACGGCCGGGCTGCCCGCCGGCGGTCCGCTGACGCTCCAGGGGCCGAGGGAGGTTTCGAAGCCCTCGGTCTCGGTGGCCGTGCCGCCGGTCAGGAGCGAGGCGTCGTCGACGAGGACGCCGTGTCCGCCGGTGCTCGGGTCGGTGATGTAGCCGATGGAGACCTCGACGGTCCGCCCGGCGTAGGCGCTCAGGTCGAACTTCACCGACTGCCAGCCCGCCGAGCTGCCGGTGAAGCTGTGCCAGGAGCCGCTGGTGCCGCTCGCGGCGCACTGGTTGCCGGTGATGGTCAGGTAGTGCTTGAGCCACGGGTGCTCGGCGATCAGGAACCCGGCCCCGCACTCGCTCGGCACGGCGTCGCTGGTGGCACCGCCCGCCTCGGGCAGGGTCGTCCAGTCGTCGGCGCCCACGACGTGCGCCTCGACCACCGCGTGGTCGTAGCCGGGCTCGGTGTCCCAGAGCAGCTTGGCGCTCAGGGCCGGCTGGTCGGCCGCGGTGACACCGGTGAGGTCGATGGTGCGGGTGAGGCGCTTGTAGGCGTCGTCCGTGTGGACCGCGGCGGCCATGTACGACCCCGAGTACGGCCCGTACGGGTTGACGGTCCCGGCGAACTGGCCCGCGCCCGCGCTGGCGAACTGCGGGTAGGTGTCGGCGGCGAGTTCGTCGGAGGTGACGGCGTAGGTGCCGGCCTTGTCGAGCGGGTTGGCGGAGGTGCCGCTGAGCGCGCCGCCGGAGCCGTCCAGCGCGCCTGAGCCGGTGAATCCGGTGGCCCCGCTGGTCGAGGTGCGGGAGTAGGCGCCCAGGTAGTACTGGCTGAAGTCGTTCGACGGGGTGCCGTCGCCGAGGTTCACGCTGCCGCCGGCCAGCTCGCCCGCCTCGATCAGCTTGCCGCCCTCGTTGAGGTAGGCGCGCAGCTGGAGCTGGGTGTCGTTGCCGGGGCCGCTCGTGCCCGAGTAGTGCACGACCGTCCCGAAGTGCTTCAGCACGCCGAGCGCGTCGGGCGCGCCCTGGGTGGCGACGTCCCAGACGACCGCCTTGTGCCCGGCCGCCTTCAGCGCGTCGACATAGGTCTGCGCCTGGGTGGCCTTGGCGCCCTCCTCGGCGACCACCAGCGTGTCCGCCTTGGGCCGCTCGGCGACGGTGTACGTGAAGTGCGAGCTGGAGACCTTCTTGCCGCTCCTGGTCTCCCCGGTGAACCACACCTCGACCTTGTCGCCCGGCACGCCGTCCTTCACCTTGGCCCGGTACTCGTCGAAGTAGAGGTTGTCCCCACCGCCGTAGGTCTCGCCGCCCTTCCAGCGCTTGAGCGCCATGTCGAGCGTACGGCCGCGGTTGACGCGGTACTTCAGCTCCTTGTCGCGGATCGCCTTGCGGACGACGACGGAGACCTCCTGGTCGGCGCCGCGCGAGTACGACGTGGAGAACGCGGCCGGGGTGAAGTCGGCGGCGCTCAGGCCGACCGAGGAGACCGGCTGGTCGGGGTGTGCGGCGGTCTCGGCGACGGAGAGCGCGAACGGCACGTTCTTCGCGAACTCGTCCTGGATCAGCGTCTCGTCGTCCGGGAAGTTGAAGACCGACTGGCAGTCGGCGGCGTTCCAGGCGTCGTTCGGGTCGATGTTCGAGGCCGTCTGGCAGGTCGACATCTCGGGGGTGAACATCGCCATCCCGTTGACGTTCGACGCGTGGCCGTCCGCCTCGCCGTTGGTGGTGTACAGCTCCGAGGAGACCTGCGAGTGGTAGCCGGGGATCGCCGGGTTGTCCGGGGTGCCGGCCAGCGCCTTGTAGAGGACGTCGTCCGGGGTCGGCGTGGCCACCTGCCAGCCGACCCCGTAGAGGAGGAGTTCGGCGGCCGAGTGGTAGTTGATGCCGTACGTGAATCCGACGCGCTTCTCGAAGTAGTCCAGCGCCCTGGTCTCGGGCTCGGACTCGGGGCTCGCGCCGCGGTAGGTCTCGCTGGTGGGGTTGGGGGACGAACCCTCGTCGTCGTAGCCCCACTTGTAGCGGAAGTTCCGGTTGAGGTCGACGCCGTCACCCGTGCTGATGACACCGTCGCCGTTGACGTCCCGCAGGTTCTTGCGCCACAGGCGGGTGTCGGAGTTCTGGAAGGTGTAGTCGTAGCCGTCGGGGTTGGCGGACGGCACGAACCACAGTTCGGTCGAGTCGACGATCTTCTTGATGCGCTTGTCGGTGCGGTAGTTGTCCAGGTAGTAGTGCATCAGCCGGCGGGTCATCTCCGGCGTGATCCATTCGCGCGCGTGCTGGTTGGACACATAGAGCACGGCGGGCTTGGAACCGTCCTTGGAGTTCTTCGCGCCCTTGGTCAGTTTGAGCGCGAGGATGTCCTGGCCGTTCAGCGTCTTGCCGATGGACTCGACCTTGGTGAGGCCGGGGTTGGCCTGCGCGGTCCGCAGGATCTCCTCCTTGAGCCCGCCGCTGCCGCCGTACGGGCGGAACACGCCCTGGGAGGCGTCCGCGACCCGCGTCTCCGCCTTGGCCGACAGCGTGTGCTCGGTGAGGTCGACACCCTGCTTCTCCAGGGTCCGGGCCTGTCCGTCGGTGAGATAGACCTCGACTTCGGTCTTGCCGGATCCGGTGACCTGGTCGCCGAGTTCATGGCCGTCCTGGCCGGCCTTGAGCAGCAGGGGAATCTGCTTCTTGGTGACGTCGGCGTGGAAGACCTTGACCTCGTCGGGGTCGGGCTTCGCCGAACCCCCGGTCTGCGCCTGGGCCATGGGTGCGAGTGCGGCTCCGCCGATCAGGAGCGCGCCGACAGCGAGGATCGATCTCGCTCTGTGTCTCATGAACCCCCCTAGCAGTGGTCCGCCACGGCGGCGAACCCCTGCCAGGCTCATGACACTCCATGATCGAGTCAAGGGCGCCTCACAGACAGTTCACGGTGGCCTAAAAGAGACGCAAACACCGGCGCCGACGGCCGAAGAGGTCGTCGGCACCGGTGCGCTGACGGTGACTCAGCCTGCGAGGTTGTCGGCCATCTCCTCACTGAGGTTGGCCTCGGTGCCCGGGATGCCCAGGTCGGACGCGCGCTTGTCGGCCATCGCCAGCAGACGGCGGATCCGGCCCGCGACGGCGTCCTTGGTGAGCGGCGGGTCGGCGAGCGCACCCAGCTCCTCCAGGGAGGCCTGCTTGTGCTCCATCCGCAGCCGGCCGGCCGCCGCGAGGTGCTCGGGCACCTCGTCGGCGAGGATCTCCAGGGCCCGCTGGACCCGGGCACCGGCGGCGACAGCCGCGCGCGCCGAACGGCGCAGGTTGGCGTCGTCGAAGTTGGCGAGGCGGTTCGCAGTGGCCCGCACCTCGCGGCGCATCCGGCGCTCCTCCCAGGCCAGCACGGACTCGTGCGCGCCGAGCCGGGTCAGCAGCGCGCCGATCGCGTCACCGTCCCGGACGACCACCCGGTCCACCCCGCGCACCTCACGGGCCTTCGCCGCGATGGACAGCCGACGGGCCGCCCCGACCAGGGCGAGCGCGGCCTCCGGGCCGGGGCAGGTCACCTCCAGGGAGGACGAGCGGCCGGGCTCGGTCAGCGAGCCGTGCGCCAGGAAGGCACCGCGCCAGGCCGCCTCCGCGTCGCAGGTCGCCCCGGAGACCACCTGCGGAGGCAGGCCCCGGATCGGGCGGCCCCGCCCGTCCACGAGCCCGGTCTGGCGGGCCAGCTGGTCGCCGCCCGCGACCACGCGCACCACGTACCGCGAGCCGCGGCGCAGTCCGCCGGGTGCCATCACGATCAGCTCGGAGCTGTGCCCGAAGATCTCCAGGATGTCCCGCTTGAGGCGCCGGGCCGCCATCGCGGTGTCCAGCTCCGCCTCGATCACAATGCGCCCGCTCACCAGGTGGAGGCCGCCCGCGAACCGCAGAATGGCGGAGACCTCGGCCTTCCGGCAGCAGGTCCGGGTGACGGGTAGCCGGGAGATCTCGTCCTTCACCGCTGCCGTCATCGCCATGGGCCGATCCTTCCATGCATCCGAAAAATACGGTCGTACGCGGCGGCCAACAGCTCCGGATCATGCCGGGGTGATCCGTCGGTCCGGGCCACGGGGCCCAGCTCGACCGCGGCTCCCAGCCGCTTGGCGGCTTCGGTGAGCGAGTCGCGGTCGGGCACGGCGGCCTCGTCGGCCAGCACCACGTCCAGGGCGAGTTTAGGGGCGTGTCGGCCCAAAACCTCCAAATGACGCTGCGGGGAGAAGCCTTCGGTTTCACCCGGCTGCGGTGCGAGGTTCAGCGACAGGACCTTGCGGGCCTTGGTCTCGGTGAGCGCGTCGAGGAGATCGGGGACCAGCAGGTGCGGGATCACCGAGGAGAACCAGGACCCGGGGCCCAGTACCACCCAGTCCGCGTCCAGGACCGCCGCGACGGCCTCCGGCACGGCCGGCGGGTCGTGCGGCACCAGGTGCACGGACTGCACCTCGCCGGGCGTCAGCGCCACCGTGGCCTGCCCCCGGACGATGTCCACCTCCTCCGGCCGCTCCGGATCATGCCCCTTGACCAGGGCCTGCAGCTCCAGCGGCACGGCGGACATGGGCAGCACCCGCCCGTGCGCGCCGAGCAGCTTGCCGACCAGGTCCAGGGCCTGGACGTGGTCGCCGAGCTGTTCCCACAGGGCGACGATCAGCAGATTGCCGACCGCGTGTTCGTGCAGGTCGCCCTTGGACTGGAAACGGTGCTGGATGACCCGGGCCCAGGTCTGGCCCCAGTCGTCGTCACCGCACAGCGCGGCGAGGGCCTTGCGCAGATCACCCGGAGGAAGCACACCGAGTTCGTCACGAAGGCGCCCGCTGGAGCCGCCGTCGTCGGCCACGGTGACGACGGCGGTGAGGTCGCCGGTGATCCGGCGCAGCGCGGCGAGCGAGGCGGACAGGCCCATGCCGCCGCCCAGGGCGACCACCTTGGGCTGGGTACCGCGCCGGCGCGGCCGGGCGCCGCGGGCCTCGACGGGACGGCCCGAGCGGGACTCGGGCACGACCCGGCGCAGCCTGCTCAGCCGTGGAGAGCGTCCGGTCACTCGCGCCCCATGTCCCGGTGCACGACTACGGTCTCCACTCCCTCTGCGGCCAGACGGGCGGCGAGTTTCTCGGAGACGGCGACCGAGCGGTGCTTGCCGCCCGTGCAGCCGATGGCGATGGTCACGTAACGCTTGCCCTCGCGCCGGTACCCGGTCGCGATCAGCCGCAGCAGCTCGGCGTACCGGTCGAGGAACTCCTTGGCGCCCGGCTGGTTGAAGACGTACGCCGACACCTCCTCGTTGAGGCCGGTGTACGGGCGCAGCTCCGGCACCCAGTGCGGGTTGGGCAGGAACCGCATGTCGGCGACCAGGTCGGCGTCGACCGGCAGGCCGTACTTGAAGCCGAACGACATCACGGTGGCCCGCAGCTCGGGCTCCTCCTCGCCGGCGAACTGGGCGTCCATCTTGGCGCGCAGCTCGTGCACGTTCAGGCTGGAGGTGTCGATCACCAGGTCGGCGTCGCCGCGCAGCTCGCGCAGCAGCTCACGCTCGGCGGCGATGCCGTCCACGATCCGGCCGTCGCCCTGCAGGGGGTGCGGGCGCCGCACCGACTCGAAGCGGCGGACCAGCGCGTCGTCCGAGGACTCCAGGAAGACGATCCGGCGGGTGACGCCCCGGCTGTCGAGGTCGGCGAGGGACTCGCGCAGGTTGTCGAAGAAGCGCCGGCCGCGCACGTCGACGACGACCGCGATCCGGGCCACGTTGCCCTGGGAGCGGGCGCCCAGCTCGACCATGGTGGGGATGAGGGCCGGCGGGAGGTTGTCCACGACGAACCAGCCGAGGTCCTCCAGACACTTGGCCGCCGTCGAGCGGCCCGCTCCCGACATGCCAGAGATGATCACCAGCTCGGGGATGGCCGCCTCGGGCACCCCGGCCGGAGTGGCATCGGTACTCACTTCTGCTCCGTTTTCCTGGACCGCTTCCGCTTCCGTCTGCTGCGGCTGATCCTGGCCCGCCTCGTTGTGCGTTTCCTTGGGCGCGCCCTGAGTTTCGCTGAACGCCGGATCTCGCCGGGCTGTGGGCTGTGCGTCGCGCTCGGTCATCTCTCCTGCCCCCGATCGTCCGGGGCACCCGCGGGTACGGGCTCCCCCGAGGCGTCCGCCGTCGTCCCGGGCGCCTCGTCTTCCCTGTCATCCATGATCTCTCCGGTCGCCGTGTTCACGGCAGGAGCGGCCGGGGCCGCCTGGGCGAGGGCCACGGCGATGGTCTCGGCCGTCTTGCGGCCTATCCCCGGTACCTCCTGGATCTGCTCGATTGTGGCGGACCGCAGCTTCTTCACCGAGCCGAAATGCTTGATCAACGCCTGTTTGCGGGTCTCGCCGAGGCCCGGCACGTCATCCAGCGGGCCGGAGCGGAAACGCTTGGCGCGCTTGGTGCGCTGGTAGGTGATGGCGAAGCGGTGCGCCTCGTCGCGGACGCGCTGGAGCAGGTAGAGACCCTCACTGGTACGGGGCAGGACCACGGGGTCGTCGTCCTCGGGCAGCCAGACCTCTTCGAGGCGCTTGGCGAGACCGCAGACGGCGATGTCGTCGATGCCCAGCTCGTCGAGCGCCCGCTTGGCCGCCGCGACCTGGGGCTGGCCACCGTCGACGACCACGAGCTGGGGCGGGTAGGCGAACTTCCTGGGCCGGCCGTCGTCGTCCTTGAACCCGCTGATCGGGCCGTTGTCGCCGTCGGGGTCGGCGGCCGTGGAGGTGGCGTCGGCGTCGGCGGCCGTGGAGGTGCCGGCGGGGACGGCGGCCGTGGAGGTGCCGTCGGTCGTGGGGGGACCGGCGGTCGGGGGTGCGCCGACGGCCAGGGGTGCGCCGGAGGCTGTGGGTGCGCCGCCGGTAGGTGTGGGTGCGCCGGAAGGCGCGGGTGCGCCGAAGGCTGTGAGGGCACCGGCATCCGTACGTGCATCGGCGTCCGAGGGTGCGCCGGCGTCCGGGACGGAGCTGTCCGTGCCGTCCTCCTCCGCCCACTCGCCGGTCCGCTCCTTCTCGGCGAGGTAGCGGCGGAAGCGGCGGGTGATCACCTCGTGCATGGAGCGCACGTCGTCCTGGCCGGCGAAGCCCTTGATCTGGAAGCGGCGGTACTCGCTCTTGCGCTGCAGACCGTCCTCGAAGACGACCATGGAGGCCACGACGTCGTCGCCCTGGAGGTGCGAGATGTCGTAGCACTCGATGCGCAGCGGAGCGCTGTCCAGGTCCAGGGCGTCGGCGATCTCCTCCAGGGCCCGGGAACGGGTGGTGAGATCGGAGGCACGCTTCGTCTTGTGCAGGGCGAGCGCCTGCTGGGCGTTGCGCTGCACGGTCTCCATCAGGGCCTTCTTGTCGCCGCGCTGCGGGATGCGCAGCGAGACGTTCGACCCGCGGCGGCCGGCGAGCCACTCCTGGACCGGCTCGACCGGCTCGGGCAGGGCCGGGACCAGCACCTCCTTGGGGACGGCGTCCCCGGTCTCCTCGCCGTAGAGCTGCTGGAGGGCGTGCTCGACGAGCGCCCCGGTCGTGACGTCCTCCACCTTGTCCGTCACCCAGCCGCGCTGACCGCGCACGCGCCCGCCGCGCACGTGGAAGATCTGGAGGGCCGCCTCCAGCTCGTCCTCGGCGACCGCGATGAGGTCGGCGTCGGTCGCGTCGGCGAGCACGACCGCGTTCTTCTCCATGGCCTTCTTCAGGGCCTCGATGTCGTCGCGCAGGCGGGCGGCCCGCTCGTACTCCATCGCCTCGGCGGCCTCCATCATCTGCTTCTCCAGACGGCGGAGGTAGGTGCCGGTGCGGCCGGCCATGAAGTCGCAGAACTCCTCGGCCAGGTCGCGGTGGTCCTCCGGGGAGATCCGGTCGACGCAGGGGGCGGAGCACTTGCCGATGTAGCCGAGCAGGCAGGGGCGGCCGGTGCGGGTGGCGTTCTTGAACACCCCGGCGGAGCAGGTGCGCACCGGGAACACGCGCAGCAGCAGGTCGACGGTGTCCCGGATCGCCCACGCGTGGCCGTACGGCCCGAAGTAGCGGACACCCTTCTTCTTGTGACCGCGCATCACCTGGACGCGCGGGAACTCCTCGTTCATCGTCACCGCGAGGTACGGGTAGCTCTTGTCGTCGCGGTACTTGACGTTGAACCGGGGGTCGTACTCCTTGATCCAGGAGTACTCCAGCTGAAGCGCCTCGACCTCCGTGGACACCACGGTCCACTCCACGGACGCGGCGGTGGTGACCATCGTCCGGGTGCGCGGGTGCAGGCCCGCCAGGTCCTGGAAGTAGTTCGCCAGGCGCTGGCGCAGGCTCTTCGCCTTTCCGACGTAGATCACCCGGCGGTGCTCGTCGCGGAACCTGTACACCCCGGGAGAGTCCGGGATCTGTCCCGGCTTGGGGCGGTAGCTGGAGGGGTCGGCCATGTCTCACACCCTACTGGCGCGCACCGACACCGCGACGAGCCTGTGGACAACCCCGACGGGCCGGTGGGACCGGCGGCCCCGTCGAGCAGGCGGGACTGACGGGATGGATCGGACCGCCGGATGGATCGGTCCGGCCGGACCAGCCGGACCAGCTTGGATCGGCCGGACCGGCCGGACCGCTTGGATCGGCCGGACCGGCCGGACCGCTTGGATCGGCCGGACCGGCCGAGATCGATCGACCGGTGCGCAGCCCCGTCGCCGTGCAGCCCCGTCGCCATGCGGCTCTCCGCTCCTCAAAGCGCGGCCCCCGCGCTTCCTGGCGGGGCCAGACCTGCCCGCCCCGGAAGCGGATCTCGGAATCGGCCACCTCGGTGGCATCGCGAGCCGTCCCGGCACTCCGCCGACGCGTGCCCGGCCCATACCCGGTCCGTGACCGGCACGGAACCGCTGGGTCGATCCCGACGGACCTTGCGCGGCTTCCTCCCCAAATCGGCGCCCTGCGTGCGAGCGCGCTTCGCTCCCCCGGGCAGCCACAGCGCCCTCTCGCTCGCGCGATTCTTCCGGCGCCGGGGGCACGCCTCGGCCAGGTGGGCGCCCTCGGCCGGCCGAAGGTGTTGTCGGGGATTGGTCAACACGCTTCAATGCGGGGGAACTCGGGGCCCTGAGCAGCGGCCTGCGGACGCGGCGTACCCAGGTGCGGCCGCCCCGACGCCGACGGGGTGGCCCCGGACCCCCGCCAACGGCCTGACCAGCCGTGGTGAACCCCAAGAGAAAGGCCCTCCTGCATGCGGCACGGCACACAGCACGCGGACGTCGCCACCGCGGAACTGGACTCAGCCCTGCGCGGCGGCCCCTTCCATGTGGCCCTGCGCGCCGCGATCGCCGCCCGCGGGCTGCCGCTCCAGCGCGTGCAGCACCATCTCTCGCGCTACGGGGTCAAAGTGGGCGTCACCAGCCTGAGCTACTGGCAGCAGGGAGCTCGTCGCCCGCAGCGCCCGGAGTCACTGCGGGCCGTCCGGGCACTGGAGGAGATACTCCAGCTCCCGGACGAGTCTCTGATCCGGCTGCTCGCCGATGCCGATCAGGGCCCCGCTGTACGCCGCCCCGCCGCCCGCTCCTACCGCTCCCTGATCGAGGCCTCCGACGTCCTGGACCGGCTGCAGTCCGACCTCGGCTGGTCCCTCGACGGCGGTCTGCACACCCTGGGGCACCACGAGCGCGTGCGGATCGGTGCCCACCGAGAGCTGGCCGCCCGTGAGTCGCAGCACATCGTGCGCGCCCACCGGGACGGCGTCGACCGCTTCGTGGCCGTCCACCACGGCGACCCCGGCTGCGCCCCGCAGCACATGACCGTGCGCGCCCTGGAGAACTGCCGCACCGGACGCGTCCGTTCGGACCCGGAGACCGGCCTGCTCGTCGCCGAACTCCTCTTCGGCACCCGCCTGCGCTCCGGCGACACCTTTCTCTTCCGTTACGTCGTGGAGGACGGTACGGCAGGTGTCTCCCGCGAGTACGTCCGCGACTTCGGCTTTCCCGGCGGCCAGTACACCCTCCAGGTCCGTTTCACCGCGGACGCACTGCCGACGCACTGCCACCGGTTCACCCAGCACTCCGCGGCGGCGCCGCGCAGTGGCCGGCAGGCCCTCCCGCTGAGCGGGCTGCACCGCTCCGTCCACCTGGTCGAGCCCCGAGTGCGGCCGGGTCTCCTCGGGATCGGCTGGGACTGGGAATGACCCGGCGCTGAACCGGCTCCCCCGAATCAGGCGCCCGGGCCTGCCACGATCCGGCCGTTCGCGGTCTTGACCGGCAGTTCGTTCAAGGGCTCGGTGGCCGGCGACCGCACCACCTTTCCGGTGACCGCGTCGAACTCGCTGCCATGGCAGGGGCAGACCAGCGTCGTGCCCTGGAGTTTGTTGATCGGGCAGCCCGCGTGCGTGCAGATCGTGCTGTAAGCCTTCAGGGCACCGTCGGTGGACCGGCTGACGACGACGTTGTGCTCCCGGTACAGCTTCGCGCCGCCCTTGGTGACCTCGCTCTCGGCCCCGAGGTCGACCGGGGCGGTCGGCGTCGCGTCCGCCGAGGCTCCGCCGCCGGGAGCCGAGCAGGCGGCCAGCCCGAGCCCGGCGACCGGTGTGACCGCCGCTCCCCGCAGGACGGCACGACGGCTGGCGGAGGATCGGGCGGCGGGCATCGGGGGCTCCAGCGGGGTTGGGGGTGGGGTGGATCGATTGCAGCGGTGGCGGTAGTCGGCCGCGGCAGGGCAGAGCAGATCAGAGCAGAGCAGATCAGAGCAGAGCAGAGCGACGATACCCGGGCAGATCGTCCCGCTTTCGGGGTGGGTCGGGTTGTGTGCGAGGTGCGAGCGAGGTTGGGGACACCCGGGGCCGGAGGTGCAGGCCGGTGGGGGGTGGGGGGCTTGGGCGGCTCACCCGACGGCGGCGACGGTCCGGGCGACGGAGAAGGCGTGATCATGCCCTGGGGGGCCCGATCGGACGTAAACGCTTGCGTAAGCGTTTACGCGAGAGTTCCGGATGGGGTAACTTCCCGGCCGAGACCTACCGCGCCCCGGGAGGGAACCGCAGGGCCTGGCCCAAGATCGGCAAACGAAGGAGGGGAGCCCCATGCCCACCATGGCCGACGTCGCCCGGCGTGCCGGGGTCTCCGTGGCGACCGTCTCCCATGTACTGAACGAGACGCGTCCGGTGCTGCCCCACACCCGTCAGGCGGTGCTCGACGCCATCGAGGAACTGGACTACACACCCAACACCCTCGCCCGCTCCCTGGTGACTTCCCGCACCCGCTCCATCGGGCTCGCGGTGTCGGCGATCAGCAACCCGTACTTCACGGAGATCCTTCAGGGCGTCGAGGCCGCCGCCCTGGAGCACGGCTACAGCCTGCTCATCGCCGATCCGCACGACGACCCCGACCACGAACGCAAGGTCGTCCAGCTTCTGCACGAGCGCCGCGTCGACGGCATGATCGTCGCCCCCTCCGCCGACCCGCGCGCGCTCCTCACCTACCTCGACCGGCACGCCGTACCGGCCGTCCTCCTCGACCGGGTGATCGACGGCCACGCGGACAGCGCCCCGCGCTTCGACCAGGTCTGCGCCGAGAACACCGAGCCCACGGCCCGGCTCGTCACCCATCTGGCCGGTCTCGGGCACCGGCGGATCGGCCTCGTCGCGGGGCTGCCGGGGCTCAGCACCACCGGTGAACGGATCGCCGGCTACCGGCAGGGGCTCGCCACCGCCGGGCTGCCCTTCGACGACGGTCTGGTCGTCTCCGGTAACTCCGAGTCCGCCGGAGCCGAGCCGGCCACCGCCGCCCTGATGGCTCTCACCGCGCCGCCCACGGCGCTCGTCACCGCCAACAACGCGATGACCATCGGCGCCCTGCGCGCGCTGCGGGCACACGGCCTCTCCGTGCCGGAGGACATCGCCCTGTGCTGCTTCGACGACTTCGCCTGGGCCGATCTGTTCTCGCCTCGTCTCACCGCCGTCGCCCAGCCCAGCAGGGAGATCGGCGCCGAGGCGGTCCGCGTGCTTCTCGAACGGCTGGCCGCACCCGACCGGACCGCCAGGACCGTACGGCTTCCGTGCACCTTCGTGCACCGGACGTCGTGCGGCTGTCAGGAGGAGGGCGGGGCGACCGCGACCGCCCGGACCCGGTCGGCCTCGTCAGCCTCGTCGGCGGGATCGCGTCAGCGGTCCGCACGCTCCCGGCTGGTCCAGCAGTCCGGGCAGGCAGAGCACCGCCGGCATTCCGAGTACCCCGAGGAAGGAACCGTCTCGTGATCGTCGTCGCCGGTGAGGCACTGATCGACCTGGTACCGCAGGGCGCGGGCGCCCTCGCGACCCTGCAGCCGGCCCTCGGCGGCGGCCCGTACAACACGGCCGTGGCCCTCGGCCGCCTCGGCTCCCCCACCGCCTTCTGCTCCCGCACCTCGCACGACGCCTTCGGCGAGGCCCTGCTGGACGGGCTAAGGCGCGCGGGAGTCGATGTCTCCCTCGTGGAGCGCGGCACGGAGCCGACCACTCTCGCGGCGGCCACGATCGACGCGAGGGGCTCCGCCTCCTACTCCTTCTATGTCGACGGCACCGCCGACCGTCTGTTCACCGCACCAACCGGCCTGCCCGCCACGACCCGTGCCGTCTCCTTCGGCACGCTCTCGCTCGTCCTGGAACCTGGGGCGAGCGCCTACGAGGAGCTGATGCGCAGTGCGGCCGGGCAGGGTCTGTTCACCGCCCTCGACCCGAACATCCGGGCAGGTCTGATCACGGATCCGGACGCCTACCGGGCGCGTTTCAAGAGCTGGCTGCCCTCGGTGACTCTCCTCAAGCTCTCGGAGGAGGATGCGCTGTGGCTGGGCGGTACCCCGCGCGAGTGGCTGGCGTCGGGCCCCTCCGCTGTGGTGATCACCCACGGCGGTGACGGTCTCAGCGCCTTCACCCCCGATGGCACCGTGTACGCCATGCCCGGTGAGGAGGTCGCCGTCGTGGACACGATCGGCGCCGGGGACACCGTGAACGCGGCTCTGCTGCATGGACTCGCCGCCCAGGACGCCCTGTCCGCCGAGGCGCTTGCGGGACTGGGCGCCGACGGCTGGACCAGGCTGCTGCGATTCGCGGCGCGGGCGGCCGCGATCACCTGCTCCCGGGCGGGTGCGGAGCCGCCGTACGCCTCCGAACTAGGGGACCTGTAGGGGCCGTCCGGCTCCCCGTCGCCTCTTCAACGGTCCCGCTGACATCGCGCTGATTCCGCTGTTGATGAGTCAAGGTTCGTCGCCGCCGCGAGGATCGGGCGGCTGATGAGGGAACGAGCGGCGCCCCACGGGGAGTTCCCGCGGGACGCCGCACTTTTCTGGATTTGTCCGAGCCGGTCGCCCGGGGACCTCAGGCTTTGCGGGCCCGGGTCGTCTTCTTCGCGGGCGCCGTCTTCCTCGTGGCCCCGGCCGCCTTCTTCGTGGCCGTGCTGTCGGCGGTCCTGGCGGTCGCCGTCTTCTTCGCCACCGACTTGGCCGCGACCGTCTTCTTCGCCGCCGGCTTGCGCGGGGCCTTCACCGAGCTGGCGTCGCTGATGCGGTCGGCGCCGAGGACCTCGCGCAGGAACTTGCCGGTGTGGCTGGCCGGGACGGCGGCGACCTCCTCGGGCGTGCCCTCCGCGACGACGAGTCCGCCGCCGGCACCGCCTTCCGGACCCATGTCGACGACCCAGTCCGCGGTCTTGATCACATCGAGGTTGTGCTCGATGACGATGACCGTGTTGCCCTTGTCGACGAGACCGGCGAGGACCTTCAGCAGTTTGCTGATGTCCTCGAAGTGCAGACCCGTGGTCGGCTCGTCCAGGACGTAGACCGTACGCCCGGTGGAGCGCTTCTGCAGCTCGCTGGCGAGCTTCACGCGCTGCGCCTCACCGCCGGACAGGGTGGTCGCCGACTGGCCGAGACGGACGTAGCCGAGACCGACGTCGTTCAGCGTCGTGAGGTGGCGGTTGATCGCCGGGACGGCCTCGAAGAAGTGCATGGCTTCTTCGATGGGCATGTTCAGGACCTCGGAGATGGACTTGCCCTTGTAGTGGACCTCCAGCGTCTCCCGGTTGTACCGGGCTCCGTGGCAGACCTCGCACGGGACGTAGACGTCCGGGAGGAAGTTCATCTCGATCTTGATGGTGCCGTCGCCCGCGCAGTTCTCGCAGCGGCCGCCCTTGACGTTGAAGGAGAAGCGGCCCGGCAGGTAGCCGCGGACCTTCGCCTCGGTGGTCTCGGCGAACAGCTTGCGGACGTGGTCGAAGACACCGGTGTACGTCGCCGGGTTCGATCGCGGGGTGCGACCGATGGGCGACTGGTCGACGTGCACGACCTTGTCGACGAGGTCGTCGCCGTCCACCCGCGTGTGCCTGCCGGGGACGTTCCGCGCACCGTTCAGCTCACGCGCCAGGTGCGTGTAAAGGATGTCGTTGACCAGCGTCGACTTGCCGGAGCCGGACACGCCCGTGACGGCCGTGAACACGCCCAGCGGGAAGGACACGTCGATGTCCTGGAGGTTGTTCTCGCGGGCGCCGTGCACTGTGAGCCGACGGGACGGGTCCTGCGGCCGGCGGATGTCCGGCAGCGGGATCGCCTTCCTGCCGGACAGGTACTGGCCGGTCTGCGACTCCTCGTTGACCAGCAGCTCCTTGAGGGAACCGCTGTGCACGACCTTGCCGCCGTGCTCGCCGGCGCCGGGGCCGATGTCCACAACCCAGTCGGCGACCTTGATGGTGTCCTCGTCGTGCTCGACCACGATGAGCGTGTTGCCCATGTCGCGAAGCCGGACCAGGGTCTCGATGAGCCGGTGGTTGTCGCGCTGGTGCAGGCCGATCGACGGCTCGTCGAGGACGTACAGGACACCGACGAGACCGGAGCCGATCTGGGTGGCCAGGCGGATCCGCTGCGCCTCGCCGCCGGAGAGTGTGCCGGCCGCGCGGTTCAGCGAGAGGTAGTCCAGGCCGACGTCGACCAGGAACCGCAGCCGCTCGTTGACCTCCTTCAGGACGCGCTCGGCGATCTTCTTGTCGCGCGCGTTGAGCTTGAGCTCGCCCAGGAACTCCGCGCAGTCGCTGATGGACATCGCCGCGACCTCGGCGATCGACTTGTCCATGATCGTGACGGCGAGGACGATCGGCTTCAGGCGCGTGCCCTGACAGGTCGGGCAGGGCACCTCGCGCATGTAGCCCTCGAAGCGCTCCCGGCTGGCGTCGCTCTCGGCCTCACTGTGCCGGCGCTTGACGAAGGGCACCGCCCCCTCGAAGGGCGTGGTGTACACGCGCTCGCGTCCGTACCGGTTGCGGTAGCGGACCTCGATCTGTGTCTTGTGGCCGTAGAGCAGGGCCTTCCTGGCGCGCTGCGGCAGGCCGGCGAAGGGGATGTCGGTGCGGAACCCCAGCGCGTCCGCGAGGGCGCCGATCAGGCGGCCGAAGTAGTCCTTGGTGTGCCCGTGCGACCAGGGGTGGATGGCGCCCTCGTCGAGGGACTTGTCCTCGTCGGGGACGATCAGCTCCGGGTCGACCTCCATGCGCGTGCCGATGCCGGTGCACTCGGGGCAGGCGCCGAAGGGCGAGTTGAAGGAGAAGGAACGGGGCTCCAGCTCCTCGAAGGACAGGTCGTCGTACGGGCAGTACAGGTGCTCCGAGTACATGCGCTCGCGCTCGGGGTCGTCCTCGGGGAGGTCGACGAAGTCGAGCACGACCATGCCGCCTGACAGGCCCAGCGCGGTCTCCACGGAGTCCGTGAGGCGGCGCTTGGCGGTGTCCTTCACCGTGAGACGGTCGACGACCACCTCGATGGTGTGCTTCTCCTGCTTCTTCAGCGTCGGAGGCTCGGAGAGCTGAATGGTCTCGCCGTCCACGCGCGCGCGGGAGTAGCCCTTGGTCTGGAGGTCGGCGAAGAGGTCGACGAACTCGCCCTTGCGCTCGCGCACCAGCGGCGAGAGCACCTGGAAGCGGCTCCCCTCGGGCAGCTCCAGCACCCTGTCGACGATGGCCTGCGGCGACTGGCGGGAGATCGGGCGGCCGCACTCGGGGCAGTGCGGCTTGCCGATGCGCGCGAAGAGCAGACGCAGGTAGTCGTAGACCTCGGTGATGGTGCCGACCGTCGAGCGCGGGTTGCGCGAGGTCGACTTCTGGTCGATGGACACCGCCGGGGACAGGCCCTCGATGAAGTCCACGTCCGGCTTGTCCATCTGCCCGAGGAACTGGCGCGCGTACGAGGAGAGCGACTCCACGTAGCGCCGCTGGCCCTCGGCGAAGATCGTGTCGAAGGCCAGGGAGGACTTGCCCGACCCGGACAGCCCCGTGAAGACGATGAGCGAGTCACGAGGCAGGTCGAGCGAGACATTCTTCAGATTGTGCTCGCGCGCGCCACGGACGATGAGACGGTCGGCCACAGCCGGTCCGCACCTTTCTTGAGAGAAGTGACAGGGGCAGGGCCCCGTGCTTCTTCAGACTAGGGGGAGCCACTGACAACGCCGGTTGGATTCCTGGATGCGTAAACAATCCCGGACCATCCAGCATGCCCGACGCCGTCACCGACGATATAGCACGCGCATTCGATTTACGGACCTGGTGCGAAACCTTCACCCGAAGGTGTGGCGGGGCTACTGTCAGCCCCATGATTGATCACGCTCATGACCTGGCGTCTGTACAGGAAGCGACGGACCGGATCCTCACCGCAGTCGCCAAACTGGACAACGCGTCCGTGGCGCGACCGTCACGGCTGCCCGGTTGGACGGTCGGTCACGTCCTGGCCCACCTCGCCCGCAACGCGGACGCGCTCACGAACGTCCTCGACGGGCGTCCCATGTACGTCTCCGGCGGCGCCCGGGACGCCGACATCGAGCGGGACGCCCCGCGCCCGCTCGACGCCCACCTCGCCGATCTGCGCGAAAGCGACGCCCGGTTCCGGGTCCGCGGGGCAGAGCCAGCGGACTGGACGCGCACGGTGGAGCTCCGCAACGGGGTCACCGACGCGGCGGCACGGGTGCCGTTCCGGCGCTGGGCCGAGGTCGAGCTGCACCATGTCGACCTCGGGATCGGCTACGAGCTGGAGGACCTCCCGGCGGAGTTCACGGAACGGGAGATCGACTTCCTGGCGGAACGCTTCGGCGGCCACCAGGACGTGCCCTCGACCGGGCTGCGCGCCGACGGCGGCCGCGTCTGGACGACGGGCGGTGGCGCCCCCGGAGGCCCGGTCGGCGTCGAGGGAAGCGCCGCGGAGCTGCTCGGCTGGCTCGCCGGCCGCCGTGACGGTTCGGCCCTGACGGTGCGGGGCGGCACCCTGCCCGCGCTTCCGCCGCTGTAGCGCACGGCACCTGGTGGGCCACTCCCCGCTATAGGCTGACCGCCATGACGTACAGCGGAGAGGTGACGGTCGGCGGACCGGCGGACGTGCACGAGCTCAAGGACCTGATGATCACCAAGATCGCGGTCGGACCCATGGACAACAACGCCTATCTGCTGCGCTGCCGCGCCACGGACGAGCAACTGCTGATCGACGCGGCCAATGACGCCGAGACGCTCCTGGGCATGATCGGTGACGACGGCATCGCGTCCGTCGTCACCACGCACCAGCACGGCGACCACTGGCAGGCACTGGCCGAGGTGGTCGCCGCCACCGGCGCACGGACGTACGCGGGGCGCGAGGACGCTCCCGGCATCCCGGTCACCACCGACGTCGCCGTCGACGACGGCGACGTCATCCGGGTCGGCCAGGTCGAACTGACCGCCCGCCACCTCGTCGGTCACACCCCCGGTTCCATCGCCCTGGTCTACGACGACCCGCACGGCCACCCGCACGTCTTCACCGGGGACTGCCTCTTCCCCGGCGGGGTCGGCAACACGCGCAAGAACGCGAAGGCCTTCGCCAGCCTGATCCACGACGTCGAGACGAAGATCTTCGACGTGCTGCCGGACGAGACCTGGGTGTACCCGGGGCACGGCAACGACACCACCCTGGGCACGGAGCGCCCGCACCTGCCGGAGTGGCACGCGCGCGGGTGGTGAGCGCGGGGGCACGCCCGCCATGGGCGTGAGCTGTGGGCGTTACCCATCCGCGTGGGCCGCGCGCGTGAGCCGTCCGCGCGGGGCGTGCGTGCGAGCAGCGCGCGCCCGGCGTGTGGTTCTCAACTCGCGCCCGGCGCACGCCCCTTCACCCGCACCCGGCGCGCACGACCTCGCACGCCCCGCGCGGACTCGTCGCGCGCCCCGTGTGAACAGTTCGCACGCGCCGGGGTCCAGCGCACGCTCCCCGCGCGCGTCGTTGCGCGGTCAACTGGTGTCAGCCCCGCACAGGATGACGGCTCCTGCGCGGTACGGGCCGCCGGTCACCATTCCCCGCCCTCGACCGGCGGCCCCGGCGTGGTCGCCTCGCAACCCGCGACGGGCAACGTTCACAAGACCGCAACACCGGTTCCCACTATGCGGACAGATAACCCCTTGACCTGGACATACGCGGCGTTCGCTGTCACTCTCCCGCCATGCACCCTGCCCCGAGCGCACTGCGCCGCGCTGTCGCCGCCGCCACCATAGCCCTGCTCGCCACCGCTGTCGGCTGTGCTCCGCAGCCGGAGGAGAAGGCTTCCGGCGGGTCTTCCTCCTCGGCCGGAACCACGTGCGCCAAGGGCAAGTTGGCCACCCAGACGTCTGGCAAGCTCACGATCGCGACGGACGAGCCGGCGTACGAGCCGTGGTTCAAGGACGACAAGCCGGCCAATGGCGAGGGCTTCGAGTCCGCGGTCGCGTACGCCGTGGCGAAGCAACTGGGGTACGACAAGAGCGCGGTCGTCTGGCAGAGCGTGCCGTTCAACAAGGCGTTCGCGCCTGGTGTGAAGACCTTCGACTTCGACATCAACCAGGTGTCCATCAGCGCCGAGCGCAAGAAGGCCGTGGACTTCTCGTCGGGTTACTACGACGTGCGCCAGGCGGTCATCGCGCTCAAGGGCAGCAAGGCCGCGAAGGCGACCGGTATCGCGGATCTCAAGGGCCTCAAGCTGGGCGCCCAGGTCGGCACGACCAGCCTCGACTACATCACCGATGTGGTGAAGCCGTCGCAGCAGCCCGCCGTGTACGCCAAGAACGACCAGGCCAAGTCGGCGCTGAAGAACGGCCAGGTGGACGCGATCGTGGTCGACCTGCCGACCGCCTTCTACATCACCTCGGCCGAGGTGACGAACGCGAAGATCGTCGGCCAGTTCCAGAACCAGGGCGGCACGCCCGAGCAGTTCGGCCTGGTCCTCGACAAGGGCAGCGCGCTCACCTCGTGCGTCACGACCGCCGTCGACGCGCTGCGCAAGGACGGCACACTGGCGAAGATCGAGCAGCAGTGGCTGTCCGACGCCGTCGACGCCCCGGTGCTCAAGTGACCGTCACCAAGGACGGGTCCGGCCGGGGGGAGGGTGTGGACGGCACGAGTGGCATGTCCGCGCACGGGGACGACGGCTACACCCCGTCCGAACGGCGGCTGGAGCGGGAACGCTACAGGCGTGCCCGCGCCCGCCGCGCCACCGCGATCGCCGCGCTCTCGACGCTGGTCACGGCGGTCGTGCTCTACCTGGTCGTAGTGAACGCGCCCGGCTGGCCGCGCACCAAGGAGACGTTCTTCAACGGGCAGTACGCGCGCGAGGCGTTGCCGAAGGTCCTTGAAGGTCTGTGGCTGAACGTCCGGCTGCTGGTCGTCTGCGGTGTCGCCGTGCTGGTCCTCGGCATGCTGATCGCCATCGCGCGCACGCTGCGCGGGCCGGTGTTCTTCCCGTTGCGGGCGCTCGCGGCGGCGTACACCGACTTCTTCCGCGGGCTGCCGCTGATCATCAACCTGATGATCGTGGTGCTGGGCGTCCCGGCGCTGCGGCTGCAGGGTGTGACGGTCGATCCGGTGCTGCTGGGCGGTACCGCGCTGACGCTGACGTACTCCGCGTACGTGGCCGAGGTGTTCCGCGCCGGCATCGAGTCGGTCCACCCCTCGCAGCGCGCGGCGGCCCGCTCGCTCGGCCTCACCAACCGGCAGGCCCTGCGCCATGTGATCCTGCCGCAGGCTGTACGACGTCAGGTGCCGCCGCTGCTGAACGACCTGGTGTCGCTCCAGAAGGACACCGGTCTCGTGTCGATCGGTGGTGCGATCGACGCCGTACGGGCGGCCGACATCATCGTGGGCCGGAGCCTCAATTACACGCCGTACATCGTCGCCGGGCTGGTCTTCGTGGCGCTGACCATCCCGATGACCCGATTCACGGACTGGGTGACGGCACGGATGGACCGGCAGCGGGCCCAGGGAGGATCCATATGACCGACGCACCTGTCCTGCGCATGGAGTCCGTTCGCAAGACCTTCGGCCGCTCGGTGGTGCTGCGGGACGTGGACCTGGCGGTCGCCCCGCACACGGTGACGGCGCTGATCGGCGCGTCCGGCTCCGGCAAGTCGACGCTGCTGCGCTGTGCCAACCTCCTCGAGGAGATCGACGACGGCGCGATCTGGCTGGACGGCGAGGAGATCACCGCCCCGCGCGCGGACCAGGACGCGGTACGCCGCCGTATCGGCGTGGTCTTCCAGGCGTACAACCTCTTCCCGCACATGACCGTGCTGGACAACATCACCCTGGCACCGCGCCGGGTGCACGGCGTCTCCCGCGCGGAGGCCGAGGAACGGGCCCGGGAGCTCCTGGAGCGCCTCGGGCTGGGTGACAAGACGGACGCCTACCCGGACCGGTTGAGCGGCGGTCAGCAGCAGCGGGTGGCGATCGTGCGCGCCCTTGCGGTACGGCCCCGGCTGCTGCTGTTCGACGAGATCACCGCCGCCCTCGACCCGGAGCTGGTCGGCGAGGTGCTCACCGTGGTCCGCGGTCTGAAGGACGAGGGCATGACCATGGTGCTGGCGACGCACGAGATGGGCTTCGCCCGGGACGTCGCCGACCAGGTCTGCTTCCTCGACGGCGGCGTCGTACTCGAACACGGCACCGCCGAGCAGGTGTTCGGCGATCCGCAGCAGGAGCGCACCCGGCGCTTCCTGCGGCGGATCGTGGAGGCCGGACGGCTCTGAGGCGTCAGGCGTCTGCCGTGGCGGCGCCGGCCAGCGCCGCCACCCGCTCCACGCCGAACACATAGCCCTGCACACCGCACCCGGCGATCACCCCGTCGGCACGCAGGGAGACGTAGGAGTGGTGCCGGAAGGACTCGCGCTTGTGGATGTTGGAGATGTGGACCTCCAACACAGGCATCCCGTCGCAGGTGTTGAGGGCATCCAGGATGGCGACCGAGGTGTGCGAGTAGGCGCCCGGGTTGATGACGATCCCGCAGTGGCCGAGGCGCGCCTCGTGGATCCAGTCGACCAGTTCGCCCTCGTGGTTGGACTGCCGGAAGTCCACGGTGCCGCCGTGCGCGGCCGCCGCCTTGACGCAGAGGGCCTCGACGTCGGCGAGCGTGTCGGAGCCGTAGATCTCGGGCTGGCGCTGGCCGAGCAGGTTCAGGTTGGGCCCGTTGAGAATCATGATCGGGGCGTTGGCCAGGGTGCGGGGCACGCTTCCTCCGGTCCGTTCGGACGATGAGCGGCCCTGGGTGGACCGCGGCTCAGACCGGTTTATCACGGTGCGCCGAGGCGCCCGTGAAGGGCGCCGTGCGCCCCCGTGACGGACGGTCACCGTGGGTAGTTGACGCGACATGCACGATGTACGCACCGTAAGGGTTCCCTCGATGCTGAGGCTGGCGGCCGCCTCGCTCGCCGGAACCGCCATCGAGTTCTACGACTTCTTCGTCTACGGCACGGCCGCGGCGCTCGTCCTGGGACCGCTGTTCTTCCCGACGTTCTCACCGCTCGCGGGCACGCTGGCGGCGTTCGGGACGTTCGGTGTGGGGTTCGTGGCCCGCCCGCTGGGCTCGGTGCTGTTCGGGCACATCGGGGACCGGCGTGGCCGGCGTCCGGTGCTGGTCGCGTCACTGCTGCTGACCGGCGCCTCGACGGTCGCGGTCGGCTGTCTGCCGACGTACGGCACGATCGGCGTGGCCGCGCCCGTGCTGCTGCTCGTGCTGCGCTTTCTGCAGGGGCTGGGGCTCGGCGGGGAGTGGGGCGGGGCGGTGCTGCTGACCGCGGAACACGCGCCCCCCGGGCGGCGCGCCCTGTGGTCGAGCTTTCCGCAGATCGGGCCGGCCGTCGGCTTTCTGCTCGCCAACGGCGTGATGCTGGCCCTGTCCGCGTCGCTGTCCGAAGCGCAGTTCGCGCAGTGGGGGTGGCGGGTGCCGTTCTGGGCGGCGGGAGCGCTGGCGCTGAGCGGGCTGTGGCTGCGTTCGTCGCTCGCCGAGAGCCCCCGGTTCCTGGAACTCGACGACCATGCGCGCGTGCCGATCGCCGAGGTCGTACGGCATCACTGGCGGCTGGTGCTGCTGACGGCGGGGGCGCTCGCGGTCGGGTACGCGGTGTTCTACGCGGTGACCACCTGGTCGCTGGCGTACGGGACGGACCGGCTCGGGGTCAGCCGGACCGTGATGCTCGTCTGCATCATGGCCGCCGTGGTGGTGAAGGGCTCGCTCACACCGGTGATGGCCCTGCTCGGCGACCGCTACGGGCGACGGCCGCTGTGTCTTGCGGGGTGCACGGCCTCGGCGCTGTGGATGTTCCCGATGGTCGCGTTGCTGGCGACCGGTGAGCCCCTGTTGATGTTCCTCGGGTTCACGGGCGCGCTGGTCTCCTTCATCGCCATGTTCTCCGTCGTCGCCGCCTATCTGCCGGAGCTGTACGAGCCCCGGGTGCGCTGCACCGGCGCCGCCGTCGGCTACAACCTCGGCGGGGTCCTCGGAGGCGCGCTCACCCCGATCGTCGCGACGGCGCTGGCGGAGCACAGCGGACGGGTGCCGTGGGCTGTGGGGACGTATCTGACGGCGATCGCGCTGCTGAGCCTCGGCTGCTTCGCGCTGCTGCCGGAGACGCGCCCGGTGCCGGTGGCGGCGGCCGAGCCGGTCACCGGGTGAGTTCGCGCTAGGGGTTGATCGCCAGTTCCAGATAGGCGGCGAAGAGCACCAGGTGGACGCCGCCCTGGAGCGGTGTGGCCCGGCCCGGCACGACCGTGAGGGAGCTGACCACCACGGTGAGCGCGAGCAGCAGCATGTGGGTGGCGCCGAGGCCGAGTACCAGGGGGCCGGAGAGCCAGATGGATGCCAGGGCAACGGCGGGGATGGTCAGCCCGATGCTGGCCATGGCCGAGCCGAGCGCCAGGTTGAGGCTGGTCTGCACACGGTCGCGGCGGGCGGAGCGCAGGGCTGCGATGGTCTCGGGGAGCAGCACCAGCAGGGCGATGATCACACCGACGACGGCTTGGTGCAGTCCGGCCGCCTGCACGCCGGACTCGATCGTCGGCGACACGCCCTTGGCCAGTCCGACGACGCCGACAAGGGCGAGGCCCAGCAGGCCGAGGCTGATCCAGGCGGTGCGCGCGGAGGGCACCTCGGCGTGGTCGTCACCGTCGATCACCTCACCCTGCCGGGTGATCGGCAGGAAGTAGTCGCGGTGCCGCACGGTCTGGGTGGCGACGAACAGGCCGTAAAGGATCAGTGAGGAAAGGGCCGCGAAGGTCAGCTGGACGCCGGAGAACTCGGGGCCCGGTCTGCTCGTGGTGAAGGTCGGCAGGACCAGACTGAGGGTGGCCAGGGTGGCCACGGTCGCGAGGGCGGCGCCGGTGCCCTCGGGGTTGAAGACTGCGGTGCCGTGGCGCAGGGAGGCGACGAGAAGACAGACGCCGACGATGCCGTTGCAGGTGATCATCACGGCGGCGAAGACGGTGTCCCGGGCCAGCGTGGAACTCTTGGCGCCGCCGTCGACCATGAGGGTGACGATCAGGGCGACCTCGATGATCGTGACGGCGACGGCGAGGACCAGGGACCCGAAGGGTTCGCCCACCCGGTGGGCGACGACCTCGGCGTGGTGGACGGCGGCGAGGACGGATCCGGCGAGGACCACGGTCACCAGTGCGACGACCGCGCCGGGCAGATCACGACCCCAGGTGAACAGGAGCAGGACGACCGCGAGCACCGGCACGAGGAACGTCCACCGAGTGGAGAGCGACCTGAGCCGAGTGATCATGCAGCGATGTTGGCAGAGGCGTACGGGGTTCGCATTCCGGTCCTTTCGGGCTCCGGGGGCCCGCCGTCGACGCGGCACGGCCCCCGGGGTCGTACGGGTGCGGTCGGTCGAACGGTTACGCGAAGTCGGTCGGGTGCGGTCGTTCGAACGGTTACGTGAAGTCGGTCATGTCCACGACGTCGCAGTCGGTGAAGGACGGCGGGCGGGTGCACAGGGCGGCCATCCGCTCGGCGAATTTGCTCGTCTCGGGGTCGTCGCTGTTGCGCATGGCCTCCTCGTAGGAGTTGAACTCGATCACGCCCAGGTAGTGGCCGGGCCGGCTCCGGTCCCTGAGGATCAGCCGACGCGTCGGGCTGTTCTCACCGCCGGCGAGTTGGTTGCCCATCTCGTCCGCGAGGGCCCTCATCTCGTCGATGCGGTCGGTCTCGAAGGCGATGATCTGGACGAATGTCACGGTTGCCTCCACCGGGTGGCGGCGCCCCCGACCGGGGACGCTCCGCCACCCAACGAAGCACCGGGAGCGGTGGGCCGGCAATGCGCTTCGCACCGCCCCGCGGGGTGGTTGTTCCTACGTCCGACGTGGTCAGACGTCGATGCTGTCCTTCGGAGCGCCTTCGCTCCGGCTCCGCGCCGCCTCGGCCGCCGCCTGCTTCCTGGAGGCCCGCAGACTGGTGATCGTGGTGACGATCAGGACCGCGCAGATGACGCCGAGCGAGACCGGGATGCTGATCTCCGGCACATGGACGCCGGACTCGTGCAGAGCGTGCAGCACGAGTTTGACGCCGATGAAGCCGAGGATGATGGACAGACCGTACGAGAGGTGGACCAGCTTCTTCAGCAGTCCGCCGATGAGGAAGTACAGCTGTCGCAGACCCATCAGCGCGAAGGCGTTGGCCGTGAAGACGATGTACGGGTCCTGCGTCAGGCCGAAGATGGCGGGAATGGAGTCCAGCGCGAACAGGACGTCGGTCGTACCGATCGCAAGCATCACGACCAGCATCGGGGTCATGACCCGCTTGCCGTTCTGCTGGATCCACAGCTTGGTGCCGTGGTAGCGGTCGGCCACACCGAACCTGCGTTCCGCGGCCTTGAGCAGCTTGTTCTCCTCGAACTCCTCTTCGTCCTCGTCAGCCCGGGCCTCCTGGATCAGCTTCCAGGCGGTCCAGATCAGGAAGGCGCCGAAGAGGTAGAAAACCCAGGAGAAGTTGGCGAGGATCGCGGCACCCGCGGCGATGAAGACGGCCCGCAGGACCAGGGCTATGAGGACGCCGACGAGCAGCACCCGCTGCTGGTACCGCGAGGGCACGGCGAACTTCGCCATGATCAGGACGAAGACGAAGAGGTTGTCGACGCTCAGCGACTTCTCGGTGATGAAGCCCGCGAAGAACTCGCCGCCGGGTTGGCTGCCGCCGAAGACGAGCAGGCCGAGGCCGAAGAGTCCGGCCAGGGCGATCCAGACGACGGTCCAGATTCCGGCTTCCTTGACGGATACGTCATGCGGCTTGCGGCCGATGAAGAAGTCGACCGCGATGAGGGCGGCCAGACCCAAGATGGTGAGGACCCAAAGGGTCACGGATACATCCACTGCGCCTCCGGTTCGTGAATGGCAAAGGGTCAGCGTCATCGCTGCCGGAGGTCTCTTCCACCCGAGACGGGCCGACGCCCCGGGATCCGGTCGGATCCGTATTGACGGGTACGCCGCAGCAGATAGGGAGTACTCCCCTCCGTGAGGAAAACAGTACCCCAATCACCAAGGAAAGGTAAAGCGATTGGCAAAATAAAGGCCAAGTTACCTGGTCAGAGGGCTTTACATACGCTTGGTGCGCGCGATCGCGACCTGGTTGAGCACCTGCTGGAGCACCTGGCTCCCGGCCGGCACGAGGCAGGGCTCGTACGTCCAGGCATGCCCCACCCACGGGTCGGCCAGGTGATCGTCCGGTACCGGCGTGAGTCGCATCAGTGAACGCCACAGCGGATCGAGCAACGGTCCGTAGGCGGCGGCGTCCTCGCGGTCGGCGACCAGCAGGAGATGGACACCGACGTCCGGACCCTCGTCCGCGAGATAACGCAGCTGAGTGACGGCGCGGTCGTCGAAACCGTGCGGGAACTCGTTGACGATCAGCAGTTGCCGGGAGACGTCCAGACCGGGCGGCAGGGCGTCCGCCGCGCCACCGCGCACGGCCATCTGCACCAGGTCGACGCGCTCGGTCAGCCGACCCAGCACCTCCGCCACACCGGCCGCGCCGGTCGTGGGTGGCCCGGCCAGGACGCCGGTCCCCGTCAGCGGGGCGAGCGCGGAGGCGCCGGAACCGGCCGGATCGACGATCTGTACGCCGAACTCCCCGGCCGGGTGTACGGCGAGCAGCCGGGCCGCGAGCGCCACCGCCGTATGCAGAGCGAGGTGCCGCAGGTCATCGGCGTCGGGAAAGCCACCGTCGGGAGTCGAGGTGAGGCCGCTGTCGATCCACAGGCCCCGCTCCAGCGGCAGCCGGACCAGCATCGGGACGCGCAGCGGATCGCTCTCCGCAAGGTGCAGGTCGCCCAGTCGCACGGCCATCGGCGGTTCCGTCGGTACCCGGTAGGCATGCCAGACGGGGTTGTCCCAGCGTGCGTACGCCGGTGGCAGAGCGGGCTCGACGACCTCGGACTCGGCGGTGAGCTGGGCGAGGTCGCGGTCGAGGGCCGCCTGGGCCTGGTCGACCAGCTGAGCCTGCCGGGCGCGAGCCGCCTCGCGTGCGGCCTCGCCCGTCGAGCCCAGGCGGCTGCGCGGGTCGGCGAGGATCTGGTCGAGCTCCTTCTCCATACGGGACCCGGCGAAGTCGACGGCACTGCGGTACGCGGCGGTGGAGCGGGCAAGGTCCTCGAACATGCCCCAGACCTGGTTGTACAGCCGCTCGTCCATGGACCAGCCGACCGCATCGCCGGCGACGAGCGGCACGGGCCCGTCGGCCGGGGCGGGTGCCCCCGGGGCGGGCGCTGCCGACACCGTTGGCGAGGAGGCCTGGCGACGCCTGGGATGCGTGTAGTCGATGGGGCCGCCGACGGGCGTGGCGGCATCGGCGGGTCCTTCAGAGACCGGGGACCGGCCGTCGTCGAGTGCCGACTCAGATCCACCGAGTCCGCCAGGTCCCCCAGGTCCGCCGGAAGGGATCGGCCGGTCGCTGCTTTCGCCGGGCGCCTGAACGTCGTAGGGGGACCCGGCACTGGTGCCGGACGGATCGGGGCCGGCGACGGAGGCGGCCGTACGACGCGAGCGGCCGGTCTCCGTGTGCACCGGGACCGACCGGGCCACACCGCGCGCCACCGCCTCCTCGATCCCGCGGGCGAGTTCGGCGGCCTGCGGCAGACCCTGGTCGGTCAGGAGCGCGGCGAGGCCCTCCGCGTATCCCTGGCCCACCGCGCGGATCTTCCAGGCGCCCTGGCGGCGGTAGAGCTCCAGGGCCACGACCGCCGACTCGGCGTCCAGGCCGGCGAGGGTGTAGCCCGCTACCTCGGTGCCGTCGAGGCCGGTGACCGCGGCGCGCGGCGCGGCGACCGCGCCGAAGCGGAGGGGGCCGCCGAGGGTTGCGGGCAGGGCGATCAGGACGCTGACCCGGTGCACGCCCTCGGGCAGGGCGTCGAGGTCGACGGCGAGCCGGTGTTCGGCGGCCGCCTGCCGGGAGACCTCGATCCCGGACTGGGTGGGTGCGCCCGGATGGGCCACCCGGTCGGCGTCCCGCACCCGGCCGGTGTCGTCGGCGAGGGTGGCCCCGGCCACGACCGGCACATCGGCCGAGATCCGGATCTCGATCCGGTTCCGCGGGAGCGGATGGTTCTGCCCGCGCTTCAGCTCGGCCGCCATCGCCCAAGTCCCCCTGTGTGTCGTGTCGTCGTGCGCCGCGGGGCTCCTCCTAGAGGACCGGCAGGATCGTGGGCACCAGGTCCTGGAAGGTGCGCCCCTTGGCCGGCACGCCCAGGGCCGTCAGCGTCCAGCCCGAACCGGAGCGGTGCACCTTCGCCATGATCTGGGCGGTGTACTCGCCGCCGCCGTCGAGCGTGTAACGGGCGAGTTCCTGGCCGTTGGTCTCGTCGACCAGGCGGCAGAAGGCGTTCTGCACTTCCTGGAAGGTCTGGCCGGTGAAGGAGTTGACGGTGAAGACGATCTGGTCGATGTGGACCGGGACACGCGCGAGGTCGACGAGGATGGCCTCGTCGTCGCCGCCCTGCCCCGCGCCGCCGACGAGGTTGTCGCCCGTGTGCCGGACCGAACCGTCGTCACTCACCAGGTGGCGGAAAAACACGACGTCGACGGGCTGCTTGTCGGCGAACAGCACCGCCGAGGCGTCCAGGTCGATCTCCCGGGTGCGCGAGCCGAACAGCCCGCGCCGGGGTGCCGCCTTCCAACCAAGACCCATGCGGACCGCGCTCAGGGAGCCGCCGTCCTTCTTCTCCAGGCTGATGGCCTGACCCTTGGTCATGTTGACGGTCACGGCTGCTGTCCCCTCGTCGAATGTCCCCGGTTGCCGCGAAGTGCGCGGTTGTCCAAAACCCTATGCAGCGCCGCTGACAGTCCCGAACCCCGGCCCGCGGTTTGTGTCGGTGTTGCAACACTTCGCGCCCCTGCCGGGGTCCGGCGGCGGCTCGGGGTTCAGGCCAGGCCCGCCTCCCTCATCTGGCGCAGTTCCTTCTTCATCTCGGAGACCTCGTCACGCAGCCGGGCCGCGATCTCGAACTGCAGATCCGCGGCGGCGGCACGCATGCGTTCCGTCATCTCCTCGATCTGCCCGGCGAGTTCGGCCGCCGGACGGTCGGTCGGCACCGTCTCCTTCGCCTTGCCCTTGGCCGTCTTGCCGGCCTTCGCGCCCTTGGCCGCCTTGTCGCCCAGGGCCGGAACGGGGGCCTTGGCCGCCTTGCCGTCCTTCTGCTTGCGGTAGCCCGAGCCGAGCAGCTGCTCGGTGTCCACCTCTTCGCGGGCGATCTGCGCGACGATGTCGTTGATCTTCTTGCGCAGCGGCTGCGGGTCGATGCCGTTGGCCGTGTTGTAGGCGACCTGCTTCTCCCGGCGGCGGTTGGTCTCGTCGATGGCCCGCTCCATCGCCGGGGTGATCTTGTCGGCGTACATGTGGACCTGGCCGGAGACGTTGCGCGCCGCGCGGCCGATGGTCTGGATCAGTGAGGTGCCGGAGCGCAGGAAGCCCTCCTTGTCGGCGTCGAGGATGGCCACCAGGGAAACCTCGGGCAGGTCGAGGCCCTCACGCAGCAGGTTGATGCCGACCAGGACGTCGTACTCGCCGGAGCGCAGCTCACGCAGCAGCTCGACGCGGCGCAGGGTGTCGACGTCGCTGTGCAGATAGCGCACCTGGATGCCGAGTTCCAGGAAGTAGTCGGTGAGGTCCTCGGCCATCTTCTTGGTGAGGGTGGTGACGAGGACGCGTTCGTCCTTCTCGGTGCGCTTGCGGATCTCGTGCACCAGGTCGTCGATCTGGCCCTCGGTGGGCTTGACGACGACCTCCGGGTCGATGAGGCCGGTGGGGCGGATGATCTGCTCGACGACGCCGTCCCCGCGGGACAGCTCGTAGGTGCCCGGGGTCGCCGACAGATACACGGCCTGCCCGATGCGCTCCTGGAACTCCTCCCACTTCAGGGGGCGGTTGTCCAGGGCGGAGGGCAGCCGGAAGCCGTGGTCCACGAGGGTGCGCTTGCGGGAGGCGTCGCCCTCGTACATGGCGCCGATCTGCGGCACGGTGACATGCGACTCGTCGATGACGAGGAGGAAGTCGTCCGGGAAGTAGTCGAGCAGGGTGTTGGGCGGAGAGCCGGGCGAGCGGCCGTCGAAGTGCATCGAGTAGTTCTCCACGCCGGAGCAGGTGCCGATCTGGCGGAGCATCTCGATGTCGTACGTGGTGCGCATGCGCAGCCGCTGGGCCTCCAGGAGCCTGCCCTGCTTCTCCAGCTCCGCGAGGCGCTCCGCCAGCTCCTTCTCGATGTCGTTGACGGCCCGCTCCAGGCGCTCGGGACCGGCGATGTAGTGGGAGGCCGGGAAGACGTACAGCTGCTGGTCGTCGCTGATGATCTCGCCGGTGAGCGGGTGCAGCGTGGACAGCGCCTCGATCTCGTCGCCGAACATCTCGATGCGGACGGCGAGCTCCTCGTAGACCGGGAAGATCTCGATGGTGTCGCCGCGGACGCGGAAGGTGCCGCGGGTGAACGCCATGTCGTTGCGCGTGTACTGGATGTCGACGAAGCGGCGCAGCAGGAGGTCGCGGTCGATCTCGTCCCCGACCCGCAGCGGGACCATCCGGTCGACGTACTCCTGCGGTGTACCGAGGCCGTAGATGCAGGACACGGAGGCGACCACGATGACGTCCCGGCGGGTGAGCAGCGAGTTGGTGGCGGAGTGGCGCAGCCGCTCGACCTCCTCGTTGATCGAGGAGTCCTTCTCGATGTAGGTGTCCGACTGCGGGACGTACGCCTCGGGCTGGTAGTAGTCGTAGTACGAGACGAAGTACTCGACCGCGTTGTTCGGGAGAAGCTCGCGGAACTCGTTGGCCAGCTGGGCGGCCAGCGTCTTGTTCGGCGCCATCACCAGGGTGGGGCGCTGGAGCTTCTCGATCATCCACGCGGTGGTGGCGGACTTGCCGGTGCCGGTCGCGCCGAGGAGGACGACGTCCTTCTCACCGGCCTCGACGCGCTTGGCCAGCTCGGCGATGGCCGCCGGCTGGTCGCCGCTGGGCTGGTACGGGCTGACGACCTCGAAGGGCGCCACCGTGCGTTCGATGTGGGAAACGGGCCGCATGGGTTCCACCGTACGACCCCGCACTGACAACCGGCTCTGATCAGCGATTCTGCGGAGTGCGGGAGCTGTGGTGGCTCTGCTGGCGGCCGATGCGCAGCTGCGGGCGGCGGCTGGGGTGGTGGGTGACCTCGTCGGCCGGGACGCCCGGCTTGTGCTCCACGCGGAGCCGGTCGGGCCTGCCGATGATCATCATGGGGTCGAACACCACGACGACGGCGGCGAGGCAGAGGAAGGCCAGCGGGCCGATCAGCATGGGGGCGAGCAGGGAGGCGGGCGAGTCGCCGGGGGGCGTGGCACCGGTGTTGTGGAGGTGGACGCTCATGGCGGCCATCCCGGTGTAGTGCATGCCGCTGACGGCGAGTCCCATCACGAGGCTCGCGCCGACGCTCCACAGGAAGCCGCGGATCTGCCCGGCCGCCCAGAGGGCCGAGGTGGCGGCCACGACCCCTATCACGACCGACGCGCCCACGGTGAGCGTGTTGTACTCCAGGGTGCCGTTGAGGCGCAGGCCGGCCATGCCGAGGTAGTGCATCGAGGCGATGCCCAGGCCGGTGATCGTGCCGCCCGTGAAGAGCGCGGTTCCGGTCGCACCCCGGTAGCCGACTATGAAGATCCCGACACCCACCATGACGATGGCGAGGCCGAGGCTCGCAAAGGTGATCGTCTTGTCGTAGTGGACAGGCGTCTCCCTGACGCTGAACCCCATCATGGCGACGAAGTGCATGGTCCATATGCCGGAGCCGATCGCTGCCGCCCCCAGGGCGAGCCAGGCGGGCCGCCAGGACTGGGCCACCAGCATCGCCCGGGTCGTACAGCGCAGTCCGAGGGCACCGCCGAGGCAGGCCATCACATAGGCCACCAGCGGGGTGACGACCCCGTAGCTGAATCCGTCGACCGTGCCCTGCATACGTGGCTGCCCTTCACCCTTTGCGTCCCGGAATATTTGATATGCGCCCCCGTCCCAGGACCGCCCGAGCGGTCAGGGTTGACGCAGAGAGTATGACCCGCACCGGAATGGTCGAACGATTTTCCGGCAAAGAAACACGGCTTTGCCGCAGTTGTGCGGCACCAGTGAGCGGACTTGGGTGACTCCATTCAATCTGCGGCCATCCCGTACCCGGCTGCTGTTGACTCCCTGCTGTCAGTCTTGTGCTGTCCGTATTCGTCCGACGTGAGGAGCACACATGCACGCGCGTGCCGTCGCCGCCACGACCACCGCGCTGCTGGGCACGGCCGCCCTGCTGAGCCCCGTGCCCGCCGCCCGGGCCGGCGACGTGCGCGAGCCCACGGTGCTCGCGCACCGGGGCGCCTCCGCCTACGCCCCCGAGAACACGCTGGCCGCCGTCGACAAGGCGGCCGCGCTGGGCTTCACCTGGGTCGAGAACGACGTCCAGCGCACCAGGGACGGCCGGCTGGTGGTTCTCCACGACGACAGCCTTGCGCGCACCACGAACGTCGAACAGGTCTTTCCCGGCCGGGCGCCTTGGAAGGTGAAGGACTTCACCGCCGCCGAGATCGCCCGGCTGGACGCGGGCAGCTGGTTCTCCTCCTCGTACGCAGGCATGCGCGTGCCCACGCTGGCGCAGTACATGCGCAGGATCGAGCACAACCACGAGAAACTGCTCCTGGAGATCAAGAACCCGGAGCTGTACCCGTGCATCGAGCAGCAGATCGTCAAGCTGCTGGGAAACGAGGGCTGGCTGGACGGCCCGCACCTCGGCCGGATCGTCGTGCAGAGCTTCAGCGCGGACAGTCTGCGCATCGTGCACGGTCTCAAGCCCGCCGTGACGACCGGCTACCTCGGCACACCGCCCGTGTCGGCCCTGCAGCGGTACGCGCGCTTCACGGACCTGATCAACCCGTCGATGGGGTCGATCTCCGCCGATTATGTCTCCTCCGTGCACTCATTGGAGGGCCCGCACGGCACGCCGCTGCGCGTCTTCACCTGGACGGTGGACGACGCGGCCACCACCTGGAAGGCCGTCGGCTACGGCGTCGACGGGCTCATCACCAACAAGCCGGACGTGGTGCGGGCCGCGCTGCGCGCGAGCTGAGCAGCCCGGACGGGCCGGCGTTGTCAGTGGCGGGTCGTACGGTGGGTCGCATGGACAGCGAAGGGCAGTACGAGCAGCGGGTGGTGTGGGCCGTCGTGGGCACCGACATCGGTCCGCTGCTGCTGGCGGCGACCCGCGAGGGCCTGGTCACCGTGGTCTTCCACGCCACGGACGCGGTGCGGGAGCGGACTCTGGAGCGGCTGGCGGCCCGGCTGGGCGCCGAGCCCGTCGAGGATGCCGCGGCACCCGTGCTGGTCGAGGCGATACGCCAACTGCGGGCGTACTTCGCGGGTGAGCGGCAGAACTTCGACCTGCCGCTGGACTGGTCGCTGATCTCCGGTTTCAACCGGCAGGTGCTGCGTGAACTGGCCGCCGGCGTCCCTTACGGCACCGTGGTCGGATACGGGGACCTGGCCGGGCGGGTCGGGCAGCCCGGCGGGGCGCAGGCGGTGGGCTCGGCGATGGGTGCCAATCCGCTGCCGGTCGTCGTGCCGTGTCACCGGGTGGTGGAGAGCGACGGCGGCATCGGCGGGTTCGGCGGCGGTCTGGAGACCAAGCGGAAGCTGCTCGCCCTGGAGGGCGTCCTGCCCGAGCCGCTGTTCTGAGGCGCCCCGGCGGGAGCGGCGGTCAGTAGTAGTGCCGGGCCTCTGTGACGTTGCCGTCCGGGTCGCGGAAGCAGAAGTCGCGCGGGGCCTTCCCGCGGGCGCCGAAGGAGTCGTGGCCGATGTCGGTCATGGGGACGGCGTGCTCGGCGAGGCGGCAGCGCAGGGCGTCGAACGCGTCGGGCGGCAGCCACAGACAGATGTGGTTCACCGGGTGGCCGGCAGAGCCGGGGAGCGCCGGTATGCGTTCGGCGAGGGTGTGCGGCGCGAGGTCGAGGATCGTCTCCTCGTTGACACGTACGGAGGGGAAGGGCACCTTTCCCACGGTGAACTCGGCGAGCCGCAAAGGCTCCGGGCCGAGCTTCCGCTCGTAGAAGCGGGCCGCGGCGACCGGATCGGCTGCTCAGAGGACGACATGGTCCAGACGCGCCGTGTGCTTCGTCGTGCGGCACGGGCTGGTGGCGTCCGGCACAGGCCGCAGGCGTTTAACCGGATGTTCCGCCCGCCAGAGATGAGGGAAGACCGACGGACAGGAGGCAGGCGCGTGGTGCTGGTGGTGTCGGAAGAGGTCCGTGAGGCGCTCTGCGCGGGCCGGGCAGTGGTGGCCCTGGAGTCCACGATCATCGCGCACGGGCTGCCGCGCCCGCGCAACCTCCAGGTGGCGCTGGAGCTGGAAGAGGCGGTACGGCACGAGGGTGCCGTACCCGCGACCATCGCGGTGCTGGACGGACGGCCCCATGTCGGCCTGGACAAGGACCAGTTGGAGCGGGTCGCGAACGAGGACGGGATCCGCAAGCTGGGCCACCGCGACCTGCCGCTCGCCGTGGCGGCGGGGGCGAGCGGGGCGACCACCGTGTCGGCGACGGCGCAGCTGGCGGCGCTGGCCGGCATCCGGGTGTTCGCGACGGGCGGTCTCGGCGGGGTGCACCGGGAGTGGACGGTCACCCAGGACGAGTCCGCCGATCTGGGTCTGCTGGCGCGCACCCGGATCACGGTGGTGTGTGCGGGCGTGAAGTCGATCCTGGACGTGCCGGCGACCCTGCAGCGTCTGGAGACCCTGGGTGTGGCGGTGGCCGGTTACGGCACGGACCGCTTCCCCGGCTTCTATCTCTCCGACTCCGGTTACCCGGTCGACTGGACGCTGGAGACTCCGGCGCAGGTCGCGGAGGTCATGCGGGCGCAGGACGCGCTCGACGCGGCGGACACCTCACTGATCGTCGCGAATCCGGTCCCGGAGGCGGAGCAGCTCGATCCCGCACTGCACGCGCGGGTGCTCGCCGACGCGCTGCAGGCGTGCGACGGGGAGGGGATCACCGGTCAGGGGGTCACGCCGTTCCTGCTCGACTATCTGGTCCGGCACACGGACGGCGCCTCGCTGGAGGCCAACCTGGCGGCCGTGCGCGGCAACGTACGGCTGGCGGCGCGGATCGCGTCGGCGTGGACCAGGGGGTGACGACTGCCGGAGAGGGCGCGCTGCTGGTCGTCGGTGACGTCGTCACCGATGTCGTCGCGCGGCACCGGGGACCGCTCGCGGGCGGCACGGACACGGCTGCCGTGATCCGGACCGTGCCCGGCGGGGCGGGCGCCAACGTGGCCTGCTGGGCCGCCCGTGCGGGCTGCGCGGACGTACGGCTGCTGGGGCGGGTCGGCACGGACGCGGCCGAGTGGCACCGGCGGGAGCTGGTCGCGGCCGGGGTGCGGCCACGGCTCGTGGTGGACCCGGAGGTCGCGACGGGGACGGTCATCTGCCTGGTCGACAACGGCGACTCGGCCGAGCGCACCTTTCTCACGGACAGCGGGGCGTCGCTGCGGCTGGAGCCCGCCGACTGGTCGGACGCGTTGCTCGACGGGGTCGCCCGGCTGCATCTGTCGGGTTATCTGCTGTTCTCCGAGCCGAGCCGGGCACTGGTGGCGGTGGCTCTGGCGTCGGCACGCGCGCGTGGCGTGCCGGTGAGCCTGGATCCGGCGTCGGCCGGGTTCCTCGTGGCGCTGGGCGTGGACCGCTTCCTGGCGCTCGTCGAAGGCGTGGACGTCCTCCTGCCGAGCCGTGACGAGGCCTGTCTGTTGACGGGGCTGTCCGATCCGGCCGACGCGGCGGCCGAGTTGAGCCGCCGTGTGCCGCTGGTGGTGGCCAAGGCGGGGGCGGACGGCGCGCTGGTCGCCGAGGCGGGTGGCGTCCTCGCGCGGGTCTCGGCCGAACCGGCGACGCCGCAGGACACCACGGGCGCCGGTGACGCCTTCACCGGGGCGTTCCTCGCGGCGCTGCTCGCCGGCGCGGATCCCGGGGAAGCGGCGGCACGGGGCTGCGGGGCGGGCGCGAGGGCGGTGGAACACGTGGGCGCCAGACCGCCCGTCCACGGTTGACACGGCACCACGGGCGGAAGCGGCGGCCCGGCGCCCTGTCCGGTGGGCCTACTCCTTGTGGCCCCATGCCGAGATCATCGGGGCCGTGGCGAGGTCCATGCCGCCCGCCGCCACGTTGGCGAGGTGCTGGTCGATCTCCTCGTCGGTGGCCAGACCCGCGGTGACGAGCCGGCCGCGGATCTGCCGGACCGTCGCGGACTCCAGGGCGGTACAGGCGGGCGAGGCGACGGGGAAGTAGGCGTCGGCCTCCACCTGGTGCAGCCCGGCCTCGCGGAGCAGCCGCGGGAGTTTGCGCCCGTACGACAGGTCGGCGCCGCGTTCGGCGAGGAGTTCGCGAAAGCCTTGGCGCAGGCGGTTGGCGAGCCGCTGCTCGGGGCCGTACTCGTAGGGGCAGGTGAGCGGCTGGAGGGCGGGGTCGGCGTCCTCGATCAGCAGCCGTCCGCCGGGGCGCAGGGCCTTGATCATGCCGCGCAAGGCATGTTCCCGGTCCGGGACATGGACCAGCACGAGCCGGGCGTGCACCAGGTCGAAGCCCTCCCCCGGCGGCTCCTCGGTGCCGACGTCGTGGGTGCGGACCTCGACCGGTGCGTGGGCGGCCGTGGCGAGCAGCGAGGTGTCGATGTCGGTGGCGACGACCTGGCCGGTCGGTCCGACCTTCCTGGCCAGCCAGGACACCACCGAGGTGCCACCGGCCCCGACCTCCCAGCAACGCCCGCCCGGTCCGATACCCAATGCCTCGAGGTGCCGGAAGGTGGTGGGGTCGAAGAGGGCGGCGAAGGCGTCGAAGCGCTGCGCGGCCTCGCTCTGGCGGTTGTCGAGGAGGTATCCGTCCGCTTGTGTCATGAAGGGATCATCCCCGCTGACCGGGTTGTCGGGCACGGCCAGCCGGGTTGTCCACAGGCGGGAACCAACCGGAACTCGCTGCTCACACAGGCTTACCCGTGTCTCACACCGGGCTGGCAGACTTGCCCGGCAGGGCGCGGAAGCGTTGCGCGAGGGGATCCAGGCAAGGAGATCCGGATGACGATGGCAGGGAATCTGCGGAAGGTCACGGGGCTGGGCAGGGCCGGCGGTCTGCGCAAGGTGGCGCGGCTGGCCCGGCGGCGGCCCCGCGTCGACCTCAACCATCACGCGCGGTCCCCGCTGGGCTCCTCGGTGGTCAACTGCGTGACGTACGAGGCCGGGGCGCGGGTCCCCGAGTGCAGTGATCTCTACTCGGCAGTGGAGCGGGTGCGCAAGAAGGGCGAGGGGTTCGTCTGGCTGGGGCTGCACGAGCCGACGGACAGCGAGTTCGCGGGCATCGCCGAGCTGTTCGATCTGCACCCGCTGGCCGTGGAGGACGCGGTCGAGGCCCATCAGCGCCCCAAGGTGGAGCGGTACGGCGAGACGCTGTTCGCGGTGTTCAAGACGGTCTGCTACGTCGAGCACGAGAAGCTGACGGCGACCAGTGAGGTCGTGAACACGGGCGAGATCATGGTGTTCGTCGGCGAGGACTTCGTGATCACGGTGCGGCACGGCCGGCACGGCTCGCTGGGGCCGCTGCGCGAGGAACTGGAGGCGACGCCGAACCAGCTCGCCAAGGGCCCCGCGGCGGTGCTGCACGCGATCGCGGACCATGTGGTCGACGACTATCTGAACGTCACGGACGCGGTGCAGGCCGACATCGACCAGGTCGAGGCGGACGTGTTCGCGGAGAACGGCGCGCGGGCCGACCCGGGTCGGATCTACCAGATGAAGCGTGAACTCCTGGAGCTGAAGCGGGCGGTGGTGCCGCTGGGCAGGCCCATGGAGGAGCTGACGACCCGGCCGATACGGGTGATCGCCCCGGAGATACAGGCCTACTTCCGGGACGTGCTCGACCACCTGATGCGGGCCAAGGAACAGATCGCGTCCTTCGACGAACTGCTCAACTCCATTCTCCAGGCGCATCTGGCGCAGGTGACGGTCGCCCAGAACGAGGACATGCGGAAGATCACGGCGTGGGCCGCGGTGATCGCCGTGCCGACGATGGTGTGCGGGGTGTACGGCATGAACTTCGATCACATGCCGGAGCTGCACTGGCGGTTCGGCTACCCGCTCGTCATCGGCGTCATATCCCTGGCCTGTCTGGTGCTGTACCGGGGCTTCCGGCGCAACGGCTGGCTCTGAGCCCCACGACGGGCAGCACCAGGGACCGAGGCCCCCACGCCCCCCCGGGGCGGCTTCAAGCCGAGAAGGCGATGACCCGGCGCGGGACGACCCTGATGATCACGCGCACCTCGTCGTCCTTCTCCGCGGGCGGGTCGATGCCGAGGTATTTGTGGGAGAGCTCGAGGGGGAGCCGCTTGGCCTCGTCGGGGAGGATCTCGGCGGTGCCGCGGATCTCGGCCGAGCGGTAGGGGTCGGCCAGGTCGAAGACGGTGAGGCTGACGCGGGGGTCGCGGCGGAGGTTGCGCACCTTCTGGCGACCGTCCGTGGAGGAGAACAGCACGGTGTCGCCCTCGCGTTTGATCCAGACCACCGAGTTCTGCGGGGCACCGTCCGGGCCGAGGGTGGCGACACTGGCGAAGTTCCTGCCGTCGAGGAGGGCCCGGACGGAGTCGTCGAAAGTGGTGGGGGTGTTCGAGGAGGTCGGCATGTGACCAGACTAGTTACATGCATGCACATATAAAAGCGGTTCTCCGAATCAGCCGATGCGAGTGGGCGACGGGGGCCTGCCGCGGGACGCTCAGCCGATGCGAGCGGGGCGACGGGGCCTGCCGCGGGACGCTCAGCCGTTCCACGCCGGGTGCCGGGGGTCGTCGGCGCGGACCAGGACGTCGGCCGTGCCGGCGGGGTCGGTCTCGGCTTCGTAGCGCTCGAAGGCGGGGAGGGTCCAGTGCTCGGACTCGGGGGTACGGCGGCGCAGGGCGCCGGGAGACAACAGGAGGTGGACGGTCAGGTCAAAAGGGAACCAGTGCCGCAGCAACAGCGGTCCGTGCAGCAACAGGATTCCACCGGGCGGGAGTTGGACGTAGGGGCTGCGGGTGGCGCGGTCGGTGGCCGGGTCCCACAGGTCGGGCAGGACACGTCCGGTCCCACCGGGGTCGAGAGGGCCGAAGACCTCCCGCCACAGGGCGTTGGTGTCGAACCAGCCGCCGTAGTACGACTCCGCGTCGCGGCGACCGTGTTCCAGACGCAGCGAGGCGGGGCGCAGGAAGCCCTCGGCGCCCACGACGAGCGAAGGCCGGCCCCGCAGGCGCAACGCCTCCGCGACGCGCTCCGCGAGGTCCCCGGGCCGGGCCGCCGGGGCGCCGTCGAGAGCGACACGCGGCCAGGCACCCCCGTCGGCGGGCTTCAGCTCGGCCAGCCGCTCGGCGAGGCGCTCGGCGAGCCGGTCCCAGGTGATCGCTTCGAGTCGCACGGGGTCATGATGCCGCGCGGCCCGGGCGGCGGCCCGGCCGGGGCCGGGGCACTCCGGTGAGGTTCGCCGGGATGCCCGGCGCCCGGAGCCGCGGGAATGGCCGAGGGGCCGGGTCGTACTCCGGCTCCTGACCGAACCGCACGTCGTGTGCCCGTCGCCGTGCGGACGTGAGATCCCTGGCCCGGAAGGGGAAAGAACCGCATATGACGCGCCTCGCAACTCCCCCTCACCACGGTGGACTTCTGGTGGTGCAGCCTCTTCGGCACAAGCGGTGTGCGGCCTGCCTGCGGGGGCCGTTGTCGATGCTGGTGCTGGAGGACGGGGCACCGCGGTGCCTGGAGTGCGCCGATCTCGGGCATCTGGTGTTCCTGCCGCGTGGGGACACCGCGCTGACCCGGCGGTCGCGGGAGGAGAGCACGCTGTCGGCGGTGGTGGTGCGGTTCAACCGGCGCAAGAGCCGGCACGAACGGCAGGGCGTCCTCGTCGAGGAGGCCGCACTGGCCCGGGCCGAGGCGCGGTGTCTGGCCGATGCCGAGGCGCGGCGGCGGCGCCGGGCGCGGGACGCCAGGCGGCGGGCGGTGGAGGACGTGCGATTCACGGAGGCCTTCGCGGCAGAGATCCTGCGCCTGTTCCCGGGCTGCCCGGTGGAGCGGGCCCGGGCGATCGCGGCGCACGCGTCGGTGCGGGGCAGCGGGCGGGTGGGGCGCACCAGGGCCGGGCGGGCCCTCACGGAGGGGGCGGTGGTCTCGGCGGTGGTGGCGGGGGTGCGGCATGTGGACACGCCGTACGACCAGCTGCTGATGGGCGGGGTGCCGCGGTACGAGGCGCGGCGGCGGATCGCGAGGACGGTGGAGGCGGTGCTGCGGGAATGGGAGGCCGGGGTGGAGATCCGCCTCACCGGCTGACACCGGGCGGACCAGCCGGCCGGAGGGGGCCGGGCACGGGAGGCCGGGCAGTACAGCCGGTCGGAAGAGGCCGGACACAGGAGGCCGGGCAGTACAGCCGGTCGGAAGAGGCCGGGGACGGGAGGTGAGCAGGTAGGTAGCCGGGCAGGGCGGGCGTGGGCAATGACTTGAATGGCGGCGGTGCCCGAGGCGAGGGGCGAGAGTGAGTGTGGTGGCTGTGATCGACGGGCCGTATTACGTGCTGGTCCTGCTGGGAGTACTGGGGACCGGACTGGTGGCGGGGGTGTTCTGCGGGTTCTCGGCCTTCGTGATGCGCGGGCTGGCCGCGCTGCCGCCGGCCCAGGGGGTCGCGGCGATGAACGCGATCAACCGGGCCGCGGTGACCCCCGCGTTCATGCTGGTGTTCGCCGGGTCGGCGGTGCTGTGCGCGCTGATCGCGGTGGTGACGTTCGTGGTGTGGCCGGAGGAGGGGAAGACGGAGCTGCTGCTGGGCAGCGCGCTGTATCTGTCCGGTTCGTTCGGGCTGACCCTGGTGGCGAACGTGCCCCGGAACGAGGCGCTGGCCTCGCTGGAGCCGGGGACCCGGGAGGCCGCCTCCTACTGGACGTCGTATGTGCGCGAGTGGACGCGGTGGAACCATGTGCGCACCCTCGCGTCGGCCGCGGCGACGATCATCTATGTACTGGCCCTGTCCTGAGGGAGGCATGGGAGAAAACCCACACCCGACTGGCCGCCGGCTGGCCTCCCGCTGATTCCCAGCTCGGGAAGCCCCGGCAGATGGCGCTGTCAGCCACTCTGCGGGCACGACCGCGCGGACGTATCGTGGCCGAAAGAGTGCCGCCCGATGACGCATGGCCTGGGGCAGTCGCACGCGAGGAAGTCGACCATGGCCGATCCCAAGGGTTTCATGACCACGCCGCGAGAGGAGTGGCCGCGGCGGCCGGTCGAGGAGCGGGTCCGGGACTGGGACGAGGTGTACGTCCCCGGGGCGCTGCTGCCCATCATCAGCAAGCAGGCGGACCGCTGCATGGACTGCGGGGTGCCGTTCTGCCACGACGCGTGTCCGCTGGGCAACCTGATCCCCGAGTGGAACGACCTGGTGTCACGGGAGGACTGGCGGGCGGCGGGCGACCGGCTGCACGCGACGAACAACTTCCCCGAGTTCACGGGGAGGCTGTGCCCGGCGCCGTGCGAGGCGGGGTGCGTGCTCGCCATCAACCAGCCGGCCGTCACGATCAAGAACGTCGAGTGCGCCATCGCCGACCGGGCCTGGGCAGAGGGGTTCGCCTCGCCGCGGCCGCCGGAACGGCTGTCCGGGCGGACCGTGGCGGTGATCGGGTCCGGTCCGACCGGCCTCGCGGCGGCGCAGCAGCTGACCCGGGCCGGCCACACCGTCGCCGTGTACGAGAAGGACGACCGGCTGGGCGGGCTGATGCGGTACGGCATCCCCTCGTTCAAGATGGAGAAACACCATCTGGAGCGGCGGCTGGGGCAGATGCGGGCCGAGGGGACGAAGTTCCGCACATCGGTGACGGTGGGGCGGGACATCGGGGCGGCGGAGCTACGGACGCGGTACGACGCGGTGGTGATCGCGACCGGGGCGACGGCGTGGCGGGAACTTCCGGTACCGGGTCGGGAGTTGGACGGGATACACCAGGCGATGGAGTATCTGCCGCTGTCCAACCGGGTGGGCGAGGGGGATCTGGCCCGGTCGCCGATGTCGGCGGCCGGCAGGCACGTGGTGATCGTGGGCGGGGGTGACACGGGGGCGGACTGTCTGGGGACGGCGGTGCGGGAGCGGGCCGCGTCGGTGACCCAGCTGGACATCTACGCGCAGCCAGGGGCGGAACGGGACGAGGACGTCGAGCCGTGGCCGACGTATCCGAAGATCTACCGGCTGTCGGCTGCGCACGAGGAGGCGCGGGACCTGGAGACGGCACCCGACGCGCATGCGGACGCGCGGTTGTTCGCGGCGTCGACGCTCCGCTTCACCGGCGACGGGAGCGGGCATGTGCGGTCACTGCACCTGACGGAGGTGGACGCGGCGCGGCGGCCGCTGCACGGGACCGGCCGGACACTGCCAGCCGACATGGTGCTGCTCGCGCTCGGTTTCTCGGGCCCCGACCGGGAGGACGGGCTCATCGACCAACTGGGACTGGTGATGGAACCGCGCGGGACGATCGCCCGGGACGCGGAGTTCACCACGAACGTGCCCGGTGTCTTCGCCGCCGGGGACGCGGCGCGCGGGCAGTCGCTCATCGTCTGGGCGATCGCGGAGGGGCGGGCGGTGGCGGCGGCCGTAGACCGATATCTGACGGGGAGTTCGCAGCTGCCGGCGCCGATATCGCCGTACGACCGGCCGATGACCGTGTAGGTGAGAGCGCGGGATGCGGGACGGCCGCCGTAGGCTGCGGGACGGCGAACACCCGACCCCCGGACCCCCGGACCCCCGGACCCCCGGACCTCCGGAATGCGGAGACTCGCGAACGCCGAAGTTCCCGGGCGCTGGAGCGCCTGCTACGGGCTGAGCCTCGGCCCCGGCCGGATGCGGCAGCCTCCGTTCCCGGTGGTGGCCGTCAGCCGCCTGGTGGACGCGCCCCGGCGCCTGTGGTCGTGTCTCTGCCCCAGGCCGGTCTGTGCTCGTAGCTCTGCCCCAGGCCGCTCTGTGGTCGTGGCTCTGACTAGGCCGCTCTGTGGTCGTGGCTCTGACCTGGGCCGAAGAGGCCGTTACGGTTTGCGCCCCACCGCCCCGTAGCCCGGAATCACGCCGTCGTCCTGCCCCGGCACCGGCTCGCCCAGTTCCGGACGCCAGTGGTGGACCACCGAGACACCGGGGTCGACCAGGTCCAGGCCGTCGAAGAGGCGGCCGAACTCCTCCCGGGAGCGCAGCGCCAGGGTGACTCCGGCCGCCTTGAGTTGCGCGGTGGCCGCCGCCGACTCCTCCGGGGTGAAGTCGGCGGTGGCATGGGTCATCGTCAGGTAGCTGCCGGACGGCAGTTCGGCGAGCAGCCGGCCCACCAGCTCGTGCGCCCCGTCCTCGTCGGGGACGAAGTGCAGCAGGGCGACGAGCGACAGCGCGACCGGGCGGTCGAGGTCCAGGACCTCGCGCGCGCCGGCGACGATCGACGCCGGGTCACGCACGTCGGCCTGGAGGTACTCCGTCGCGCCCTCGGGCGTGCCGCGCAGCAGGGCGGCCGCGTGGACCAGCACGATCGGGTCGTTGTCGCAGTAGACGACCCGGGTGTCGGGTGCGACGCTCTGGGCGATCTGGTGCAGGTTGGGCTCGGTCGGGATGCCCGTGCCGATGTCCAGGAACTGCCGTACGCCCTGCCCGGCCAGCCACCGGGTGGCGCGATGCATGAAGGCGCGGTTGACCCGGGCCATCACCGGCACCCGGGGGTCCAGGGCCAGCATCTGCCTGCCCATTTCCTCGTCGACCGGGTAGTTGTCCTTGCCGCCGAGATACCAGTCGTACATCCGCGCGGGATGCGGCTTGCTGGTGTCGATCACGAGGCACTCCGTAAGCGTCCGACAGGGTCGATGATCAATTCAGCACCATTACAAAGAAGTTGAACAAGAAAAAAAGAAGCAGTTTCAGGAGAGCAGGAAGTCGGCCTCCCCCGCCTTGGCGCCCTCGATGAAGGCCGTCATCTCGTCCGTGGTGTAGATCAGCGCCGGTCCGTCGGGGTCGGTCGACTGGCGGACGGCGATCCGGCCGTCGGCCAGCTTCATCGCCTCCAGGCAGTTGCCGCCGTTGCCGCCGCTCCACGGCTTGTGCCAGCCCTCGCTGCCCAGTTCCCGGGCGGGCATGCCGTTGTAGATCCGCTCGGTGCGGTTCCGTGGCCCGGACTGGGGTTTGATGCGATCCATTCACAGCTCCTTGCGGAGATCCCGGAGGATCTCCTTCGTGCGTTGTGCCGTAGCGGCCTGCGCCGCCATGCGGTCCATGACCTCGAGGTGGGTCGCCACCTCGGTGCGCGCGTCCAGGTAGACGGCGCCGGTCAGGTACTCGCTGTAGACCATGTCCGGCAGTTCGGGCATGGCGAATCGGAACAGCACGAAGGCCCCGTACGTCCCCGGGTGCGGCCCGCTCGTGAACGGGGCGACCTGGAGCGTCACATTGGGCAGCTTCGTGACCTCTAGCAGCCGGTCGATCTGCGCGCGCATCACCTCCGGGCCCCCGACCGGGCGGCGTAGGGCGGTCTCGTCCATCACGGCCCAGAAGCGGGGGGCGTCATCACGGGTGAGCAGATCCTGGCGTTGCATGCGCAGGGCGACATGGCGCTCGATCTCCTCCGGCTGGGTCTGGCCGACGGCTCCCGACTTCAGCACCCCGCGCGCGTAGTCCTCGGTCTGCAGCAGCCCGGGGACGAAGTGCGGCTCGTAGGAGCGGATCAGGCTGGCCGCGCCCTCCAGGCTGACGTACATGGAGAACCAGCCGGGCAGGATGTCGTGGAAACGCTGCCACCAGCCGGGCTGGTTGGCCTCCTCGGCGAGCCGGACGAAGACGTCGGCCTCGTCGTCGGTCACCCCGTACGCCTTCAGGAGCAGTTGGAGGTACGGGATCTTGAGGGCGACCTCGGCCATCTCCATACGGCGGACGGTGGCGGGAGCCACGCGAAGCACACGGGCGGCCTCCTCACGCTTGAGCCCGGCGCGTTCACGCAGGTCAAGGAGGCGCCGACCGAGGACCACCTGGCCCACGGTGGGCGCGGACCGCGGTTCGCTCACGCTCCACCTCCACGAAGTTCCCTGGCCGGGCCGCCACTTGCGCTGCTCGGCGGCGCGGTCGCCGCCACATACAGGTGTCACCCGGCTACAGGTGTCAGCGGCATGCTGACAGCCCAGCGGCGCCATTCGAAGAATCATTCGAAGATCTGACGGGGTGACCGGACCGGACAGGGTGACCGAATTGACCGGAACAACCAGATACTTCCGGTTCAGTCGCATCGATCGCATTGGCCGGATCGGTCCGTCGGATCCTCACTGATCCCAACTGGCGCCGCTCGACATGCTGTTGCGAGCAGTGTGCCACGGCCCTTCACCGCGTCACACAGCACTCTGCATTTTTCAGAGTGACTCTTGCCAAGTGTTCACGGCGGGGCGATAGTGGCAAGCGTGATTCCGTCCCCGCCCTTAGGAACAGACGCCGCCGCAGACCGTCTTGGTCTCGGCGCTGCCGCGGTTGTCGCCCCTGGTGGGGGCGGTGCCGAGCGCCGGTTCCGGTTCGAGTTGGCCGCTCATCCGGGTTCCCCCGCCCAGGCGAGACGCCTGGTGCGTGCCCGGCTGACCGGCTGGTCGGTCTGCGCGGACACCTGTGACACCGCGGTACTCGTCATATCCGAGTTGGTCACCAACGCGATCGTGCACACCGCGAGCAGTCGCGTCGTGTGCGAGTTGCACGACCACGACGACACGGTGCGCATAGCCGTGCACGACGAGGGCTGTGCACCGGATGAGCCCCACCCGTCCCCACAGCGTCCGGAGGAGGAGCACGGGAGGGGGTTGCTCCTCGTCGAGGCGCTGTGCCAGGCGTGGGGGGCTCAGCAGCACGGTCCCGGGCTGCTGGTCTGGGCGGAGCTGCCGCGCCAGACCGATGCCGCCCAGGACTCCGCCGAACCCCGCGACGACCTGGGATGGGGCGCCCGCCCCGATCCGGGCCCGTCGCGTGGCTCGTCCCGCGGACCTTCGCGCGACCCGTCGCACGGGCCCGCGCACAGCCCGGCCCACCGTCCCTCGCCCGGTTCCGGGGAAGAGGGGCAGCCGGAGGCCGCGCTGCGCCCGGTGCCCGTGCAGAGGCGACCGTGAACGGCGTCCCCGGTGCCGGCCGGTCGCTCGGCCTCGACACCCTGGTCCGGCTGCAGCGCGGCCAGCGGCCGGCGACCACGGGCGATGCCCGGCGGGTCCCGGTGCCCGAGGGCATGACGACCCCGCTGGGCTGCGACGCCGTGGCCGTACCTGCGCGTCTCGGGCCGCTGGTGGTCCCCCGGCTGCCGCGGGTGGGCTGTGTGTACGCCGACGGCACGCGCTGGTGGTGGATCGTTCCCTCCGACTCCGACTATGCCCTCAGCTGGCCCGCCCCGGCCGACTACAGCCCGGGGGCCCCGCTTCCCGGCGCCGCCCGGCTGATCCACCGCCCCGACGGCACGGTGCCGTACACCCCGCCGATACCGCTGTACCTCGCCCTGTGCCGGGTGACGGGGACGACACCGGAGTGGTCCCGCCCCCTGAGCGCGTGACCGCCGCGCCGCTTCGGCGGACAGCGATGCGTGAGCGAGGGGCGTGACCGAGGGGCGTGAGGCCGACGGGTGCGGCCGACCGGCGGGAGAGCGACCGGCGTTCAAATCGCCGGCGGCAAGGCCGATGGGTGCAAGACCGACCGGCACGAGACCGGCGGGTCCCAAGCGTGGCTCTCCTTCACATCCCCGGCCCACCCCATCCTCATCCCGCACCCCCGGCGCACTCCCCCGTGCCCCGCGAGCCCCGTCGTACGCCCTGCCCGGGGGCCGCCGTGGCCGCGATAGTGGCCGTTCGTCGACGGCCCTGGGGAGGAACTCGGTGACGAAGAGGCGGGACACGGCGGCGTCCGAGGTGTCGGAGTCGGAGCGGCTGCTGTTCGGGGGGCCGCTCCGCTACGACATGGGATGGAACCAGCACCGGGACGCCTTCCTGGAGCTGGACCTCCGCGCGATGCTGACCCGGCTGCCCGGAATGCTCATGTCCAGCCTGCGGCTGGCCCGTCAGGCGGACGCCGGCGCCGCGCGTGTGGTGCTCACCGCGCAGGTGGCCATCGGCGTGACCCAGGCCGTGAGCCTGCTGGCCGTCAACAGCGTGCTGGGCCGGCTGATCGGCACCGGCAGCATCGAGGAACGGCTGCGCGGTGCCGCCCCGGCCCTGGTGATCATGGCCGCCGTGATGTTCCTGGCCGCCCTGCTGCGCGCCGCGTCCACCTACGCGACGGGCCGTCTGGAACCCAAGGTCGAGCGGGTGGCGACCGAGATGTACCTGGAGCGTGCGGCGGCCGTCGAGCTCGCCGCGATCGAGGACCACGCCTTCCACAAGCTGCTGGACACCGCGCAGTACGGCGCCTCCTCCGCCCGCCGCATGATCATGTACGGGACGCGCGTGGTGAACGCGATGATCTCGCTGATCGCCGCTGCCGGTGTGCTGACCGTGCTGCACCCGGCCCTGCTGCCGCTGCTGATCACGATGACGATCCCGAGCGCGTGGGGCGCCTTGACCATCGCACGGCGCCGCTACGAGTCGTTCCACACCTGGGTGCAGCACGCCCGCGCCGGCCATCTGATCAGCTCCCTGCTCACCGAGCCGGAGGCGGCGCCGGAGATCCGGGTGCACGGCGTCGGCCCCTTCCTGCTGCGGCACTTCCGGGCGATGTCGGAGACGGCGGAGGCGGAGCAGGCCCGGCTGGCCCGGCTCGCCGCCCGCACCGGCCTGATCGCGGCGGCCTGGACCGGCCTCGCGACCGTCGCCACGTACGCGACGCTGGGCGCGCTGCTGCTGAGCGGGGCGATGGCCCTGTCGGTGGCCGGTACGGCGGTGATCGCGATCCGCACCGGCTCGGCGAGCCTCAACACGCTGGTGCTGGAGATCAACACGCTGCACGAGGAGGCGCTGTTCGTGGGCGATCTGGAGCGGCTGTACGTCGAGGCGGCCGAGCGGGCCATCCCGACCGGCGGCGAACCGCTTCCGGAGGATCCGCGGGAGATCCGCTTCGAGAACGTCACGTTCACCTATCCGGGTGATGCCACCCGCCCCGCCCTGGACGACGTCACCCTCGCGCTCCCGCTCGGCCGGATCGTCGCCCTGGTCGGCGAGAACGGCTCCGGCAAGACCACCCTGGTCAAGCTGCTGGCGGGGCTGTACCAGCCGGACGGAGGCCGCATCCTGTGGGACGGGGTCGACGCGGCGCGCGCCGACCGGCACCGGCTCGCCGAGCGCATCGCGATGGTGGCCCAGGACTTCAAGCGCTGGCCCTTCACCGCCAAGGTCAACGTGGCCGTCGGCCGCTCGTCGGCGCCGCTCACCGAGGAGCGGCTGACCAGGTCGGTCTCGGAGGCGGGCGCGGAGGAGGTGGTCGAGGACCTGCCGCGCGGCCTGGACACCCTGCTGGCCCGCAACTTCAGCGGCGGGCACGAGCTGTCCGGCGGTCAGTGGCAGCGACTGGGCATCGCGCGGGCCGCCTACCGGCGCGGGCGCATCCTGATCGTGGACGAACCGACGGCCGCCCTGGACGCCCGGGCCGAGCTGGAGGTCTTCGAGAAGATCCGCGCGCTGGCGGGCAGCGGGCAGACCGTCGTACTGATCACCCACCGGCTGGCGTCGGTCCGCCACGCCGATCTGGTGCACGTCCTCGACCAGGGCCGGGTCGTGGAGTCCGGGACCCCCGACGAGCTCCTGGCGAACGGCGGTGTCTACGCGGAGTTGTACGCGCTCCAGGCGGACCAGTTCACGGCCAAGGTGCCCGCCCGGAAGGTGGGTTAGCCCGCACCCGACCCCCGGCCGGCCCCGCACCCGGCCCCGGACCATTCCCCCGACCAGTTCCCGCCCGCCCCCGACCAGTTCCCCGCCGGCCCGGACCATTCCCCGAGTCGTCCTGGACCGGTCCTCGACTAGCCCTGTGCTCCGTCGCCGCCGCGCACGATGACCAGGAACGTGTCCGTCGCCAGGTCCATCACGACCTCTGCGGGCATGCCTTCGAGTCGCCGCGCGTTGGCGAACTCCTCCGCCGGCCAGGATCCTCGCGGTCCGCCTGCGGGAAAGCGTTCGAGCACGGTTCGCCCGTTCACCACCCTGCACCTCCAGAAGTGCGTCGTACTTGTTGGAGTTAACGCTCTGGAGAACACGAATGGCTCGCCCGGTGACGGTACTGAGACATAGCCGACACGTCACCGGCGCGGAGGGTGAGAGTCCGTTGACTTTCGGCCACCTTCGTGACCGCTTGTGTCAGTCCTCGTACTCGTCGTGATAGCGCACCCGGTCGCTGCCCGCGGGCACCCGGCCCAGTGCCGTCAGGTCGAGCAGGGAGCTGGTCGAGCCGAGTCCGTCGAGGCCCCGGCCGTGAGCGGAGTAGGTGTGGAAGACCCGGTCGTGTTCCCGCAGGAAGCAGCTGATCCCGGGCCGTTCGACCGATTCGTCGTCGACCACGAGGGTCGCCCCGAAGTCGCGGTTGAAGTCGCTGTGGTAGGAGGAGTACCAGGGCAGCGTCCAGCCCATCCGCGCCTTGAACGGCAGGATCCTGGTGAACGGCGCCCGGGACACCGCCGCGAACGAGGTGCCGCGCGCCCGCAGATGGGCGAGGTGGCCGATCTGGTCCAGGAACGCCGAACAGTTGGGACAGCCGGCCTCCCACTCCGGGGCGAACATGAAGTGGTAGACGATCAGTTGGGCGCGCTCCTCGAAGAGGTCGAGCAGGGTGACCTTGCCGTCGCCGCCCTCGAACACGTACTCGGGGTCCACCTCGACCATCGGGAGCCGGCGCCGCTCGGCGTTGAGCACGTCCCGCGCGCGCGTGAGCGCCTCTTCCTTGAGCAGTAACTCCTCACGCGCGGCACGCCACCGCTCACGCGAGACGATCTCCGGAAGCGACATGGGCCCTCCTGTACGACGGTCGGTTCCGGGTGGTGACCGTCGGCGGGAGAAGAACTCATCGGCGCGGCCGAAGATTTTTTTCGGCGTCACCGTCGGGTGTCGTACTCCTGGATGCGCCGGCCCCGGCTGCGGTCGACGAGTGCGGGCAGCCGTTTTCCCAACTCCCTGACCACGGCACGCACATCGAGGGTGAGCAGCTCTCGGTCGCTCGTCAGGACACGGCCGTCGACGATCGTCGTGCGGACGTCGGTCGGACGGGCGCTGTGCACGAGCGTGGCGCTCATCGCCCCGACGTAGGGCAAGGTCGTCGGGCCGTGTGAGCCGAACCGCGCATCCTGTCCTGCCCGCTGTCGCGTACCGGCCCGGCGGCGCTCCGCGGAGCGCCGGGGTGGGACCAGCGCACCGGTATGTGCGGTTCGAGCGCCGAGACGTACGGCGCGGCCGAGGTTCGCTACACCGCGACCGGCATCCGCGGCACCGCGAGCCCGAGCCGTTGCCCGCCGCGCTCCAACTCGGCTGCCAGGTCTTCGAGTTGCCGGGCGTGCCGGGCGGTGAGGTGCCCTGTCTCGTCGAGGTGCACGGCGCACGCGGTGGTCGTGTCCACAAGCCGTTCGAGTACGGCGGCCACCGCGTCCGTGCCCTCGGTGTGCCGGGCGAGGGCGGGGAGTTCGGCGGCGGCGAGGGCGATCGTGGTGCGGGCCTCGGCGAGGGTGCGGTAGGCCTCGCGGCGCAGGGCCCAGCGTTCGCCGCGGTCGTCGGACTCGCTCAGTACGTGGCCGAGATAGGCGTGCGCGGCCCGCCCGGCCGCCGCAAGCCGGGCCCGTACCCCGCCGCCCTGTTTCCCGGCCATCGGCAGATGCCCCACGATCAGCACGATCGCGCAGGCCAGCAGGGTCTCGCCGATGCGGCTGACGGAGGCCTGCGGTTCGCCGCCGACCATGACCAGGGCGAGCACCAGGACGGTCACGGCGGCGGTCTGGGCGGCGAAGTGCCGGGTGGACACCGGGATGGCCGCTCCGCAGACGGCGACCAGCGCGATGAGCCCCTCGGGCCGGGGCAGTACGGCGGCGAAGCCCGCGAAGACGAGGGCGCCGAGCACAGTCCCGGCGGCCCGGCACAGCACCCGGGAGGCGAGCGGTCCGAGGTCGGGCTTGACGAGGAAGACGGCGGTGGCGGGCAGCCAGTACCAGTGCTGGTGCTGGCCGTACCAGCGGGCCTGGTGCAGGGCCTGTGCGATGGCGGCGCTGGCCCCGAAGCAGAGGGCGACCCGCAGCCCGTACTCCCGGCCGCCGCTGCCGAGCGCGGCCCGCAGCACCTCCTTCGGGCTGCGGCGCCGGGCCGGCGGCCGGTGCTCCGCGCCCTCGGCCCGGTCGAAGGCCTCGGCGGCGCGCAGCAGCGCGTCATCGAGGGCACGCAGGGCGGGCGCCGACCGGGACGGCGCGGGCAGCGGACCGGTACCGCCGGTTTCCCGGACCGCGACGGCGAGCCGCCGGGGCCCCTCGGCCGCCCGCTCGGATATCGGCTCCTCCGCCCAGGCGAGGGCGGTGGCCGCCTCGGCGAGGGGCAGCGCGGCGGTGTACTGCGCGTGCAGTCGGCGCTCGGCGGCGGAACTGGCGTGCCGCCGCAACCGGGGCCCGGTGAGCGCGTCCTGGGCGTGGTCGAGCGCGGTGCTCAGCGCCTTGCGCCGGCCGAGGGCGGCCTCGCTGCCGACGGCATCGAGCAGGTCGGCGACGGCGTCGTACACGGCGGCGACGGCGTCCCGTTCCCCGTCGAAGCGGTAGTCGCCGGCGAGGGCGCCCGGGGTGGGCAGGGCGAGCCGCAGCACCAGCAGCCAGCCGGCTCCGGCGAGGAAGGCGAGGGCTCGCTGCCAGCCCGCTTCGGCGACCGGCATCCCGGCGCCGATGGCGGCGGCGACCAGTAACTGCGTCCCGGCCCCGGAGGCGACCGGCCCGACGGCGCTCATCCCGCCGGCGACCAGCCCAAGCCCGGTGAGCAGCAGGGTCAGGGGTACGGCGGTGAGGTGCTCGCCGCCGTAGGTCCCGGTGAGCAGCCCCGCGGCCCCGGCCGCCGCGGGCGCCCCGAGCCGGCGTACGGCGGCCCGTCGGCTGCCCGGCCGGTCGTTGATCCCGGCGAGCATCGCGGCGATGGCGGCGACGACTCCGAGGGAGGTGTGGTGGAGCACGACCGCGGCGAGCAGCAACGGCCCGGCGGCCAGCGCCCCTCTCGTCACGGCGCTCCAGGGCACGGGCCCACGCTGGGTGCGCAGGGCGTGGGCGAGCCAGGGCGGCAGGGCGATACGAGGGGACACGGGGCTCCTGTCCGGGCGAGGGCGGGGGTGTGCCTTCGGACGACGGTGGCCGGGTTGTCGGCTTCGGTGTTCCCACCGTAGATCGTGTTCCCGTACGGAAAGGCCCGTTCGTATTTCCGAGGGGTGACAAGTGGGGCGAAGAGCCGTGTTCTTTATGAACGCAATTTCACGACGAACGGGACACGAAGAACGGGACACGAAGAACGGGCACGGGCCCGGGGGCGTAGCCGGCCGGCCCCCGGGTCGTGGAGAGCCGCCCGTCGTCCCACGCCGGCAGACTTGAGAACCCGTGCTGAGATCGACGAGCTGCTTCTCCAGGAACGGCAGGGAAATTCGTGTGCGGACCGCTGGGGCGAGGGAGGACGATCGGGAGGCTGTCCGTCTTTGATCCAGGACACTCCAGGAGATCCAGTGGTCCAACGCACCAACACCGCCTCGGGACTCGTCCCGCCGCGCGCCTGCTCCTACGTGTCGGTCAGCAAGGCCGGCACGCGGCTCACGTCCCCGGCCGGTTCCGTTCCGCTGGATGCCGAGGGGAAGCTCATCGGTGTGGCCTGCCCCGGAGGCGCCGGTCAGGTGGTGGGGGTTACAGCCACGGACGTCGTGCCCGACGGGGCGCCCGCGTGAGCGCGGGTGAGGCGGCCGTACTGCGCCGGGCGGTCGGACCGGATGCCGGCGCGGTCGCCGACGTCTGGCTGCGGTCGTACTCCGCGGCCCTGCCCACCGTCGTCCGGGGGCGCTCCGACGACGAGGTGCGTGCGTACTTCCGGGATGTCGTGGTGCCGGAGCGGGAGACCTGGCTCGCGGAGGTGGACGGTCGCGTCGTGGGCGTGATGGTGCTCGCGGGGGATCTGCTGTCCCAGTTGTACCTGGCTCCCGAGTGGCGGGGGCGGGGTGTCGGTGACCGGTTCGTCTCGCTGGCCAAGGAGCGCTCCCCGCAGGGGCTCACGCTCTGGACGTTCCAGGTCAACAAGCCCGCCCACCGGTTCTACGAGCGGCACGGTTTCGTCGCCGTCGAGTACACCGACGGCAGCGGGAACGAGGAGCGGGAGCCGGATGTGCGCTACGTCTGGCGACCCTGACCCCGTGTACCGGCCCCGCCGCCGATGCCGTGCCGTGGCTCCGAAGAGCGTGAGTTCATCGCGCCGTGCCCGCTATGCGGACCCGGCCGCACCCCACGCCCGTCGCTTCGGCAACGGCTTCGCGTAACTGCCCGCCCGGCTGGTCGTGAGACCCAGCGCCACCAGCGACTCCGCCAGCTTCACCGCCGCGCCGACGCCGTCGACCACCGGAAGCCCGAGCTTCTCCCCCACCGCACGCTGCAGCCCGGTCATCCCGGCGCAGCCGAGGACCAGGACCTCGGCGCCGGCGTCCCGGGCACGTTCGGCCGCCGCGAGGAACGCCGTCTCCGTGCGCCCGGGGTCCCCGGCGAGGTCGAGGACGCCCAGTCCGGTGCTCGTCACGGCCGCACAGTTGCGGGCCACGCCGGCCGTCTCCAGGCTGTCCTCGATCTGTCCGCGCGACCGCTCCAGGGTGGTGACGACGCCGTAGCGGCGGCCCAGCAGACAGGCCAGGTGGGCCGCGGCCTCGGTGATGTCGACGACGGGTACGTCCACCAGCTCCCGTACGCCCTCCCGCCCGTGCTCGCCGAAACCGGCCATGACCACCGCGTCGTACGGCGGGCCGTGGTAGGTCCGCAGCGTGTCGATGACGGCCGCGGCCGAGAGGTAGCTGTCGAGCCAGCCCTCCGCAGACTCGGGGCCCCAGGTCGGGGTCAGACCGGTCACGGAGGTGCCCGGGCCTGCGGCGGCCCGGGCACCTCGTACGATCTCCTCGGTCATCTCCTGCGTGGAGTTGCAGTTGGTGACGACGATCCGCACGGTCGTCAGGCCTCCAGGGGTGCGACGGCCCGGTCGGTGCGGCAGAGCGCCGCGTACAGTCCGGCGGCCAGCGCCGTACCGATGAACCAGGAGTACGGCGCCACCGCGCTGAACGTCTTCACCAGCGCGAGCACCGCCGCGACCGCCGCCGACGGCAGGAACGCCCACAGCGCCTTGGGGTTGACGCCCTTGCGATAGTGGTACGGCGATCCCGGCGTCGCGTCGAACAGTTTCTCGACGTCCACCTTGCCGCGCTTGACCCAGTGGTAGTCGACCATGATCACGCCGAACAGCGGGCCCAGGAAGGCGCCGAGGCCGCCGAGGAAGTAGTTGACGACGGTGGGGTTGGAGAAGAGGTTCCAGGGGGTGACGACCAGCGCGGCGACCGTGCTGATCATGCCGCCGACCCGGAAACTGATCTTCTGCGGCCAGACGTTGGCCAGGTCGTACGCCGGTGAGACGAAGTTGGCGACGATGTTGACGCCCATGGTGGCGACCGCGAAGGTCAGCGCGGCCACGACCAGGACCCAGGTGTTGCCGACCTTGGCGACCAGTTCGGCGGGGTCGGTGATGGCCTCGCCGAAGACCTCCAGCGAGCCGGCCGTGACGATCACCGAGACGACCACGAAGGCCGTCGAGTTGACGGGCAGGCCCCAGAAGTTGCCGCGGCGGACGGTGCGGTAGTCGGGTGCGAAGCGGGAGAAGTCGCAGAAGTTGAGCATCAGCGTGCCGTAGGTGGCGAGGATCAGGCCGATCGCGCCGAACCACTGCCGCCACTGCTCGCCGGCCGACACCGGGTGCGGGGTGGAGGTGAGCGAGATGGTCCAGTGGGCCTTGGCCAGGATCCAGACGGCGAGCGCGATCATGACCAGCCAGATCGCGGGGCCGCAGAAGTCCTGGAACTTGCGGATCGTCTCCATGCCCCGGCTGATGATCGCCGCCTGGATCAGCCAGAGGGAGACGAAGGAGATCCAGCCGAGCGCGTCCAGGCCCAGGAAGGAGTGGTGCGTCCAGGACTCCAGGCCGGGCCAGGCGGCCAGCAGCATCACGTTGACGGCGACGGACGCCAGATAGGTCTGGATGCCGTACCACATGATGGCGATCACGGCCCGGATCAGGGCCGGGATGTTGGCGCCCCAGACGCCGAAGCTGATCCGGCTGACCACCGGGAACGGCACGCCGTGGCGCTGGCCGATCCGCCCCATCCAGTTCATGCCGACGTAGATGAGCACGAAGCCGACGAGGAGGGAGGTGAAGACCTGCCAGACGTTCATGCCGAGAACCAGCAGGCCGGCGGCGAAGGTGTAGTTGCCGAGGTTGTGGACGTCGGACATCCACATGGCGAAGAGGTCGAAGACCTTCCAGTTCCGCTTCTCGGCGGGGGCGAGGTCTTCGTTGGTGAGCCGGGGGTCGGGGACGAACGCGGGTGCGCCGGTGGCTTCGGCGCGGTCGGCCAGGGACACGGGGCCTCCAGGGACTACGAGGAATGCGGGGGAACTACGAGGACCGCGGGGGAATCAGGAGTGCGGGAACTACGAGGACCGCGGGGGGACGAGGACCCCGGGCGCAACGGGCTACGGGGAGGGCGAAGGGCGGAGGGTGGCTGCCGAATGATGCGCGCGTTTGGTATACCAAACTGTCGTCATGGTCCTCCCGTCAAGCGTTCCGACCGATGTCCGTCCCGTTACGGCTCCGTAAAAGCCCCCTCAGGTCGGCGAAGATGGCCTCATGGGATCCCCCACGACGAAGATCGAACCCCTGGGCGCGGTGCGCGAGCGCGTCCTCGCGACCCTGCGGCAGGACATCATCGCGGGGCGTCTGGGCCCGGGCGACCGGCTGGTCGAGCGCGAGCTGGCCGAGCGGTTCGGGGTGTCCCGGGTGCCGGTCCGGGAGGCGATCCGGGCCCTGGTCGCCGAGGGCTTCGTCCTCTTCGAGTCGGCACGGCGGACCGTCGTACGCCGGCTGACCCCGACCGACGTCAAGGAGCTCTTCGAACTGCGCGAGGCGCTGGAGGTGTACGCGGCCGGGCTGGCGGCGGCACGGGCGACCCCGCAGGCCCTGGCCGAGCTGCGGGACCTGCTCGACCGGGCCGCCACGGCGACGCGGACCGGGGACGCCGAGACGATCACCGACATCAACACCCGTTTCCACGACCGGATCCTGGCCCTGGCCGGCAACAGCCTGCTCATCTCGGTGATGGAACCGGTCGACGGCCGGCTGCGCTGGCTCACCCGACGGAACGAGGAGTGGCCGCAGCTGCTCACCGAACACCGCGAGCTGTACGACGCGATCGCCTCCGGCGACCCGGACCGCGCCCGCGCCCGCGCCCTCGGCCACGTCCAGGCCAACTACCGGTCGACGGTACGGCACCTCTTCGGTGAGGAGACCGAGCAGCGGCCCTGACCTCGCATCGGGTTGTCCACAGGAACACCAGTTCGGACGGGGATCTCCTAGATTTCTCCTCATCGGTGATGATCGGAACGGATCCGATCGGACGACACGGGGAGGCACGACCATGGTGAACAGCCGGGGGCCGTCGAGCGGAGCCGCAGTCGTGGGGACGGGCGCGGTGGGCGGCCTGGCGGCGGCCGCGGGGACCGTCGCGGCCGACACTCCGCTGGACACGCCGTTCACCCCGGTCGCCCTACCGCATCTGACCGAGGCCGAGCAACTGGTGCGGTACCAGCGCCTGCTGGCGGCCGGCCATCTGCCGACGGGACTGGCCGGGCACTGGCCGCTGGACGGCTCCGGCACCGACCGCTCCGGCCTTGAGCATCCCGTCACCCTGGGCTCGGGGGCGGCCTGGAGCACTCTGCGGGCCGGCGGTGAGCTGAGCTTCGACGGCTCCTCCGGTGCCTACGCGGCCACCGGCTCGGTGCTGGACACCACGGCCCCGTTCACGGTCGCGGCCTGGGTCCGGCTGGCCGACGACGCCGTGCTGACCAACATGTACACGGCCGTCAGCCAGGACGGCGGCCGCGTCAGCCGCTTCCTGCTCCAGTACGACGACACGGCCGGGACCTGGGCCTTCAAGGTGCGCAGCGAGGACCAGCGCGCCGAGGTCTCCGCACTGGCCGCCACGCCCGTCACCAGGACCGGCGTCTGGACCCACCTCACGGGTGTCTGGGACGGCACCCGCGCCCGGCTGTATGTGAACGGCGTACTCGAGGGCAGCGCCGACACGACCCTGTGCTGGGCCGCGCCCCACGGCTTCAGCATCGGCCGGGCCCGCTGGGACGGCGGCTACGTCAACCGCTTCAGGGGCGCGATCAACGACGTCCGCGCCTACGGCCGCGCCCTGAGCGCCGCCGAGGTCGCCCTGGTCAGCGGCGCCACGGCACGCGCCAACAACGTCTATCTGACGAACGCGACGGCGACCGTCGGCTGGGGCCGCCCGGACGACCTGGCGAGCTGGGTGGCCCGGGCACGCTGCGCTTCCTTCGTCACGGCGCTGCTCAGACACACCTACGGGTGGGCGACCGACGCCTACTTCCTCCGGTACTTCCAGCAGAGGGGCCCGGAGGCCGCCAACTACTGCGCGGCCTTCCTGCAGAACACCGGCGGCCCGCGCTTCCGTCCCGTCCGCAAGGTCACCGACCTACGGCCGGGCGATCTGATCGCGGTCGACTACAACGGGCAGGACGCCGAGAGCACCGGGCACATCGTGGTGGTCCGTGAGGTCAAGGGGGTCTTCAGCGGGGTCGCCGACTTCCCGGACGAGACCCAGTACGCCGTCGAGATCATCGACTGCACCTCCGACCCGCACGGGGTGTATGGCCTGAGCAACTACCCGCAGTACCCCGACACCCGCATGGTCAGCAACGTGGACGGCGAGAGCTTCCAGGGTGTCGGCGTCGGCCACATGATGTTCTACGCCGCCGACGCCACCGGTGCGTTCTCGCGCTACCGCTGGAGCGTCAATTCCTCCGCGTCCACCGGCACCCACCCGGTCACCGACCGCCCGGTGGCGGCGGCCCGCATAGCCTGCAGCCTGCAGCCCGCAGCCCGCAGCCCGAAGCCCGAAGCCCGCCCGCCCGCCGCCCGTCACCGCAGCCCGGCCGCCTCCGCCGCCGTCGCCAGCACATCGCGAAGCATCTCGGGGGTGAGGCGGCCGGTGAAGGTGTTGCGCTGGCTGACGTGGAAGCAACCGAAGAGGTCCAGTCCGTCGAGGTCGACCCGGGTGCCGTGGGCGAAGGCCGGCCGGGGCCGGGGCACGCTCCAGCCGGCCGCGGCCAACGCGGGCAGCGTGGCCTGCCAGCCGAAGGCGCCGAGGACGACGGCGGCGCGCGCCGTCGGCCGCAGCAAGGTCAGCTCCTCGACCAGCCAGGACCGGCAGGTGTCGCGCTCCTCGGGGGTCGGTTTGTTGTCGGGCGGGGCGCAGTGAACGGGCGCGGTGATGCGCACGCCGTACAGCTCCAGACCGTCGTCGATGCGCTCCGACGTCGGCTGCGAGGCGAGGCCGACGTCGTACAGCGCCTGGTACAGCACGTCGCCGGAGCGGTCGCCGGTGAACATCCGGCCGGTGCGGTTGCCGCCGTGCGCGGCCGGGGCGAGGCCGATGATCAGCAGCGGGGCGTCGGGCGGCCCGAAGCCGGGGACGGGACGGCCCCAGTACGTCCACTCGGCGAACGCGGCGCGCTTGGTACGCGCCACCTCCTCGCGCCAGGCGACCAGGCGAGGGCAGGCCCGACAGGCACTGACCCGCTGGTCGAGGCGGTCGAGGGGGGTGGGCGGGGAGGGGGGAGGGGAGGGAGGATGGTGCACAAGGTCAACGGTAGAGCCGCGCGGACCTGACCGTGCCGGACCGATCCGGTCGACGCGATCGGGCCACATGCATCCGGGAAATCGGCTCCGTTCCTCTCGACTCGGAGGGCTAAGGTCGGGGCATGGCTTCTGAGGACACGGGTGAGAGCAGGGAGCGCGAGAGCGGTGGGACGGGAGCCCCTGTCCCGGGCGGGCCTGCCGAGGGCACCGAGGCGCCTGCCGCCCAGGCCCCCGAGTCCGGCTCGGACCTCGACCCCGCCGCCGTCGCCGCGGCCATCGCCGCCGCCGAAGCCGCGGGGCCCGCTCCCGGTGAGAACGTGCGGATCGACAGCTGGATCTGGGCCGTGCGCCTGATCAAGACGCGCTCGATGGGAGCCACCGCCTGCCGGGGCGGGCACGTCCAGGTGAACGGCGAACGGGTCAAGCCCGCCTACTCCGTGCGCGTCGGTGACGAGGTGCGGCTGCGCCAGGAGGGGCGGGAGCGGATCGTCATCGTGAAGCGCCTGATCCGCAAGCGGGTCGGCGCCCCGGTGGCCGCCCAGTGCTACGTCGACAACTCGCCGCCGCCTCCGCCCCGCGGGGCCTTCGTCCCCGTCGGCCTGCGCGACCGCGGCACCGGCCGCCCCACCAAGCGCGACCGCCGCGATCTGGAACGCCTGCGCGGCCTCGGCGGGATGGGGGGCGCGGGCGGAACGAGCGGAACGGGCCGACCGGACGGCAGACGCCCCGGCGGACGGTGATCCACCGGGGCTGACTCCACAGGGCTCGGCCTGGCCGAGGCCGGCGGCGCGAGGCTCGGCCGGGTCGGGGTCCGGCTCCGCTTTCGTTCGGCGGGGCGGGGTGTCATGCCCGTGGCCGCACCAGTCCCCACAGCCGCGCGTTCTGTCCGCGTCGGGCCCAGGCGATCAGGGCCAGCGGCACGATCAGGATCAGCGGGGTCGCCGCGTACTGGCCGTCGAAGACGGTGAGCTGGACGATGAACGCGCCCACCATGAGCGCACTCAGTGCCGTCGCCGCCACCGACTGCAGCACCGGTATCAACAGGGCGACGGCACCGGCCAGTTCGAGCGCGCCGATGGTGTACATGCCCGTGCTGCCCCAGCCGATCCTGTCGAAGGATTCGACGGCCGACGGGTTCGCGATCAGCTTGGGCAGCGCGCTCGCGACGGCGTAGAAGAGGGCGAGCAGCACCTGCACCGTGCGCAGGCCCAGCCGGGCCCGGCGGCCGCGGGCCGTCGCCGACTCGGCGACGACGGGGGCCGGGACCGCGGCAGGGGCGGCAGGAGCGGCGAGGGAGGCGGACGTAGTGGGCTCGGACATGGGGTTCTCCTGGGGGAAGCGGTCCCTGTTGCTGTCACAGGGGTAGACCCGCCGCCGACGGAGAACTCATCGACCGCCACCGGGATTTCCCGGCCGCCCGCCGCTTCTCGCTAGGGCGCCGGTACCGCCCTCACCCACACCCCGTCCTCGGTCAGGTACTCGGTCACCTCCAGTCCCGCTTCCGCGAGCGCCTCCTCGAACTGTTCCTGGGTGAGCGGCCGGGCCAGGAACGTCTGTGTCCAGGCCGCGTCCGGGAACTCGTACTCCGCGCGCACCGAGTTCACCCCGTCCCCGGCCGGCTCCACGGACGCGATCCGTACCGTGTAGCCGCTGGGGTCGACCCGTTCCCTCGGCACGTTCGAGTGGTAGTCGGCGCCCTCCCGTTGGATGAGCACGCAGCCGCCGTCCGCCACATGTGCCACGCAGGTGCGCAGCATGCCCCGGCGTACCTCCGCGTCCCCGGTGTTCACCAGGAACGACGCGAGCATCACCACGTCGAACTTCTGGCCCAGGTCGAGCCCTTCGATGGTGCTGTGTACGGTGTGTGCTCCGCGGACGCGCGCCAGCATCTCCGCCGACTCGTCCACCGCCGTGACCGCGAACCCGCGTTCCAGGAGCGGGTGGGTCATCCGCCCCACGCCACTGCCCAGTTCCAGGATGTGGGCGCCGGCCGGGACCGCCGCCTCGATGATGTCCGGCTCGCTGCCGACGGACAGCCGCGAGTAGAGCTCCACCGCGCAGCCGTCCGGGGTGATGGCACCGGGACCTGTCCCCTCGTACCCCTCCCGCATTTCAATCGTCATGCCCGGACAACGACCCACCCCCGTAGGGACGTTCCCGCCGTGGCGTCACTCTCCCCAGAGGAACCATCCGTGTCCGAGGTACCAGTGGCCGCCCGCCCGCAGGTGGTCGCCGACCGCCCGCTCCACCGACGTACGCCGGGGCAGGTCCTGTACCGGCAGGTCCGGGGCGCCGAAGACGAACTGGACCGCGGTGGTGTCGACCGGTTCGGTGTCCTCGTGCCCGGCCCGGAACCGGTCCTGGAAGCGGACGATGTTCGAGTCCGCTCGCAGGTACCGCCTCAGCTGCGGGTCGAGCAGCCAGGAGTGGCAGGTCGCGACCGCGTACTCCTCCTCGGGGAAGTACCGGGGGAAGAAGTCCCGTGCCAGGTCGAGCGAGCGGTCGCAGGCGACGGGGGTCAGCGGCCCGCGGTAGTCGGGGATGTGCAGGTTCAGGCAGGGCTGCCCCGGTGCCACGGACCCGGACGAGCCCGACGCGGTCGCCGTGACCGCCCGTGCCGTGCGCTCGCCGAGCCGGGCCCGCTCGTACTGCAGCCGGCCCAGCTGATACAGCTCGCCGCGGAAGTGGCGGATGAGCCAGGACGCCTGGAGGGCCGACAGTCCTCCCCTGCCGTAGCGCCTGCGGTGCAGCGTCATACCGCGCCCCAGGTCGGCGAGCGTGCGCCGGGACACGTCGGCGGGGATACCGCGCGCCTGGTGGTAGGCGTGGGCGTGGGGCAGTGCGGCGAGGAAGACGTAGACCAGGAAGTACCCGTCCAGTGCGGCCGGGGCGGCGGCGGCGAGCTCCCCGAGCCCGGACGAGCCGTCGACCCCCGCCGGGACGGCCGGGGCAGCCGGGGCAGCCGGGGCAGCCGGAGCGGTGGTGACGCCGGTGACCTCGTCGGCGCATTCGGCGAGCAGCCGCCGCACTCCGGGATCGGCGGTCACGGTCCGCCGCAGGGCTACCACCTCGTTGATGTCCTCATGGGGCACGGCGAGGTCGAGGAGCAGGTCGGGCAGGTCGTCGGCGTCCGGCAGCACGGCGGGGTCCCCCTTGGTGAACGTCCTGGTCGAAGAGTACGTTGCAAGGAGGAGTGGTGATCCATGATGCGTACGGGCAGTGAACCGGCGACCGCGCGCAGTGCGCTTCGGGCGCGGTTGTGGCTGAGTGTGTGGGGCGTGGTCTGGGCGATCTTCGGCACGGCGGCGTTCGCGCTCGTCGGCCGTCCCGGCTGGGCGGCGGCCTGCGGGGTGCTGTGGCTGGTGGCCACCGCCGACATGACCATGATCATCAGGCACATCAGGCAGGGCCCGCACTATCAGCCGGGCCGTGATGTGCCGCCGTACCAGCCGGCGGAAGGCGGCCCGCGGCGGCTGCGGCGCCCGCCGCAGCACGGCCACCCGTGAGCAGCCGTCCGCTCACTCGCCGTCGAACCGGGCGACCTGGCGACCTGGCGACCTGGGCGACCCGGCTGATCATCCGCTCACGCGCCCACGGGTGAACCTGGGCGGACGCCGGCGCACCCGTCCACGAACCGGGCGGCCCTGGAGAGCGTCCGCCTCTCGGGCCGTCGGACGCGGCTGCCCTGGGGAGTTGTCCGCTCACCCGGCGTCGTCGAAGCGGGCCGCTTTCAGGTACTCGGGGTTCGGGTCCAGGGCGGCCGCCAGCCGGAAGTGGCGTATCGCGAGGTCGGCGCGGCCCTGGCGTTGGTAGGTGCGGGCGAGCGCGAAGTGCGCGAACGCGTTGTCCGGCTCGCGCTCCAGGACGATGGTGAACTCCAGCTCGGCGGGGCGCAGTTGCGCGGCGGCGAAGAAGGCTCGCGCGCGCAGCAGCCGGGCGGCGGTGTTCTCGGGGTGTGCGGCGATCACTCCGTCGAGCAGTTTCACCGCACCCCGCGGATCCCGTGCGTTGAGCAGTTGCTCGGCGGCACGGAAGTCGATGACATGCGTCTCCGGAGTACGTCCGGTCGAACCGCTGGTCTCGGGCACGGCAAAGTCCTTCCCTCGCTGAAGCGGTTCAACGCCCGGACGGGTGCCCGCTATTTCGAAGACGCGTGTCCGTCAGTTCGAACCGCCCTCCCGCGCCCGGCGTGCGAGGTCCGCCCACACCTGTGCGACCCGCTCCTGGAGCACGTCCAGCGGCACGTCGTTGTCGATCACGATGTCCGCGATCTCCAGGCGTTTCTCGCGCGTCGCCTGCGTGGCCATGCGCGCGCGTGCGTCCTCCTCGGCCATCCCCCGAAGCCGGGTCAGCCGGTCGAGCTGGGTCTCGGGGGCGACGTCCACGACGACCACGACGTCGTAGAACGGCGCGAGGCCGTTCTCCGTGAGGAGCGGAACGTCGTTGATCACCACCGCGTCCGCGGCGGCCGCGTTCTCCAGTTCGCGGGAGCGGGACCCGACCAGGGGGTGCACGATCGAGTTCAGTACGGCGAGCTTCTCGGGGTCGGCGAAGACGATCGAGCCCAGCTTCGGCCGGTCCAGGGTGCCGTCGGCGGCGAGCACGTCCGGCCCGAAGGCCTCGACGACGGCCGCCAGACCGGGGGTTCCCGGCTCGACGACCTCACGCGCGATGCGGTCCGCGTCGATCAGCACCGCGCCGTGTCCGACGAGCAGCCGCGACACCTCGCTCTTGCCGGCGCCGATCCCGCCGGTGAGGCCCACTTTCAGCATGCCCCGAAGCTTAGGCCCTGCCAACGACACCAGCCCCGACCGGCCCTGCTTCCGACCGAACCCGGAGCCCTGCGGAACGGCCCTGCTCCCGAGCAGACCCGACCCCACCGGACCGGCACTGTTTCTAGGCCCGCCGGCCCGGTGGAGGCCCCGGAGGGGGATCTAGTTGTCGCCCTCCCGCTCCGCGAGGAAGCGTTCGAACTCCAGGCCGATCTCGTCCGCCGAGGGGATCTCCACCGGTTCGGCGAGCATGTTGCCCCGGGTCTCGGCGCCCGCGGCGGCGTCGTACTGGTGCTCAAGGCCCTGGACCAGGGCGGTGAGTTCCTCGTCGCCCTCCTGGATCTGGCGGTCGATCTCCGTCTGCGTGCGGTACGCGTCCGTGCGCAGGGCGTGCGCGATGCCAGGGAGCACCAGACCGGTGGCGCCCGTGATGGCCTCCAGGACGGTCAGGGCGGCGTCGGGATAGGCGGAGCGGGCGATGTAGTGCGGGACGTGCGCGGCGACGCCCAGGACGTCGTGGCCGGACTCCATGAGGCGGTATTCGACCAGCGCCTCGGCGCTGCCGGGCACCTGGGCCTCGTCGAAGGGGCTGCTGTGGCCCGGGACGAGGTCGGTGCGGTTGCCGTGTGGCGTGAGGCCGACGGGACGGGTGTGCGGGACGCCCATGGGGATGCCGTGGAAGTTCACGGACAGCCGGACGCCGAGCCGCTCCACGATCTGCCGTACGGCCGCGGCGAAGCGCTCCCACTCGACGTCCGGCTCGGGGCCGGACAGCAGCAGGAACGGCGCGCCCGTGGCGTCCTGGACCAGCCGGACCTCGATGCTGGGCTCCTCGTACTCGGTCCAGCGGTCCCGCTTGAAGGTCAGCAGCGGGCGGCGGGCCCGGTAGTCCACGAGCCGGTCGTGGTCGAAGCGGGCGACGACCTGGTGGGGCAGCGAGTCGAGGAGCCGGTCGACGATCTGGTCGCCGGTCTCGCCCGCGTCGATGTATCCGTCGAAGTGGTAGAGCATGACAAGACCGGCCGACTCCTGGGCCAGCGCCATGTCCACCACGGCGAGGCCCTTCGGCTCCCATGCGTACAAACCCTGCGGATCAAGCACTGTGACCGCTCCTCCTCGTGTTCGTACCGGACAACGTGGCAGGGGCGGCGGGCATTCCCGCCGCCGCTCCGACGAACCGACCACTCACCGACTTCTCATGCCGAAGGGCGCTCGAAGGGCGCTCTTCTCGTACCGAAGAACGCCCTTCTCATGCCGAAGAACGCGGCCTCGTGCCCGTGTGGGCCCCGCTCTGCCGCGCCCTACGCGGACAGCACGCGCGCGTGCAGTGCCGTGACGGCCTTTCGCGCGGAGCTGAACGCCCCGTGCTGCCAGGCGTCCGTGTAGCTGAGCCAGTCGCCGGCGAAGTAGACGCGGCCGGTGGGCTCGTTGAGCGGTTTGTAGCGCACGTCGTCGGGACCGCCGGGGGTGTCGTGCCAGGCGGCCTCCAGATGGGGGGTCTGGCGCCAGTGGTGGGAGAAGGAGGAGACCAGCTCGGTGCGGTACTTGTCGCCGTAGATCTTCACCCCGGCGGCCACCGCGCGCTGTTCGCGTCGGGCCGGGGTGAGTTCGGCGTAGGAGTCCGCGTCGGTGTCGTAGTTGTAGTAGCCGATGAGGACGCCCCGTTCGCCGTGGAAGCCGTACGAGGGGTGCCAGATGTGGGTGACGTCCTGGTCGGTCTCGGTGATGCCGCCGTAGATGCGGTGGTCCAGTTCCCACCAGCGGGAGCGGTATTCGAGGCCGATCTTGGCCGCGGACGACGGGGTGACGGCGGCCAGGGCGCTCTGTACGCCGGAGCCCAGGTTGTGCGGCACCTTGGCGAGGATGTTGGGCGGCATGGCGGCCACGCAGTAGTCGGCGTCGACGGCCTTGGTACGGCCGCCCTGGGTGTAGGTCACGGTGACGCCGTCGCCCTTGTCGGTGATCCTGGAGACGACGGCTCCGGTTCGGATGCGGTGGGCGCCGATCGCGCGGGTGAGCGCCTTGGGTATCCGGTCCATGCCGCCGACCGGCTGGAACATCAGCATCGCCTGGTCGAAGCCGAACTCGAAGGAGAAGTAGCGTCCGACGCCGCTCGCGAACACCTCGGAGGCGGCCGGGACGTCGCCGAGAAGCACACCGGGAGTGCCGGCGGCGGCCGGTACGGTCGTGTATCCGCGCCGCTCGCCGCCCTGGTACGTGAGCTTGTCGCCGAGTTCGCCCCAGTCCTTGAGGAAATCGACGAGCCGCTCCTGGTCGGTGGCCGTCAACTCCTTGTCCAGGGCGCCCTTGTCGGTGGCCTTGGCGAGCAACTCCGCGACGTAGCCGTACACGTCGGCCTTGGCGGTGCGGTAGCGCTCGGCCTTCGTCATGCCGGCGGACTCGTTGTAGAGGTACGCGTCGGCGTTGGTGTTCGTGAACACCTCTATGGGGACGCCGAGTTCGCGGCAGTAGTCGAGGGTGATCATCCACTGCGGTATACGGGCAGGCCCGGCGTTCATGTAGTGGCCGTCGGCGAACCGCGCGGTCTGCGTATGGCCGTAGAGGTCGGTGGTCGAGTCGCCGCCGCGCACGGTGAAGTTGCGTCCGCCGGTACGGTCCCTGGCCTCCAGGATCGTACAGTCGTAGCCGGCCTTGCCCAGTTCGTACGCGGTCGCGAGACCGGCGATGCCGCCGCCGAGGATGACGACCCTGGCCGCGGCGCGCCCGGTGAGGGTGAAGTCGCTTGCCCCGGGCGCCCGGAAGGCCTGTTCGCGCTGGGCGGCCCGGGCGGTGGGCGCGAGGCCGAGGGCTCCCATGGTGGCGAGCATGGTGCCGGCGCCGCCGGTGAGACCGACGTTGCGCAGGAAGGTCCGCCGGCTCGTCCCTGACCTGTACTGAGGCTGTGCCATGCCTGGACTCCTCTCTCGATCTTGAACGAAGACCGGGGAAGCGTCCCAGCGCCGCGTTACGGCTTAGCGGTTACTCGTGTATCCCACACGTTTCTGCGCACGGGAGGTCGGGCGCCCCCGCAGGGGTGCGGAGAGCTGTGCGCTCAGCCACCCACGACGCCGCACGGACGCACGATCGCGCGCCTCTCGAAAACACCGAGGGGCCGCACCTCGAAAGGTGCGGCCCCTCAGTTACCGGCTAGCTAAGCCCAGCGGCTGGCGTTCAGCTCTGGCCACCCGCGAGCTTCTCGCGCAGCGCGGCCAGCGCCTCGTCAGAGGCCAGCGCGCCGGAGGTGTCCGCACCCTCGGAGGAGTACGAACCGCCACCCGAAGCGGCCGGAGCGGCAGCCTCGCCGCCCTCGGCGGCAGCGGCGGCGTCGGCCTCGCGGCTCTTGATGACCTGCTGCTGGTGCTGCTCGAAGCGCTGCTGCGCCTCGGCGTACTGGTGCTCCCACGCCTCGCGCTGGGTCTCGTAGCCCTCGAGCCAGTCGTTGGTCTCGGGGTCGAAGCCCTCGGGGTAGATGTAGTTGCCCTGGTCGTCGTACGAGGCAGCCATGCCGTACAGGGTCGGGTCGAACTCGACCGAGGCCGGGTCGGCACCGAAGGACTCGTTGGCCTGCTTCAGCGAGAGGCTGATGCGACGACGCTCGAGGTCGATGTCGATGACCTTGACGAAGATCTCGTCGTTGACCTGGACGACCTGCTCCGGGATCTCCACGTGGCGCTCGGCCAGCTCGGAGATGTGGACCAGACCCTCGATGCCCTCGTCCACGCGGACGAACGCACCGAACGGAACCAGCTTGGTGACCTTACCCGGGACGACCTGACCGATCTGGTGGGTCCGGGCGAACTGCTGCCACGGGTCTTCCTGGGTCGCCTTCAGCGACAGGGAGACACGCTCGCGGTCCATGTCGACGTCGAGGACCTCGACGGTGACTTCCTGGCCGACCTCGACAACCTCGGACGGGTGGTCGATGTGCTTCCAGGACAGCTCGGAGACGTGGACCAGACCGTCGACGCCACCCAGGTCCACGAAGGCACCGAAGTTGACGATCGAGGAGACCACACCGGAGCGGACCTGACCCTTCTGGAGGGTCGTGAGGAACGTCTGGCGGACCTCGGACTGGGTCTGCTCCAGCCAGGCGCGGCGGGACAGGACCACGTTGTTGCGGTTCTTGTCCAGCTCGATGATCTTGGCCTCGAGCTCCTTGCCCACGTAGGGCTGGAGGTCGCGGACGCGGCGCATCTCGACCAGGGAGGCCGGGAGGAAGCCACGGAGGCCGATGTCGAGGATGAGACCACCCTTGACGACCTCGATGACGGTACCGGTGACGATCCCGTCCTCTTCCTTGATCTTCTCGATGGTGCCCCAGGCACGCTCGTACTGGGCGCGCTTCTTCGAGAGGATCAGGCGGCCTTCCTTGTCCTCCTTCTGGAGAACAAGGGCCTCGATCTCGTCACCGACGGCGACGACCTCGTTGGGGTCGACGTCGTGCTTGATCGAGAGTTCGCGGCTCGGGATGACACCTTCGGTCTTGTAACCGATGTCGAGCAGGACCTCGTCCCGGTCGACCTTCACGATGACGCCGTCGACGATGTCGCCGTCGTTGAAGTACTTGATCGTCTCGTCGATCGCGGCGAGGAAAGCTTCCTCGTTACCGATGTCGTTGACCGCTACCTGCGGGGTGGTGGCGGTGGTCTCGGTGCTGCTCGTCATGTGAGAAAGGGCTCCGGTACGGACATTGAAGTCGTAGGTACTGCTTACGCCGGGAGCCTGTTTCGCTCTGTAGAAGCCGGACAGCCTAGGAAGCGCCACCTGAACAACTGGTGACGCCTCGACAACCGAGGGGACATACAACAGATGCGAGCGCAGCCTGCTACGTCTGAGGTGCGCAGGCCCGCAGCGCAACTTGTAGCATACGGGGGCAGCCGGGCAGGGTCAATGCGCGAAGGCGCACACCCGGGGCGGATCGCCGCATACCCGGCACAAAAGCCGTCCCGCGAGGCCACGCAGGCCCGACAGACCTCCTCCGCGACACCCCCCTGAACGGGTTGCACGGAAGAGTACGACGAGGGAGCCGATCATCCAAGAGCCCGATTCGTTCGACCTCGAAGAGGCCGGGTCACCGCCCGGAACAGAGGGCGAACCCGAAGCCACCCGGCGTGCCGCCGGGGTCACGGAGAGCAGCCGCGCCAACCGGGGCTGGTGGGATCGCAACGCCGACGAGTACCAGGTCGAGCACGGCACGTTCCTGGGCGACGACCGTTTCGTGTGGGGTCCCGAGGGCCTCGACGAGGTGGAGGCGGAGCTGCTCGGCCCGCCGGAGGACCTCAAGGGCAAGGACGTCCTGGAGATCGGCGCCGGCGCGGCCCAGTGCTCGCGCTGGCTGGCCGCCCAGGGCGCCCGTCCGGTCGCCCTGGATCTCTCCCACCGCCAGCTCCAGCACGCGCTGCGCATCGGCGGATCGTTTCCCCTCGTCTGCGCCGACGCCGGCGCGCTGCCCTTCGCCGACGGCTCCTTCGACCTGGCGTGCTCGGCGTACGGCGCGCTCCCCTTCGTCGCCGACCCGCGCCTGGTGCTGCGCGAGGTGCGGCGGGTGCTGCGCCCGGGGGGCCGCTTCGTCTTCTCCGTGACGCACCCGATCCGCTGGGCGTTCCCGGACGAGCCGGGCCCCGAGGGCCTCTCGGTCTCCGCCTCCTACTTCGACCGCACGCCCTACGTCGAGCAGGACGAGGAGGGCCACGCGGTGTACGTCGAGCACCACCGCACGCTCGGCGACCGGGTCCGGGACATCGTCTCCGCGGACCTGCGGCTGGTCGACCTGGTGGAGCCGGAGTGGCCGGCCTGGAACACCGCCGAATGGGGCGGCTGGTCGCCGCTGCGGGGCAACCTCGTGCCGGGGACCGCGATCTTCGTGTGCGAGCGGACCTGAGCCGCCCGCGGCTCGTACAAAGGCACGCGCGCGAGGGCACGCGCGTGAGGGCACGCGCGTGAGGGCACGCGCGCGTGGGGACGTCTTCGGCGGCCGTAAGACACTAGGGCCGTGATCCGTTACGACGCCCTGGACGCGCTGCCCGTACGACAGGCCCTGCCCGGTCTGGACGACGCCCTGGACGGGCCCGGCACCGCCGTCCTGGTGGCACCGCCCGGCACCGGCAAGACGACGCTGGTGCCGCTGGCGCTGGCCGGCCTGCTGGACGGCGGCCGGCCCGCGCGGCGGGTGGTCGTGGCCGAGCCGCGCCGGATCGCCGCGCGCGCGGCGGCCCGCCGGATGGCCTGGCTGCTCGGTGAGCAGGTCGGGCGGAGCGTCGGCTACACCGTGCGCGGCGAACGCGTCGTGGGCCCACACGCGCGCGTGGAGGTCGTCACGACCGGAGTGCTGTTGCAGCGCCTGCAACGCGACCAGGAGCTTTCGGGCGTGGACGTCGTCGTCCTGGACGAGTGCCACGAGCGGCATCTGGACGCCGACACGGTGGCGGCCTTCCTCTGGGACGTTCGCGAGACGCTCCGCCCGGAGCTGCGCCTGGTGGCCGCCTCGGCGACCACGGACGCGCAGGGGTGGGCGCGGCTGCTGGGCGGTGCGCCGGTGGTCGAGGCGGACGGCGTGTCGTACCCGGTGGAGGTGGTGTGGGCCCCGCCGGCGCGTCCGGTGCGGCCGCCGCACGGGATGCGCGTGGACCCGGCGCTCCTGACGCATGTGGCGTCGGTGGTGCGGCGGGCTCTGGCCGAGCGGCCGGGGGACGTGCTGTGCTTCCTGCCGGGCGTGGGCGAGATCGCTCGGGTGGCGGGCCTGTTGGGTGACCTGGGGGACGTGGCGGTGCTCCAGGTCCACGGCCGGGCACCGGCGTCCGTGCAGGACGCGGTGCTGGCGCCCGGGGAGCGGCGCCGGGTGGTCCTGGCCACGGCGGTCGCCGAGTCGTCGCTCACCGTGCCCGGGGTGCGGGTGGTCGTCGACTCCGGGCTGGCGCGGGAGCCGCGGGTCGACCACGCGCGCGGGCTGAGCGCGCTGGCGACGGTACGGGCGTCGCGGGCGGCCGGGCGGCAGCGGGCGGGCCGGGCCGGGCGGGAGGCGCCGGGAGCGGTGTACCGCTGCTGGTCCGAGGCGGAGGACGCTCGCCTGACCGCCTTTCCGGCGCCGGAGATCAAGGTGGCCGATCTGACGGCCTTCGCCCTTCAGGCGGCCTGCTGGGGGGATCCCGGAGCCGCCGGGCTGGCGCTGCTCGATCCGCCGCCGGGCGGGGCGATGGCGGCGGCGCGGGAGGTGCTGACGGCGATCGGGGCGGTCGACCCCGCCGGACGGGCCACGGAACGGGGGCTGCGGCTGGCCCGGCTGGGGGTGCACCCGCGGCTGGGGCGGGCGTTGCTGGACGGCCCGGGCGGGAGTGCCGAGGTGGTCGCCTTGCTGAGCGAGGAGCCGCCGCGGGAGTACGGCGACGACCTGGCCGGCGCGCTGCGGGCGGCCCGGCGCGGCGGCGACGCCTACGCCGGCCGGTGGCAGACGGAGGTACGCCGGCTCCGGGCGGGCGACCGGGGCACATCGGCCGGCACGGTGGACGACCAGCGCACCTCGGCCGGCACGACGGACGACCGCACAGCAGACCACCAGCGCACCTCGGCCGGTTCGGTGGACGACCGCTCGGTGGACGACCGCTCGGTGGGCGACCGCTCGGTGGGCGACCGCATGGTGGGCGACCGCATGGTGGGACTCGTCGCCGCCCTCGCCTTTCCCGAGCGCGTCGCCAAGGCCGACGGCGGCTCGTATCTCATGGCCTCCGGCACCCGGGCCGAGCTCGCCGACGGCAGCCCGCTGCGCGGCGCCCCGTGGCTCTCGGTGGCCGTCGCCGACCGTCCGCTCGGCAGAGGGCACGCGCGCGTGCGGCTCGCTGCGGTGGTGGACGAGGCCACGGCCAGGTCGGCGGCCGGGTCGCTGTACTCCGAGGACCAGGAGGTCCGGTGGGCCGACGGGGACATCGTGGCGCGGCGCGTGGAGCGGCTCGGGGCGATCGAGCTCGTGGTGCGGCCGCTGCGGGACGCCGACCCGGCCCTCGTCCGCGCCGCGCTCCTCGACGGGCTGCGGCAGGAGGGGCTCGGCCTGCTGCGGTGGACGCCCGACGCGGCGGTACTGCGGCAGCGGCTCGCGTTCCTGCGGCTGCGCCTCGGGGAGCCCTGGCCCGACGTCTGCGAGGACGCGCTGCACGCGCGCGTGGACGAGTGGCTGGAACCGGAGCTGAGCCGGGCCCGGCGCCGGGCCGACCTCGGGCGGATCGACGCCGGGGAGGCGCTGCGGCGGCTGCTGCCGTGGGCGAGCGGCGAGGCGGGCCGGCTCGACGAGCTGGCGCCCGAGCGGATCGTCGTACCCAGTGGGTCACGGATCCGGGTCGACTACGGGAACCCCGAGCAGCCCGTGCTCGCCGTGAAGGTGCAGGAGATGTTCGGGGCGCAGGAGTCACCATCCGTGGCCGGGGTGCCGGTGCTCGTGCATCTGCTGTCGCCCGCCGGGCGTCCCGCCGCCGTCACCGCCGACCTCGCCTCCTTCTGGCGGGAGGGGTACAAGGGCGTACGGGCCGAACTGCGCGGTCGGTATCCGAAGCATCCCTGGCCCGAGGACCCGGCGTCCGCCGAGCCCACCCGGCACACCAACGCGCGGCTCAGGCGCTGACCGGTTCCGGGACCGTGGAGGCGGCCGGTTCCGGGTCGGCCGGGCGGCGGCCGAAGGCTTCCAGGCAGAGCGAGAGGGCGAGCAGCGCGATGCCGAGGGAGAGGAAGCCCCACGGGAGGTAGGAGGTCAGCATCAGGACGAGGGTGCGGTTCTGCTTGACCAGGGCGACCGTGTGCTCGATGTAGTCCTCGCGCATCTTCACGTCGCCGGCGAAGGCCGTCACCTTGGCGCGGCCGCCCAGCAGGGTGCCGCCGCGCAGTTCCTCCTTGTGGATCTCCTCGCCGTAGACGGGTGCTCCGGTAACGGGCTCGACCCAGAACTTGCGGACCGTGGTGTACCAGCGGGTGGTGCCGGTCTTGGCGACGGTCTCGGGGGTGATGCCCTGTACCGGCATCTTCTTGGGCATGGGGACCTTGGTCCAGGGGATGGTCTGCTCGAAGTAGTAGACCTTCACGCCCCGGAAGGTCTGCGTCCCCTTGTAATGGATGGGGTTGGTGGTGCGGGTCTGCGCGTCGAAGTACTCGTAGTCCCGCTTCTCGGTCAGGAAGGGCCACTTGAACTCGATGCCGTCCCGTCTCACCGGGTCCCCGTCGACCATCTCGCCGGTGGCGTGGACGGGTTCCTGGCTGTGGGCGTCGAAGATGTACCGCTCGGGGATCTCGGAGACCATCTTGCCGTCGGGACCCTGCACGTAGGACAGGCCGTCCCAGACGACGACGTCCCGTCCCGCCGTCTTCTCGATCTTCTTCGCGGCCGCCACATCGCCCTTGAGGGTCTGCACGATGGTGACCCTGGGTACCTTCCTCGCCTTCATGGTGCCGTAGTCGAGGAGCGTGGCGTCCTTCGCCTCCAGGACCATGTCCTGGTACTGGTTGGCGGGGATCTTGGCCAGGCGCGGGAAGGCGTACCAGCGCAGCAGCGGGGACAGTGCCGCGAAGAACACGGCGCAGGCGAGCAGGACCAGACTGGCCTTGCGGCGCATCTCGGCCTCCCGGGGCGGCGGTTACGGATGTGACGGCACCGTCGTGAGCAGCGGCTTGGGGGACGTCTTCCCGGCCGGCGACCCCAGGGCGCCGATCGTGACGACGAGGACCAGTGCGAGGGCGAGACCGGTCGCGGCGGCGATCAGGGCACGCATGCGGGGCCTCCCGACGGCCGACTGCTTCCCGACGGTCTTCCTGATGGATCGTCAGGTGCGGGCACCGTAGCAACGGGAGGGTGAGATGAGAACAGGTCGTACGACGGCGAAGGGCGCCGTCCCGCGTCGGCGGGAGGGCGCCCTCGTGGTCGTACGACCGTGGTTCAGGGGGTGGCGGAGGCGCTCGGGGAGGCGGAGGCCGACGCGGACTCGGACGCGGAGGCGGACGGGCTCGGCGACGGGCTCGGCGAGGTGTCGGCCGCGGCGACCGTCAGTTCGACGGTGAGGGTCGCACCGCCGGTGGTGGTGATACGGAGCAGGAACGTGCCGGTGGTGTCGTCCGCGTACAGCTTGGGCAGCGTGAGCAGGCCGTTCTTGTCCGTCTTGAGGTCCGTGAGGGTCCGGACGGGGTTGCCGTTCGCGTCCTTGAAGTACGGGCCCTTGTCGTTCTCGGTGGTGTCGTCCGCCGACTTGACGAGCGTGGCGGTGGCGGCGACCTGGTCGGCGACGGTGCCCTGGTAAGTGGCCTTCGCCTGCACCTGGTCGGCGAATTCGGCGCCGGGGGTGCTGGTGAGCGCGGTGGTGTTGGCGAGGGCGAGGGTGTCGGCGGCGCGCGCGGTGACACTCGCCGCGTAGTCGACGCCCTTCGCCGTACGGCCCACCACACTGGCGCGGACCGTGAAGTCACCGGTCTTCTCGCCCGCCTGGAGCGCCGGTGCGACCGCGACGCCCTTGCTGTCGGTGGTGACCGTGGCGACGCTCTCGCCGCCGGTGAAGGTCGCGTCCGTGTCCCCGACGATGGTGAACCGGACCCGGACCTTGGCGACGATCCGGCCCGCCTTGGTCTCCGCGCGCGTACTGATCCTCTTGGTGAACGCGTCGCCTGCCATCGCCGTGAGCTTGGCGGTGCCCGCGTCCTCCAGGTGGTCCACGGTGTCGGTGGCCGTGGGCGGCAGGGTCGGGGTCGTGCTCGGGCCGCCCGGCTCCGGCTCGTGGGGCTTCGGGGTCCCCGGCGCACTGGGCGTCGGGGAGCCGCTGGGACCGCTGGAGCCGGAACCGCTGCCGGGCTTGTCGTCGTCGCTGCGGTGGCTGGGCACGGTGCCGGTGCCGTTCGGGACCGAGTGGGTGCCCTTGCGGTAGAACTCGTACCAGGACAGCACCAGGTTGAGGTAGTCCTGCGAGTTGTTGTAGCTGAGGATCGCGCTGTTCATGTCCGCCTGGACGGACAGGTCCCAGCCGTTGCGGCACAGGTAGTGGCCGGCGGCGAGCGCCGCGTCGTAGACGTTGTTGGGGTCCTTGACGCCGTCGCCGTTGCCGTCGCGGCCCGCCCACGCCCAGGTCGAGGGGATGAACTGCATGGGGCCGACGGCCTGGTCGTACTGGCTGTTGCCGTCGTACTGGCCGCCGTCGGTGTCCGGGATGAGCGCGAACCCGTTGCCGTCGAGCTGCGGTCCCAGGATCCGGTGCAGGGTGTTGCCCTCGGCGTCGACGTCGCCGCCGCGGGCCTGCCCGGACTCCACCTTGCCGATGGCGGCGAGCAGCTGCCAGGGCAGGTTGCAGCCCGGCTTGGAGCCGCGCAGCTCCGCCTCGGCCTTCTTGTAGGCGTCGAGGACGGTGGCGGGTATGCCCGCCTCGGCCGCGCCCCGGGAGACGGCGGTGCCGATGCTCGACGAGGAGGCGGTGGGACTGGGGCTGGGGTTCGGGCTGTTGAGCGGCGGCAGGTCCGTGTAGTACGGCGAGTTGCCGGTGGCGCCGTCGGCCGCGCCGGCTCCGTCGGGTGCGGAGGTGCTGGCACCGGCGTTCGCCTGCCGGCCCGTGTCGCCGCCCGTCGCACCCGGTGCCTGGGACGCGGACAGAGCCGCTACCGCCAACGCGGCCGCGGCGGTCGTCGCCGCTCCCTTGCGCAGCCGCCTGCCGAATTGCGCCGCCATAAGGTGAACCCCTCCCATGGGCGCCTTCTGAGCGCCCGTCTCCGTCTGTCTGCTCGCCTCTGGTGTGACGGTTGGCCTGGTGCTGTGGTTGCCCCCTGTTACCTCTTTCGTGTGGTGAGGTAGCGCATCCGTGGTACACGCCGGGGCGGCGACCCAGGCGACACTACGACAACTTCCATTCCGCGGACACCCGGCGGTGCCCGATTTTCACCAGTTGGCCATTACCCGTTGAACGATGGTGGTGTCGCGGATACTTGCCGTACGCGATCACTTGTTCGGCGCGCCGGCCGCCGACTGCTCCAGGGAGACCGGGTGCCGTTCACTCTCAGCCACGCCGCCGCCGTACTGCCCGCCGTGCGCGACGACGGGACCGGGCGCGGACGGCTGGTGCCGGCGGTGCTCTTCGCCGGGTCCTTCTCCCCCGACCTCACCTACTACGCGGCGAGCGCGGTGCCGGACGCGATGGAGTTCGGCCAGTTCACGCACTCCTTCACCGGTGTCTTCACCGTGGACGTGCTCTTCTCCTGGGCGCTGGTGGCGCTGTGGGTGCTGGTACGGGAGCCGCTCGTGGCCCTGCTGCCCCAAACCCGGCAGGGGCGGCCGGCGGCCCTGCTGCGCTGCGGGGCGCCACGCGCGCGTGCCGGTCTTTCCGTCGCCGCCCGGTGGTACGTCTCCGCCGTGCTCGGCGCGCTCACCCATGTCGTCTGGGACGCGTTCACGCACCACGACCGCTGGGGGACCCGGCTGATCCCCGCGATCGGCCGGAACGTCGCGGGTGTACCGCTCTACACCCTGCTCCAGTACGGCACTTCGGCGGTGGCCGCGGCCGTGCTCGCCGTGTTCGTGCGCCGTGCGCTGCGGCGGGCCCCGGCCGGGGAGCCGGTGGGGGTGCCGCGGCTGTCCGTACGGGACCGGTGGTGGGCCGGGGCAGGGATCGCCGGCTGCGCGCTGGTGGCCGCGGTGCAGCGGGCCACGCGATGGTGGGCCTACTGGGGTTCGACGGCGAAGCCCTGGGAGCTGCTGCCGACGGTGCTCTTCGGGGCGGGCGCGGGGCTGCTGCTCGGGGTGCTCGGGTATGCCGTGACGGTCAGGGTGTGGCGTCCGGCTCCGGTGGCCGGCGGTGTGCGCCGGAACCCTTCGGCCGTTCGGTGAGGGTGGCCACGAACACGGTCATGGTGCGGGGGCGGCGGGGGCCGGGGAGCTTGTTGAGGAGCAGCGCGAGATAGCTGCGGGCGAGATCGAGCCACTGCCGCGGGTCGGGACGGGTGCGGAGTCTGCGCCGGAGGCGGGCGAGCGCTTTGCGCACGGTGACGGCGAGGTCGGTGGGGATGCGGGCGGAGCTGGCGCCGGGTGCCATGGCCGGGGCCGACGGGGCCGCCGTGACCTGCGCCGCGGCGGAGCGGGCGTTGGCCGGGGGCCTGATCTGGGGCGTCCGGCCGTGAAGCATGCGTATACCCATGCCCGCATCCTTGCCGTTGCCGGGTACGGGGGCGTTCTGACGGGGTCCAGCTGAGTGACGCCGTTGCGCCGACGACCGGCGGCGGGCGCCGCTCCACCGGTGTCGTGGAGTGGCGCCCGCCGCGGGCCGCCGGGGAACCCCCCGCCGGCTCTCGCCGGAGGCTAGTGCGCTGCTGATTCCCAGTCCGTGCCCACGCCGACCGAGACGTCCAGCGGGGCCCTGAGGTGGACCGCGTCGGCCATCTCGCGGCGGAGGATCGCCTCGACCTCGGTGCGCTCGCCGGGGGCGATCTCCAGGACGATTTCGTCGTGGACCTGGAGGAGCATCCGGGACTTCAGTTCCGCCTCGCGCAGCGCGCCGTCCACCTTCAGCATGGCCATCTTGACGATGTCCGCCGCGGTGCCCTGGATGGGTGCGTTGAGCGCCATCCGCTCGGCCGCCTCGCGGCGCTGGCGGTTGTCGCTGTTGAGGTCGGGGAGGTAGCGGCGGCGGCCGAAGAGTGTCGCCGTGTAGCCGGTCGCCCGGGCCTCGTCCACGACCCGGCGCAGATAGTCACGGACGCCGCCGAACCGCTCGAAGTACGTGTCCATCAGGGCCCGGGCCTCGCCGGCGTCGATGTTCAGCTGCTGGGAGAGGCCGAACGCCGACAGTCCGTAGGCGAGGCCGTACGACATCGCCTTGATCTTGCGGCGCATCTCCGCGTCGACGGCCGAGCGGTCGACGGAGAACACCTGGGAGGCGACCGTGGTGTGCAGGTCCTCACCGGAGGTGAACGCCTCGATCAGGCCCTCGTCCTCGGAGAGATGGGCCATCACCCGCAGCTCGATCTGGCTGTAGTCGGCCGTCATCAGCGACTCGAAGCCCTCGCCCACCACGAAGCCCCGGCGGATCGCCCGGCCCTCGTCGGTACGGACCGGGATGTTCTGGAGGTTCGGGTCCGTGGAGGAGAGCCGGCCGGTCGCGGCCACGGTCTGGTTGAACGTGGTGTGGATACGGCCGTCCGCCGCCACCGTCTTGATCAGGCCCTCGACCGTCACCCGCAGCTTGGCCTGCTCACGGTGGCGGAGCATGATCACCGGCAGTTCGTTCTCGGTCTGGCCGGCCAGCCAGGCGAGTGCGTCGGCGTCGGTGGTGTAGCCGGTCTTGGTCTTCTTGGTCTTGGGCAGCGCCAGCTCGCCGAAGAGGACCTCCTGGAGCTGCTTGGGCGAGCCCAGGTTGAACTCGTGCCCGGCCGCCGCGTGCGCCTCCTTCACGGCCTGCTGGACCGCGCCCGCGAACATCTGCTCCATCGCTTCCAGATGCGCGCGGTCGGCCGCGATGCCGTGCCGCTCCATGCGGGCGAGGAGGACGGAGGTCGGCAGCTCCATGTCACGGAGCAGGTCCGCCGCGCCGACCTCCTGGAGCCGGCCCTCGAAGGCCTCGCCCAGGTCGAGGATCGCGCGGGCCTGGATCATCAGCGCCTCGGCCTCGGCGCCGTCGTCCGCGCCGAAGGCCAGCTGACCGTCGGCCGTGGCGGCCGGCGCCAGCTCGCGGTGCAGGTACTCCAGGGACAGCGCGTCCAGGTCGAAGGAGCGGCGGCCGGGCTTGACCAGATAGGCGGCGAGCGCGGTGTCCATGGTGACGCCGTCGATGCTCCAGCCGTGCTCGGCGAAGACCCGCATGGCGCCCTTGACGTTGTGAAAGATCTTGGGCCGCGCGGCGTCGGTCAGCCAGGCCGCCCACGCGTTCTCGTCGGCCTCGTCCAGCTCGGCGGGGTCGAACCAGGCCGCCGCTCCCCCGGCCGCGGCCAGCGCGACCTCGGCGACGGAGCCGGTGCCGAGCGCCCAGGTGCCGACGGTGGCGATGCCCAGCGGCTGCGTACCGTGCTCGGCGAGCCAGCCGGTCAGCTCGCCGGTGCCGAGGACGGTGCCGTCCACCGCCACGCCCGCCTCGGGGGCCGGCGCGGCCTCGGCCTCCTCGGCGCCGGGGTCGACGGCGTAGAGCCGCTCGCGCAGCGACGGGTTACGGATCTCCAGGGTGTCCAGGATCATCGCGAGGTTCTTGCGGTCGTACGGCGCGCGCTCCAGGTCGGCGACCGTCTTCGGCAGCTCGACCCGGCGCTCCAGCTCGGTGAGCCGGCGGTTGAGCTTCACCGAGTCCAGGTGGTCGCGGAGGTTCTGGCCGGCCTTGCCCTTCACCTCGTCGACGCGCTCCACCAGCTCGGCGAAGGAACCGAACTGGTTGATCCACTTCGCGGCCGTCTTCTCGCCGACGCCGGGAATGCCGGGAAGGTTGTCGGACGGGTCGCCGCGCAGGGCCGCGAAGTCGGGGTACTGAGCGGGCGTCAAGCCGTACTTCTCGAAAACCTTCTCCGGGGTGAACCGGGTCAGCTCGGAGACGCCCTTCGTCGGATAGAGGACCGTGGTGTGCTCGGTGACCAGCTGGAAGGAGTCGCGGTCGCCGGTGACGATCAGGACCTCGAAGCCCGCGGCCTCGGCCTGGGTGGCGAGGGTGGCGATGACGTCGTCGGCCTCGAAGCCCTCGACGGCGAAGCGCTGCGCGTGCATCGCGTCGAGCAGCTCGCCGATCAGCTCGACCTGGCCCTTGAACTCGTCCGGGGTCTTGGAGCGGTTCGCCTTGTACTCGGTGAACTCCTCGGAGCGCCAGGTCTTGCGGGAGACGTCGAAGGCCACCGCGAAGTGCGTGGGCGCCTCGTCACGCAGGGTGTTGGCCAGCATCGACGCGAAACCGTAGATCGCGTTCGTCGGCTGGCCCGTCGCGGTCGTGAAGTTCTCCGCGGGCAGCGCGAAGAACGCGCGGTAGGCCAGCGAGTGCCCGTCCATGAGCATCAGCCGGGGACGGGTCCCACTGGGGGTCTTGTCGGTCTTCTTCGATGCTGTCTCTGCCACGCCCCCGATCCTGCCACGCCGCACTGACAGCGAGGGCCGACGGTTCGGGTCGCGATGGCCCCGGAACCGCCGGACAGCGCCCGTCGGGGCTGATCGCCGTCCCGGCGGAGAAACTCGAGAGCGGGGTGAGCCGGGAGGCGCGGCTCTGTCGGGCACGGGTTCCGGCGCGCTCGGCCGACCGCGCGGGCAGGGGTTCCGGCGCGCTCGGCCGACCGCCCTCGATCACTGTCGGCGGCGCGTGCGAGTATTCCGATGCACTGGTGCCGGCGTAGAGGGAGATCGTGCGATGGCGACGAAGCCGCCCAAGGGGGATCCGGTCCAGGACGCGCCGCGGGTCGCGGAGCCTAAGCACGCGGCCGCGGGGCTGCCGGCCATCGGGCACACCCTGCGCATCGCCCAGCAGCAGATGGGGGTGAGGCGCACCGCGCTGACGCTGCTCCGGATCAATCAGAAGGACGGCTTCGACTGCCCCGGCTGCGCCTGGCCGGAGCCCGATCACCGGCACGCCGCCGAATTCTGCGAGAACGGCGCCAAGGCCGTGGCCGAGGAGGCCACCCTGCGCCGGGTGACGCCCGAGTTCTTCGCCGAGCACCCGGTCGCCGATCTGCACCACCGCAGCGGCTACTGGCTCGGCCAGCAGGGCCGGCTCACCCACCCCATGTATCTCGCCGAGGGCGCCGACCACTACGAACCGGTCGGCTGGGAGCGTGCGTTCGACATCATCGGGGAGGAGATCGCCGCCCTCGGCTCCCCCGACGAGGCCGTCTTCTACACCTCGGGCCGGACCAGCAACGAGGCCGCGTTCCTGTACCAGCTGTTCGCACGCGAGCTGGGCACCAACAACCTGCCGGACTGCTCCAACATGTGCCACGAGTCCTCGGGCTCGGCGCTCAGCGAGACCATCGGTATCGGCAAGGGCAGCGTCCTGCTCGAAGACCTCTACAAGTCCGACCTGATCGTCGTCGCCGGGCAGAACCCGGGGACCAACCACCCCCGGATGCTCTCCGCGCTGGAGAAGGCCAAGGCCAACGGCGCGAAGATCATCAGCGTCAACCCGCTCCCGGAGGCCGGTCTGGAGCGGTTCAAGAACCCGCAGACCCCCCAGGGCATGCTCAAGGGCGCCGCGCTCACCGACCTGTTCCTGCAGATCCGGATCGGCGGCGACCAGGCCCTGTTCCGGCTCCTCAACAAGCTGATCCTGGAGACCGAGGGCGCGGTCGACGAGGAGTTCATACGCGAACACACCCACGGCTACGAGGAGTTCGCCAAGGCCGCCCGCGCCGCCGACTGGGACGAGACGCTCGCCGCCACCGGTCTCGCCCGTGCGGAGATCGAGGAGGCGCTGCGCATGGTGCTCGCCTCCGAGCGCACGATCGTCTGCTGGGCCATGGGTCTGACCCAGCACAAGCACTCGGTCCCCACGATCCGCGAGGTCGTCAACTTCCTGCTGCTGCGCGGCAACATCGGCCGTACCGGCGCGGGCGTGTGCCCGGTCCGCGGCCACTCGAACGTGCAGGGCGACCGCACGATGGGCATCTTCGAGCGCCCGGCCCCGGCCTTCCTGGACGCCCTGGAGAAGGAGTTCGGCTTCGCGCCCCCGCGTGAGCACGGCTTCGACGTCGTCCGGGCCATCCGCGCGCTGCGCGACGGCGAGGCGAAGGTCTTCTTCGCGATGGGCGGCAACTTCGTCTCCGCGACCCCCGACACGGAGGTCACCGAGGCGGCGATGCGGCGGGCGCGGCTGACCGTGCACGTGTCGACGAAGCTCAACCGCTCGCACGTTGTGACTGGGGCGCGGGCGCTGATCCTGCCGACGCTCGGCCGCACCGAGCGCGATCTCCAGGGCGGCGGCGAGCAGTTCGTCACCGTCGAGGACTCGATGGGCATGGTGCACGCCTCGCGCGGGCGCCTGGAGCCCGCGAGCCCGCATCTGCTGTCGGAGCCGGCCATCGTGTGCCGGCTCGCCCGCCGGGTGCTCGGTGCCGAGAGCGCCACTCCCTGGGAGGAGTTCGAGAAGGACTACGCGACCGTCCGCGACCGCATCGCGCGCGTGATCCCCGGTTTCCACGACTTCAACGCGCGCGTGGCGCAGCCGGGCGGCTTCGCGCTGCCGCACGGCCCGCGCGACGAGCGCCGCTTCCCGACCGCCACCGGCAAGGCGAACTTCACGGCGGCGGGCGTCGAGTACCCCGAACTGCCCGAGGGCCGGCTGCTGTTGCAGACGCTGCGCTCGCACGACCAGTACAACACCACGATCTACGGTCTGGACGACCGCTACCGGGGCATCAGGAACGGCCGCCGGGTGGTGCTGGTGAACCCGCAGGACGCGCGGGCACTGGGTGTCGCCGACGGGTCGTACGTCGACCTGGTGAGCGAGTGGAGGGACGGCGTGGAGCGGCGGGCGCCGGGCTTCCGGGTGGTGCACTATCCGACGGCCCGGGGCTGCGCGGCCGCGTACTACCCGGAGACCAATGTGCTGGTGCCGCTCGACGCGACCGCCGACACCAGCAACACCCCGGCCAGCAAGTCCGTCGTGGTCCGTCTGGAGAGCGGTGTGCCGCAGCCGGTGCCCGCCGTCTGAGCAAACGCTCAGTCCGTCTGGAAGAATCGGCGGCCTACTGAGCGTTTGCTCAGCGGAGAGAGACAGCCGCATGACGATCGGAGCCGGCCCATGGGTGAGCAGCAGCGAGTGAAGTTCCCGCAGGAGATCATCGACGAGTACGCCGCCCTCGGTGTCGACCTGCCCGCCCTGTTCTCGGCGGGCCACCTCGGCACCCGGATGGGCGTGCAGATCATCGAGGCCTCGGCGGACCGGGTCGTCGGCACCATGCCGGTGGAGGGCAACACCCAGCCGTACGGACTGCTGCACGGCGGGGCCAGCGCGGTGCTGGCGGAGACCCTGGGGTCGGTCGGGTCGATGCTGCACGGCGGCAGCTCGAAGATCGCGGTCGGCGTCGACCTGAACTGCACGCATCACCGCGGGGCCCGCTCCGGCCTGGTCACCGGCGTGGCCACGCCCGTCCACCGGGGGCGTTCCACGGCGACGTACGAGATCGTGATCAGCGACGAGGAGGGCCGCCGGGTGTGCACGGCCCGACTCACCTGCCTGCTGCGCGACCTGAAGGGCGACTCGCTCCCCTCCGCACCCCAGGGCTGAGCACCCTCACCCCGGGGCCGAGCACCCTCGACCCGGCAGGGCCGCGCATCTTCGACCCTGCAAAGCCGAGCACCTTCGCCCCCGCAGGGTCGCGTGCCCTCACCCCGCAGGGCTGCGCCCCACCCGCCGCCGCCCAAGGCCGGGGCCCGTCGGCGACGGGCCCATTGCCCCTCGCCGTCCCCGCCCTTAACGTCGGCGCATGGGACGGCGAGGAGGCACCCTGCCGGGTGGAGCGACCGCACTGGGTCTCGGCCTCGCTCTGCTGACCGGCTGCGGTACCACCGGCACCCCCGCTCACACCGCCTCGGGCTCCACGTCACCTTCGGCGTCACTTTCGGCGACCTCCGACGCCGCGCTGTGCGCCGCGATCGTCGCCCACTGGTCGCGCGAGGTGCTCGACAGCGGTACCTACGGCGACTACCAGTCGATGGGGCTGTCCAACGGGCAGTACGAGATCCTCCGGGACGTCGTGGACGACGCGCGGGCCGTGAAACGCCGTCAAGGTGCCGCTGCCGCCGACCAGTTGATCGAGCGCCGGTCGCGTGCCGCCTGCACCGAGCGATACCGCGACGGCGCGCCGACGGGAGGCCCCTGGCAGTGAGCGGAACGACCGGCATCGGCCCCGTCGAGCCGGGCGAGGGCACCCACGGCTGGGACCTCCCCGAGCCGGAAACCGTCTCTCCCCCACGCCCCGGACGGCGTCGCGCCGCCCTCGCCCTGGCCATGACCGCCGCCGTGCTGGCCGGTGGCGGCTACCTCTACGCGACCCGGCCGCACGACCCGCCGCCGCCCGAAGTCCCTTACCCCGCGCAGACGGTGGCGTTCGCCTTCCTGGGCGACCGGCTCACTCCGCCCGGCGCCCCGATCCGCAGCTTCAGCTTCGCGGTACGGATGAGCGTGCTGGAGGGACCTCCGGTCACCGTGGACCGGATCAGCCAGCCCTACGCCGGCCTCTCACTGACCGAGACGCCCCGCGTCCCCTTCCGGACGAAGACGGGCTCGCCGCGCGACGTCACGATAACCATGCATGTGACCGACTGTGCGACGGTTCCGAAGGACGCCGGACTTCCTTTCCTGGACGTAACTCTGCGTAATACGCGCGCAATACAAGTACAGAGTTTCATCCTGGGGTCCCGCTACGCACAACACCTGTCACGCGCCCTGAAAGTCGCCTGCAGCAACGGCCGGTAAGCGCTTCGAGTAATCACCAAAAGCCCCGAGTCGCCTGATCCGATTACGGCGGGTCCTGCGGGTTCTCACCATGCGGACGGAGCGAATCGGCCTGAATTCCACTCTTCTCGACACCATGTACCGCTCTGCATTACCTCGTGTCATAACAAGAGCGTCACAGCATCGGTCAGACCCTCCTCCACGTTCCCTCAGCCCGCTTAGAGTCACGGCCAGTCACGGCGCCGTTGAAATCTTCACTTCGACAGGGCGCCCGACTCGACCGTTTCCACGGGGATGCGGTTGTTCAGGGGAAAGGACTGATCGTGCGTCAACGTTCGCTCATCGCCATCACCGCAGCTCTGGCAGCGGGAGCACTCACCCTCACCGCCTGCGGCTCGCGCGACAGCGGCGACAAGGGCTCCGACTCGGGCAGTGGTGGCACCACGGTCACCATCGGCGTCGACGCCCCGCTGACCGGCGACCTGTCCGCGCTCGGCCTGGGTATCAAGAACTCGGTGGACCTGGCGGTCAAGCAGGCCAACAAGAAGAAGTACGTCGACGGCGTCACCTTCAAGATCGAGGCCAAGGACGACCAGGCCCAGCCCTCCTCCGGCCAGGCCAACGCCTCCGCCTTCGTCAGCGACAAGAACGTCTACGGCGTGGTCGGCCCGCTGAACTCCTCCGTCGCCCAGTCGATGCAGAAGGTGTTCGACGACGCCAAGCTGGTCGAGGTCTCCCCGGCCAACACCAACCCGGCGCTGACCCAGGGCGACAACTGGCAGACGACGAAGGCGCGGCCGTACAAGTCGTACTTCCGTACCGCGACCACGGACGCCATCCAGGGCCCGTACGCCGCGCAGTACGTGTACAACACGGCGAAGCTGACCAAGGCCTTCATCATCGACGACAAGAAGACCTACGGCGCCGGCCTCGCCGCCACCTTCACCGACGAGTTCAAGAAGCTCGGCGGCAAGGTGGTCGGCACCGAGCACATCAACCCCGACTCCAAGGACTACTCCGCGGTCGTCACCAAGGTGAAGAACTCGGGCGCCACCGTGGTCTACTACGGCGGCGAGTACCCGCAGGCCGGTCCGCTGAGCAAGCAGCTCAAGGCCGCGGGCGCCAAGATCCCCCTGGTCGGCGGTGACGGCATCTACGCCGACGACTTCATCAAGCTGGCGGGCACCGCGGCCACCGGCGACATGGCCACCTCGGTCGGCGCCCCGGTCGAAACCCTCGACTCCGCCAAGGAGTTCGTCAACAACTACAAGGCCGGCGGCTACACGGAGGCGTACGGCGCCTACGGCGGCTACTCCTACGACTCGGCCTGGTCGATCATCGAGGCCGTGAAGAAGGTCGTGGACGACAACGGCGGCAAGCTGCCGTCCGACGCCCGCGCGAAGATCACCGCCGCGGTGCAGAACGTCTCCTTCGACGGTGTGACCGGCAAGGTCTCCTTCGACGAGTACGGTGACGCGACCAACAAGCAGCTCACCGTCTACAAGGTCACGGGCGGGGCCTGGAAGGCCGCTACCTCCGGCACGTACACGCCGAGCAGCTGACCCACACCCGCCGCAGCACCGAGCCGCGCGGGGCGCTGTTCCACTGGCGCCCCGCGCGGACTCGCATCCGGCCTCATCCGTCGAACTTTCCGAACGTCTCGGAGGACATGCGGTGAACGAACTGCCGCAGCAGCTGGTCAACGGCCTGCTACTGGGATCCATGTACGGGCTGGTCGCCATCGGCTACACGATGGTCTATGGCATCGTCCAGCTCATCAACTTCGCCCACGGCGAGATCTTCATGACCGGCGCCTTCGGCGCGCTCACGGTCTACGCGTATGTACTGCCCGGCGGCACCTCGATGTGGGTGGCGCTGCCGCTGATGCTGGTGGGCGCGATCATCGTGGCCGTCCTGGTCGCCGTGGGAGCGGAACGGTTCGCCTACCGTCCGCTGCGCACCGCCCCGCGTCTCGCCCCCCTCATCACCGCCATCGGCCTCTCCCTGGCCCTCCAGCAGGCGGTGTGGGCCTGGTACCCCGAGGCGAAGTCCGCCCGGACCTTCCCGACCATCCCGGGCGGCCCCTTCAACATCGGCAACGTCACGATCCAGACCGGTGACATCTTCCTGGTGGTCGTGGCCCCGCTCAGCATGGCCTTCCTCGCCTACTTCGTGATGCGCACCCGCACCGGCCGGGGCATGCAGGCCACCGCCCAGGATCCGGACACCGCGAAGCTGATGGGCGTCAACACCGACCGCATCATCGTGATCGCGTTCGCCCTCGGTGCCGCCTTCGCCGCCGTCGGCGGTGTCGCCTACGGCCTCAAGTACGGCCAGATCGACTTCAAGATGGGCTTCCTGCTCGGTCTGAAGGCCTTCACCGCGGCCGTCCTCGGCGGTATCGGCAACATCTACGGCGCCATGCTCGGCGGACTCGTCCTCGGCGTCGCCGAGGCCCTGTCGACCGCCTACATCTCGGACATCCCCGGCATGGGCCAGTTCGGCAGCCAGTCCTGGGCCGACGTCTGGGCGTTCGTACTCCTCATCCTCGTACTGCTGTTCAGGCCACAGGGTCTGCTCGGCGAACGCGTCGCGGACAGGGCGTGACACCGATGACCACAGAGACCACCGCATCCGAGACCCCCGAGACCCCGGGGTCCCCCGAGACCGAGAGCGCCCCCGCGCCCGCCGCGTCCGGCCTCATCGGTCTGCCCGCCCCGCTGGGCCGGGCCCTCGCCACCGGCGGCGGCGCCCTCGCCGTCGTCTCCACGTTCATGTCCTGGACCTGGACCTCCGCGTTCCCCGGTGACCTCACGGTCTACGGCTACCCGGGCGGCCTGCAGGTCCTGGTCCTGATCGGCGGCCTCCTCACCACCCTGTTCGGTCTCGCCTCCTACGGCGTGCGAGGCCTGGGCGCGCTGACGCCGGGCAGTGCCGAGAGCGCGCTGAAGATGGCCGCGCTGGGCACCTTCGCCACCGCCTGGTACACCGTCATCGCCATCAGCGACGAGCTCGGCGGTGTGGTGAACCTGGACCCGGGCGGCTTCGTCGTCGCGATCGCCACGCTCGCCGCCCTGGTCGGCGCGCTGGCCCTGCCGTTCGAGCGGCCGGAGCCCGACCCGGTCGACCCGGACGACACCGGCTGGGAGCTGTTCAGGCACAGGTCCCGGCAGAACTGGAGCACCTTCCGCGCGTCCTTCGCCGCCAAGGCCCCGGCCCCGGGCCGCCCGCTGCCCTCCTGGGCCGAGATCCTGGTGATCGTCGCGGCCATGGCCGTCGGCCTGATCGTCTTCAGCTACGGCGTCGGCACGTCGTACGACGAGCTGTTCATCGGCTTCCTCATCACGGCCGGCTTCGGTTTCGCGGCCCTCTCCAAGGCCGGGATCGTGGCCCGGGTCTCGGCGATCACCGCGAAGCACCGGAACATCACCATGACCGGCGCCTTCCTGGCCGCCGCCGCCTTCCCGTTCACCCAGTCCAACGACCAGTACGCGACGATCGGCGTCTACATCCTGATCTTCGCGACCGTCGCGCTGGGCCTGAACATCGTCGTCGGCCTCGCCGGCCTGCTCGACCTCGGTTACGTCGCCTTCCTCGGTGTCGGCGCCTACACCGCGGCCCTGGTCTCCGGCTCGCCGTCCTCGCCGCTGCACGTGCAGTGGCCGTTCTGGGCGTCGGCGCTGCTCGGCGCGGCCGTAGCGATGGTCTTCGGTGTCGTCATCGGCGCGCCGACGCTGCGACTGCGCGGCGACTACCTGGCCATCGTGACGCTCGGCTTCGGTGAGATCTTCCGTATCACCGTCCTCAACCTGGACGGCACCTCGGGCCCGGACGTCACCAACGGCTCCAACGGCATCTCCTCCATCCCGAACCTGGACATCCTCGGCTTCGACTTCGGCGCCGAACACCAGATCCTCGGTTCCACCATCGGCCGGTTCGCCAACTACCTGCTGCTGATGCTGATCATCACGCTCATCGTGGTCATCGTCTTCCGGCGCAGCAGTGACTCCCGCATCGGCCGCGCCTGGGTCGCCATCCGTGAGGACGAGACCGCCGCGCTCGCCATGGGCATCAACGGCTTCCGGGTCAAGCTGATCGCGTTCGCCCTGGGCGCCTGCCTCGCCGGTCTCTCCGGCTCGGTCCAGGCACACGTCACCTACACGGTGACCCCGGAGCAGTACCAGTTCGCCTACGTCGTGCCGCCCAACTCGGCCTTCCTGCTGGCCGCGGTGGTGCTCGGCGGCATGGGCACCATCTCCGGCCCGCTGGTCGGCGCGTCCCTGCTCTACCTGATCCCGGCCAAGCTGCAGTTCCTCGGCGACTACCAGCTCTTCGCCTTCGGCGTGGCGCTCATCCTGCTGATGCGCTTCCGTCCGGAGGGCCTCATCCCCAACCGGCGCCGCCAGCTCGAGTTCCACGAAGATGCCGAAGCGCCCGCCGTCCTCACCAAGGCAGGGGCGTGACCACGATGACCACCGACACCACCGTCCAGGACGCCGCGTCCGGAGCCGCCGACCCCGGCGAGACCGTGCTCGACGCACGTGGCGTGACCATGCGCTTCGGCGGCCTGACCGCCGTACGCAATGTGAACCTCACCGTCAACAGCGGCGAGATCGTCGGTCTGATCGGCCCCAACGGAGCCGGCAAGACCACCTTCTTCAACTGCCTGACCGGCCTCTACATCCCCACCGAGGGCGAGGTCCGCTACAAGGGCCAGGTGCTGCCGCCGAAGTCCTTCAAGGTCACGGCGGCCGGTATCGCCCGTACCTTCCAGAACATCCGGCTGTTCGCGAACATGACGGTCCTGGAGAACGTGCTGGTCGGCCGGCACACCCGCACCAAGGAAGGCCTGTGGTCCGCGCTGCTGCGCGGCCCCGGCTTCCACCGTGCCGAGGCGGCCTCCCGGGCCCGGGCCATGGAACTCCTGGAGTTCGTCGGCCTGGAGCGCAAGGCCGAGCACCTGGCCCGCAACCTGCCCTACGGCGAGCAGCGCAAGCTGGAGATCGCGCGCGCCCTCGCCAGCGAGCCGGGACTGCTGCTGCTCGACGAGCCGACGGCCGGCATGAACCCGCAGGAGACCCGGACCACCGAGGAACTGGTCTTCAAGATCCGCGACAAGGGCATCGCCGTCCTCGTCATCGAGCACGACATGCGCTTCATCTTCAACCTCTGCGACCGGGTCGCGGTCCTGGTGCAGGGCGAGAAGCTCGTCGAGGGCGACAGCGCGACCGTGCAGGGCGACGACCGGGTCATCGCCGCGTACCTCGGCGAACCGTTCGAGAACGCGCCCGGTGACGAGGAGGCCGCCGAGGTCGAGGCGGCCGAGGCGCAAGCCGAGTCCCCGACCGACGCCGCGCCCGGCAAGGAGAACGACCGATGACCGCACTGCTCGAAGTAGAGGACCTGCGGGTCGCCTACGGCAAGATCGAGGCCGTCAAGGGCATCTCCTTCAAGGTCGAGGCCGGCCAGGTCGTCACCCTGATCGGCACCAACGGCGCCGGCAAGACGACGACCCTGCGCACGCTGTCCGGGCTGCTCAAGCCGGTCGGCGGGCAGATCCGGTTCAACGGCAGGTCGCTGAAGAAGATCCCGGCGCACAACATCGTGTCGCTGGGCCTGGCCCACTCCCCCGAGGGCCGGCACATCTTCCCGCGCATGACCATCGAGGACAACCTGCGGCTCGGTGCGTTCCTGCGCAACGACAAGCCGGGCATCGAGAAGGACATCCAGCGGGCGTACGACCTGTTCCCGATCCTCGGCGAGCGGCGCAAGCAGGCCGCCGGCACCCTCTCCGGTGGTGAGCAGCAGATGCTCGCCATGGGCAGGGCGCTGATGTCCCAGCCCAAGCTGCTGATGCTGGACGAGCCGTCCATGGGGCTGTCGCCGATCATGATGCAGAAGATCATGGCGACGATCGCGGAGCTGAAGTCCCAGGGCACGACGATCCTGCTGGTCGAGCAGAACGCGCAGGCGGCGCTGTCGCTGGCCGATCAGGGCCACGTCATGGAGGTCGGCAACATCGTCCTGTCGGGGACCGGTCAGGACCTGCTGCACGACGAGTCGGTCCGCAAGGCCTATCTGGGCGAGGACTGACACCCGGGTTCGACACCGTTCCGAACGACGAGGCCCGCGCCCCCTTCTCCGGGGCGCGGGCCTCGTCGTGCGTCCTCGCCGGTACGACAGCCGGTCAGCCCTTGCCGGACTTCTTCTCGTCGCTGTCCACGATGACCGCCTCCGCGACCTGCTGCATCGACATGCGGCGGTCCATCGACGTCTTCTGGATCCAGCGGAAGGCGGCCGGCTCGGTCAGGCCGTACTCGGTCTGCAGGATGGACTTCGCGCGGTCGACCAGCTTGCGGGTCTCCAGGCGCAGGGTGAGGTCGGCGACCTCCTTCTCCAGCTGCTTCAGCTCGGTGAAGCGGGAGACGGCCATCTCGATCGCCGGGACCACGTCGCTCTTGCTGAACGGCTTGACGAGGTACGCCATGGCGCCCGCGTCCCGCGCCCGCTCGACGAGGTCGCGCTGCGAGAACGCGGTGAGCATCAGGACCGGGGCGATGGACTCCTCGGCGATCTTCTCGGCCGCCGAGATGCCGTCCAGCTTGGGCATCTTGACGTCCAGGATGACCAGGTCGGGGCGGTGCTCGCGGGCGAGTTCGACCGCCTGCTCACCGTCGCCGGCCTCGCCGACGACGGTGTACCCCTCCTCCTCCAGCATCTCTTTGAGGTCGAGCCGGATCAGGGCCTCGTCCTCGGCGATGACGACACGGGTCGTCAGCGGAGGCACGTGCGACTTGTCGTCGTCGGGTGCGTCGACTGGCTGGGGCGACTCGGCGGCGGTCACGGGGGCTCCTCGTTCAGGGCAGGGGTACTGCTGACAAGAGCCTACCTAGCTACGGTATGGTGGACGCGCGGAGGGTCGGGTGTGACCTTTGATTCTTCGAGCCCCGGTAGCCCAATTGGCAGCAGGCAACGGATTCAAAACCCGTACAGTGTCGGTTCGAGTCCGACCCGGGGCACTTTTCCTTGGTTTTCAAGGTCACGATAAGTTTGCGTAAATGATGGGTCCCCCCGCCTGACGGAGGGACCCTTCGCTGTCACTTGGGGCTGTCGTCCTCGCCGATGTGGTGCACCCGGACCATGTTCGTGGAGCCGGAGACGCCGGGCGGGGAGCCTGCCGTGATGACCACGATGTCGCCCTTCTCGCAGCGGCCGTACTTCAGCAGCAGCTCGTCCACCTGGTCGACCATCTTGTCCGTCGAGTCGACGTGCGGGCCGAGGAAGGTCTCGACGCCCCAGGTCAGGTTGAGCTGGGAGCGGGTGGCCGGTTCCGGGGTGAAGGCGAGCAGCGGGATCGGCGAGCGGTAGCGGGACAGCCGGCGGACGGTGTCTCCCGACTCGGTGAACGCGACCAGGAACTTCGCGTTCAGGAAGTCGCCCATCTCGGCGGCGGCCCGGGCGACCGCGCCGCCCTGGGTGCGGGGCTTGTTGCTCTCGGTCAGCGGCGACAGCCCCTTGGCGAGGATGTCCTCCTCGGCCGCCTCGACGATCTTCGCCATCGTCCGGACGGTCTCGACGGGGTACTTGCCGACGCTGGTCTCGCCGGACAGCATCACCGCGTCCGTGCCGTCGATGACCGCGTTGGCGACGTCGGAGGCCTCGGCGCGGGTGGGCCGGGAGTTGTCGATCATGGAGTCGAGCATCTGGGTGGCGACGATGACCGGCTTGGCATTGCGCTTGGCCAGCTTGACGGCGCGCTTCTGCACGATCGGCACCTGCTCCAGCGGCATCTCCACGCCCAGGTCTCCGCGGGCGACCATGATGCCGTCGAAGGCGGCCACGATGGAGTCGATGTTCTCGACGGCCTGGGGCTTCTCGACCTTGGCGATCACGGGGAGCCGGCGGCCCTCCTCGGCCATGATGCGGTGGACGTCCTCGACGTCCCGGCCGCTGCGCACGAAGGAGAGGGCGATCACGTCGAAGCCGGTGCGCAGCGCCCACCGCAGGTCGGCCTCGTCCTTGTCGGACAGGGCCGGGACGGAGACGGCGACGCCGGGCAGGTTGAGGCCCTTGTGGTCGGAGATCATGCCGCCCTCGACGACCGTGGTGTGCACCCGGGGGCCGTCGACGTGGGTGACCTCCAGGCAGACCTTGCCGTCGTCGACGAGGACGCGCTCACCGGGGGTGACATCGGCGGCCAGACCGGCGTACGTCGTCCCGCACTGACGGCGGTCGCCCTCGGCGCCCTCCTCCACCGTGATGACGAAGGTGTCACCGCGTTCGAGGAGTACCGGTCCCTCGGTGAAACTGCCGAGGCGAATCTTCGGGCCTTGAAGGTCGGCGAGCATCCCGACGCTGCGACCGGTCTCGTCGGAGGCCTTGCGGACGCGCTGGTAGCGCTCCTCGTGCTCGGCGTAATCGCCGTGGCTGAGGTTGAATCGGGCGACGTCCATTCCGGCCTCGACCAGGGCCTTGATCTGGTCGTACGAGTCGGTGGCGGGCCCCAGAGTACAAACGATCTTTGCTCGGCGCATGCTTCGAGCCTAGGCCTTACCGACGGGTAGAGAATTGGTCGCACATGACGACCCAACAACCTTTGCGTGAAGGCCTATTGACAAGTGTTGAATTGTGCGATGACCCGCTCCGATGAGCATCTCGCACATGTTGAATACGGGAATGTCGACATCCGCACAGTCGACACCCAGAGAGGCGACGCTCATATATTCGACACACCGAACGGCCCAGGCGGGGTCACAGCTCCGGCGGCGCCATCGTGAATTGCGCGCTGACCTCGGCGGTCACGCGCAGTTGCGGAGGTTCGAGATCGAGGGGCTCGGCCTCGGCGATCTCGGCGGCGGCCGCCATCCGGCGGACCCCGCGGTCGAAGGCCGCCCGGCGCGGCCGTGGCCCCTCGCTGCCGGTGTCGGCGAGTTCGACCAGGGCGACGAGGGTGGTGCCGAGGGCGCCGGCGTACTCCCGGGCGCGCCGCACCGCCTCGGCGACCGCCTGCCGCCGGGCCTCGCCGTGCACGGGTGAGTCGGGGCGCAGCGACCACCAGGGGCCGTCGACCCGGGTCAGCTCCAAGTCGGCGAGCCTGGTGGTCAGTTCGCCGAGGACGGTGAAGTCGGTGAACTCGGCGGTGAGCTGGACCCGGCCCTGGTAGCTGCGGACCCGCTCACCCCGACCGCGTTCGGCGAGTTCGGGGGCGATGGAGAAGGTCCCGGTCGACAGGTGTGCCACCGCCTCGCCGTAGGACTTGATCAGGTCGAGGGCGGCGGTGTTGCGGCGGGTGAGGTCGTCCAGGGTCGAGCGGCGGTCGCGGCCCCGGGCGCTCACCGTGACGCCGATCCGGGCCAGCTCGGGCTCGACCTCCAGATCGGCCTCGCCGCGCACGACGAGAAGCGGCGCCCCGGGCGTGCCGGCCGGCCTGCGGTCCTCGGGCGAGGGTGCGGTCATACGCCCCACTCTGTCATGTCATCCCCGGGTGTGCGCACCGGAGTTCACCGTCGGGGTCACCAGATCGCAACCTCCCGGACCTGTTGCCGTCGGTCATGCCCAGGACAGAATCTACGCGCGTCGTTGACCATTTCCCGAGGAGATCAAGACATGCCCTTGAATCGCCGGAAGTTCCTGACGAAGTCCGCCGCCACCGGGGCGGGAGTGGCGGTCGCCGGAGCGGCGGCGGCGGCTCCGGCGCAGGCCGCCCAGGCCTCCCCGAAGCCCGACAGGCACCCCAAGCGGTACTCCCTCACCGTCATGGGCACCACCGACCTGCACGGAAACATCTTCAACTGGGACTACTTCAAGGACGCCGAGTACGCCGACGCCAAGGGCAACGCGCTGGGTCTGGCGCGCGTCTCGACCCTGGTGAACCAGGTGCGCGAGGAGAAGGGCCGCCGTAACACCCTGCTGCTGGACGCCGGCGACACCATCCAGGGGACCCCGCTGACGTACTACTACGCAAAGGTCGACCCGATCACCGCCAAGGGCGGCCCGGTGCACCCGATGGCGCAGGCCATGAACGCGATCGGGTACGACGCGGCGGCGCTCGGCAACCACGAGTTCAACTACGGCATCGAGACCCTGCGCAGGTTCGAGGACCAGCTGCGCTTCCCGCTGCTCGGCGCCAACGCGGTCGACGCGAAGACCCTCAGGCCCGCCTTCCCGCCGTACTTCATGAAGAAGTTCCACGTCCCGGGCGCCCCGCCGGTCAAGGTCGCCGTGCTCGGCCTGACCAACCCGGGCATCGCGATCTGGGACAAGGCCTACGTCCAGGGCAAGCTGGCCTTCCCGGGTCTCGAGGAGCAGGCCGCGAAGTGGGTGCCCCGGCTGAAGGCGATGGGCGCGGACGTGGTCGTGGTCTCGGCCCACTCCGGCACCTCGGGCACCTCGTCCTACGGCGACCAGGTGCCCTACGTCGAGAACGCGGCCGCGAACGTGGCCCGGCAGGTGCCGGGAATCGACGCCGTCCTGGTCGGCCACGCACACGTGGAGATCCCGGAGCTGAAGGTCACCAACGAGGCCACCGGGAAGACCGTCGTCCTCTCCGAGCCGCTGTGCTACGCCGAGCGCCTCACCCTCTTCGACATCGAGCTGGTCTTCGCCAAGGGCAGGTGGGAGGTGGAGTCGGTCGCCGCCTCGCTGCGCAACTCCAACACCGTCGCCGACGACCCGAAGATCACCAGGCTGCTGAAGGACGAACACGCCAAGGTGGTGGCGTACGTCAACCAGGTCGTCGGCACCGCCACCGAGACCCTCACCACGGTCGAGGCCCGCTACCGGGACGCCCCGATCATCGACCTGATCACCAAGGTCCAGGAGGACGTGGTCAAGGCGGCCCTGGCGAGCACCGAGTACGCCGCGCTCCCGGTGCTCGCGCAGGCCTCGCCGTTCTCCCGGACCTCCCAGATCCCGGCCGGCGAGGTCACCGTCCGGGACCTGTCGAGCCTGTACGTGTACGACAACACGCTGGTCGCCAAGGTGATGACGGGCGCTCAGATCCGCGCCTACCTGGAGTACTCGGCGGAGTACTTCGTGCAGACGGCCGCAGGCGCGCCGGTCGACGTGGAGAAGCTGACCAACGCGGGCAACCGTCCGGACTACAACTACGACTACGTGTCGGGCCTGGGGTACGAGATCGACATCGCCCAGCCGGCCGGGTCCCGGATCAAGAACCTGACCTACGGCGGTGCCGCCCTGGACGACGCCCAGCAGTTCGTGCTGGCGGTGAACAACTACCGTGCCAACGGCGGGGGCGCGTTCCCACATGTGGCCTCGGCCAAGGAGCTGTGGTCGGAGTCGACGGAGATCCGCACCCGGATCGCGGAGTGGGTGACCGCCAAGGGCGTCCTGGACCCGAAGGACTTCGCGTCGGCGGACTGGAAGCTGACCCGCGACGGCACGCCGGTGTTCTGACGGGGCGCAGGGCGCCGGTCCCCGGACCGGCGCCCGTCGCTCAGTCGACCAGCGGGGTCAGCTGCCTCGGCCGCTGCCCGTTCTGCGTCGGAACCCGCTCCTCCGACCGCTCCAGGCCGAAGCTGGTGAAGGCCGTGCGGGCGGGCAGCGGGTAGGGCTCCTTGCCGGTCAGCGAGTTCAGGATGGTGGCGCTGCGCCAGGCGGCGAGGCCCAGGTCGGGGGCGCCGACACCATGGGTGTGCAGCTCGGCGTTCTGCACGTACGCGGATCCGGTCACCGACGGGTCGAGGACGAGCCGGAACCGCTCGTCCACGCGCGGGCGTTCGCTGCTGTCCCGGCGCAGGTAGGGGTCGAGCCCGGCGAGCAGTCGGCCCAGGGGGCGCTCGCGGTAGCCGGTGGCCAGCACCACGGCGTCGGTGGGGAGCCGGGAGCGGCTGCCCTGCTGGATGTGTTCCAGATGGAGCTCGATCTTGGTGGTGGCGATGCGTCCGGCCGTACGGACCTGGACCCCGGGGGTGAGGACGGCGTCGGGCCATCCGCCGTGCAGGGTGCGGCGGTAGAGCTCGTCGTGGATGGCGGCGATGGTGTCGGCGTCGATACCCCGGTGCAGCCGCCACTGGGAGGCGACCAGCCGGTCCCGGACGGGCTCGGTCAGGGCGTGGAAGTAGCGGGTGTGGTCGGGCGTGAAGTGCTCCAGGCCGAGTTTGGAGTACTCCATGGGCGCGAAGGCCTCGCTGCGCCCGATCCAGTGCAGCTTCTCGCGGCCGGCCGGGCGGTGCCGCAGCAGGTCGAGGAAGACCTCGGCGCCGGACTGTCCGGAGCCGACGACGGTGACATGCTCGGCGGCGAGGAAGGCCTCGCGGTGGTCGAGGTAGTCGGCCGCGTGCACGACGGGCACACCCGGTGCCTCCACCAGGGGCTTGAGCGGGTCGGGCACGTGGGGAACCGTGCCGACCCCGAGGACGACGTTCTTCGTGTACGTACGGCCCAGGGCCTCGGCCTCCCCCTCGGCGTCGAGCTGGGTGAAGTCGACCTCGAACAGGTCCCGTTCGGAGTTCCAGCGGACCGCGTCCACCTGGTGCGAGAACCGCAGCCCGGGCAGGTTCTCGGCGACCCATCGGCAGTACGCGTCGTACTCGGCGCGCCGGATGTGGAAGCGCTCGGCGAAGTAGAACGGGAAGAGCCGGTCGCGGGACTTCAGGTAGTTCAGGAACGACCAGGGGCTGGCGGGGTCGGCGAGGGTCACCAGGTCGGCCAGGAACGGGACCTGGATGGTGGCGCCGTCGATCAGCAGCCCGGGGTGCCAGTCGAAACCGGGGCGCTGCTCGTAGAAGACGGCGTCCAGTTCGGCGAGCGGATGGGCGAGGGCGGCGAGGGAGAGGTTGAACGGTCCGACGCCGATGCCGACCAGGTCGCGGGGTGCTTCCGGCTCCTGGTGTGGGGGGGTGGGCAGCGAGCTCATTGGGGCGTCGTTCCTTCCACGAGTTTGAGGAGGACGGCCAGTTCGTCCGGCCGGGTGTGGGGGTTGAGGAGGGTGACCTTGAGCCAGAGCCGGCCGTCGAGCCGGGCCCGGCCGAGGACGGCCCGGCCGTCGTGCAGCAGACTGCGCCGTATGCCGGCGACGTCGTCGTCGGTGGCTCCGGTGGGGCGGAACAGCACCGTGCTGATGTTCGGGCGGTCGTGGAGTTCGAAACCGGGGTGCTCCCGGACCAGGGCCGCGAACTCCCGGGCCCGCGCGCACACCTGGTCGACCAGTGCGCCGAGTCCGGAGCGGCCCAGGGTCCTGAGGGTGACCGCGATCTTGAGGACGTCGGGGCGCCGGGTGGTGCGCAGGGACCGGCCGAGCAGGTCGGGGTAGCCGGCCTCGGTGTCGTCGTCGGCGTTGAGGTAGTCGGCGCGGTGGTGGAGCACGCCGAACTCGGCCGGGCGGGCGACCGCGAGGAGGCCGGCGGCGACCGGCTGCCAGCCGAGTTTGTGCAGGTCGAGGGTGACGGTGTGGGCGCGCTCAAGACCGGCGAGCTTGTCCCGGTGCCGGTCGCTGAAGGCGAGGCCGCCTCCGTAGGCGGCGTCGATGTGCAGCCGGGCCCCGTGGGCCGCGCACAGGCCGCCGATCTCGGGGAGCGGGTCGATGAGACCGGCGTCGGTGGTGCCGGCGGTGGCGGCCACGACGAACGGTTTCGGCAGGTGGGTGAGGGCGGCGTGCAGGGCGGCCGGGTCGAGGGTGCCGTTCGGCGCCGGGACCACGACCGGGTCGGGCAGGCCCAGCAGCCAGGCGGCCCGGGGCAGCGAGTGGTGGGCGTTGGCGCCGCAGATCAGCCGGACACCGCTGCCCAGGGCCTCGCGGGCGAGGAGGAGGGCGAGTTGGTTGGACTCGGTGCCGCCGCTGGTGACCACGGCGTCGGAGAGGCCGATGGCATGGGCGAGGGCGCGGGTGACCATGGCCTCCAGGGCGGAGGCTGCCGGGGCCTGGTCCCAGGAGTCCAGCGAGGGGTTGAGGGCGCTCGCGGCGAGGTCGGCGGCGGTGGCGACGGCGAGCGGCGGGCAGTGCAGATGCGCCGCGCACAGCGGGTCGGCGGGGTCGGCCGCGCCCGCCGCGAGAGCGGTCACCAGGGTGCGCAGGGCGTCGGGGTCGCCGTCGTCCGGGAGTACGTCCCCGACGGCGTCCGCGACCCGCTCGGCCACCGCCTCCGGACCGCCCGCCGGCAGCGGTCCGCCACGGGCCCGGCCGCCGTCGCGCAGCGCGTCGAGCACGGTGTCGAGCAGGGGCCGCAGGGCGTCGGGGCCCTGGGGTCCGGATGCGAGGGGCGGCGTGCTCATGGGTCTCCTCGGGGCGCCGGCCGAAAGGGGTTGTCCATGGGGGGGTTCCAGCTTGTACCGGATTGGGTCTGCGCGCCCCCAAAGCTCAACGATCGAAACCCGAAAGTGGGTACTGCCGTGCGGGGAAAACATGTCGGGGCGGGGTGCCCGGGGCGTGTCGGAGCAGGCGGCGACAGGGCGTTGAGACCGGGACTGACCGGGGTTAACGTCGGTCGGGTGGTTGACGCGTGGATGATCGACGTGCCCGGTGAGCGGGTGCTGGTACGGGAGCCGCTGCCCTCGGACGAGGCGCCGCTGCTCGACCTGTTCGAGGCGTGCGAGGACTGGTTCGTGGCGGCGACGGGACTGCCGTCCGGGCCGGGCGACGTGCAGAGCCTGTTCTACGGCCTGCCCGAGGGCGCCGACCCGGACGACAAGGTGCTGCTCGTGCTGGAGGGGGACGGGGTCGTCTCGGGCCTGGTGGACGCGGTACGGAACCATCCGGTGCCCAGGGCGGTCGCGGTCGGCCTGTTCCTGCTGGCGCCCTGGGCGCGGGGCCGGGGCCTCGGGCGGGCGCTGGCCGAGTCGCTGCTCGCGCATGCCGAGGGGGTGTCCCTGGTGACGGCGAGCGTGCCGCCGGGCTGGCGGTCCGGGGAGCGCTTCCTGGAGCGCCTCGGCTTCACGCTGGGCGCGGAGGCGCCCAGGGCGACCGAGGTGGGCAACCGCCGCGCGGGGCCCCGGGAAGGAGGCGTACGCCGGGCGGAGCTACGGCTGGCGGCCGGCTGAGGGCCCTGGCCAGGACGCCGGAACCTGCGAGGCCGCCGGAGCCTGCGAGACCGTCAGAACCTGCGAGGCCGTCAGGCCTCAAGGCCGTCAGGCCTCAAGGCCGTCAGAGCCTCGCCTTCGAAGCCGTCAAGGCCATCAAGGCCGTCAGAGCCTCGCCTTCGAAGCCGTCAGGGACGTCAGGGCGTCAGGGCCGTCAGGGCCGTCAGGGCCGTCAGGGCCGTCAGGGCTGGAAGTCTGCCGCGTGGTCCTCGGCCCACTGGTCGAAGGTGCGGGCCGGGCTGCCGGTGATCTCCTCGACCGTGGCGGTGATCTCGGGAGCGACGCCGACGGTGTCCGCGAAGGTCTTCAGGAGCCCCCTGACCAGCTCCGGCGGTGTCTGCGGGAAGAGCAGCGGGGCCGCCTCCGCCGGCCCCACCTCGACGAACGCCAGATCCCGGCCGACGGCCCGCCCGATCGCGGCGATCTGGTCGGTGTTGGTGGTGGCGGCGGGGCCGGTGAGGCGGTGGACGGCACCCTCGTGGCCGTCGTCGAGGAGGGCGCGTTCCGCGACGGCGGCGATGTCGTCCTCGTGGATGGGGGCCGTGAGCATGTCGGCGAAGACACCGCGGACGGTGTGACCGGCCCGGATCTGGGGCGCCCACTGCAGGGCGTTGGTGGCGAACGCGTTGGGGCGCAGGAACGTCCAGGCGAGGCCGCTGTCGCGGATCTGCCGCTCGGCGGTGGCGTGCATGGCGTGGATCGGGTGGGTCTCGTCGGCGCCCTCCTGGATGATCCCGGAGGAGAGCAGGACGGCCTGCCGCACCCCGGCTGTACGGGCCGCGTCCAGCAGCTCGGGCATCCGGCCGCCCGCGCCCTGGACGTACAGGAAGACCTTGTCCGCGCCCTCGAACAGGGCGGCCTGGTCGTCCGGCCGGAACCTCACCACCTCGGCCTTGTCGGGCAGGCCGGCCGTCTCCGGGGCGCGGGTGAGCGCCCGCACGGGCCGCCCGGCGGCGACGAGACGTGCGACGAGGGCACGGCCGACGTTGCCGGTGGCCCCGGTGACTACGATCACGGGTTTCTCCCTGGGTCTCTGGTGCTTCTTCGGCACCGAGCCTAGGAGCGGCGACCGGTCCCCGCATCGTCATCGGGGACCAGCCGCGCCCGTGTCGTCCTACGCCGCAGCGCTACGCCTCGCGGACCCGCAACGCCCGCTCCAGGTCGTCGAGTTCGTCGGTCAGCCGGCGGCGCAGGGCCGTCACCGGGTCGGCGTCGCGCAGACAGGCCCGGCCCAGGGCGAGGTTCTCGGCGTCGACGGCGTGGGTGGGGAAGGCCTCCCGGCCGACGGCGACCGCGATGGCGGGGCCGCGCCGAGCGGCGACGGCGGCCGCGTCCCCGTAGTACCGCGGCACGTACTCCCGGACCAGGTCGGCCTGTTCGGGGTGCCAGAAGCCCTGGGCGGTGGCGGTGAACAGGTAGTTGGACAGGTCGTCCGTGGTGAACATCGCCTCCCAGGCCCTGCGCTTGGCCTCGGGGTCGGGCAGCGCGGCCCGGCAGCGGGCGGCGCCCTCCTGGCCGCTGGCGCTGGGGTCGCGGGCCAGCTCGGCGGCGATCTGCGCCTCGTCGGTGGCGCCGAGGACGGCGAGCCGGCCCAGGATGCGCCAGCGCAGCTCGGGGTCGAGCTCGGGGCCGCCCGGCACGGTGCCCTCGGCGAGCCAGGCGGCGATGGTGTCGGGGTGGGCGGCCGCGCGGACGAAGTGCCGTACGGCGATCAGGCGCAGGCCGGGGTTGTCGCCGTCCTCGGTGCGCCGGATGAAGTCGCGGCACAGGGCGGAGACGGTGGCGAGGGCGGCCGGGCGGTCCTCGGGCCTGAGGTACCGGTCGACGACGTGGACCGCGGTGAAGGCCAGCACGCCCTGGACGAGGGCGAGGTCGGTCTCGAGCGGGAGATGGGCGCGGGCGGTCTCCAGGTAGTCGGCGGCCGGGAGTTCGCCGTCGCGGACCGCGTCCCGCAGGGCGTTCCACACCACCGCGCGGGTGAGCGGGTCGGGCAGGCCCGACAGCGCGGCGCGGACGGTCCTGGCGGACTCGGCGTCGAAGCGGACCTTGGCGTAGGTCAGGTCGCCGTCGTTGAGCAGGACCAGCGCGGGGCGCTTGCCGAGGGCCTGCGGGGCGCTGTGCGGGACGTCGAGGTCGATGCGCTCGCGCAGGGTCAGCCGGCCCTCGTCGGCGAGGTCCCGGTCGTAGACGCCGACGCAGACGCGGTGCGGGCGACTGCCGGCGCCCTCGACGGTCAGGGTGCGGGTGCCGTCGGGAGCGGTGGCGAGGGCCGGGGTGAGGGTGTCGACGCCGGTGGTGCGCAGCCAGGCGTCGGCCCAGGCGGGCACGTCGCGCTCGGTGGCGGCGGCGAGGGAGTCGATGAAGTCGGCGAGGGTGGCGTTGCCGAACCGGTGCCGCTGGAAGTGGATGTTGATGCCGGCGAGGAAGTCCTTCTCGCCCATCCAGGCGACCAGCTGACGCAGCGCGGAGGCGCCCTTGGCGTAGGAGATGCCGTCGAAGTTGAGCAGGGCGGCGGCGGTGTCGTCGACGGCCTCGGGGGCGACCGGGTGGGTGGAGGGGCGCTGGTCGGCGTCGTAGCCCCAGGCCTTGCGGGACACGCCAAAGTCGACCCAGGTGTCAGTGAAGCGAGTGGCCTCGGTGAGGGTCTGGTAGCCCATGTACTCGGCGAACGACTCGTTCAGCCAGATGTCGTCCCACCACTTCAGGGTGACGAGGTCGCCGAACCACATGTGGGCCATCTCGTGGGCGATGACCATCGCGCGGGTCTGCCGCTCGGTGTCGGTGACGGCGGAGCGGTAGACGAACTCGTCGCGGAAGGTGACCAGGCCGGGGTTCTCCATGGCGCCGGCGTTGAACTCGGGGACGAACGCCTGGTCGTAGGAGTCGAAGGGGTACGGCTCCTCGAACTTCTCGTGGTACCGGTCGTAGCACGCGCGCGTGATGTCGAGGATCTCCTCGGCGTCGGCGTCGAGGTGCGGCGCCAGCGAGCGGCGGCAGTGGATGCCGAAGGGCAGGCCGCGGTGCTCGGTGCGCACCGAGTGCCAGGGACCGGCGGCGACGGCGACCAGGTAGGTGGAGATCAGCGGGGTGGCGGCGGCCCGCCAGCGGCCCTCGCCGAGGTGCTCGGTGACGCCGTTGGCGAGCACGGTCCAGTCCTCGGGCGCCTTGACGGACAGCTCGAAGACGGCCTTCAGGTCGGGCTGGTCGAAGGCGGCGAAGACGCGCTGTATGTCGTCCAGGAAGAGCTGCGTGTAGACGTACGTCTCGTCGTCGCTGGGGTCGGTGAAGCGGTGCATGCCCTCGCCGGTGCGGGAGTAGCGCATCGTCGCGTCGACGCGCAGCTCGTGTTCCCCGGCGGTGAGGTTCCTCAGGGGCAGCCGGTCCTGGTCCAGCGCCCCGGGGTCCAGGGGCTGTCCGTCGAGGCTGACGGCGCGCAGTTCGACGGGCTTCATCTCGACGAAGGTGTCGCCGTCGGATCGCGCCGTGAACCTGATCACGGTCCGGGAGTCGAAGGTCTCGTCCCCGGTGGTCAGGTCGAGGTCGATCGTGTAGCGGTGGACGTCGAGGAGCTCGGCGCGGCTCTGCGCTTCGTCGCGAGTCAGTACGGACATGCTGGCCATGCTGCCCGATGACAGCGACAACGCACAGGGGCGGGGATGGTACGCGGCTTATGTCCGGTCCGTGGCCGTGCGGCGGGACGGGTACGGCGCCGGTGGACACGGTACGGCCGGCGGCGGCCCGGCCGTTGCGCGCCTGTTCGAGCGCCGGTTCACCGCCGGCGGACCGGCAGGGCCGGGGCGCTCTTCGGGGCGTACGGCCGGGTCAGTGCGCGCCCGCGGTCCGGTCGCCGACGGCGTCCTCGGCGATGGACTCGTGGTGTCTGATCACCTCGGCGATGATGAAGTTCAGGAATTTCTCGGCGAAGGCGGGGTCGAGCTTGGCGTTCTCGGCGAGGGCACGCAGCCGGGCGATCTGGCGGGCCTCGCGGGCCGGGTCGGCCGGGGGCAGCCGGTGGACCGCCTTGAGGCGGCCGACCTGCTGGGTGGCCTTGAAGCGTTCGGCGAGCATGTGGACGACGGCCGCGTCGATGTTGTCGATGCTGTCGCGCAGCCGGCCGAGCTCGGCGCGGACGGCGGGGTCGGCGTCACCGGTACCGGTGTTGCTGGTGGTCATGGGCGTCAACCCTAAGGGGACCACCGCGTGATCACTAAGGGCCTTCACCAAGGCCGTCTCGGTCGAGGTTGTCTCCACCGATGCCTTCTCCGCCGAGGCAGTCTGCGTCAAGGCCGTCTCCGCCGAGACCGTCCTCGTCGAGGCCGTCGTTCCAGTCGTCCGGGACGGCACGGCTCTGCTGGGCGCGGAAGCGCACGGGCGCCATGCCGACGCGGCGGGTGAACAGGCGGGAGAAGTAGGCGGGGTCGTCGTAGCCGACGCGGCGGGCGACGGCCGCCACGGACAGTTCGGTGGTGGCGAGGAGTTCCTGGGCGCGGCCGAGCCGGATGCCGATCAGGTAGTCCTTGGGGCTGCACCCGGCGATCCGGCGGACGGCGGTGCGCAGCTCGGCCGGGGTCATGCCGTGCCGGGCCGCGTGGTCGGCGACGGTCATGCCGGTGCAGGCGTCCCGGGCGAGCGCCTGCAGCACCGGGTCCCCGTCGGGGGCGAGGTCGGCACGCGCGCGACGCAGGGCGACCAGGAGCTCGTGCACGGCGGCGCCGGTCTCGACCTCCAGGAGGGGGTTTCCGTGGCGGGCGGCCCGGGCGATGCGGGCGATGACGTCCCGGGGTCCGGCGGCGTCCGCGAGGGGCACCACGGGCCGCTCGGGCTCGATGTAGCCGAGTTCCGTGTAGGTCGCGGTGTCGGGCCCGGTGAAGGTCACGAAGCCCTCGTCCCAGCCGCTGTCCGGGTCCGGCCCGTAGTGGTGCGGGACGCCCGGAGTCAGCCACACCAGCGCGGGCGCGGTCACCGTCGTACGGCGCCCGTCGGGTGCGCGGTACCAGCCCCGGCCGGAGCTGATCACCACGGCGACGTGCCCGTCGAGCACGCGCGGGCCGACGGCGGGCACCGCGCCGTACTGGAGGCCGACGCCCTGGCAGACCAGGCCGAGACGGTGCTGGACGGGGCCGGGTGTGAAGAACCGCATCCAGGTGTGGAAGACGGGCGCCCCTCCCGGCACTGCGCGCTCCTTCTTCTCGGCTCTTCAGTCCAACTGCTGCCGATCTTTGTCCATGGTCTCGGCGCCCACCAGGGGTCCAAGGTGAGCCTATGAGCGACTTCACGGTGGGCGAAACGGATTTCCTGCTCGACGGCCGCCCGGTACGACTGCTGTCCGGCGCGCTGCACTACTTCCGGGTGCACGAGGAACAGTGGGACCACAGGCTGGCGCTGCTGCGCGCCATGGGGCTGAACTGCGTGGAGACCTACGTCCCGTGGAACCTGCACGAACCGCGCCCCGGCTCCTTCCAGGACGTCCAGGCCCTCGGCCGCTTCCTGGACGCGGCACGGGACGCGGGCCTGTGGGCGATCGTGCGCCCGGGGCCGTACATCTGCGCGGAGTGGGAGAACGGCGGTCTGCCGCACTGGGTGACGGGCGAGCTGGGCGCCCGGGCACGCACGCGTGACGAGCGTTTCCTCCAGTACGTGGACCGCTGGTTCGACCGGCTGCTGTCCGAGGTCGTGCCCCGGCAGCTGGACCGGGGCGGCCCGGTGATCATGGTCCAGGTCGAGAACGAGTACGGCAGCTACGGCTCCGACGCCGACTACCTGGCGCACCTCACCGGCCTGCTGCGCGCGGAGGGTGTCACGGTGCCGCTGTTCACCTCGGACGGCCCCGAGGACCACATGCTCACCGGCGGCTCGGTGCCCGGGCTGCTCGCGACGGTGAACTTCGGCTCCCACGCGCGCGTGGCCTTCGAGACACTGCGCCGGCACCGGCCGCGGGGCCCGCTGATGTGCATGGAGTTCTGGTGCGGCTGGTTCGACCACTGGGGCGGCGAGCACGTCGTACGGGACGCGGAGGACGCGACGGCGGCGTTGCGGGAGATCCTCGGCTGCGGGGCCTCCGTGAACGTCTACATGGCGCACGGCGGCACCAACTTCGCCGGCTGGGCGGGCGCCAACCGGCCCGGCGGCGAGCTGCACGAGGGCCCACTGGAGCCGGACGTGACGTCGTACGACTACGACGCGCCGATCGACGAGTACGGCCGTCCCACCGAGAAGTTCTGGCGCTTCCGGGAGGTGCTGGCGGAGTACCACGCCGAGCCACTGCCCGAACCGCCGCCCGCCCCCGCCGTGTTGCCTTCGGCGACGGACGTGGCGATCACCGGCTGGGCGCCCCTGGCCGGCGTCATGGATGCGCTCGGCGGCCCGGAACGCGTGCACGCCGTCCCGCCCACCTTCGAGGAGCTGGGCATCGGCCGGGGCCTGGTCCGCTACGAGGCGGACGTGCCGGGACCCCGCCGGCCGTATCCGCTCACCGCGCGGGGACTGCGCGATCTGGCGGTCGTGTACGTCGACGGGGAGCGGGCCGGCGTGCTCACCGAGGAGGAACCCCAGCTCAAGAAGCCGATCGCCGGCCCCGCGCGCGTGGAGCTCTGGGTGGAGTCCCTGGGCCGCGTCAACTACGGCCCCCGCTCGGGCGAGACGAAGGGCATCACCGGCGGCCTCCTGCACGAACGCCAGTTCCTGCACGGGGTACGCGCGCGGGGCCTGGATCTGGACGCGTTCGAGGGGGGCGTGGAGGCGGTTGCCTTCGACTCGATCCCGCCGGACGGCACGCCCGGGCTCTACCGGGGCACGGCGACGGTCCACGGCGCCGGGGACGCCCGCCTGGAACTCCCCGGCTGGACCCGGGGCTTCGTCTGGATCAACGGCTTCAACCTGGGCCGCTACTGGTCGGCGGGCCCGCAGAAGTCCCTGTACGTGCCGGGTCCGGTCCTGAGGGAGGGCGAGAACGAGATCTGGATCCTGGAACTCCAGGGGACCGACCGGGGAACGGCGCGCATGGCGCCCCTTTAGGGGCGCGGGGAACAGCGCGATCAACCAGCACCGGCCCGCAGACATCGACCAACCTTCCGCCGCCCGTTTCCCCCGTCCCCCGCATACTGTGGAAGACAGCTCCAGCAACGTCTGCGGGGGTAGGGGACGTGGCGAACGGCGGCCCGGTGGAACACGGCTACCCGCACCTGGACACCGTGCGGGCCGCCATCACGGCGTTGTACCGGCGCCTGTCGTACGACACCGTCCAGACCTTCGCCACCAGCGTGCTCCCCGCCGACGTCGCCTTCTGCGACACCGACGACCTGCACCTCGGCGCCCAGCGGGTCGCCCACGAGATGGTCCGGCACTTCCGGCTGCCCGAGGCCCGGATGATCGTCGGCTTCCGGGAGATGACCCACGCGGCGAACGTCGAACTCACCGCGGGCCCCGAGTACTTCATCGAGCTGAACGACCGTTTCCGCACCCACCGCAGGGACATCGGCGCGGCCCTCGCCCACGAGGTGATGCACGTCTACCTGCACCGGCTGGACCTGTCCTTCCCGAGCACCCGGGACAACGAGATCCTCACGGACACCGCGACCACCTATCTGGGCGCGGGCTGGCTGCTGCTCGACGCCTACCGGGAGCACGGGGAGGCCTCCCAGAAGCTCGGCTATCTCACCCCGGAGGAGTTCGGCTACGTCCTGGCGAAGCGAGCCCTGGTCTTCCATGAGGACCCGTCCGTCTGGTTCACCAGCCCGCAGGCGTACACGGCGTACGAGAAGGGCATGGCCCGGGCCCGCCAGGACGAGGAGCAGCCGCCGCTGACCGCGGCGGGCTGGGCGGGCCGCCGCCGCTACGCCCGGGACCGCCGGCACGCCCCCGCGGCCCCGGCCCCGCACCCCGGTACCCCCTACACCTTCACGCCCGACGGCGGCGGTGGGTTGCGGGTCTCGTTCCCGTGCCCCACCTGCCACCAGCGGATCAGGGTGCCGGTCCGGGGCCGGGTCCGGGCCCGGTGCTCGCTGTGCCGGACGGTGCTGGAGTGCGACACGTAGGCCCTGCCGTCTGGATCACCCGGGCGTCGCGGCCCGTCGCGGGGCCGGCCCCGCCGGTCAGGCTCCGTACACCGCCCCCGGCGCCGCCGCCTCGGCCAGCAGTTTCAGCGCCGTCTCCCCCGCCTCGGCCGGGCTCCGGCGGCCGCCCTTGTCGGCGGTCGGCCCCGCTCGCCAGCCCTCCATGACGGTGATCCGGCCGCCCTCGGTCTCGAACACCCGCCCGCTGACTCCGGCGCTCGCGGCGGAGCCCAGCCAGACCACCAGCGGGGAGACGTTCTCGGGCGCCATGGCGTCGAACCCGGAGCCCGGGGCGGCCATGGTCGCGGCGAAGGTGCGCTCGGTCATCCGGGTACGGGCGGCCGGGGCGACGGCGTTGACCTGGACGCCGTAGCGGGCCAGTTCGGCGGCCGCGACCAGGGTGAGGCCGACGATGCCGGCCTTGGCCGCGCTGTAGTTGCCCTGCCCGACCGAGCCCAGCAGTCCGGCTCCGCTGCTGGTGTTGACGATCCGGGCCACCGGGGTGCGACCCGCCTTGGCCTCGGCCCGCCAGTGCGCGGCCGCGTGCCGCAGCGGCAGGAAGTGCCCCTTGAGGTGCACCCGCATGACCGCGTCCCAGTCGTCCTCGCCGAGGTTGACGAGCATGCGGTCGCGCAGGAACCCGGCGTTGTTCACGAGGGTGTCGAGCCGGCCGTAGGTCTCCACGGCCGTCCCGATCAGCGACGCGGCGCCGGCGGTGGTCGCGATGTCACCGCCGTGCGCGACCGCCTCGCCGCCGGCCGCGCGGATCTCGTCCACGACGGCCCCGGCGGGACTGTCCGGACCCGGCACGCCGTCGAGACCGACACCGAGGTCGTTGACGACGACCCGGGCGCCCTCCGCGGCGAAGGCCAGCGCGTGGGCCCGGCCGAGCCCGCGCCCGCCACCGGTGACGACCACGACCCGGCCCGCGCAGATTCCGCTCATCTCAGACCTCCTGGTCGGACGGCTTGTTGGCAGTTGCGGCATCGAGAAAGGGGGGTCGTTCCCCGCCGCCGTGCACGAGCAGGCTCGCCCCGCTGATGTAGGCGGCCGCGTCGGAGGCGAGGAAGACGGCGGCGGCGCCGATGTCGGACGGGACGGCGAGGCGGCCCAGCGGGACGGTGCGGGAGACGGCGTCGACGCCGTCCTGGCCGCCGTAGTGCAGGTGGGCCAGCTCGGTCCGGACCATGCCGACGACCAGCGTGTTGACCCGGACCTGTGGCGCCCACTCCACCGCCATGGAGCGGGCCAGGCTCTCCAGTCCCGCCTTGGCCGCCCCGTAGGCGGCCGAGCCCGGCGAGGGGCGGCCGCCGCTGACGCTGCCGATCATCACCACCGCTCCCCGGGCCCGCCGCAGGTGTTCGTAGGCGGCGAGGGAGGCGGTCAGCGGGGTGAGGAGGTTCAGCTCGATCACCCGGGCGTGCCGCTCGGCGTCCGCTTCGGCGAGCCGCCGGTAGGGGGTTCCACCCGCGTTGTTGACGAGCACGTCGACCCGGGGCAGGGCGTCGAAGAAGGCGCGCACGGCGGGCGGGTCGCGCAGGTCGAGGGGGGTGAACTCGACGCCGTCGAGGGGTTGTCCGGGGGGCCGGCGGGCACAGGTCAGAACGTGGGCACCGGCCTCGGCGAAGGCCCGGGCGATCCCGGCGCCCACGCCTCTCGTACCGCCGGTGACCACGACGGTCCGGCCGTGCATCGCGTCGTCCACAGGGCCTCGGGCGAGGTTTTCCACAGGGCCTCCCGCTTGCTCGCACCGGCTGCTAGCTTCGAAGCCTCACACCTAACAAATGTTTGGTGGAAAGGTAGCTGAGTGCGAAGGTAGCTGATGCGTCCATGGGTGTCTCCACCTCGTTTCCAGAAAAGGGCGTCGTGCTGGTCCTCGTCGATCACCCGCCGGTGAACGCGCTGCCGGTGCGCGGCTGGTTCGCGCTGGCGGACGCGGTGCGCGCGGCGGGCCGCGACCCCGAAACGCGGTGCGTGGTACTGGCGGCGCAGGGCCGCGGTTTCAACGCGGGCGTTGACATCAAGGAGATACAGGCGGACGGGAACGAGGCGCTGCTCGGCGCCAACCGGGCCTGCGCGGAGGCGTTCGCGGCGGTGTACGAGTGCGAGACCCCGGTGGTGGCGGCCGTGCACGGATTCTGCCTGGGCGGCGGGATAGGCCTGGTGGGCAACGCGGACGCGATCGTGGCGAGCGAGGACGCCGTCTTCGGGCTGCCCGAGCTGGACCGGGGCGCGCTGGGCGCGGCCACGCATCTGGCCCGGCTGGTCCCACCGCATCTGATGCGGACGCTGTACTACACCTCGCGCACGGCGACCGCGGCCCAGCTGCACGCGCACGGCTCGGTATGGCGGGTGGTGTCGCGCGGGGAGCTGTTCGCCGCGGCGCTGGAGCTGGCGCGGGAGATAGCCGCCAAGGACGGCCGGCTGCTGCGCCTGGCCAAGGCCGCCATCAACGGCATCGACCCCGTCGACGTGCGGCGCAGCTACCGCCTGGAACAGGGCTTCACCTTCGAGGCCGCCCTCAGCGGGGTGGCCGACCGGGTCCGTGACACCTTCGGGAAGGAGGGTGCGGGGAGTGACTGACAAGACGATGACCGCGGACGAGGCCGTCGCACGGCTGAGCAGCGGCATGACCCTGGGCATCGGCGGCTGGGGTTCCCGACGCAAGCCGATGAGCCTGGTCAGGGCCGTGCTCCGGAGCGGCATCGACGACCTCACCCTGGTCTCCTACGGCGGCCCGGACGTCGGGATGCTGGTCGCGGCCGGCCGGGTGCGCAGGCTGGTGGCGCCCTTCGTCACCCTCGACTCCATCCCGCTGGAACCGCACTACCGGGCGGCGCGCGAGCGCGGGGCCTTCGAGCTGACGGAGGTCGACGAGGGCATGTTCATGTGGGGCCTGCACGCGGCCGCGAACCGGCTGCCCTTCCTGCCGGTGCGCGCGGGGCTCGGCTCGGACGTCATGCGGGTCAACCCCGGCCTGCGCACGGTGACGTCGCCGTACGACGACGGGGAGACGTTCGTGGCGATGCCCGCCCTGCGCCTGGACGCGGCCCTGGTCCACGTCAACCGCGCCGACCGGCTGGGCAACGGACAGTATCTGGGCCCGGATCCGTACTTCGACGACCTGTTCTGCGAGGCGGCGGACACGGCCTATGTCTCCTGCGAACAGATCGTGGACACGGCCGAGTTGACGAAGGCTGCGGTCGCGCAGTCGCTGCTGGTCAAGCGGCTGCACGTGACGGGGGTCGTGGAGGCGCCCGGCGGTGCGCACTTCACCTCCTGCGCGCCCGACCACGGGCGGGACGAGGACTTCCAGCGGCTGTACGCGACGACCCCGTGGCCGGAGTTCTCCGAGCGGTTCCTGGCCGGGGACGAGCAGGCCTACCGCTCCGCGGTGCGGAACTGGCAGGAGGAGCGGGGCTGATGGACGTACTGCGCGCCGACTACTGTGTGATCGCCTGCGCCGAGGCCTGGCGCGGCTCCGGTGAGATCGTGGCGAGCCCGATGGGCCTGATCCCTTCACTGGGCGCCCGGCTGGCCCGGCTCACCTTCGCCCCCGATCTGCTGCTGACCGACGGCGAGGCCCTGCTGGTCCGCCCGGACGGCACCCCCGAGGGCTGGCTGCCCTACCGGCAGCACCTCACCCTGGTGGCCGGTGGCCGCCGGCACGTGATGATGGGCGCGAGCCAGCTCGACCGGTACGGCAACCAGAACATCTCGGCCATCGGTGACTGGTCGCGGCCCCGCCGCCAGCTGCTCGGGGTGCGCGGAGCGCCCTTGAACACACTGAACAACCCGACGAGTTACTGGGTTCCGAAGCACTCCCGGCGGGTGTTCGTGGCGAAGGTCGACATGGTGTGCGGGGTGGGGTACGACCGGGTGGCCGAGCACCCGGGCACGGAGCGTTTCCACCGCATCCCGAGGGTCGTCACCGATCTGGGCGTCTTCGATTTCGAGACGCCGGACCGCTCGATGCGGCTGGCCGCACTGCATCCGGGGGTGAGCGTCGGGCAGGTGCGGGAGGCCACGGACTTCGAGCTCGCCGTCCCGGACGAGGTGCCGTACACCCGCGAACCCGGCCCGGAGGAGCTGCGGCTGATCCGTGAGGTGCTGGATCCCGGCGGCGCGCGGACGAAGGAGGTCGCGGCCTGATGGAGACCGCGCTCACCCGGCTGGTCGGGGTCCGGCATCCGATCGTGCAGACGGGGATGGGCTGGGTGGCGGGCCCCCGCCTGGTCTCGGCGGCGGCCAACGCCGGGGCCCTCGGCATCCTGGCCTCCGCGACGATGACCCTCGACCAGCTGCGCGCCGCGATAGCCGAGGTGCGGTGCCGTACGGACGCCCCGTTCGGGGTGAACCTGCGGGCGGACGCGGCCGACGCCGGCGACCGGGTCCGGCTGATCGTCGACGGGGGTGTGCGGGTGGCTTCGTTCGCGCTCGCCCCCTCCCCCGAACTGATCGCCGAGCTGAAGGGGGCGGGCGTGCTGGTGATCCCCTCGGTCGGGGCCCGGCGGCATGCCGAGAAGGTCGCGGCCTGGGGTGCGGACGCGGTGATCGTGCAGGGCGGTGAGGGTGGTGGGCACACCGGTGAGGTGGCGACGAGCGTGCTGCTGCCGCAGGTGGTGGACGCGGTACGGATACCGGTGGTGGCCGCCGGGGGCTTCTTCGACGGCCGGGGGCTGGTGGCGGCGCTGGCCTACGGGGCGGCGGGGGTGGCGATGGGGACCCGTTTCCTGCTCACCTCGGACTCGACGGTGCCGGACGCGGTGAAGGCGAGATATCTGGCGGCGACGGTCAAGGACGTCACGGTGACCAGGGCGGTGGACGGGCTGCCGCACCGGATGCTGCGCACCCCGCTGGTCGACTCCCTGGAGAACACCGGCCGGACGCGACGGCTGCTGCGGGCCGTGCGCCATGCGGCCGCCTTCCGCAGGCTCTCCGGCCTCACCTGGCCGCAGATGGCTCGCGACGGCCTCGCCCTCCGGCACGGCAAGACCCTGTCCTGGAGCCAGCTGCTGCTCGCCGCCAACACCCCGATGCTGCTCAGGTCGGCGATGGTGGACGGCCGCACGGACCTCGGGGTGATGGCCTCCGGACAGGTCGCCGGCGTGATCGCCGACCTGCCGTCGTGCGCGGAGCTGGTGGCCCGCATCGTGAAGGAGGCGGACGAGGTGTTTCAGGGGCTGGAGCGGCTCAGAGCCGCTCGATGATCGTCACGTTCGCCTGACCGCCACCCTCGCACATGGCCACCCTCCCAAACGGCCCCCGCTCGGGTCACAGCCGCTCGATGATCGTCACGTTCGCCTGACCGCCGCCCTCGCACATGGTCTGGAGGCCGAAGCGTCCCTCGGTGCGCTCCAGTTCGTGCAGGAGGGAGGTCATCAGCTTGACTCCGGTGGCGCCGAGCGGATGGCCGAGGGCGATCGCGCCGCCGTTGACGTTGACCTTGGCGGGGTCGGCGCCGGTCTCCTTGAGCCAGGCGAGGACGACCGGGGCGAAGGCCTCGTTGATCTCGACGAGGTCGACGGCGTCGATGGTGAGGCCGGTCTTCTTCAGGGCGTGCGCGGTGGCCGGGATCGGGGCGGAGAGCATCCGGATGGGGTCCTCGCCGCGGACGGAGAGATGGTGGACGCGGGCGCGGGGGCGCAACCCGTGTTCGCGGACCGCCCGTTCGGAGGCGAGCAGCATCGCGGCGGCGCCGTCGGAGACCTGGGAGGAGCAGGCGGCGGTGATGGTGCCGCCGTCGACGACCGGCTTCAGGGCGGCCATCTTCTCCAGGGAGGTGTCCCGGCGCGGGCCCTCGTCCACGGCGGCCGGGCCGTAGGGCACGATCTCGCGCTCGAAGCGGCCCTCGTCGATGGCGCGCAGCGCCCTGCGGTGGGAGTTCAGGGCGAACTCCTCCTGGTCCCGGCGGCTGATGCCCCACTTGGCGGCGATCATCTCGGCGCCGGCGAACTGGTTGACGGCCTGTCGGCCGTAGCGGGCGCGCCAGCCCTCGCTGCCCAGGAAGGGGCCCTCGGTCAGCCCCAGCGGCTCGGCGGCCTGCCGGGAGGCGAAGGCGATCGGGATCTGGGACATGTTCTGGACGCCGCCCGCGACCACCAGGTCCTGGGTGCCGGAGAGCACGGCCTGCGCGGCGAAGTGCACGGCCTGCTGGGAGGAGCCGCACTGCCGGTCGACGGTCACGCCCGGCACCTCCTCGGGCAGCCCGGCCGCCAGCCAGGCGGTCCGGGCGATGTCGCCGGCCTGTGGTCCGACCGCGTCGAGGCAGCCGAAGACGACGTCCTCGACGGCCGCCGGGTCGATGCCCGACCGCTGGACCAGGGCGGTCAGCACATGGGCGCCCAGATCGGCCGGGTGGACCCCGCTCAGTCCGCCCCCGCGCCGCCCGACGGGCGTACGCACCGCTTCGACTATGTAGGCCTCGGCCATGTCAGCAACTCCCTCGGCAGAAAGGGACTTTCAGCGAATGGGTGAGCTATTCACGGACGGCGATCCCGTCCAGCACCATCGACAGGTACTGCCGGGCGATCTCCTCCGGGCTGTGCTGTCCGCCGGGCCGGTACCAGGAGGCGGCCACCCACACGGTGTCGCGCACGAACCGGTAGGTGAGCCGGACGTCGAGGTCGGCGCGGAAGACGCGCGCGGCGACCCCGTGCTCCAGCGTGGACAGCCATGCCTTCTCGAACTTGCGCTGCGACTCGGCGAGGAAGGTGAACCTCTCCTGCGCGACCAGTTGCTTGCTCTCCTTCTGGTAGATCGCCACGGCGGCACGGTGCCGGTCGATCTCCCGGAAGGACTCGGTGACCAGGGCTTCGAGGGTCTCGCGAGGACCGAGCCCGGCGTCCAGGACGGTGTCGTAGCCACCCCAGAGCTCGTCGAGGAAGGTCCGCAGGATCTCCTCCAGCATCGATTCCTTGGAGTCGAAGTGGTAGTAGAGGCTGCCCGCGAGCATGCCCGCGTGGTCCGCGATCTTGCGTACGGTGGTGGCGTTGTAGCCCTGCTCGGCGAAGACCTCGGCGGCGGTTTCGAGGAGTTCGCGGCGCCGGGCTGGAGCGGCGGCGGCAGCGCGCCTGCTCGCGGCGGTCACCTGGGGCTTCTTCTGGGTCGGCACGGGTCCATTGTCGGTGCTCCGGTGGTCAGGGATGCTGACTGCTGACGGAGACGACCTCTCCGGTGAGGTACGAGGAGTAGTCGGACGCCAGGAAGACGATCGCGTTGGCCACTTCCCAGGGCTCGGCGTACCGCCCGAAGGCCTCGCGTGCGGTCAGCTCCTCCAGCAGTTCGGCGGAGGTCACCTTCACCAGGTGCGGATGCATGGCGAGGCTGGGCGCCACGGCGTTGACCCGCACCCCGTACTCGGCCGCCTCGATGGCCGCGCACCGGGTCAGCGCCATCACCCCGGCCTTGGCGGCGGCGTAGTGGGCCTGTCCGGCCTGGGCACGCCAGCCGACGACGGAGGAGTTGTTGACGATGACCCCGCCCCGCCCGCTGTCGCGGAAGAGCCGCAGGGCGGCCCGCAGGCACCGGAAGGTGCCGTGGAGAGTGACGTCCAGGACCCTCGTCCACTGCTCGTCGTCCATGTCGACCAGGGCCGAAGTGCCGCCCAGGCCCGCGTTGTTGACGACGATGTCCAGCCGCCCGTGGTCCCGTACGGCGGTGTCGAACAGGACCCGCACCTGCCCCTCGTCGGTCACGTCACAGGGCACCGCGGTCACGGCGCCCGGATGCGCACCCGCCAGCTCGGCCTCGTACTCCTTCAGCCGGCGCGGGTGCGCGTCGCTGATCAGTACGCGCGCCCCCTCCTCCAGGAAGCGGCGCGCGGTGGCACCGCCGATCCCGGCCCCGGCCGCGGCGGTCACGACGGCGGTGCGCCCCTCCAGCAGCCCGTGCCCGGGCACGTACTCCGGACTCTCGACGCCTGTCATGGGCCCACGCTAACCTACCAAACACTTGTTAGGGAAGGACGGTGACGACGACCGTGGACCTGACCCACACCCCGGCCGACGAGGAGTTCCGCGCCGAGGCCCGCGCCTGGCTGGCGGAGCACGTACCCGACTCGCCGCTCCCCTCCCTGGAGACCGCTGAGGGCTTCGCGGCACATCGCGCCTGGGAGGCCGAACTGGCCGCGGACCGCTGGTCGGTGGTGTCCTGGCCCGAGCGGTACGGCGGCCGGGACGCGGGGCTGATCCGCTGGCTGGTCTTCGAGGAGGAGTACCACGCGGCGGGCGCGCCGGGCCGGGTCGGCCAGAACGGCGTCAGCCTGCTCGCCCCGGCCCTCTTCGACCACGGCACGGAGGAACAACGCGCGCGGGTGCTGCCGCCGATGGCCACCGGCGAGGTGGTCTGGGCGCAGGCCTGGTCCGAGCCCGGGGCCGGTTCCGACCTGGCCTCCCTCACCTCCAAGGCGGTGCGGACGGACGGCGGCTGGCTGCTCGTCGGCCAGAAGACCTGGTCGTCACGGGCCGCGTTCGCCGACCGCGCGTTCGGCCTGTTCCGCAGCGATCCGGACACGCCCAGGCCGCACCAGGGGCTCACCTATCTGATGTTCGACCTGCGCGCCCCGGGGGTCACGGTCCGCCCGATCGGGCGCCTCGACGGCAAGCCGGCCTTCGCCGAACTCTTCCTGGACGAGGTGTTCGTACCCGACGAGGACGTGATCGGCGAGCCGGGCCAGGGCTGGCGGACGGCGATGTCGACGGCGGCCAACGAGCGGGGGCTGACGCTGCGGTCGCCGGGCCGGTTCCTGGCCGCCGCCGACCGGTTGCTGCACCTGTGGCGGGCACGGGGCGCCCCGGAGTCCGCCGCGGGCCGGGTGGCCGACGCCGTCATCGGCGCACGTGCCTACCAGCTCTTCACCTACGCGGCCGCCGCCCGCTTCCTGGACGGCGAGCCGCTCGGCCCCGAGTCCAGCCTGAACAAGGTGTTCTGGTCCGAACTGGACCTCGCACTGCACGAGACGGCTCTGGATCTGCTGGGCCCGGAAGGCGAGTTGGCGGACACCTCGTGGTCCGAGGGATACGTCTTCTCGCTCGCCGGACCCATCTACGCGGGCACCAACGAGATCCAGCGCGACATCATCGCCGAGCGCCTGCTCGGCCTGCCGAAGGGACGCCGCTGACATGCGTTTCCGCCTCGACACCGAACAACGTGACTTCGCGGACTCCCTGCGGGCACTGCTGGCGGCAGCGGACACACCGGCGGTGATACGGGAGTGGAGCCGCGGGGAGCACACGAGCGGACGGGCCCTGTGGGGGCGTGTCGGCGCGGCGGGGGTGTTCGGTCTCGCGGTGCCCGAGGAGTACGGAGGGGAAGGGCGCCGGGCCGTCGAACTCGCGCTCGCGTTCGTGGAGTTGGGGCGGTATGCGGTGCCCGGGCCACTGGTGGAGACGGTGGTCGCGGCGGTGCTGCTCGGTGAGAGCCCGGATCTCGCCAAGCGGTTCCTGCCCGGGATCGCCTCGGGAGAGACCCTGGCGACGGTGACGGTCGCCGAGCACGGGTACGGGTACGCGCTGGACGGGGACGCGGCGGATCTGCGGCTCGCCGCGACGCCGGAGGGCTTGCGGCTGTCCCCCGGCGCCGGTGCGGTACGCCGGTCTCTGGACCCCGCGCGCCGGCTCACCCCGCTCGCCCCGGTCGGCGAGCTGATCAGCGCGGAGCCGGCGTGGGCAGGTGCGCTGACCTGGGCGCGGCTGGCGGTGGCCGCGCAGGCGCTGGGGGTCGGGCTGGCACTGCTCGACAGCACGGTGGCGCACGTGAGACAGCGGAGTCAGTTCGGGGTTCCCGTCGGCTCGTTCCAGGCGGTCAAGCACCGGCTGGCCGATGTGAAGATCGCGCTGGAGTTCGCCCGGCCGGTGGTCCTCGGGGCGGCGGCGACGATGACTCCGTCGGATGTGGCCGCGGCGAAGCTCGGCGCGTGCGAGGCGGCGTACCTCAGCTCCCGAGCCGCGCTGCAGCTGCATGGGGCGATCGGCTATACGGCGGAGTACGACCTGTCGTTGTGGCTGACCAAGGCGCGGGCGTTGCGGACGGCTTGGGGGACGCCGGAGGAGTGCAGACGGGTGGTTCTCGATTGTCCTCAGCCGCAGGCCGGTGGGGGCTGATCGCGCACACGCGGCGGTAGCCGCATATCCGATACAGCCCCGCGCCCCTTTCGGGGCGCTCCACGCACGGCGCTCAGTGGTGATCCCCACTCGTCAGTTCCTTGTACTCCTCCTGCGTCGGCTTCGGGATGTGGGTGTCCGGGCCGAACATGCCCTTCGCCAGGCTCGCGCGCACCCGCTGGACGACCGTGACCTTTCGGCGTACCCCGTTCGCGTCCGCCAGCGGGCCGATCTCGTACGGCGGATTCTGTTCGTGCTGGGTGAGGACGAACAGACTGCCCTGGCTGAGGGGTTCGTGGACCTCGATGTACTCGCCGTGCGGAAGCATCTTGATGAGGCCGGTCTCCCTGCCGTGCAGCACCTTGTCGCGGTCCCGGCGCTGCAGGCCGAGGCAGATCCGCTTGGTGGTGATGAAGGCGAGGACGGGGAGGACGAAGACGGAGATCCGCACGAACCAGGTGATCGAGTTGATGGACAGATGGAGATGGGTGGCGACGATGTCGTTGCCGCCGCCGATCAGGAGGACGAAGTAGATGCTGAGCCAGGCCACCCCGAGGGCGGTGCGGACGGGGACGTTGCGCGGCCGGTCGAGGATGTGGTGCTCGCGCTTGTCGCCGGTGATCCACGCCTCGACGAACGGGTAGACGCCGATGGCCAGGAGGAAGAGCGGGAAGAGCGAGAAGGGGATGAGGACACCTAGTGCCAGGGTGTGGCCCCAGGCGTTGATCTCCCAGCCGGGCATCACGCGGATCAGGCCCTCGGAGAAGCCCAGGTACCAGTCGGGCTGCGCGCCGGTCGTCACCAGGTCCGGGCGGTAGGGGCCGAAGGCCCACACCGGGTTGATGGTGGCGATGGCGCCGATGATCGCGAGGATGCCGAAGGTGAGGAAGAAGAAGCCGCCGGCCTTGGCCATGTAGACCGGCAGGAAGGGCATGCCGACGACGCTCTTCTGGTCGCGTCCGGGCCCGGGGTACTGGGTGTGCTTGTGGTAGAAGACCAGGATCAGATGGGCCACCACCAGTCCCAGCATGATGCCGGGGAGCAGCAGGACGTGGATCGGGAAGAACCGGGAGATGATGTCGTGGCCCGGGAACTCCCCGCCGAACAGGAACATCGAGATGTACGACCCGACGATCGGGATCGACAGGATGGCTCCGTCGGCGAACCGGACGCCGGTGCCGGAGAGCAGGTCGTCGGGGAGCGAGTAGCCGGTCAGGCCGGTGAGGATGGCGAGGAACAACAGGGTCCAGCCGAACAGCCAGTTGACCTCGCGCGGCTTGCGGAAGGCGCCGGTGAAGAACACCCGCATCATGTGCACGAACATCCCGGCGACGAAGACCAGCGCCGCCCAGTGGTGGATCTGCCGGATCAGCAGTCCGCCGCGTACGTCGAAGCTGATGTGCAGCGTCGACTCGTACGCCTTGGTCATGGTGATGCCGTTCATCGGCCCGTAGGAGCCGTGGTAGACGACCTCGGCGCCGCTGGGCTCGAAGAAGAGCGTGAGGTAGATGCCCGTGAGGATCAGGATGAGGAAGCTGTAGAGGCAGACCTCGCCCAGCATGAAGGACCAGTGGTCCGGGAACACCTTGCGCATGTTGGCCTTGGCCAGGCCGTATATCCCGAGGCGCCCGTCGGCCCAGTCCGCGAGCTTCTCACCCTTGCCCGGCGGAGTCTCCCTGCTCGCCGAAGTCCCCACCCGTACCGAGCCGTTCACCGTTCGTGCCGCGTCGTCCATACGTCGCGTCGCCTCCCCGCCGGATCACCCCTCAGGGTGGCACGACAGGCCCCCGACAGCCAACGGGGCGACGTAAAGTCAGCCGGGTCGGCGGCGACCGCCGGATCAGTCGGCCCGTACGATGCCCGCCGCCCGCGCCGCCGCCAGCCACTGCGGGAACTCGCCGACGAGACGGTCGTACAGCCGGTCGTCCGGCAGCGTCATCTGGTCCGAACCGGCGTGGAAGAAGCCCGCGTTGTCCACCACACGCTTGCCGGGCACCGCCAGTTCGTCGAGCTTGCGCAGGAAGTCGAACTGTTTGCTGTGCGGGTCGCCGAAGCCGACGAACTGCCAGAACAGCGGCAGCCTGGCCGCCTTGCACAGGTAGCGTTCGGCGGCGAGCTTGTTGATCGGGCCGCCGTCGGTCTGGAAGACGACCAGGGCGGGCTCGGTGGCGCCGCTGTCCAGGTAGTGGTCGATGACGGCGTCCATCGCCCAGTGGTAGCTGGTCTTCCCCATGTGCCCGAGTCCGGCCGCGATCTTCTCGATACGGCCCTCGTGCCCGGCGAGTTCGATGTCGGTGACCGCGTCGATGTCGGTGGAGAAGAAGACGACGGGGACCCGGCCGTCGTCGTCCAGGTGCGCGGAGAGGCCCAGCACCCGGTCGGCGAGGGCCTGCACACTGCCGTCGGCGTAGTACGGCTTCATGGAACCGGAGTAGTCGACGACGAGGTAGACGGCGGCCCGAAGTCCGTCGAGTCCGTGCTTGGTGAGGGAGATCCCGGCCGACCGGTAGGGGCCGACGAGCGCGGGCGCGGCCTGCTCCACCTTGCTGAGACTGATCGCGGCCATCCCTGTTCCCCCTGATTCCCCCCGGTTCACGGTCAGGATGCCGAGAGTACTTGGTCAGAGAAATGCTGCGGCACCTGCCCAGTCGTCCGGTCGGGGACTGGCGGACAGGCGCCGCATGGTGGGGGGTCTGGGGGGTGTCCCCCCAGATAACCCGCCCGTACGCCGTTGTACGGGACGTTCTTCGGGGTGGGTCAGACCATCAGCGAGCGGTCCGTCGGGCGGATCGGGGCCGGGAGTTCGCTCGCTCCGGTCAGGAAGCGGTCGACGCCCTTCGCGGCCGAGCGGCCCTCCGCGATCGCCCAGACGATCAGGGACTGGCCACGGCCGGCGTCCCCGGCGACGAAGACACCGGGCACGTTGGTCTGGAAGTCGGCGTCGCGGGCGACGTTGCCGCGCTCGTCGAGGTCGAGACCGAACTGCTCGACCATTCCGTTGTCCCGGTCGGTGCCGGTGAAGCCCATCGCGAGGGTGACCAGCTGGGCCGGGATCCGGCGCTCGGTGCCCGGCTTGGGGGTCAGCTTGCCGTCGATGAACTCCACCTCGGTGAGGTGCAGCCACTGGACGTTGCCGTCCTCGTCGCCCTCGAAGTGGGTGGTGGAGACGGAGTAGACCCGCTCACCGCCCTCCTCGTGCGCCGAGGTGACCTTGTAGAGCATCGGGAAGGTCGGCCACGGCTGGTGCGGCGCCCGGTCCTCGCCCGGCCTGGGCATGATCTCCAGCTGGGTGACCGAGGCCGCGCCCTGGCGGTGGGCGGTGCCCACGCAGTCCGCGCCGGTGTCGCCGCCGCCGATGACGACCACGTGCTTGCCCTCGGCCGAGATCGGGGAGGTGACGTAGTCGCCCTCCTGGACCTTGTTCGACAGCGGCAGGTACTCCATCGCCTGGTGGACGCCCTTCAGCTCCCGTCCGGGGACCGGGAGGTCACGGGCGGTGGTGGCACCGGCGGCGATCACGATCGCGTCGTACCGCTTCTTCAGGTCGGTCGCCTTGAGGTCGCGGCCGATCTCGATCCCGGTACGGAAGCGGGTGCCCTCCGCGCGCATCTGCTCGATGCGGCGGTTGATGTGCCGCTTCTCCATCTTGAACTCGGGGATGCCGTAGCGGAGCAGGCCGCCGACACGGTCGGCGCGCTCGTAGACGGCGACCGTGTGGCCGGCCCGGGTGAGCTGCTGGGCGGCGGCCAGGCCGGCCGGGCCCGAGCCGATCACGGCGACGGTCTTGCCGGACAGGCGCTCCGGGGCCTGCGGGGCGACGGTGCCCGCGTCCCACGCCTTGTCGATGATCGAGACCTCGACGTTCTTGATGGTGACGGCCGGCTGGTTGATGCCGAGCACACACGCCGACTCGCACGGGGCCGGGCAGAGGCGACCGGTGAACTCGGGGAAGTTGTTGGTCGCGTGCAGGCGCTCCGAGGCGGCCGTCCAGTCCTCGCGGTAGGCGAAGTCGTTCCACTCGGGGATCAGGTTCCCCAGCGGACAGCCGTTGTGGCAGAACGGGATCCCGCAGTCCATGCACCGGCCGGCCTGCTTGCTGATGATCGGCAGCAGCGAGCCGGGGACGTAGACCTCGTTCCAGTCCCGGACGCGCTCGGTGACGGGACGGGTCCGGGCGACCTCACGGCCGTGGGTCAGGAAGCCCTTCGGGTCAGCCATTGATCGCCGCCTCCATCATCTTCTCGGTGATCTCGGTCTCGGAGAGACCCGCTCGCTCGGCGGCGTCCTTGGCGGCGAGCACTGCCTTGTACGTGCTGGGGATGATCTTGCTGAACCGCTGCACGGCCGCGTCCCAGTCGGCGAGCAGCTTCTCGGCGACCGTGGAGCCGGTCTCCTCGGCGTGCCGGCGCACCACGTCGTGCAGCCACTGCTTGTCCGTGTCGTCCAGGGCCTCGACGGCGTCCGCGTTGCCGACGTTGACGTTGTCGCGGTTCAGGTCGATGACGTAGGCGATGCCACCGGACATACCGGCCGCGAAGTTACGGCCCGTCTCGCCCAGGACCACCGCGTGACCGCCGGTCATGTACTCGCAGCCGTGGTCGCCCACGCCCTCCGAGACCACCAGCGCACCGGAGTTGCGGACACAGAACCGCTCGCCGCTGCGACCGCGCAGGAACAGCTCGCCGCCGGTCGCGCCGTACGCGATGGTGTTGCCCGCGATGGTGGAGAACTCGGCGAGGTGGTCGGCGTTCCGGTCGGGGCGCACGATGACCCGGCCGCCGGAGAGGCCCTTGCCGACGTAGTCGTTGGCGTCGCCCTCCAGGCGGAGCGTGACACCGCGCGGCAGGAAGGCGCCGAAGGACTGGCCGGCCGAGCCGGTGAAGGTGATGTCGATGGTGTCGTCGGGCAGACCCGCGCCGCCGAACTTCTTCGTCACCTCGTGGCCGAGCATGGTGCCGACCGTGCGGTTGATGTTGCGCACCTTGATCTGGGCGCGCACCGGCTGGGCGTCGGTGGCGCTGGAGGCGGCCAGAGCGTCCGAGGCGAGCTTGATCAGCTCGTTGTCCAGGGCCTTCTCCAGGCCGTGGTCCTGCCGGACGGTCTGGTGCAGGGCCGCGCCCTCGGGCAGCTCGGGCACGTGGAAGAGCGGGGCCAGGTCCAGGCCCTGCGCCTTCCAGTGGTTCACGGCGCGGGTGACGTCGAGCGCCTCCGCGTGGCCGACGGCCTCCTCGATGGAGCGGAAGCCCAGCTCGGCGAGGATCTCGCGGACCTCCTCGGCGATGAACCGGAAGAAGTTCACCACGTACTCGGCCTTGCCGTTGAAGCGGTCGCGCAGCACCGGGTTCTGGGTGGCGACGCCGACCGGGCAGGTGTCGAGGTGGCAGACGCGCATCATGATGCAGCCGGAGACGACGAGCGGCGCGGTCGCGAAACCGAACTCCTCGGCGCCGAGCAGCGCGGCGATGACCACGTCACGGCCGGTCTTGAGCTGGCCGTCGGTCTGGACCACGATCCGGTCCCGCAGGCCGTTGAGCAGCAGGGTCTGCTGGGTCTCGGCGAGACCGAGCTCCCAGGGGCCGCCCGCGTGCTTCAGCGAGGTCAGCGGGGAGGCACCCGTGCCGCCGTCGTGGCCGGAGATGAGCACGACGTCCGCGTGCGCCTTCGACACACCGGCGGCGACCGTGCCGACGCCGACCTCCGAGACCAGCTTGACGTGAATCCGCGCCTGCGGGTTCGCGTTCTTGAGGTCGTGGATCAGCTGGGCCAGGTCCTCGATGGAGTAGATGTCGTGGTGCGGCGGCGGGGAGATCAGGCCGACGCCCGGGGTGGAGTGCCGGGTCTTGGCGACCCACGGGTAGACCTTGTGGCCGGGCAGCTGGCCGCCCTCGCCGGGCTTGGCGCCCTGGGCCATCTTGATCTGGATGTCGTCGGCGTTGACCAGGTACTCGGAGGTCACGCCGAAGCGGCCGGACGCGACCTGCTTGATGGCGCTGCGCCGCGCCGGGTCGTACAGCCGGTCCGGGTCCTCGCCGCCCTCACCGGTGTTGGACTTGCCGCCCAGCTGGTTCATGGCGATGGCGAGGGTCTCGTGGGCCTCGCGCGAGATGGAGCCGTAGGACATGGCGCCGGTGGAGAAGCGCTTGACGATCTCGGAGACCGGCTCGACCTCGTCGACGGAGATGGCTTCCCGGTCGCTCTTGAAGCCGAAGAGGCCGCGGAGCGTCATCAGGCGCTCGGACTGCTCGTTCACGCGGTCCGTGTACTTCTTGAAGATGTCGTAGCGGTTGGCACGCGTCGAGTGCTGGAGGCGGAAGACCGTCTCCGGGTCGAACAGGTGCGGCTCGCCCTCGCGGCGCCACTGGTACTCGCCGCCTATGTCGAGGGCGCGGTGCGCCGGCGCGATGCCGGAGGCCGGGTACGCCTTGGCGTGGCGGGCGGCGACCTCCTTGGCGATGACGTCGATGCCGACGCCGCCGATCTTGGTGGCGGTGCCGTTGAAGTACTTCTCGACGAACGCGCTGTCGAGACCGACGGCCTCGAAGACCTGGGCGCCCCGGTAGGAGGCGACCGTGGAGATGCCCATCTTGGACATGACCTTGAGGACGCCCTTGCCGAGGGCGTAGATCAGGTTGCGGATGGCCTGCTCGGACTCCATGCCCGGCAGGAAGGTGCCCGCGCGGGTCAGGTCCTCGACGGACTCCATGGCCAGGTAGGGGTTGACGGCGGCGGCGCCGAAGCCGATCAGCAGGGCCACGTGGTGGACCTCGCGGACGTCACCGGCCTCGACCAGCAGGCCCACCTGGGTGCGCTGCTTGGTGCGGATGAGGTGGTGGTGGACGGCCGCGGTGAGCAGCAGCGAGGGGATCGGCGCGTGCTCGGCGTCCGAGTGCCGGTCCGACAGGACGATCAGCCGGGCGCCGTTCCCGATGGCCGCGTCGGCCTCGGCGCAGATCTCCTCGATCCGCGCGGCGAGGGTGTCGCCGCCGCCGGAGACCCGGTACAGGCCGGACAGGGTCGCGGCCTTGAAGCCGGGCATGTCGCCGTCGGCGTTGATGTGGATGAGCTTGGCCAGCTCGTCGTTGTCGATCACCGGGAAGGGCAGCACGACGGAGCGGCAGGAGGCGGCGTTCGGGTCGAGCAGGTTGCCCGCGGGGCCGAGCGACGAGCGCAGGCTCGTCACCAGCTCTTCCCGGATCGCGTCCAGCGGCGGGTTGGTGACCTGCGCGAACAGCTGGGTGAAGTAGTCGAAGAGCAGCCGCGGGCGCTCGCTCAGCGCCGCGATCGGCGAGTCGGTGCCCATGGAGCCGATCGGCTCGGCACCGGCCTTGGCCATCGGCGCCAGGATGACGCGCAGCTCCTCCTCGGTGTAGCCGAAGGTCTGCTGGCGGCGGGTGACCGAGGCGTGGGTGTGCACGATGTGCTCGCGCTCGGGCAGGTCGCTCAGCTCGATCTCGCCGGCCTCCAGCCACTCGGCGTAGGGCTCCGCGGCGGCGAGGCTCGCCTTGATCTCGTCGTCCTCGATGATGCGGTGCTCGACGGTGTCGACGAGGAACATCCGGCCGGGCTGCAGCCGGCCCTTGCGGACGACCTTGGCGGGGTCGATGTCGAGGACGCCGACCTCGGAGCCGAGCACGACCAGGCCGTCGTCGGTGACCCAGTAACGGCCCGGGCGCAGACCGTTGCGGTCGAGAACGGCGCCGACCTGGGAGCCGTCGGTGAAGGTGACACAGGCGGGGCCGTCCCAGGGCTCCATCATCGTGGAGTGGAAGCCGTAGAAGGCGCGCCGGGCCGGGTCCATGGAGTCGTGGTTCTCCCACGCCTCCGGGATCATCATCAGCACCGAGTGCGGCAGCGAGCGGCCGCCCAGGTGCAGGAGTTCCAGCACTTCGTCGAAGGAGGCCGAGTCGGAGGCGTCGGGCGTACAGATCGGGAAGACCCGGTCCAGCTTCTCCTGCGGGCCGAACAGGTCGGAGACCAGCTGGGACTCGCGGGCGACCATCCAGTTGCGGTTGCCCTTGACGGTGTTGATCTCACCGTTGTGGGCGACGAACCGGTAGGGGTGCGCGAGCGGCCACGACGGGAAGGTGTTGGTGGAGAACCGGGAGTGCACGAGCGCGATCGCGGATGCGAAGCGGCGGTCGGACAGGTCCGGGAAGAAGGGCTCCAGCTGGCCGGTGGTCAGCATGCCCTTGTAGACGATGGTCCGGGCGGACAGCGAGGGGAAGTAGACACCCACCTCGCGCTCGGCGCGCTTGCGCAGCACGAACGCCCGGCGGTCCAGCGCGATGCCCTCGCTGGCGCCGTCGGTCACGAAAACCTGCCGGAAGACCGGCATGGTGGAGCGGGCGGTGGCGCCGAGCAGCTCCGGGGCGACCGGGACCTCGCGCCAGCCGAGGACGGTGAGGCCCTCCTCGCCGGCGATCGTCTCGATCCGTGAGACGGCGTCCTGGATGCCGTCCTCCGGAAGGAAGGCGATACCGACGGCGTACGACCCGGCCGGCGGCAGTTCGAATTCGGCCACCTCGCGGAAGAAGGCGTCGGGCACCTGGGAGAGCAGGCCGGCGCCGTCGCCGGAGTCGGGCTCGGAGCCGGTCGCGCCGCGGTGCTCCAGGTTGCGCAGAACCGTGAGCGCCTGCTCGACCAGCGCGTGGCTCGCCTCGCCGGTGAGGGTGGCCACAAAGCCGACGCCACAGGCGTCATGCTCGTTGCGGGGGTCGTACATACCCTGCGCAGCAGGGCGAGCATCCATGAACGACCAGTTCAGGCCATTCGTGGAGTGCTGGGACGGCTGGCGCGGCGTACGCATCGGCTCTCCCGTCGTCGTCAGTGGCGTATAGCAGGTGCCGAGGGACGACGCTGGCCCTCTGCGTTTTTGTTGCGAAATTTCACGCAGGTTACATGATGGAGCGATTCTCGGGAACTGGATACACCGTTCCAACATGCGGACGCCGTAGGGGTTTACGGCGGGGTACCGCTCATGCGGTGAAGGTGGTGGGGGACCGATCCGGACAGATCCGTGTCCATCGGTCCGCAGGGGCGGGGGTGAGCGTCGCCGACACCCCACAGGTGCCCGTCAGGCGTCCTTGCCTGCGGTGCTTACGGCTCATGCCCAGTGGTTAAGCATTCGAAACCAGCGAGTAACGGCTACTTATGCGGCCCAACGCATAAGTAGCGGTCCACCTATCCTACGGCCGTTCCGAACAGGCTGCCCAGGGCGTACGTCACACCGGCCGCGGCGCCACCCAGCGCGAGCTGCCGCAGACCGCTGAACCACCAGGTCCGCGCGGTCACCCTGGCCACCACGGCACCACAGCCGAACAGTCCGACGAGCGCCAGCAGCAGGGCGGGCCAGAGCGCGGTGGCGCCGAGCAGGTACGGCAGTACGGGCAGCAGCGCGCCCAGCGCGAACGAGCCGAAGGACGACACGGCGGCGACCAGCGGCGAGGGCAGGTCGCCGGGGTCGATGCCGAGTTCCTCGCGGGCGTGTATCTCCAGCGCCTGCTCCGGGTCGGCGGACAGCTGCCGGGCGACCTCCCGCGCGAGCGCCGCGTCGACCCCTCTCGCCTCGTAGAGTGCGGCCAGCTCGGCCTCCTCGTCCTGCGGATGCCTGCGCAGCTCTCCGCGCTCCACGTCCAGCTCGGCCTCGACGAGCTCGCGCTGCGAGGCGACGGAGGTGTACTCGCCGGCGGCCATGGAGAAGGCACCGGCGGCCAGCCCCGCCAGCCCGGTGATGACGATGGTCTGATGGCTGACGGCCCCGCCGGCGACACCGGTGATCAGGGCGAGGTTGGAGACGAGCCCGTCCATGGCACCGAAGACCGCGGGCCGCAGCCACCCTCCGGTCACGTCCCGGTGGGTGTGGTTGTCTCGGTGCGCCTCGTGCAGCGTCGCCTGGGTCTCGATGACGGCCATGCGGGTCCCCCAACAGGTCTCGAACATGCCTCACCTAAGCTGAGGCAAAGCTAAGTCTGGACTGATTCCATCTTTTGACAACATAGACAGTACGCCCCGCCATTCCCCGCCGCCAGCAAGGAAAGGCTCGGCTAACCTGCGGCTTTACCCTTCTCCGCTCACCTGTGCGATGCTCCGCACAGATGTCGACCGGGTGATGTGGAGGCCCGACAGGCTGCGGTCAACCGCCGTTGGTGGGACACATCCGCAAACGGTTCCGCGCCCCGGCGCGAAGCCCCTCCCGGAGAGGCCCGCCCATGTCATCGATCGTCTGCACCCCGCCGGCCCCCGCCCCCGACGAGCGCGCCTCCCCTCTGCACGACCGGGCGCGGGGCGCGCTGCTGGGCCTGGCGGTGGGCGACGCGCTCGGGGCGCCGGCGGAGAACATGAAGCCCTCCGAGATCCGCGCCCGCTGGGGCCGCATCACGGGGTACGTCACCGACACCCCGGCCGGCACGGACGACACCGAGTACGCGATCTTCTCCGGCCTGCTCCTCGCCCGCCACGGCTCGGCCCTCACCCCGGCCCATGTCGAGGCGGCCTGGCACGAGTGGATCGCCGACCGCGCCGAGGGCCCCTTCAAGGGCGCCGGTTTCAGCGAGCGCGGCACCCTGGAGAACCTCCGCCGGGGCCTCGCCGCCCCCATCTCCGCCCAGCACCGGCACGCCTGGAGCGACGGCCTGGCCATGCGGGCGGCCCCCTTCGGAGTCTTCGCGGCGGGCCGGCCCGTGGAGGCGGCCCGGCTGGTGGCGATCGACGGTTCGGTGAGCCACGAGGGCGAGGGCATCTACGGCGGCCAGGCGGTGGCGGCGGGTGTGGCGGCGGCGATGGCGGGAGCCCCGCCGACGGCGGTGGTCGCGGCCGCGCTGGCGGTGATCCCGGACGACTCCTGGACGGCCCGCTCCCTGCGCCGAGCCGTCTCGGTGGCCCACCGGGGCGAACGGGCGGTCCGCTCCGCGGTCGTCATCGGCGGCTACCCGTGGACCGACCTGGCCCCGGAGGCGGTGGCCCTGGCCTTCGGCGCGTACGCGGCGGCGGACGGCGACTTCCGGGACGCGGTACTGACGGCCGTCAACATGGGGCGCGACGCGGACACGACGGCGGCGGTGGCGGGGGCGCTGGCGGGGGCGACGCAGGGAGAGAAGGCGATCCCGCCGGACTGGGCCGCGGCGATCGGCCCGGCGAGGGGAAGCTGCCTGCCGTCGATGGCGGGCCAACACGTGCTGGAGGTGGCGGCACTCCTGACGGGAACGCCGCCGAGAACGCCGGCCCCGGCCTCCTCCCTACCGACCGAGCCACCCCCTCCGCCCCTCACCGAGCCCCACCCCACGACACCAACGCCCGCAGCGACCGAACCCCGCCGCCCGACACCAACGCCCGCACCGACCGAACCCCGCCCCTCGACACCAACGCCTGCACTGACCGAGCCCCGCCCCTCGACACCTACCTCGCAGCCGGCCGAACGCCCCTCGACGCCGGCCTACCTGCCGAGCGAGCCACCGCCTTCGACCCCCACATCGAAGCCGACCGAACGCCCCTCGACCCCGGCCTACCTGCCGAGCGAGCCACCGCCTTCGACCCCAACAACGCAGCCGACCGAACGCCCCTCCACCCCGGCCTACCTGCCGAGCGAGCCACCGCCTTCGACGCCAACAGCGCTGCCGACCGAGCGGCGGACTTCGGCGGCGGACTTCGCACCCACCGAGCCACGGCCTTCGGCGCCGGCCCTGCAAGGGACCTGGGGCGGCTGCAGCGAGGGGCTGCGGTGAGGCCGCGCCGTATCGAGGGGCTGCTGCTCGGCCTCGCCGCGGGTGACGCGGCCGGCTGGCCCGCCGCCCGGCACCGCGCCGCCCGCATGCCGGAGTGGACCCGCCGTCTCACCCGGGAACTCGACACCTTCGCCGAACAGAACGCGACCACCACCCTCCCCGTCCCCATCGCCCTCAACCAGCCCCCCGAGCCCCTGCGCCTCGGTCCCTCCGACGACGCCGAATGGGCGGCCTTCGCCGCGGAAGCCGTCCTGCGCGCCGGCGACGACACCGCCCTCGCCGACCTCAGCCGTGAGCTCCGTACCCGCGCCGCCATCGACCTCACCTGGACCGCCGTGGCCTCCGAGGTCGCCGCCGCCGCGGAACGCGCCCCCGAGATCGAGTCGGCCGTCCTCCCGCTGCGCGCCCGTATCTCCGTCCGCGCCGGCCTCGGCAACCTCGCCACCGGCCTGCGCCCGCCCGCCACCGGCCACGACAACCCGCACTACTTCGACGACGCCGCCTGTGTCCGTGCCTGCGCACTCGCCGTCGCCCACCCCGGTGACCCCCAACGCGCCGCCGACCTCGCCGAGTTCGACGCCCACTACACGCAGGACGGCGACGGAGTGCACGGCGCCCGCGCCATGGCGGCGGCCGTCGCCCTCGCCCTCGTCGGCACCGAGGTGGAGACCTGCGTGGCCGCCGCGCTCGCCGAACTCCCCGAGGCCACCGAGATCGGCCGCAACGCCCGCCACGCCCTGACCCTCACCGCCTCGGCCGACACCGCGTTCGCCCTCGTCCCCCTCCTCGAACACCAAATCGTCGACCACGTCTACAGCTACGGCATCGCCGCCGCCGAAACCGTCCCCGTCGCCCTCGCCCTCGCCACCGCCGCACGCGGCCGGATCGCCGAGGCCGTCCCCGCCGCCGCCTGTCTCTCCCGGGTCGCCGACTCGGCCCCCGCCCTGGCCGGCGCACTCACCGGGGCCCTCGGCGGCGGCGACTCGATCCCGCCGCCCTGGCGGGACGCCTGCCGCACCCTCTCCGGCTGCGCCCTCCCCCGCCTCACCGGCACCGACCTCGTGGAACTCGCCGAACTCCTGGAAGCCACGCAACCGGCCCGTCCAGGTGGATGATTCGGTGCATGACGCCCAAAGCACAAGAAAGCACCGGCGCTTCGCTGGACGAACGGATCACCGGAGCCCTCGTCGGGGCCGCTGTCGGCGACGCCCTCGGCGGCCCGGTCGAGGGCTACTCCCCCGACCAGATCCTGGAACGCCACGGCGGCCGCGTGCACGGCATCGTCGGCCCCTGGAACGGCGACGCCTGGCGCACCGCCCGCCCCATCGCCCCGTACCACAAGGGCGACGGGCACGTCACCGACGACACCTTGATGACCCATGCGCTGGTACGGGTGTACGACCGCGTCCGCGGCCATCTCGACGCGTACGCGATCGCCGACCACCTGGTCCCCGACCTGATGACCAACCCCCGCTGGATCCCGGAGCTGGAGACCGAGACCATCCCCCTCCAGCGGGTGTTCCTCGCCGAGAAGTGGCTGGCGACCCGCCTGCACTACGGCCATGTCGACCCCCGCGAGGCCGGCACCGGCAACATCGTCAACTGCGGCGCCGCGATGTACATGGCCCCGGTCGGCCTGGTCAACGCGGCGAACCCGCGGGCCGCGTACGCCGAGGCCGTGGACATCGCCGGCGCCCACCAGTCGTCGTACGGCAGGGAGGCGGCGGGCGTCTTCGCGGCGGCGGTGGCGGCGGCGACGGCGCCCGGCGCGACACCGGACTCCGTGGTCGGCGCCTGCCTGTCCACGGCGAAGGACGGCACCCGCGAGGCCATCGAACGGGTCTGTGAAACGGTGGCAGACCACTCCGACTTCGAGTCCGCGCTCGCCCCCCTCCGCGAAGCGATCGCCCCCTACGACACGGTGGGCCCCGACTACCGGTCCCCCTCCCTCGGCGCCCGCCGCCCCTCCCGACTCCACGCGATCGAGGAACTCCCCGTCGCACTGGGCATGTTGCTGGTGGCGGGCGGCGACTTCCGGCACGCCGTCCTCGGCTCCGTCAACTACGGCCGGGACTGCGACTCGATCGCGACGATGGCGGGTGCGATCGCCGGGGCGCTGGGTTCCGCCGTACCGGAGGAGTGGTCGAAGCGGGTCGCCGAGGCGAGCCGCCTCGACCTCTGGGAGCCGCCTCGCACGCTGGCCGCCGTGACCAGGGAGGTCTTCCTCCGCGACACGGACCTGCGGCGTGCCCACGAGGAGTCCTTCGCTCGCCTCGGGGGCCCGGGATGCTCCGCCTGACCTGGGTCCAGCCGGAGGATCTGCTGGGCCATGAGATCCGCCAGGCCCGGCAGGACGGCCGGGAGCCCGGCGCGGTCGCGGCGCGCTGGAAGGCGGCGGGGGGCGCGGACGCGCCGGACCGGGCGGGGGCGTCGCCTGACCGGGCGTCCCGCTACCTGCGCCAGCTGGCGGAGGACCTGCTGGACGAACTCGCCGACCTGCCGAGCCGGTTGAACGAGCCGACGGATCTGGAAGCGATCAAGGCGCTGTGTCCGGAGTGGCCGTCTGCGCCACGGGAAGGGCGGTGCGGACCGTCGTGCGACTGCGAGTGCGATGTGGTCGCTCGCGCGGTTCCCCGCACCCCTGACGGGGCGCTGCCGAGCCGCTCACATAGCTGCGGGCAGTCGTGTCGCTGGGGCGATGGGGGTCCCCCCGCTCGAGCGAAGCCGAGAGTGGGGGAGGGTGGGCGCGGCGGCACCCTGCCGGCACCGGTAAGCGACACCCCCGCCGCTCCCACCTCCCGCACCTACCACGCCGCCTGGCTCGGCAGAGCCGTTGGCTGTCTTCTCGGCAAACCCGTCGAGAAACTCCCCCTCCACGCCATCCGTGAACTCGCCCAAGCAGCCGGCAACTGGCCTCTGAACCACTACTTCACCGCCCGCGGCGTCCCCGCCGAGCTCCTCGCCGCCCATCCCTGGAACCGCCGCTCCGCCGCCACCTCCCTCGTCGAGAACATCGACGGCATGCCCGAGGACGACGATCTCAACTACCCCCTCCTCAACCTCCTCCTGCTCCAGCGCCACACCAGAGCCTTCACCACCGCCGACGTAGCCGCCCTCTGGCTCGACGAACTCCCCGCCGGCCGCACCTTCACCGCCGAGCGCGTCGCCTACCGCAACCTCCTCACCGGCGTCGAACCGCCGCACACCGCCCGCCACCGCAACCCCTTCCGTGAGTGGATCGGCGCCCTGATCCGCGCCGACGTGCACGGCTGGACCAACCCCGGCGACCCGGCCGCCGCGGCCGAGCAGGCCCATCGCGACGCCGCCCTCACCCATACCGCCAACGGCGTCTACGCGGCGATGTTCACGGCGGCCACCATCGCCACCGCCGCCACCGGAACCCACGACATCCACGCCTGCCTGCGCTCCGGCCGCACGGTGATCCCGCCCCGGTCCCGCCTGGCCCAGGCGATCGACCGGGCGATCCGGCTCGCCGAGACCCACGAGGACTTCGAGGCGGTCGTGGCGGAGCTCCACCGCACCCACTCCCCCACCCACCACTGGGTGCACGCCATCCCCAACACCGCGCTGATCGCCGCCGCCCTCACCCACGCGGACGGCGACTTCACCGGCTCCGTCTGCCGTGCGGTGAGCGGCGGCTGGGACACCGACTCCAACGGCGCGACGGCCGGCTCGGTCGCCGGGCTGCTCGCCGGCGACCCCGACGCCCTCCCCGACCGCTGGACGACCCCGCTCAAGAACCGACTCGCCACCTCCGTCGCCGGCTTCGACGGCATTGGCTTCGACACCCTCGCCCACCTCACCCACCTGGAGGCGACCCGCCCATGACCCAGATCGCCGTCCTCGGCAGCACGAACATGGACCTCGTCGCGTACGTCGAGAAGGCCCCGCAGCTAGGCGAGACCGTGACCGGACGGGAGTTCCGTACGATCCCCGGCGGCAAGGGCGCCAACCAGGCGATCGCCGCCGCCCGCGCGGGCGCCACCGTCTCGATGATCGGCGCGGTCGGCCATGACGCCTACGGCGTCCGGATGCGGGACACCCTCGAACACTCCGGCGTGGACACCGACTCACTGCGCACGATCGAGGGCCCCTCCGGCACCGCGCACATCGTCGTGGACGACGAGGGCGGCAACGCGATCGTCGTGATCCCCGGCGCGAACGGCACCGTCGACCATCTCTCCCCCGGCGACGAGGGCGTCATCGCCTCCGCCGACACCCTCCTGCTTCAACTGGAGATCCCGCTGCCCGCGGTCGTCGCCGGTGCGCAGGCCGCCCGCCGGCACGGCGTCCGGACCATCCTCACCCCGTCCCCCACCCGCCCCCTGCCCTCCGAACTGCTCGAGAACATCGACCTGTTGGTGCCCAACGAGCGCGAGGCCGCCGACCTCACCGACCGCGCCGACCCGCGCGACGCGGCGGCCGCCCTGCTCGGCCTGGTGCCGCAGGTCGTGGTCACCCTCGGCGCCGCCGGCTGCCTCTACCTCACCCGTGACGCGGCGCCCCTCGTCATCCCGGCGCCCCGGGTGACCGCCGTCGACTCGACGGGCGCGGGCGACACCTTCGTCGGCGCCCTCGCGGTCGCCCTGGCCGAGGAGAAACCCATCCGGGAGGCCCTGTCCTGGGCGGCGGCCGCGGCCGCGCTCGCCGTGCAACGGGAGGGGGCGTCGACGTCCATGCCGTACCGTCCGGAGATCGAGGCCCAGTACACCGCATGAGTACGACAACACAGCCCCAGCCGCTCGCCGGTCTGCGCGTCCTCGACCTCGCCACCCTCTTCGCCGGCCCCCTCGCCGCCACCCTGCTCGGTGACTTCGGCGCCGAGGTCGTCAAGGTCGAGCACCCCGCCAAACCCGACCCCTCCCGAGGGCACGGCCCTGCCAAGGAGGGCGTCGGCCTGTGGTGGAAGCTGCTCGGGCGCAACAAGCGGACCATCACCCTCGACCTGTCCAAGCCCGGTGGCCGCGCCACGCTGCTCCGGCTCGCCGCCACCGCCGACGTGATCGTGGAGAACTTCCGGCCCGGCACCCTGGAGAAGTGGGACCTCGGCTGGGAGGAACTCTCCGCCGCCAACCCCCGGCTGATCCTGACCCGGGTCACCGCCTTCGGCCAGTTCGGCCCCTACGCCCACCGCCCCGGCTTCGGCACCCTCGCCGAGGCGATGAGCGGCTTCGCGGCGATCACCGGCGAACCGGACGCCCCGCCCACACTGCCGCCGTTCGGACTCGCCGACTCCATCGCGGCACTGGCGACCGCGTACGCCGTGATGACCGCGCTCGCCGCCCGGGACCGCACCGGCGAGGGCCAGGTCGTCGACATGGCGATCATCGAACCGATCCTCACCGTCCTCGGCCCCCAGCCCACCTGGTACGACCAGCTCGGCTACGTCCAGGCGCGCACCGGCAACCGCTCCGCCAACAACGCCCCGCGCAACACCTACCGCACGGCGGACGGGACCTGGGTCGCCGTCTCCACCTCGGCCCAGTCGATCGCGGAACGCGTGCTGCGGCTGGTCGGGCGCCCGGAGCTGATCGACGAGCCGTGGTTCGCGACCGGCGCCGACCGGGCCGCGCACTCCGACGTCCTCGACGCGGCCGTCGGCGACTGGATCGCCACCCGCTCCCGCGCCGAGGTGCTGGCCGAGTTCGAGAAGGCGGAGGCGGCGGTCGCCCCCATCCAGGACGTACGCGACGTGATGGACGACCCGCAGTACCTGGCGCTGGACACGATCACCACCGTCCCCGACCCCGAACTGGGGTCGCTGCGCATGCAGAACGTCCTCTTCCGGCTCTCCTCGACCCCCGGCGCGATCCGCTGGACCGGCCGCCCGCACGGTGCCGACACGGACGAGGTCCTCACCGAGCTGGGCCTGACCCCGGCCCAGCTGCTGGCCCTGCGCGAGGAGGGCGCCGTATGACCACCGCCGCCTTCCCGCTGACCTGGCTGTACGTCCCCGGTGACCGCCCGCATGTCGTCGCCAAGGCGCTGGTCTCCGGCGCGGACGTGGTGGTGGTCGACCTGGAGGACGCCGTCGCCCCCGACCGCAAGGACTGCGCCCGCGCCGCCACCGCCGACCTCCTGGCCCACCCCCAGCCGGTCCCGGTGCACGTCCGGATCAACGGCCTGGACACTCCCTGGGCCGCGCCCGACCTGCAGGCCCTGCTCGGCCTCCCCGGCCTCGCCGGCCTGCGCCTCCCCAAGGTGACCGGCCCCGACGACATCCACCACATCGTGTCCCGGACCGCCGCCCTCCCTCTCTACGCCCTCCTCGAATCGGCCCTCGGCATCGAGCACGCCTACGCCATCGCCGCGGCCCATCCCGCCCTGCGGGGCATCTCGCTCGGGGAGGCGGACCTCCAGGCCGACCTGGGCGTGTACGACGACAGCGGCCTCGACTGGTCCCGTTCCCGGATCGTGGTCGCCGCCCGGGCCGCGGGCCTCGCCCCACCACCCCAGTCGGTCCACCCCGACACCCGCGACCTCAAGGGCCTCGCCGCCTCCTGCGCCCGCGGCCGCGCCCTGGGCTTCCTGGGCCGCGCGGCCATCCACCCCCGGCAGCTCCCGATCATCGAACGCGCCTACCTCCCCACGCAGGCCGAACTGGAACAGGCCGAAAAGATCATCAAGGCGGCCACCACGGAACAGGGCGCCCAGGCCCTCCCGGACGGCAGCTTCATCGACGCGGCGGTGGTGGCGACGGCCCGCAGAACCCTGTCCCTGCTGAACCGCCGCTGACACCGGCAGCCCGGTCCCTTCTTCGCATCCCTAGCCGGTGAACTTCTTCAGCCGCAACGGCGAGCACCCTCGCGGCGGTGTCCGGCGGTGCCGGGCTCGCCGGGGCCCGTCGGCCCGTACGCGAAGAGGGCGCCCGGTCGGTCCCGGGCGCCCTCTTCGTCGTATCGCGGCAGGTCAGCTCTTCTTTGTCGCCGCCCCGGCCTCGTCCTTGGCCTCGGCCTCGCGTCCGGTCTCGTCCTTGGGTTCGTGCTCGGCCTCGACTTCGGAAGCCTCCACCTCGGAAGCCTCCTCGGCTTCCGCGGCCTCGGCGGCGTCGCCCTCGCCGTCGGTCTCCCCGTCTGCGGCGCGCGGCTCGACCACCGCCTCCCGGCCCGGCCGCTTCTTCGCGGAGAGCACGATGTACAGCACCGCGAGCAGGAACACGATGATCGCGGTCCAGTCGTTGAGCCGCAGGCCGAGGATGTGGTGGGCGTCGTCGACGCGCATGTACTCGATCCAGCCGCGGCCCACGCAGTACGCGGCGACGTACAGCGCGAACGCCCGCCCGTGCCCGAGCTTGAACCGGCGGTCGGCCCAGATCACCAGGAAGCCGACGCCGATGCACCACAGCGACTCGTAGAGGAAGGTCGGGTGGTAGTAGCCGGGGACCCGGCCGCCCTCGGACGAGGTGATGTGCAGGGCCCACGGCACATGCGTCTCGCGGCCGTACAGCTCCTGGTTGAACCAGTTGCCCCAGCGGCCGATCGCCTGGGCGAAGGCGATGCCGGGGGCGATGGCGTCGGCGTAGGCCGGGAGCGGGATGCCCCGGCGCCGGCAGCCGATCCAGGCACCCACCGCGCCGAGCGCGATCGCGCCCCAGATACCGAGGCCGCCCTGCCACACCTTGAACGCGTCGACCCAGTCACGGCCCTCGCTGAAGTACAGCTCGTAGTCCGTGATCACGTGGTACAGACGCCCGCCGACCAGGCCGAACGGCACGGCCCAGACGGCGATGTCGGCCACGGTGCCGGCCCGCCCGCCCCGGGCGATCCAGCGCCTGTTTCCGAGCCAGACGGCTACGAAGACACCGATGATGATGCAGAACGCGTAGCCGCGCAGCGGAATGGGACCGAGGTGGATCACTCCGCGCGAAGGGCTGGGAATGTAGGCAAGATATTCCATGGCAGGGTCGACGCTACCGTGCCGGACCGGGCCGACGGCAACCAGCCCGGCTACGGCTCCATAACAGGGGCGTGAGAAAGGCTTACCCCGCTCACCCCTTGTTGGCGTCCTCCACGAGCTGCTTCAGCTTGGCCGGGGTCATGGTCTGGTCCTGGTAGATGTTCTTGCCGTCGAGCAGAACGGTCGGGGTGCCGCCGAACTTGGCCGCCTGGAAGGCCTCGTTGGACTTCACGACCCAGGCGTTGTGCTTGCCGTCCTTGACGCATTTCTGGAACGTCGGCGTGTTCAGGCCCTGGACCTTGCCGGCCAGCTCGATCAGCTTGTCGTTGCTCGAGAAGGCGTCGTCGGTTTCCTTCGGCTGGTTCTCGTACAGCACGTCGTGGAAGTCGCGGAACTTGCCGGCGTCCTGGGCGCAGGCCGCAGCGTTGGCAGCGTTCCGGGAGCCGCTGCCGCCGAGGTTGCCGTCGATCAGCGTGACCAGGTGGTACTCGATTCTGAGCTTGCCGGAGTCGGTCAGCTCGTGGAGCGTCGGGCGGTACGCCGTCTCGAAGGCCTGGCAGGCCGGGCAGCGGAAGTCCTCCCAGATGGTGAGCGTCGCCTTGGCGTCGTCCTTGCCGACCGGGATCGCGAGGCTGTCCTTGCCCTGCGCGCCCGAGGGCGCCACGACCGGGCCCGAGCTCTTGCTGTTCTTGTCCTTGCCCGCGTTCGCGGCGATGACGCCGATCACCGCGGCCAGGCCGAGGACACAGACGACGCTCGCGCCCACGATCAGCGCGCGCCGTCGCTTCTCCGCGGACTGCTGCTTCTCGCGGTCGGCTGCGATCCGCTCGCGGGCCGTCCGCTTTCCGTCACGATTCTTCTCGCTCACACCACCAGAACGAACCGGGGAGGCGCACCGCGCCTCCCCGGTCCCAGGTCCACCCGTTCGAGTGACCGGATGGTCCGTGGTGTTCCGTCACGCCTGTCCGCGCACGCCCTTCGCCAGGTCACCGGCGAGTTCCCGGACGGCCACCACCCCGGCCGCGTCGTCCGGCGCGTCCAGCATCCGCTTCACGAAGGCCGAGCCGACGATCACGCCGTCGGCGAAGCCGGCGACCTCGGCGGCCTGGGCCGCGTTGGAGACACCGAGGCCGACGCAGACGGGCAGCCCGGTGCCGGTGGCCCGGGTGCGTTCCACCAGGTCCTGAGCCTGCGCGCCGACCGATGCCCGGGTGCCCGTGACGCCCATCAGGGAGGCCGCGTAGACGAATCCGCTGCCGGCCGCCGTGATCTGCGCGAGCCGCTCGTCCTTGCTGCTGGGCGCCACGACGAAGACCGTCGCGAGGCCGTGCTTCTCGGCGTGCTCCCTCCACAGGGCCGACTCCTGGACGGGCAGGTCGGGCAGGATGCAGCCCGCGCCGCCCGCCTCGGCCAGCTCGGCGGTGAAGCGCTCGACGCCGTAGCGGTCGATGGGGTTCCAGTACGTCATGACGAGGATCGGCTTGCCGGTGGCCGCGTAGGCCTCCTTGACCGTGCGCATGACGTCCGCGATCTTGACGCCGCCGCGCAGGGCGATGTCGTCGGCGGTCTGGATGACCGGGCCGTCGAGCACCGGGTCGCTGTGCGGCAGCCCGACCTCGACGACGTCGGCGCCGCCGTCCAGGACGGCCCTGATCGCCTCGATGCCGCCGGCCACGGTCGGGAACCCGGCCGGGAGGTAGGCGATGAGCGCGGAGCGGCCTTCGGCCTTGGCACCGGCGAGGGTGTCGGACAGCAGCTGAATGTTCCCGCTCACTTGGCGTCCCCTTCGATCTCCGCGGTGGCGGTGGCGTCGGCGGCGACCTCGGCGTCGGTGTCGTACAGACCGAAGTAGCGCGCGGCGGTGTCCATGTCCTTGTCGCCGCGGCCGGACAGGTTGACGACGATCAGCCCGTCCTTGCCCAGTTCGCGGCCGACCTCCAGGGCGCCGGCGAGGGCGTGCGCGCTCTCGATGGCCGGGATGATGCCCTCGGTGCGGGACAGCAGGCGCATGGCCTGCATGGCCGCGTCGTCGGTGACCGCGCGGTACTCGCCGCGGCCGGAGTCCTTGAGGTAGGAGTGCTCCGGGCCGATACCCGGGTAGTCCAGACCGGCCGAGATCGAGTACGGCTCGGTGATCTGGCCCTCGTCGTCCTGGAGGACGTAGGACCGGGAGCCGTGCAGGATGCCGGGCTCGCCGGCGGTGAGGGTGGCCGCGTGCTCGCCGGTCTCGATGCCGTGCCCCGCGGGCTCGCAGCCGATGAGGCGGACGCCCTCGTCGGGGATGAAGGCGTGGAAGAGGCCGATGGCGTTGGAGCCGCCGCCGACGCAGGCGATCGCCGCGTCGGGGAGCCGGCCGGCCCGCTCCAGGAGCTGGCGGCGGGCCTCGACGCCGATGACCCGGTGGAAGTCGCGGACCATGGCCGGGAAGGGGTGCGGGCCCGCGACCGTACCGAAGAGGTAGTGGGTGTGGTCGACGTTGGCCACCCAGTCACGGAACGCCTCGTTGATGGCGTCCTTCAGGGTGCGGCTGCCGGACTTCACGGCGATGACCTCGGCGCCGAGCATGCGCATCCGGGCCACGTTCAGGGCCTGGCGCCGGGTGTCGATCTCGCCCATGTAGATGGTGCAGTCGAGGCCGAACAGCGCGCAGGCGGTGGCCGTCGCCACGCCGTGCTGGCCGGCGCCGGTCTCCGCGATCACCCGGGTCTTGCCCATGCGCCTGGTGAGCAGGGCCTGGCCGAGCACGTTGTTGATCTTGTGCGAGCCGGTGTGGTTGAGGTCCTCGCGCTTGAGGAAGATCCGGGCGCCGCCCGCGTGTTCCGCGAAGCGGGGGACCTCGGTGAGGGAGCTGGGACGGCCGGTGTAGTTGACCAGCAGGTCGTCGAGTTCGCGGGCGAACTCGGGGTCGTGCTTGGCCTTGTCGTACTCGACGGCGACCTCGTCCACGGCGGCGACGAGGGCCTCCGGGATGAACTTGCCGCCGAAGGCGCCGAAGTAGCCCTCGGGGGAGGGCACCTGGCCTTCTGGGTCAGGGAAGAAGTAGTCGCTGGGCATGCGGAAACCTCACGGTGAGTGTGTGGAACGACACTGTTCGCCGTGGGGCGAGGGGTTGTCTGTGGGCTGACCGCCGTCAGTGGCTGATCGCGCAGTTCCCCGCGCCCCTGACGGGGCGCTGCCATCGACGTCCGTTTACCTGCCCGGGTTCATCACCGATGACGTACCGCACCCTGCGGCCGTGGACACGCCGCGCCGGGGCTCGGCAGCCCCTCGGGCGGCAGCCGCGCGCCAGGCGGGCGTACCGGTCCACGGTCGTCACGGTGAGAGTCATCGGGGTCAGCCTAGCGGGTGATCAGGGGCGGCCGTGGCGCAGTGCCGGGTGTTCGCCCGCCGCCACCAGGTCGGCCACCGCCGACTTGGGGTCACGGCCGGTCACCAGGGACTCGCCGACCAGGACCGCGTCGGCGCCCGCGTTGGCGTAGGCGATCAGGTCGTGCGGGCCGCGGACGCCGGACTCGGCGACCTTGACCACGGTGTCGGGGATCTCCGGGGCGACCCGCTCGAAGGTGGAGCGGTCGACCTCCAGGGTCTTCAGGTTGCGCGCGTTGACGCCGATCACCTTGGCGCCCGCGTCCACCGCGCGCTCGACCTCGTCCTCGTCGTGCACCTCGACGAGCGGGGTGAGGCCGATGGAGACCGCGCGCTCGATCAGCGACTCCAGAGCCGGCTGGTCGAGGGCGGCGACGATCAGCAGCGCGAGGTCGGCGCCGTACGCGCGGGCCTCCCACAGCTGGTACGACGTGACGATGAAGTCCTTGCGCAGGACCGGGATGTCCACACGGGCCCGGACCGCCTCCAGGTCGGCCAGCGAGCCGCCGAAGCGGCGCTGCTCGGTCAGGACCGAGATGACGGCCGCGCCGCCCGCCTCGTAGTCCGCGGCGAGCCCGGCCGGGTCGGCGATCGCGGCCAGCGCGCCCTTGGACGGGCTGGAGCGCTTGACCTCGCAGATCACCTTGACGCCCTCGCCGCGCAGCGCGGCCACTCCGTCCTTGGCGGCCGGCGCCTTCGCCGCGCGCTCCTTGAGCTCGTCGAGGCTGACGCGCGCCTGCCGCTCCGCGAGGTCGGCACGGACTCCGTCGATGATCTCGTCGAGCACACTCACGCGAGCGGTCCCCTTCCGGTTCCGGACGGTTCTTCCGAGCGGGTCGAAACCCTTGCGGGTCAAAACCCATGGTCATATCGATGGTATCCGCAGGACGGCGCCGACCTCGCATCCGGCCGAAGCCCGGTCCCACTACCTGGACGTTTGCCAGTTGATCAAGGATGCAACCAGCCGACGAAGGGCAGGTTCCGGACAACGGTGAAGGCCAGCAGCAACGCGCCCAGGGTCCACATCGGGACCGGCCTGAGCTCGATCCGGACGGGCCGGCCGCGTGCCGCGCGCACCGCCCAGACGGTCCACACCACGGCGAAGGCCAGATAGGCGGCCACGCCCGCCGCGTTGTCCCGCAGCGCGGCCAGGAAGTCGCCGTGGATGAACGCGTGCGCGCTGCGCAGGCCGCCGCAGCCGGGGCAGTACAGGCCGGTGAGCCGGTAGAGGGGGCAGACCGGGTAGTGGCCGGGTTGGTTGGGGTCGACCGTGCCGACGTAGGCGAAGGCCCCGACGACGGCGGCCAGCACCCCCGCGGGCACGGCCAGCCGTCCGCGCAGGGAGGGCGGCGCCGGGGCGGCCGCGCCGGAGGTGTCGGCGTTCACGCCTCGCATTGTGCCCCGTACGGTCGGCACATGCGCGCGAGGGGCGGCCCGATGACTCGGGACGCCCCTCGGGAAGCGCTGCGGGCGCTGCCGATCAGCCCTCGGCGGTGACCGGCTCGCGGGTGACGGCCGGGGCGCTGTGCGCCGTCACCAGGGCGGTCTGCTTCGGCATGCCGAGGCCCATGGCACGCATGATCATGCCGACCACGCCACCGAGGACCACGATCACCATGCCGGCCCAGAAGCCCACCGGCTGGGCCATCACCATGAAGGCGCCCGCGACGCAGAAACCGATGAAGGCGATGGTGACGCCCGTCCAGGCGGCCGGGGTGTGACCGTGGCTGCTGCCCGCCATGACTTGCTCCTCGTTAGCTGGTGCGTGTCGTACGTGCCGTCCGTGGCCGCGCTCGTACGGGTCCGTTCCGGACGCTCGACTTCCATTGTCACGTACGCGCAGGCCCGCCGTGAGCGGGGGTGGCGTCTGATTCGCCACATCGGTATTGGGCCCGCGAGGCTCAGCGCCCCGAAAGGGGGCGCGAGGCTGTGTTCGATGTGCGGCTCCGCCGCGTGGGCGCGACCGGCCACAACTGCGCCGCGGACGACCGACAGCCCCTCACGGCGCCCCCGGCGAAGCGCTCAGGCTCCCGTAGGGTCCTCGCCCCGGTCCAGGGCCTTCCAGATGTCCTCGGGCCGGTCCGGGTCGACCGGCTTCGGCGCGCGGCGCGGCCGCTCCGCGCCCGTGCCGCGCTCGTAGCGGCCGGACATGGCGGGCCAGAGACGGCCGTAGCGCAGCGCGAGCAGTCCGGCGATCAGGATGAGCGCGCCGCCGGCCGCGGCGACGTACGGCCAGCCGGTGTGGCTGAGGGCGTCGACCGCGGCGGAGGTGTCGCCGCTGGCCTGGGCGGCCTTCTCGTCCAGCGCGGAGCCGTCGGAGGCGCCCGCCAGGGCGGCGACGACGATACCGGCGCCGGAGAGCGCGAGGAGCCCGGAGACCAGGAAGCGGCCGGCCCTGCGGACGGCGAAGACGGCGACGAGCGCGGCGAGGCCCACTATGGCGAGGGCCGCGGGAACGCCCGTGACGTCGCTGCCCTTGACGGTCAGCGGGAAGGCGCCACCAGCCACCGTCGCGGTGCCCTCCGCCCAGCGCTGCCGGCTGGACAGCAGGGCCACGGCCGCGCCGAGCGCACCGAACAACAGCGCGACGGCGAGGCTGCGGCGGCCGGACCCGCTGTGCGCGGCGGCTTCGGAACGGGGGTGAGGAACGGCAGTCACGTACTCCACTATCGCTTGAACCCCGGGCGAACGGTCACCCGGGGTTGGGTGAGAAGCGCCCTACTGCCCCAGTCTGTTGGCCGTGTGCACCGCGCGCAGCACCGCCGCCGCCTTGTTGCGGCACTCCTGGTCCTCCGCGACCGGGTTGGAGTCGGCGACGATGCCCGCGCCCGCCTGGACGTACGCCGTGCCGTCCCGCAGCAGGGCGGTACGGATGGCGATCGCGGTGTCGGAGTCGCCTGCGAAGTCGAGGTAGCCGACGCAGCCGCCGTACAACCCCCTTCTGGACGGCTCCAGTTCGTCGATGATCTGCATCGCCCGGGGCTTGGGGGCGCCGGAGAGGGTGCCGGCCGGGAAGCAGGCGGTGAGGACGTCGAAGGCGGTGCGGCCCTCGGAGACCTTTCCGGTGACCGTCGAGACGATGTGCATGACGTGCGAGTACCGCTCGACGGACATGAAGTCGACGACCTCGACGGAGCCCGGTTCGCAGACCCGCCCCAGGTCGTTGCGTCCGAGGTCGACGAGCATCAGGTGCTCGGCGCGCTCCTTGGGGTCGGCCATCAGCTCGTCGGCGAGGTCCTGGTCCTCACGCGGGGTGGCCCCGCGCGGCCGGGTGCCGGCGATGGGGTGGACCATGGCCCGCCCGTCCTCGACCTTGACCAGGGCCTCGGGGGACGATCCGACGACGTCGAAGCCCTCGAAGCGGAAGAGGTACATGTACGGCGAGGGGTTGGTCGCCCTCAGGACGCGGTAGACGTCCAGCGCGCTCGCCGTGCACGGGGTCTCGAAGCGCTGCGAGGGGACGACCTGGAAGGCCTCGCCCGCGCGGATGCGCTCCTTGATGTCCTCGACCGCGGCCTGGAAGTCGGGGCCGCCCCACAGGGCGGTGTACTCGGGGAGCTCGGAGGGGGGCAGGGCGGCCGGGGGCTGGGCGACCGGGCGGGAGAGGTCGGCCTCCATGGCGTCCAGGCGGGCGATCGCGTCCGCGTAGGCCTCGTCGACGCCGGTGTCGAGGTCGTTGTGGTTGATCGCGTTGGCGATCAGCAGGACCGAGCCCTCCCAGTGGTCCATCACCGCGAGGTCGCTGGTGAGGAGCATGGTCAGCTCGGGCAGCCCGAGGTCGTCCCGCTCCCCCGGGCCGATCTTCTCCAGGCGGCGCACGATGTCGTAGCCCAGATAGCCGACCATGCCGCCGGTGAACGGGGGCAGGTCCTCCGTGTGCGGGGTGTGCAGGGCCTCGATGGTGGCGCGCAGGGCGGCCAGCGGGTCCCCGTCGACGGGCACGCCGACCGGCGGGACGCCGAGCCAGTGGGCCTGGCCGTCACGGGCGGTGAGAGTGGCCGCGGAGCGGACGCCCACGAACGAGTAGCGAGACCATTGGAAGGCCGTGCGGCCGTTCTCGGCGGACTCCAGCAGGAAGGTGCCGGGGCGCTCGGCGGCGAGCTTGCGGTAGAGCGCGACCGGGGTGTCGCCGTCGGCGAGGAGCTTGCGGGTGACCGGGATGACACGCCGGTCGGTCGCCAGCTTGCGGAAGGTCTCCAGTTCCATGGCGGCAGACCTTACTGATCGGAGGCCGGGACGCCGGAATCGGCGCCCTCCTTGAGGAGCACGTCGGCGTCGAAGCAGGTGCGGTCGCCGGTGTGGCAGGCGGCGCCCACCTGGTCGACCTTGACCAGCAGGGTGTCGGCGTCGCAGTCGAGGGCGACGGACCTGACCCACTGGAAGTGACCGGAGGTGTCGCCCTTGACCCAGTACTCCTGGCGGCTGCGCGACCAGTAGGTGCAGCGGCCGGTGGTGAGGGTGCGGTGCAGCGCCTCGTCGTCCATCCAGCCGAGCATCAGTACCTCGCCCGTGTCGTACTGCTGGGCGATGGCGGGCACGAGGCCGTCGGCGCTGCGCTTGAGGCGGGCGGCGATCTCCGGGGCGAGGCCGCTGGGCGGGGGCGTACCGGTCGTACTGGTCATGGGTGCCATTGTGCCGCGCGGCACCGGCAGTCACGGACCGTGTCCACTGTCCGGACCGTGCGTGGGGCCGTAGGCTGGCAGCATGTCGACCTTCGCCAAGCGTGAACGGCTTCTGCTCGCCGACCTCTTGGAGACCGCCGGTCCCGAGGCACCGACCCTCTGCGAGGGCTGGCTGACCCGTGATCTGGCCGCGCACGCGGTGGTGCGCGAGCGCCGGCCGGACGCGGCCGGGGGCGCGCTGATCAAGCAGCTCGCGCCCCGCCTGGAGAAGGTGATGGCCGAGTTCGCCGCGAAGCCGTACGAGGAGCTGATCCAGCTGATCCGTACCGGCCCGCCGCGGTTCTCGCCGTTCCAGCTCAAGCAGATCGACGAGGCGGCCAACACGGTGGAGTTCTATGTCCACACGGAGGACGTCCGCCGCGCCCAGCCGGACTGGGCGCCGCGTGAGCTGGACCCCGTCTTCCAGGACGCCCTGTGGTCCCGTCTGGAGCGCACCGCACGGCTGCTGGGCAGGGGTGTGCCGACGGGCCTGGTGCTGCGCCGTCCGGACGGCCAGACGGCCGTCGCCCATCGCGGCGCCCCGGTGGTGACGGTGACCGGCGAGCCTTCCGAGCTGCTGATGTTCGCCTTCGGCCGGCAGAACGCGGCGAAGGTCGCGGTGGACGGCGACGAGAACGCGATCGCCAAGCTGCACGAGTCCAAGCAGCTGGGCATCTGAGGAGCCCGCGATGATCAAGGTCGCGATGACCAACGTCTTCGTCGACGACGTGGTCAAGGCGCACGCCTTCTACACCGATGTCCTCGGCTTCGAGACCCGCACCCGGCTGGACCTCGGCGGAGGCACCCTGTTCATCACGGTCGGCGCGCCCGGCGGCGCCCAGCCGGACCTCCAGCTGCTCCTGGAGCCCGGCCAGGGCACCATCGCGGAGCCGTACCGCAAGGCCGTCTACGAGGCGGGCCTGCCGGCCATCGTCTTCTCGGTCGACGACATCCGCGCGGAGTACGACCGGCTGCGCGCCCTGGACGTCCGCTTCACCCATGAGCCGCAGGAACAGGGCCCGGTGATCGCGGCCGTCCTGGACGACACGGTCGGCAACCTGATCCAGCTCACCCAGCCGAAGGGCTGAGGTACCTCGGCGGGGCAGCTCGGCCCGCCGCGGCCGGGCCGGGGCCCGGCGTGGTGTCAGCGGACGGGGTGGCCGGCTCCGCGCAGGGCCTGCTTGACCTCGCCGATGCGCAGGTCGCCGAAGTGGAACACCGAGGCCGCGAGGACGGCGTCCGCGCCCGCTGCGACGGCGGGGGCGAAGTCGGCCAGCCTGCCGGCGCCCCCGGAGGCGATGACCGGGACGGTGACGTGCTTGCGGACGGCCGTGATCATCTCCAGGTCGTAGCCGTCCTTGGTGCCGTCCGCGTCCATCGAGTTGAGCAGGATCTCCCCCGCGCCCAGCTCGGCGGCCCGGTGCGCCCACTCGACCGCGTCGATGCCGGTGCCGCGGCGGCCGCCGTGGGTGGTGACCTCGAAGGTGCCTTCGGGGGTGCGGCGGGCGTCCACCGACAGGACCAGGACCTGCCGGCCGAAACGTTCCGCGATCTCCCGGATCAGCTCCGGGCGCGCGATCGCCGCCGTGTTGACGCCCACCTTGTCGGCGCCGGCCCGCAGCAGCTTGTCGACGTCCTCGGCCGTGCGCACCCCGCCGCCGACGGTCAGCGGGATGAAGACCTGCTCGGCGGTGCGGCGCACCACGTCGTAGGTGGTCTCCCGGTCGCCGGATGACGCGGTGATGTCCAGGAAGGTCAGCTCGTCGGCGCCCTCCGTGTCGTACACCTTGGCCATCTCGACCGGGTCGCCCGCGTCCCGCAGGTTCTGGAAGTTGACGCCCTTGACGACCCGGCCGTTGTCCACGTCCAGGCAGGGGATGACTCGGACCGCCAGGGTCATGCTGTGGCCTCCCCTCGGTATGCCTCCACCTCGACCTCGACGACCAGGCTGGGGTCCACGAAGCCGGAGACGATGATCATGGATGCGGCGGGCCGGACGGAGTCGAACAGCTCCTTGTGGGCGCGTCCGACGTCGTCCACGTCTCGGGCATGGGTGACGTACATACGTGTCCGCACCACATCGTCACGGCCGAGGCCCAGCTGCCCCAGCGCCGCGAACGCGACGTTGAAGGAGTTGACCGTCTGCTCGTAGGGGCCGCCCCCGGCGATCTCGCCGTCCACTATGGAGGTGCAGCCGGAGACCAGTACCAGGCCGTTGGGCAGTTCCACCGCGCGGGAGTACCCGAAGGCGTCCTCCCAGGGCGCGCCCGTCGTGACACGTCGCAGCTCACTCACGGGGACACTGCCTCCAGTGCTTCTTCCAAGGTGAACGCCTTGGCGTAGAGGGCCTTTCCGACGATGGCGCCCTCGACACCGAGGGGTACCAGCTCGGCCAGCGCGCGGAGGTCGTCCAGCGACGACACGCCGCCGGAGGCCACGACCGGCCGGTCGGTCGCCGCGCAGACGTTCTTCAGGAGCTCCAGGTTCGGGCCCTGAAGGGTGCCGTCCTTGGCGATGTCGGTGACGACGTACCGCGCGCAGCCCTCCTGGTCGAGACGGGCCAGCGTCTCGTAGAGGTCGCCGCCGTCGCGGGTCCAGCCGCGGCCGCGCAGGGTCGTGCCCTTGACGTCCAGGCCCACCGCGATCTGGTCGCCGTGCTCGGCGATGACCTTGGCGACCCACTCCGGGCTCTCCAGGGCGGCCGTGCCGAGGTTCACCCGGCGGCAGCCGGTGGCCAGGGCGGCCGCCAGCGAGGCGTCGTCCCGGATCCCGCCGGACAGCTCCACCTTGATGTCCATCGCCCCGGCGACCTCGGCGATCAGCTCGCGGTTGTCGCCGGTGCCGAAGGCGGCGTCCAGGTCGACCAGGTGCAGCCACTCGGCGCCCGACCGCTGCCAGGCGAGGGCGGCCTCCAGGGGGGAGCCGTAGGAGGTCTCGGTTCCCGACTCGCCGTGCACGAGGCGGACGGCCTGGCCGTCGCGGACGTCGACGGCGGGGAGGAGTTCGAGCTTGCTCACAGTGTTCCGATCCAGTTGGTGAGGAGCTGGGCGCCGGCGTCGCCGGACTTCTCGGGGTGGAACTGGGTGGCCCACAGGGCGCCGTTCTCCACGGCGGCCACGAACGGCTTGCCGTGCGTCGACCAGGTCACGAGCGGGGCGCGCAGCGCGGCGTTGTGCGTCTCCAGCGACCAGTCCTGGACGGCGTAGGAGTGCACGAAGTAGAAGCGGGCGTCGGCGTCCAGGCCCGCGAACAGCTCGGAGCCGGCCGGCACGTCCACGGTGTTCCAGCCCATGTGGGGCACGATCTCGGCCTGCAGCGGCTCGACCGAGCCGGGCCACTCGTCGAGGCCCTCGGTCTCCACGCCGTGCTCGATGCCGCGCGCGAACAGGATCTGCATGCCGACGCAGATGCCCATCACCGGCCGGCCGCCGGACAGCCGCCGGTCGATGATCCAGTCCCCGCGGGCCGCACGCAGGCCCTCCATGCAGGCGGCGAAGGCGCCGACACCCGGCACCAGCAGGCCGTCGGCGTTCATCGCGGTGTCGAAGTCACGGGTTATCTCGACGTCGGCCCCGGCGCGGGCGAGCGCCCGCTCGGCGGAGCGGACGTTCCCGAAGCCGTAGTCGAAGACGACGACCTTCTTCGCGGATCCGCTCAATTCCACACCTCCAGCCTCACGACACCCGCCACCAGGCACATCGCGGCGCCGATCGAGAGCAGCACGATCAGGCTGGTGGGCATCTTCTGCTTGACGAAGGAGATGATTCCGCCGACCAGGAAGAGGCCGACGACGATCAGTATGGTGGACAGCCCGGTCATGGCTTTACAGCGCGCCCTTCGTCGACGGGAGGATGCCGGCCGCGCGCGGGTCGCGCTCGGAGGCATAGCGCAGCGCCCTGGCGAGCGCCTTGAACTGGCATTCCACGATGTGGTGTGCGTTGCGCCCATAGGGCACGTGCACATGGAGGGCGACCTGGGCCTGTGCCACGAAGGACTCCAGGATGTGCCGGGTCATGGTGGTGTCGTACTCGCCGATCATCGGAGCCATGTTCTCCGGCTCCGTGTGCACGAGGTACGGGCGGCCGGACAGGTCCACCGTGACCTGGGCGAGGGACTCGTCCAGCGGGACCGTGCAGTTGCCGAACCGGTAGATGCCGACCTTGTCGCCGAGCGCCTGCTTGAAGGCGGCGCCGAGGGCGAGGGCCGTGTCCTCGATGGTGTGGTGCGAGTCGATGTGCAGATCGCCGTCGGTCTTCACGGTGAGGTCGAACAGGCCGTGCCGGCCGAGCTGGTCGAGCATGTGGTCGTAGAAGCCGACACCGGTGGCGATGTCGGTCTTCCCGGTGCCGTCGAGGTCGATCTCGACGAGGACCGAGGTCTCCTTGGTGGTGCGCTCCACGCGCCCTACGCGGGTCATGCGTCCAGCTCCTTCTTGACTTCACGTACCGCGTCGAGAAACGCGTCGTTCTCTTCGGGGGTTCCGGCGGACACCCGCAGGAAGCCGGGCACGCCGTTGTCGCGGACCAGGACCCCGCGGTCGAGGATCCCCTGCCAGACACGGTGGGGGTCCTCGAACCGCCCGAACTGCACGAAGTTCGCGTCGGACTCGGTGACTTCCAGGCCGAGCGCACGCATCTCGGTGACCAGCCGGTCCCGCTCGGCCTTCAGCTGCTCGACGTACTTCAGCAGGGTGTCGGTGTGCTCGAGGGCGGCCAGCGCGGTCGCCTGGGTGATCGCCGACAGGTGGTACGGCAGCCGGACGAGCTGTACGGCGTCCACCACCGCGGGGTGCGCGGCGAGGTAGCCGAGGCGCAGACCGGCCGCGCCGAAGGCCTTCGACATGGTCCGGGAGACGACGAGATTCGGCCGACCTTCGAGCAGCGGCAGCAGCGAGACGCCGTGGCTGAACTCGACGTACGCCTCGTCGACGATCACCATGGACGGCCGGGCGGCCTGGGCCGCGTCGTACAGCGCGAGGACCGTCTCGGCGGGCACCGCGTTGCCCGTGGGGTTGTTGGGGGTCGTGATGAACACGACGTGGGGCCGGTGCTCGGCGATCGCCCGGGTGGCGGCCTCGAGGTCGAGGGTGAAGTCGTCCTCGCGCGGGCCGGGGATCCAGGCCGTGCCGGTGCCGCGCGCGATCAGCGAGTGCATCGAGTACGACGGCTCGAAGCCGAGCGCGGTACGGCCCGGTCCGCCGAAGGTCTGCAGCAGCTGCTGGATGACCTCGTTGGAGCCGTTGGCCGCCCAGACGTTCTCGAGGGCGAGCGGGTGGTTGCCGGTCTCGGTCAGGTACCTGGCCAGCTCGGTGCGGAGCTGGACCGCGTCCCGGTCGGGGTAGCGGTTCAGGTTCCGGGCGGCCTCGCGGACCCGCTCGGCGATCCGCTCGACCAGCGGCTCGGGCAGCGGGTAGGGGTTCTCGTTGGTGTTCAGCCGTACGGCGACGTCCAGCTGGGGCGCGCCGTAGGGGGACTTGCCGCGCAGCTCGTCCCGTACGGGGAGATCGTCGATTCCGAAGTTCACTTGGTCGCCGGTACCTTCCACCCGAACCTCGCCTTGATCGCCGCGCCGTGTGCCGGCAGGTCCTCCGCCTCCGCCAGCGTGACCACGTGGTGCGCGACCTCGGCCAGCGCGTCCTCGGTGTAGTCGACGATGTGGATGCCGCGCAGGAAGGACTGCACGGACAGCCCGGAGGAGTGGCAGGCGCAGCCGCCGGTGGGCAGCACGTGGTTGGACCCGGCCGCGTAGTCGCCGAGGGAGACCGGCGCCCAGGGCCCGACGAAGATCGCGCCCGCGTTGCGGACCCGGCCGGCCACCGCCGTGGCGTCCGCGGTCTGGATCTCCAGGTGTTCGGCGCCGTACGCGTCGACGACCCGCAGGCCCTCCTCGACGCCGTCGACCAGGACGATCGCGGACTGCCGGCCCTTGAGCGCCGGGACGATCCGGTCGTCGACGTGCTTGGTGGCCGCGACCTGCGGTTCCAGCTCCTTCGCCACCGCGTCCGCGAGCTCGACGGAGTCGGTGACCAGGACGGCGGCGGCCAGCGGGTCGTGCTCGGCCTGGCTGATGAGGTCGGCGGCGACGTGCACCGGGTCGGCGGTGGCATCCGCGAGGACCGCGATCTCGGTGGGGCCGGCCTCGGCGTCGATGCCGATCCGGCCGGTGAAGTAGCGCTTGGCGGCGGCGACCCAGATGTTGCCGGGGCCGGTGACCATGGTGACGGGCGGGCAGGACTCGGTGCCGTACGCGAACATCGCGACGGCGGAGGCACCGCCGGCCGCGTAGACCTCGTCGACGCCGAGCAGGGCGCAGGCCGCGAGGATGGTCGGGTGCGGCAGGCCGCCGAACTCCGCCTGCGGCGGCGAGGCGAGCGCGATGGACTCGACGCCGGCCTCCTGCGCGGGCACGACGTTCATGACCACGGACGAGGGGTAGACGGACCGGCCGCCGGGCGCGTAGAGCCCGACCCGTTCGACCGGCACCCACTTCTCGGTGACCGAGCCGCCGGGGACGACCTGGGTGGTGTGGCTCGTACGGCGCTGCTCGCGGTGGACCAGTCGGGCGCGCCGGATGGACTCCTCCAGGGCCGCGCGCACGGCCGGGTCCAGCTCCTCCAGCGCCCTGGTCAGGGCCTCGGCGGGCACCCGCACCTGCTTCAGGGCGACCCCGTCGAACCTCTCGGCGAAGTCGATCAGCGCCGCGTCGCCCCGATGATGCACGGCCTCGCAGATCGGACGCACCTTCTCCAGGGCGGCCGAGACGTCGAAGTCGGCTCGGGGCAGCAGGTCGCGCAGGGCGAGTCCCTCGGGGAGGGCGTCGCCGCGCAGATCGATACGAGAGATCACAGGCTCAATTCTCTCAGACGGCACTCCGGGCCCGTTCGCGCGTATCAATGGCTGATACAGAACGTGAGCCAACGGCCGGTACATAGCCTGGCCGGAACCCGGAAGATCACCTTCACGTGTTGTGTTCGAGGGGTGACGGAGCGGGCATCACCGCTGGGCGAACACCTGACTGACGAGTAGCTGAGGAAGAAGGAACAGCCGTGACCGAGGGGGTCCGGGAAGGGGAACTGCCGGACGATCTGACCGCGGCCGAGGCCGGCATGTGGCAGGCCTTCCGCAACGGCAGCGTGTACGACCTGAGCAGCGGCGACGCGCAGGTGGACGATCCGCACGGCGGCCACCCCTGGGGGCCCGAGCGGACCGTGCGGGCGCGCATCGTCTGCTGGCTGCTGCTCGACGGGCCGCCGGCGCTCGCGGGCCGGGTGCCCGCGCTGAAGCTGGCCGGCCTGCGGATCACCGGCGCCTTGGACCTGGCGGGTGGCACGGTCGCCCCGTACGTGGAGCTGCGCGGCTGCCGGTTCGACGACGAGGTCCTGCTGCCGGAGGCGCACTTCACCACCGTCCGGTTCGTGGACTGCGCGGTGCCACGCCTCGAGGCGGCCCGGGTCCGCACGGAGGGTGACCTGCATCTGCCGCGCTGCCGCTTCCTGGGCGGGGTCCGGCTGACCGACGCGCACATCGGCACCGACCTGCTGCTGAACCAGGCCGTGGTGTACCGGGACCGCAGCGGACGGTCGATCGCGGCGGACGGCATGACGGTCGGGCAGGATCTGCAGGCGGAGCTCCTGGAGTCGTACGGGGAGCTGAGCCTGCGCAGCGCCAAGGTGGGCGTCTCGCTGAGCCTGCGCGGGGCCCGGCTGCGCAATCCGCACGGGCGGTTCGCGCTGAACGCGCCCCAGCTGACCGTCGGCCGCACCCTGTACCTGACCCCGGCCGGGGTGGGCGGCCCCTGGCAGAGCGGCACGACCCCGGCGCGCGGGACCCGGATCCAGCGGTTCGAGTGCCAGGGCGGGTTCCGGCTGGACGACGGGCGGTTCGGGGACGCCGTCGACCTGGAGCGGGCGCGCTTCACCTTCACGGACGACCAGGAACTGTCGCTGCGCCGGGTGCAGGCGCCGGAGCTGCGGTTCCTCGGGGAGGAGCCGCAGCGTGGCCGGGTGGTGCTGTCGGGCGCCCGGACCGTGAACCTGGTGGACCGGGCGACCAGCTGGCCGGGCCCCGGGCGGCTGCACATGGGCGGCTTCGCCTACGAGAACCTGGTTCCGCAGGGCCCGTTCCCGCTGACCCGGCGGCTCGGCTGGGTGGCGGCGGCGACCGCCGAGTACAACCCGGAGCCGTACGAGCGGCTCGCGACCGTGCTGCGGGCCGCCGGCGAGGACGAGGACGCGCGCGAGGTGCAGCTCGCCAAGCAGCGCCGGCGCCGCGAGACGCTGCCGGTCGCCGCCAAGTTCTGGGGGTACGCGCAGGACCTCACGGTGGCCTACGGGTACCGGCCGGGCCGGGCGGCGGTGTGGATGGCGGTGCTGTGGGCGGCGGGCACGCTCGCCTTCGCGCATGCCCCGCATCCGCCGATGACCACCGGCGGGCATCCGGTCTGGGACCCGGCGCTGTTCGTCCTCGATCTGCTGCTGCCGGTGATCGACCTGGGCCAGGTCGGCCAGTGGCGCCTCAGCGGGGGCTGGCAGTGGGCGGCCGCCGCGATGATCCTGCTGGGCTGGATCCTGGCGACGACGGTGGCGGCGGGGGCCACCCGGCTACTGAGGCGCGGTTAGGCGCGGTGGACTCCGATGGGCCCGGTCGGGCGCGGTAGGCACGGTGGGGGGCGGTAGGGCACGCTAGGCACGGCCGGGCGTGCCTGGCAGGTACCCAACAGGTGAGCAACAGTCACCTTTTACCTTCCTTGACCTCGAATCGTACAACTTTCTCGGAGTTGGCCTGGTGGTCTGGCGCGCGCTCGACCTGCGGACTTTCAATGGCGACACCATGGCTTCGCTGCGTGCGCTGTTCCGTCCCACACGGACGGCAAGGACCACTCCACGCCCCGCCCTCGGCCCGCTGCCGGCCGACGACGAGGTCTTCCTCGACGCGCCCGACGAGCGACTCGCCCCCGTGCTGGTCGCGGCAGGCCGTGGCGAGTACCGGCCCGCCGCGCGGCTGCTGGCCGGAACCCGGGCCGCGGCCGAGTGGGAGGCCCGGGACCGGTACGTGCACCGGCTCGCCCTCTTCGCCCGCTCCCGGGCCGAGTGGCTGGGCGACTGGTCCGCGGCCGCTCCGCACGACCCGGACCTGCTCCTGCTCCGGGCCCAGCTGGCGGTGGACCAGGCCTGGCCCTCCCCGGCCCGGACCGAGTTGCTACGCGCGGTGAGTCCCCTGATCACGGCTGCCGCACGCGGCGACGACCGCGACCCGGTGCCCTGGCGGGTGGCGCTGGACCACGCCCGCGGCTCCGACGCCGGTCACAAGTACTTCGAGGAGCTGTGGGAGGCGGCGGTCCGCCGCGCCCCGCACCACTACGGCTGCCATGCGGCGGCCCTGCGCTATCTGGGCACGTACTGGCACGGCTCGCACGGCGAGTGCTTCGACTTCGCCGACCTGGCCGCCCAGGACGCCCCGGCCGACTCCCTCGTCCAGGCCCTCCCGGCCCGGGCCGCGTTCGCCTACCTCGCCGACGGCTGCGGTCCGGCGGTGCCGCGCGCCCGCCTGGACGCGGCGGCCGACCGGGCGATCGCCCTCTCCGGCCGGTTCCCGGCGGCCGACCCATGGCCGGCCGAGGTCCGCAACAAGCTGATGTACCTCCTGGTCCGGCTGGAGCGCTGGGAGGCCGCCCGCACCCAGCTGCACCTGATCGGCCCGTACGTCACGTCGTTCCCCTGGGACCGCCTGTCCGACGACCCGCTGGGCCATTTCGTACGGCTGCGCGCACACCTGCTGGCCGGTACGGAACCGCTCCCCGAGGCCCGCCCGGCCCCCTCGCAGCGGAGCGCGGGGCGCCCACGGGCCGAGCACGGCGGACATGTTCCCGCCGATGACCATTAGGCTGTGGCGCCGTGACCACCGTCCGTCTTCCCCTCTTCCCGCTGAACTCGGTGCTGTTCCCGGGGCTCGTGCTGCCGCTGAACGTCTTCGAGGAGCGCTATCGCGCCATGATGCGCGATCTCCTGAAGACCCCCGAGGAGGAACCGCGCCGGTTCGCCGTCGTGGCGATCCGCGACGGCCACGAGGTGGCACCGAGCGCGCCGGGCATGCCGGATCCGACGGCCCGGCCCGACCGGGGGCCGGCGGCCGGCTTCGGGCCCGACCCCCTCAAGTCCTTCCACCGGGTGGGCTGTGTGGCGGACGCGGCGACGATCCGGGAGCGGGCGAACGGCACGTTCGAGGTGCTGGCGACCGGGACCAGCCGGGTGCGGCTGCTCTCCGTCGACGCGTCGGGGCCGTTCCTGACGGCGGAGCTGGAGGAGCTGCCCGAGGAACAGGGCGACGAGGCGGGCGCGCTGGCGGAGGGGGTGCTGCGGGCCTTCCGGCAGTACCAGAAGCGGCTGGCGGGGGCGCGGGAGCGCTCGCTGTCGGCGGGTGTCGAGCTCCCCGACGAACCGTCCGTGGTCTCCTACCTGGTCGCCGCGGCGATGATGCACGACATCCCCACCAAGCAGCGGCTGCTCCAGGCGCCCGACACCGCGTCCCGGCTCCGCGACGAGCTGAAACTGCTTCGCTCCGAGACGGCGATCATCCGTAACCTGCCGTCACTGCCCGCGGCGGAGCTGACGCGGTCGCCGACGAGCCTGAACTGAGCCGGGGTTTCCTGACATGCCGAAGAAGTCGAAGAAGCAGCAGCCCGGCGGCACCCCGGCGACGGTGGCCCTGACCGCGGCGGGCGTGGACTTCTCCGTCCACTCCTACGACCACGACCCCTCCCACCCGTCCTACGGCGAGGAGGCGGCGGAGGCGATGGGTGTGTCCCCCGACCGGGTCTTCAAGACCCTGGTCGCGGACGTCGACGGCGCACTCACGGTCGCGGTGGTGCCGGTGGCCGGCAGCCTGGATCTGAAGGCCCTGGCGACGGCGGTCGGCGGCAAACGCGCGGCGATGGCGGACCCGGCCCTGGCCGAGCGCACGACGGGCTACGTCCGCGGCGGCATCTCCCCGCTGGGCCAGCGCAAGAAGCTCCCCACGGTCCTGGACGCGTCGGCGTCCTCCCACCCCACGATCTGCGTCTCGGCGGGCCGCCGCGGCCTGGAGGTCGAGCTGTCCCCGACGTCCCTGGCCGACCTGACGGACGCGACCGTGGCACCCATCGGGCGTGCGTGACCTCTCGACGAAGCGCCCGTTCTCGGTTAATTACGGGAGACATGTCAAAGAAGACACGGAAACGAAAGTGGCGCACGAAGAAGGGCCACGCGAACCACGGTCGCCGTCCGGCATAGAGGCCGAGAGCACGGGCGGCCTGCCGACCACGACCCTCCCACGGCCGGATCGCGCAGTTCCCCGCGCCCCTGCCCCTCCAACCACCCCAACACCAAAAGCCAAAACCCGCCCCACACCCCCACCCCCAGCCCGTCCGTCCGGCCTCTGAGGACGAGACCGATCAGACACCCCCCAACCCGCCCGTCCTCCGAGCACGAAGCCGATCAGACACCCCCCAGCCCTCCGGCGTCTGAGAACGAGACCGTTCAGACACCCCCCAGCCCGCCCGTCCTCCGAGGACGAAGCCGCTCAGACACCCCCAGGCCGCCCGCCCTCCGAGCACGAAGCCGCTCAGACACCCCCCCAAGCCCGTCCGGCGATTGAGGACGAGGCCGTTCAGGCCGATGCGGGGGTCTGGGGGCGGCAGCCACCAAGGGCGGGGGCCTGAGGGGGCGCAGCCCCCTGGGATGGGACGGGTAAGGGCGGCGGGGGCGGAGAACTACGCCGGCGGAGCCGCGTACGGTCCGTCCCCATAGGGCGGCTCCGGATCCCGCGGGCCGAACAACGCGGTCAGCCCCAGATGCACCACCAACGCCGACAGCGACCACGCCAGCAACGCCCCCTTCGCCCCCAGCTTCAGCGGCGCCGAGAACGTGACCCCCTTGCCCACCGCCTTCGCGTGCGCGATCACGTCCTGCTGCGGCCCCAGCCACACCCCCAGCCGCCACGCCAGCAGCGACCCGAGCACTCCCCCGACCCCCAGCGCCACCACCAGCGGCACGCCCCCACGCCGCTGCCACAGGAACACCACCGCCGCGCTCACCGCCCCGAACGCCAGCGCCAGCAGCGTGAACGTCCCGTCCACCCCCACCGCCTGCTCCCCCTCGGTGTCCTCGAGGTAGACCACCCAGCCCTTGCTGGAGTGGTCCCCCACCAGCGGGACGTGCGGCGCCAGCCACAGCCACAGCAGCCCGAGCAGCACCCCGCTCACCGCGAGCGCGAGAACGATCACCGTGGCCTGACGCAGCTCGGTCTTCATCCCGGGACCGTCCTGTCCGTACGATGCTTCGACCGTCCCGGCAGGCGGCGGCGCCTGCCAGGCCTGGTGCGAGGACTGGTCGTGCGGCGGCGGAGGCGGCGTCAACGGTGCGGTCACCCTGACATCGTGCCAGGTCGCCCTGTGCGGCGCGTCACCGGACGGCGGCTCGGCGATACGCCCAGGTGGCGACGGCCAGCGAGACGACCCCCACCCCGGCACACACGCCCAGGTCGGCAAGGACGACGGTCCAGTCGGGCCGCGCCCCGAAGGTCCGGGCGTAGGCCTCCACGCCGTACGTCGAAGGCAGCAGGTCACGTGCGAACTGGATGATCCCCGGCATCCGGTCCGGCGGCAGCACGCCGAGCAGCAGGGCCGCCGACATGCCCAACTGCCCCAGCAGCGTGGCAAGTTCGGGCCGGGGCGCAAGCAGCCCGCAGGCGGCGCCGAGCCCGGACAGGGCGGCCCCCGCCAGCGGGATCACGGCCAGCAGAATCCACAGGTTGCCCAGCGGCAGCCCGAACAGCACACACCCGAAGACGGCCGTCACCAGCGTCCCCGGCACGGTGAAGGAGGCGTACGCCGCGGCCGCCCCGAGCACCACGGAGGCCGGCGGCACCGGCAGCGTGGCGTAGTGGTCGAGGCCACCGCTCGCCCGCAGCTGCCCGAAGTACTGCGCGAGCAGGTTCAGTGCCACATAGGCGACGACGACCACCGACGACCCCGCCACCACGGACTGGGCCTCGGCCCGGCTGTCCACCACCCCGCGCATCATGATCATGATGCCGACGGACTGGAAGGTCGCGACGAACAGCAGCGGGATCCGCGCCACTCGGGCACGGGACAGCTGCGCCCGGTAGACGGCCGCCAGGGACGGCCACAGACGCGCACGCGGGCCCAGCTCGGCCGCCGCGCGCGGCGCCGTCTCCTCCAGGGCCAGGGCACCGCCCGGCAGAACCTCCGCGGGTACGACACTCACGTCGCGCAGCTCCTCTTCCCAACGGCATCCACGGCACGTACGTCCGCCGCGCCTTCCCGTACGGGCCCGGTCGCCCCGGCGTTCACGCTCATGCCTTCACCAGCCCCTGCCGTGCGGCGCCGCCCAGCGCCAGATAGACGTCCTCCAGGCTGGGCGTGGCGAGGGTGAAGTCGTCGAGAGCCGCGAAGGCGGCCCCGCCGGTCACCGTGGCGACGACGGCACGCGCCTCCTCGGGGGCGAGCCGCAGCGTCCAGCGCCGGCCGGACTCGATTGCACGCTCCCGCAGGACGGCCACCTCGGGCACGTCCAGCGGGGCCTGCTCCCGCCACACCAGTTCCACCCGCACCTCGCCGGCGACCCGTTCCTTGAGCCCGGCCGGGGTGTCGCAGGCGATGACCCGCCCCTGGTCGAGCACGGCGACCCGGTCGAGCACCGTCTCGGCCTCGATCACGTTGTGGGTGACCAGGACGACGGTCGCGCCGTGCTCGGCCCGCCGCCGGTCGACGGCGGCCCACACGGCCCGCCGGGCCACCGGGTCCATCCCGGTCGTCGGCTCGTCGAGCACCAGCAGCGACCGCTGTCCGACCAGCGCCGCGGCGAAGCAGGCCAGCCGCCGCTGGCCGCCGGAGAGTTTCTTGATCGCCCGCCCGGCGAGGGGCGCGAGTCCCAGTTCCGCCAGCACCGCGTCCCGCTCGGCACGGGCCTGCCGTACGTCCAGGCCGCGCAGCCGCCCGGTGGTCTCGGCGGCGAGGGAGACGGTCAGCTCGTCGAGGGCGCTGGACTCCTGGCCCAGGTAGGCGAGGATCCGGGCGGCCCGCTCGGGATGCCGCACGATGTCGTGCCCGAGGATCTCGACGGTGCCGGCGTCGGGCCGCAGCAGCCCGGTGAGCTGCCGTACGAGGGTGGACTTGCCGGCTCCGTTCGGCCCGAGCAGCCCGAAGATCTCCCCGCGCCGGACATCGAGGTCCACCCCGTCGGTGGCCCGGACCTCGGGCACCGCGGGAGTCCCACGGCGCCCTTTGACCGCGGCGTAGGTCTTCGTCAGCCCACGCACGGCACACACCACGTCGCTCTGCTGCCGAAGTGCCCGACCCACGCCCGTACTCACAAGGGACGAGACTACGGGGTCGGCCCCGTTTACTCGCCTTTGGGGCCGTCGGCTTCACGTCCCCGGGGCCGGCTCATTCGGCCGGCGCATGCTCCGCGGCCCCCGCCGGCACGTCGATCTCGCGCCAGAACCCCGCCCGAATGGCGTACCGGTCGTGCTCGTCGATCTGGTCGTCCTTGTGCGCCAGCAGCCCGAACCGGGCCGCGTACCGCAGCAGCTCCCCGTCGATCCGGTGCGGAATCCGCGGGTACATCCCGGACAGCTTCTGCACGTGGTTCTGGTCGCCCAGCCGCGAGATCCACCGTCGGGCGAACACCTGCCCGACCTCGTACGGATCCCCGCCGACGGTCGTGATGTCCTCCTCCCGGTCGGCCCACCGCTGCTCCGCGGTCGTCAGCTGGGCCAGCGTCGGCATGGCGACGGCCTCCGCGGGCTCCGCGACGGCGCCCGGCCGGTCCACCCACCCCTTGTCGGAGGACCACCGCAGGGTCGCCGTGGTCGCCGGGTGCTGCACCGGCGACTGCGCGCCCGGCGCCCGCAGCGCGGCGAGGTCCTTCGGCGTGGGCACCCCCTTGGGCGCCGGCACCCGCTCGACCGCCCCGTTCTCCGCCGCGCCCGCCACGGGCGCCCGCTCGGCCTCGTCGGCCCCCGGCTCGGCCGCGGCCGACAGCCCCGAGTCGGGCAGCGGCGCGGAGAGGATCGCGGCGATCTCCGGCCGCGGCGCCGGCGGCGGCGCACAGACCCCGGTCAGCTCCTTCGCCCGTACCGCCTGGGTGATCCACGCGCGGTCCAGGACCCGCCGCTCGTCGGCCTCCGCGACCAGGTCCTCGGACTGGTTGTAGTCCCCGTCCGCGGCCTGCACGGCCCACAGGTGCACGGCGACCCCGTGCTCCTTGGCGGCCATCATGCCCGGCAGCAGATCGCCGTCGCCGGTCACCAGCACGACGTCCGAGCAGGCGCGGTTGCGGGCCAGTTCGGTCAGCTCGGCGTGCATGGCCGCGTCCACGCCCTTCTGGGCCCAGCGTCCGTCGCTGCGGGTCAGCGCGCCGAGCCGGACGGTGACCCGGGGCATCACGCGCAGCCGGCGGTGTTCCGGCTGCGGGACGCGGTCGGGGGCGCCGTCGAACCAGTAGATGCGCAGCAGTGGACGCTCGGTGTCGGATTCCGCGCGGTCGCGCAGCGCCTGGATGAGCGCGGCGTGGTCGACGGTGATCCGGGATCGGGAGGGCTCACCGGCGAGGAGACTGGCGGCGGCACCCAGCAGATACCCGGCGTCCACCAGGACAATGCAGCGGTCCACGCGACTCACCCTCTTTCCGGGAGGTTTGCTTTCGGGGCTTCCTTCGAGTCTGCCCGACGGCGCGGGGGTTAACGGCCCGAACTCGATCTTCGGCGTGGCGTTTCGGCACCTCGCTCTCCGACAAACCCTGTCACACACGGTAATTATCCGAAATGCGTCTGTTGTCAGCCTATGTGAATCTGAATTCGGCCCCTAGATCCCCCACAGGAGGCAGATCACCATGGCCAAGAACAAGAACCGCAAGGGTGGCTCTCAGAACCGCACCCCGCAGACCGAGCAGACCCACGAGCACCCGCAGCGTACGTCGACGGAGTCCCAGGACTCGCCGGTGTCGCACATCCAGGGCAGCCCGGCGGATGTTGCTCGCAAGAAGCAGAAGAGCTTCGGCCACAACTGAGCGGACTGACCAGGTCCCACCGGGCTGTTGAAGCCCAGGCACGCAGGAGGGGCGCACCCGGTGCGGGTGCGCCCCTTCCGCGCGCGTACGACCGGGGAACCTATCCGGCCAGGCAGGACGGGCCGAGCAGCACCTTCAGGTCGCCGAACAGGGCCGGATCCGGCTTCACCCGGTGCCGGTCGAGACGCAGCACGGTCGTCTTGGTCGGCCCCTGGAGCTTGATCCGGACCTCGCTGTCGCCCTTGTGGTGACTGAGGATCTCGCCGAGGCGGCTGACCATCGGCGGGGTGATCCGGGTGGCGGGGATGGTGAGGATCACGGGCGCGTTGGCGCCCGCGGCGGACAGGTCCGGGATCGCCAGCTCCATCGCCACCAGGCGGGGCACGTCCTCGCGCTTGTCGAGACGGCCCTTGACGAACACGACGGCGTCCTCGACGAGTTGGGTCGAGATGAGCTGGTAGGTCGCCGGGAAGAACATGCACTCGATGGAGCCCGCGAGGTCCTCGACGGTGGCGATCGCCCAGGCGTTGCCCTGCTTGGTCATCTTGCGCTGCAGGCCGGAGATGATGCCGCCGATGGTGACGACCGCGCCGTCGGCGTGCTCACCGCCGGTCAGCTGCGCGATACCCGCGTCGGCCTTGTCGGAGAGCACGTGCTCCAGGCCGAAGAGCGGGTGGTCGGAGACGTACAGACCGAGCATCTCCCGCTCCTGGGCGAGCAGATAGGTCTTGTCCCACTCGTCGGTGGTGAACTCCACGTCGAGGCCGAACCCGGGCTCGCTGCTCTCCTCCTCGCCCATCCCGCCGAAGAGGTCGAACTGGCCCTCGGCCTCCTTACGCTTGACCTGCACCACGTTGTCGATCATCGGCTCGTACTGGGCGGTGAGGCCCTTGCGGGTGTGCCCGAGCGCGTCGAAGGCGCCCGCCTTGATGAGGGATTCCGTGGTCCGCTTGTTGCAGGCGGTGGCGTCGACCTTGTCCAGGTAGTCGGGGAAGGAGGCGAACTTCCCCTTCGCCTTGCGGGCCTTGATGATCGACTCCACGACGCCCGTGCCGACGTTGCGCACGGCCTCCAGGCCGAAGAGGATCACGTCGTCGCCCTGGGCCGCGAAGTTGTGCACCGACTCGTTCACGTTCGGCGGGAGCACCTTGATGCCCATGCGGCGGCACTCGTTGAGGTAGACGGCCGACTTGTCCTTGTCGTCCTTGACCGAGGTGAGCAGCCCGGCCATGTACTCGGCGGGGTGGTTCGCCTTCAGGTAGGCGGTCCAGTACGAGACCAGGCCGTACGCGGCGGAGTGCGCCTTGTTGAAGGCGTATCCGGCGAACGGGACCAGCACGTCCCACAGGGCCTGGATGGCCTCGTCGCTGTAGCCCTTGTCCCGGGCGCCCTTCTGGAAGAGGACGAAGTTCTTGGCCAGTTCGTCGGGCTTCTTCTTGCCCATCACGCGGCGCAGGATGTCGGCCTCGCCGAGCGAGTACCCGGCGATGATCTGGGCGGCCTTCTGCACCTGCTCCTGGTAGACGATCAGGCCGTAGGTGACCGCGAGGACTTCTTGGAGGGGCTCCTCCAGCTCCTTGTGGATCGGGGTGATCTCCTGGAGCTTGTTCTTGCGCAGCGCGTAGTTGGTGTGCGAGTCCATGCCCATCGGGCCCGGACGGTAGAGCGCGGAGACGGCGGAGATGTCCTCGAAGTTGTCGGGCTTCATCAGGCGCAGCAGGGAGCGCATGGGGCCGCCGTCGAACTGGAAGACGCCCAGGGTGTCGCCGCGCTGGAGGAGTTCGAAGGTCTTCGGGTCGTCGAGCGGCAGGGCCAGCAGGTCGAGGTCGATGCCCTTGTTGGACTTCACCATCTTGACGGCGTCGTCCATGATCGTCAGGTTGCGCAGGCCGAGGAAGTCCATCTTCAGCAGGCCGAGCGACTCGCACTGCGGGTAGTCCCACTGCGTGATGGTCACGCCGTCGGTGTGCCGCACCCAGATCGGCGCGTGGTCCACGATGGGCTCGCTGGACATGATCACGCCGGCCGCGTGCACACCCATCTGCCGGACCAGGCCCTCGACGCCCTTGGCGGTGTCGATGACCTTCTTGACGTCCGGCTCGTTCTCGTACATCCCGCGGATCTCGCCCGCCTCGTTGTACCGCGGGTGCGAGGGGTTGGTGATGCCGTCCAGGTCGATGCCCTTGCCGAGGACGTCCGCGGGCATCGCCTTGGTCAGGCGGTCGCCCATCGCGTACGGGTAGCCCAGCACGCGCGCGGAGTCCTTGATGGCGTTCTTGGCCTTGATCTTGCCGTAGGTGCCGATCATGGCGACCTTGTCGGCGCCGTACTTCTCGGTCACGTACCTGATCACCTCGACGCGCCGGCGCTCGTCGAAGTCGATGTCGACGTCGGGCATGGAGACGCGCTCGGGGTTGAGGAACCGCTCGAAGATCAGACCGTGCGGGATCGGGTCGAGGTCGGTGATGCCCATCGCGTAGGCGACGATCGAACCGGCCGCGGAGCCTCGGCCGGGGCCGACCGCGATGCCGTTGTTCTTGGCCCACATGATGAAGTCGGCGACCACCAGGAAGTAGCCCGGGAACCCCATCTGGATGATGACGTCCATCTCGTAGTCGGCCTGCTTCTGGCGGTCGTCGGGGATGCCGCCGGGGAAGCGGCGCTCCATGCCGCGGCGGACCTCCTCCTTGAACCAGGTGACCTCGGTGTAGCCCTCGGGGATGTCGAACTTGGGCATCAGGTCGCGCTTCTCGAACATGCCGGTGGTGTCCACCATCTCGGCGACGAGGAGGGTGTTGGCGCAGCCCTGCTGCCAGGCGTCCGAGGAGTCGACGGCGTACATCTCGTCCGTGGACTTCAGGTAGTAGCCGGTGCCGTCGAACTTGAAGCGGTCCGGGTCGGAGAGGTTCTTGCCGGTCTGGATGCACAGCAGGGCGTCGTGGGCGGTCGCCTCGTGCGCGTACGTGTAGTGCGAGTCGTTCGTCACCAGCGGCGGGATGCCGAGCTTCTTGCCGATCTCCAGGAGGCCGTCGCGGACCCGGTGCTCGATCTCGATGCCGTGGTCCATCAGCTCCAGGAAGTAGCGGTCCTTGCCGAAGATGTCCTGGTAGTCGGCGGCCGCCTTCAGGGCCTCGTCGTACTGGCCGAGGCGGAGCCGGGTCTGCAGCTCGCCGGAGGGGCAGCCGGTGGAGGCCACGATCCCCTCGGACCACTGGGAGATCGTCTCCTTGTCCATCCGGGGCCACTTCTGCAGCCAGCCCTCGGCGTAGGCGTCGGAGGAGAGCCGGAAGAGGTTGTGCAGGCCGGTGCTGTTCACCGCCCACATCGTCTTGTGGGTGTAACCACCGGAACCGGAGACGTCGTCCCGCTTCTGGTGCGGCTGGCCCCACTGGATCTTGCGCTTGTTGCGCCGCGACTCGGGCGCGACATACGCCTCGATCCCGATGATCGGGGTGACTCCGGCCTTCTGCGCGGTGTGGAAGAAGTCGTACGCCCCGTGCAGGTTGCCGTGGTCGGACATGGCGATGTGTGTCATGCCCATCTCGTTGCAGGCGTTGAACATGTCCTTCAGCCGCGCGGCACCGTCCAGCAGCGAGTACTGGGTGTGGACGTGCAGGTGCGTGAACGGCGGCTTTGACACGGTTTCGGCCTCCAGAGGAAAACAAGCGTCGACGATCTTCCGACCGACTGCGGACCGACTGCGGACAGTCTGGTGGGACGGCGAAATCCTATGCCTCGGCACTGACAATCCGCCCGCCACCCCGCGTACCTTCAGGCGAAGAAAGCGGGCACTCCCCCGGACCTTCGCACGTTGGCCCGAAGGAGAGATCCGCCCCACATGTCACGTACCACCCGTACCAGGAGGCACCCAGCGATGCCGGTCCCCCAGCTCAACGGCGAGCAGCGCGGCGAGGAGATCCTCGCCGTCTTCGACACCGCCTTCGGCGAGCTCCTGGCCGCCGACCCGGCCGCGTTCCGCGTGAAGTTCCGGAAGATGGCGGCCTCGGCCTTCGCCTTCTACCGGGGCACGGCCGCGCTCTTCTACCACGACGTGGACGCCGAGAAGCGCGGCGGCCCGTTCCTGGACGAGCGCACCTCGCGCGTGTGGATCCACGGCGACCTGCACGCGGAGAACTTCGGCACGTACATGGACTCCAACGGCCGCCTGGTCTTCAACGTCAACGACTTCGACGAGGCCTACGTCGGCCCCTTCACCTGGGACCTGAAGCGCTTCTCCGCCTCCATCGCGCTGGTCGGGTACGCGAAGGCGCTCAGCGACGAGCAGATCACCGAGCTGGTCGAGGTGTACGCGGGCGCCTACCGGGAGCGGATCCACGCGCTGGCGACCGGCGCCAAGAGCGACGAGGTGCCGCCGTTCACCCTGGACAGCGCCGAGGGCCCGCTGCTCGGCGCGCTGCGCGCGGCCCGCTCGCTGACCCGCTTCGAGCTGCTGGACTCGATGACGGAGATCCGCGACTGGGAGCGCCGCTTCGCCTCCGGCGGCGGCTCCATCGAGCTGGACGCCGCCACCCGCTACAAGGTCCTCGCCGCCTTCGACGGCTATCTGGAGACGCTTCCGGAGTCGTCCCTGTCCCGCCCGGACTCCTACCGCGTGAAGGACGTCGTCGGCCGGCGCGGCATCGGCATCGGTTCGGCCGGCCTGCCGTCGTACAACATCCTCCTGGAGGGCTCCACGGACGCCCTGGAGAACGACGTCGTGATCTACATCAAGCAGGCCCAGACCCCGGCCGTCTCCCGGCACATCACGGACCCGGCGATCCGCGACTACTTCCAGCACGAGGGCCACCGCACGGTGATCTCCCAGCGCGCCCTGCAGGCGCACGCCGACCCGTGGCTGGGCTGGACCGAGCTGGACGGCTCCGGGCAGCTGGTCGCCGAGGTGTCGCCGTACGCGGTCGACCTGGACTGGGGCGACATCGACGACCCGGAGGAGATCGCGGCGGTCGTCGCGGACCTCGGCCGGGCCACGGCGTCGATGCACTCGGCGGCCGACGACCAGTCCGGCGAGTCCCTGGTGCCGTTCTCCACCGAGCGGGCCATCGACGCGGCGATCGCCGCCGACGAGGAGGGCTTCGCGCCCCTGCTGGCCGACTTCGCGCACAGCTACGGCGCACGCGCGCGTGCCGACCACCAGATCTTCGTCGACCTGTTCCGCAACGGCCGCATTCCGGGGCTGTAACCTTCACGGATTCACAGGGCTCTTTTAGGGGTCCCTTACATGAGTACGTGACAGACTCTCCACCGCTATGGACATATCCGGGACCCAGCTCAGAGCCGTGCGCGCGGCGCTGTTCACGGCCTTCGTCGTGACGCTCAGCACCGCGTCGCACGTGCTGCTGTCCCGGGCCCCGCTGCCGTTCTCCACGGTGGCCGCGGTCGCCGCCGGCGTGTTCGGCACGGCGTACGCGCTGGCGGGCCGCGAGCGTGGCTTCGGCCGGATCGCGGCCCTGCTGGTCCCGCTGGAACTGGCCGCCGACACGGTCTTCACCACCGGCCAGCACGCCTGCTACGGCCGGGCCGGCGGTCCCATCGCCGGCCCGCTGCGCGCGGTCGGCTTCGACGTGCTGTGTCACGGCGGCGCCGTCGGCACCCCGCTGGCCCGGATGACCGGCGGCTCCCGGGCCGCCGCGGCGCTCGCCCACGCCGACCCGACCGCGGCCTGGCTGCTGCTGGCCGCGCACGTCGGTGTCGGTCTGCTGGCCGCCGCCTGGCTGCGCCGCGGCGAGCGCGCCCTGACCCAGCTGCTGCGCGCGGTCGCCGCCACCACCTTCCGCCCGCTGCTCCTCGCGGTCGCCGCGGGCACGGTCCGGCTGGTTCCGGTACGAGGACTGCCGCGTCCGGCGCCGCGTACGGCCGCGGCCCGCGACCTGGTCCTCGTGCACTCCCTGGGACGGCGCGGACCGCCGTGCTCCCGGGCGCTCGCCCTGCCCTTCGCCTGAGCGCCCCTCTCTCACCGGCACACCCCTCGTTCGAGCACGACGAGTCCCCCGCACGTATCCCGCGTACGACATGTGCGCGTCCCATATGGAGATCACCAACATGAGCAAGCGGAACAGCCAGTCCGCCAAGAACGCGGCCCGGGAGCGACTGCGCGTCGAGCGCGAGAAGCAGGCCAAGCGCGCCAAGGTCAAGCGCCAGGTCATCGTGGCCTGCTCGGTCGTGGCCGTGCTGGCCGCGGCGGGCGGCATAGGTTACGCCGTCGTCCAGGCCAACAAGCCGGGCTACTGGGAGGACGAGAAGTCCGCCAAGGTGGTCGCCCCGGCCAACACCACGGGCACCGACGGCACCACGGTCGTGATCGGCAAGTCCACCGCCAAGAAGACCCTCAAGGTCTACGAGGACCCGCGCTGCCCGATCTGTGCCCAGTTCGAGCAGACGGTCGGCTCGACGGTGAAGAAGGACATCGACGACGGCAAGTTCAAGATCGAGTACATCGGTGGCACGTTCATCGACGGCGACTCGCTGGGCAAGGGCAAGATCGGCACCAACGGCGAGGGCTCCAAGAACGCGATGAGCGCCATGGGCGCCGCGCTGAACGTCAGCCCCGAGGCGTTCCTGGAGTACAAGACCGCGCTGTACTCCACGAAGTGGCACCCCGAGGAGACGGACGACAAGTTCAAGAACGACAGCTACCTCATCCAGGTCGCCAACACCGTCCCGGCGCTGAAGAACAACAAGACGTTCCAGGACGCCGTGAAGTCCGGCAAGTACGACGCCTGGGCGCTGGCCATGTCGAAGACCTTCGACACCAACAAGGACGGCGTGACGGGCACCCCGAGCTTCGTCATGAACGGCAAGATGCTCACGGCCGACTCCAGCGGCAACCCGCCGATGACGGTCGCGGCCTTCAACTCCTTGGTGGACGCGGCCCTCAAGGCGTAACCCGCCGCTGTGCACAGGTACGGCACCAGCTCCGGGTGAAGAGCAGGCGAACTTTTTCTGGTTCGCCTGCTCTTGTTCATACTGGTCAGTAACCTGACCGGACGTGACCAGTCGATACAGATCAACTCAGGCTTCTGAGGGTGCCAACTCCCTCTCCCCGCGCCGCCGTACGGTCGTCAAGGCCGCGGCGGCGACGGCTGTCCTGGCCGCCCCGCTCGCCGCCGCGCTGCCGGCCCGGGCCGCCTCGGACGCCCCTGCCTTCCTGCACGGCATCGCCTCCGGCGACCCGCTGCCCGACGGCGTCCTGCTGTGGACCCGGGTGACGCCGAGCGCCGACGCGACCCCGGGCTCCGGTGCCGGCGCCGACACCGAGGTCAGCTGGGTCGTCGCCACCGACAAGGCGCTGACCAACGTCGTCTCCCGCGGCTCCACCACCGCGACCGCCGCCTCCGACCACACCGTCAAGGCCGACATCCGCGGCCTCGCCCCGGCCACCGACTACTGGTTCCGCTTCTCGGCCGGCGGCACGGACTCCGCGGTGGCGCGCACCCGCACCGCCCCGGCGGCCGACGCCGCCGTCTCCGGTCTGCGCTTCGGTGTCGTCTCCTGCGCCAACTGGGAGGCCGGCTACTTCGCCTCCTACCGTCACCTGGCCACCCGCAACGACCTGGACGCGTGGCTGCACCTCGGCGACTACATCTACGAGTACGGCACCGGCGAGTACGGCACCCGGGACACCGTGGTCCGCCAGCACGCGCCGGCCCACGAGATCATCACCCTCGCCGACTACCGCACCCGGCACGGCAAGTACAAGACCGACACCGACCTGCAGGCCCTGCACCTCAAGGCGCCGGTCATCGCGATCTGGGACGACCACGAGTTCGCCAACGACTCCTGGTCCGGCGGTGCCGAGAACCACACCGAGGGTGCCGAGGGCACCTGGACGGCCCGTCAGGCCGCCGCCAAGCAGGCCTACTTCGAGTGGATGCCGGTCCGCCCGGCCATCGCCGGCACCACCTACCGCCGGCTGCGCTTCGGCAAGCTCGCCGACCTCTCCCTGCTCGACCTGCGCTCCTTCCGCTCCCAGCAGGTGTCCACGGGCAGCGGCTCGGTCGACGACCCGGACCGCACCATCACCGGCCGCGCCCAGCTCGACTGGCTGAAGGCCGGACTGAAGGCCTCCGACACCACCTGGCGGCTGGTCGGCAACTCGGTGATGATCTCGCCGTTCGCCATCGGCTCGCTCTCCGCCGACCTGCTCAAGCCGCTCGCCAAGCTGCTCGGGCTGCCGCAGGACGGCCTCGCCCTCAACACCGACCAGTGGGACGGCTACACCGACGACCGCCGCGAGCTGCTGGCCCACCTGCGCTCCAACGCGATCGGCAACACGGTGTTCCTGACCGGCGACATCCACATGGCGTGGGCCAACGACGTGCCGGTGGACGCCGGCACCTACCCGCTCTCCGCCTCCGCGGCCACGGAGTTCGTGGTGACCTCGGTGACCTCCGACAACCTGGACGACATCCTCAAGGTCTCCCCGGGTGTCGTCTCCACCGTCGCCGCGCCGATCATCCAGCTGGCCAACCGCCATGTGCACTGGGTGGACACCGACCGGCACGGCTACGGCATCCTGGACATCACCGCCGCCCGGGCGCAGATGGACTACTACGTCGTCTCCGACAAGACGAAGGCCGACGCGACCTCGTCCTGGGAGCGTTCGTACCGCACCCGCAGCGGCACCCAGAAGGTCGAGCGCACCTACGACCCGGTGTAGCCGTCACCTACAGCGTGTCGAGGAAGCCGAGCGCCACCCGCCAGGTGGCCTCGGCGGCCTCCTCGTCCCAGTCCGGCAGCCCGGGGTCGGTGTAGAGGTGTCCGGCGCCCGGGTACCGGTAGATCTCCACATCGGCGCCGGCCCGGCCCATCTGCAGATACCAGGCGCTCAGCCAGTCGTCCGTCTCGAAGGCGTCCGGCTCGGCCACGTGCAGCTGGACCGGCAGCTCGTCCACCGAGGCGTTCGGCGCGATGTCCGAGGTGCCGTGCACAAGCAGCAGCCCGCGTGCCCGCTCGTCGCCCAGCGCCAGCGTCTGCGCGATCGAGGCGCCCAGCGAGAACCCCGCGTACACCAGCCCGCGCTCCGAGTACGGCGCCGCCGCCAGCACGGCCCGCTTCAGCAGCTCGTCCTTGCCGATCGACTCGTTGAACTCCATGCCCTCCTCGACCGTGTCGAACGTGCGTCCCGCGAAGAGGTCCGGCGTCCACACCTCGTGCCCCGCGGCACGCAGCCGGTCCGCGGCCTCGCGCACCGCGGGCCTGAGGCCATAGGTCGAGTGAAAGAGCATGATGTTCATGCGCCCATGGTGCCAGCCTGCGCCGACAGGCTTTGTGACGCCCTCGACACCGGTCAGCATGTTCAGGACCCCGCGGATCTGGTTACGTTCGGACCCATGGACATGGAGAACGTACTCCGCCCGCTGATCGTGGTCGGCGGCGCCGTCGTCCTCACCCTGCTGATCGGCTGGGCGACCGACCTGCTGCTGCGCAAGGCAGACGCACGGCACAGCGAGACACCCCTGTGGGGGCTGCTGCGCCGGGCCCGCATCCCCTACCAGCTGGTGCTGTGCGCGGCCCTGCTCAGAGGCTCCTACGACAAGGCCGAGCTGCTCCTGGGCCACCGGGTCGCCGTCGGTCAGATGCTGACCCTGGTGCTGATCGGGTCGGCCGCCTGGCTGGTGGTGCGGATCGCGGCGGCCGTCGTCGACACCTCGTACAATCGCTACGCCCGCGGCCACACCGACGCGGCCCGGGTCCGCCGGGTACGCACCCAGGTGTCGCTGATCATGCGGGTGGTCACGGCGATAGTCGGCGTGATGGCCGCGGCGGCGATGCTGCTGACCTTCCCGGCGATGCGCGCGGCCGGCGCCTCGCTGCTGGCCTCCGCCGGGATCCTCGGCATCGTCGCCGGTGTGGCCGCCCAGTCCACGCTGGCGAACATGTTCGCGGGTCTGCAGATCGCCTTCGGCGACATGGTGCGCCTCGGCGACACCGTCGTGGTCGACGGCGAGTGGGGCACGGTCGAGGAGATCACCCTGACCTTTCTGACGGTACGGACCTGGGACGAGCGGCGGATCACCATGCCGGTGTCGTACTTCACCTCCAAACCCTTCGAGAACTGGTCCCGGGGCACCCCGCAGATGACCGGGGTCGTCTACTGGCACCTCGACCACTCGGCGCCGATCGAGTCGATGCGCGAGAAGCTCCGGGACATCCTGCGCGAGTGCCCCGCCTGGGACGGGCGGGACTACAGCCTGGTCGTCACCGACTCCACGCCGAACACCATCCAGGTGCGGGCGCTGGTGACCGCCAAGGACTCGGACGACGTCTGGAAGGTCCGGGTCACCGTCCGTGAGCAGATGATCACCTGGCTGTCCGCCGAGCATCCCTACGCCCTGCCCCGGGTCAACACCGCCGACGCGGTCCTGTCGCCGGGCGGGATCATCCCCTCCCAGGACGGGGCGGCGGCCCGGCGTCTGCACGAGCCGCCCCGCACCGGCCGCGGCGCCTGACCGCCCCCCTTCCCGTCAGTGGCCGCGCTCGGCGCCGCCGTTGACCTGGACGATCTGCGAGGTGACGTGTCCGGCGGCCGGGGAGGCCAGCCAGTGCAGGGTGGCGGCGACGTCACCCGGTATGCCGGCCCGCCCGGTCGCCGTCTCGGCGACGAGCCGTGCCCGCCGCGCCTCCTCGACCGGGCCGCCGAAGAACTCGGTGTCCTCGACGTACCCGGGCGCGACCACGTTCACGGTGACCCCGCGCGGTCCCAGCTGCCGGGCCAGGTCGTGGGCGTACGGATGCAGGGCCGCCTTGGCGGCGGCGTAGGACCCGGTCCCCGACCCCCGGTACGCGGCGATGGAGCTGAGGAACAGCACCCGTCCGCCGGGGTCGGCGAGCCGGTCCTTCAGCGCCTCCGTGAGCAGCACGGCGGTGAGCGTGTTCTGCTGGAAGTTGCCCGTCCAGGTGCGGGCGACGGCGTCGAGCGGGTCGCCGGCCTCCGCGTCGGGCGCGAACGCCGCGTTGCCTCCGGCGCTGTGGACGAGCACGTCCACGGTGCCGATCTCCTCGGCGACGTACCGCGCCACGCCCCGTACGCCGGCCGGGTCGCTCAGATCGGCGGCGTACCAGACCGCCCCCGGCACCCCGGCCTGCTCCAACACCTCTCTGCGCCGCCCGAGCAGCAGCACCCGATCCCCGTCGGCGGCGAACACCCGCGCCGCGGCGAGCCCGATCCCTGTTCCGCCACCACTGATCACAATGTTCCGAGCCATGATCCGAGACTACGAGCGCACCGCCGACCCCGCCTTCGGATATCCACAACGGCCATACGTTTGTATTACTGCACGTGGGGGCGTGCGGTCAGCGCAGGCTACGGACGTCCAGGTGGCGCAGCACCCGGTCCACGATCTCCGGATCCGCCCCCGGCTCGCTCCGCGCCGCCAGCACCTCGTGCCGCGCCGCGCTGAGCATCTCCTGCTGGATCCGCCGCAGCCGCTTCAACCGTTTCGCCCGCTTGTCGTGCCCCTCCCGCCGCTCGTCCTCCACCACCTCGGGGCTGATCCGGAAGCCGATCTCGAAGGCCCGCCGCAGCATCTGCTCCGTCACCTCCTCCGGCAGGTCCTCGACCTGCTCGATCTCCTTCAGCCGCCGGCGTGCGGCCTTCGCCGCCCGTACCGCCAGTTCCTTCTCGAACTCCTTCTCCTGGTCGGTGTCGGCCCGCACCCCCAGCCGCTTCACCAGCCACGGCAGGGTCAGCCCCTGGAGCACCAGCGTCGCCATGATCACGCCGAACGCGATGAAGACGATCTCGTCCCGGTCCGGGAAGGGGGATCCGTCGTCGGTCTTCAGCGGAACGGCCAGGGCCAGCGCGACCGACGCCACCCCGCGCATCCCGGACCACCACATCACCACGGTCTCCCGCCAGCTGGTCGGGATCTCCTCGTCGTAGTCCCGCCGGGCGTGCAGCCGCTTGGTCAGCCAGGTCGCCGGCAGCAGCCACACCAGCCGGACCACGACGACCACGCCCACGATCGCGGCCGCCCAGCCGAGCAGTTCGCCCCAGCGGCCGGACGCCGTGCGGATCGCGTTGTGCAGCTCCAGGCCGATCAGCCCGAACGCGACGCCGGTGACGAGCGTGTCGACGATGTCCCAGAAGGTGTATCCGGCGAGCCGGGTCATCACGTCGTCGGCGTCGGTGGCGTACTCGGCGATGAACAGCGCGGTGGTGAGCACGGCGAGCACGCCGGAGCCGTGCAGTTCCTCGGCGAGGACGTAGGAGACGTAGGGGACCAGCAGGGTGAGGCCGATCTGGAGGGTCGGGTCGCCGAGCACGTCCATCAGCTTGTTCGCGCCCCAGCCGAGCGCAAGACCCACCGCGACCGCGACCACGGCGGAGAGCAGGAAGTCCAGCCCGGCCCGCCAGGGCGAGAACGTGCCGCTGACCACGGCGGCGATCGCCACGTGGTAGAGCACGATGGCCGTGACGTCGTTGAAGAGGCCCTCGCCCTCCAGGATCGACACCAGCCGGCGCGGCAGCCCGAGCTGCCCGGCGACGGCGGTCGCGGCGACCGGGTCGGGCGGGGCGACCAGCGCGCCCAGCGCCACGGCGGCGGCGATCGGCAGCCCGGGCACGATCGCGCCGGCGACGACGGCCACGCACACCGTGGTGACGAACACCAGGGCGACCGCGAGCAGGAAGATCGGCCGCTTGTTGGCCGTGAACTGGCGCCAGGAGGTCCGCCGTACGGCGGCGTAGAGCAGCGGTGGCAGCAGGCCGGGCAGGATCAGCTCGGGCGGGATGTCCACGTTCGGCACGAAGTCGGCCACCGCGAGGACGATCCCGAACAGGGTCATCAGCACGGGCGCCGGCAGCCCCAGCCGGTCCCCCACCGGGACGCTCACCAGAGCCCCGAGCAGCAGCACGAACAAAAGGGCCAACTGATCCACGGCCAGCGCTCCGGGAGTCGACGATCACACGGCGGGCCTCAAGCCTGCCATGCGGTCTTCCGGCACGGGCCGCGCTACAGGGCGCGCCGCATCCCCCGGTGCGGGATGCCCGCCTCCTCGTACTCCGGGCCGTAGGGCTCGTAGCCCAGCCGCTCGTAGAAGCCCAGCGCGTGCGTCTGCGCGTGCAGGTCCACCGCGCTCAGGCCACGCGCGCGTGCCGCGTCCTCGATGGCCCGGACCAGGACCACGCCTATGCCGAGGCCGCGGGCCTCCTGGGAGACCGCGAGCCGGCCCAGCGAGCCGAGGGACGGATCGCCGCCGGTCTTCTCCAGGGCCGTCTCGCCGTACAGCAGCCGGCCGGTGCCGAGCGGTACGCCGTCCTCGCGGATCGCGAGCACGTGCAGGGCCACCGGGTCGTACTCGTCGTACTCCAGGTCCTCGGGGACGCCCTGTTCGACGACGAAGACCTGCTTGCGTACGGCGAAGCACGCCGCCAGGTCGGCGGGGTCCTCGGCGACCCGCACCTTGTAGGCGCGCGTGCTCATCCGTACGTCTCCTCGCGGACCTGGTCCAGCGCCTTGCTCAGGTCGGCCGGGTAGTCGCTCTCGAACTCGACCCAGTCACCGCTGCCGGGGTGCTCGAAGCCGAGCCGGACCGCGTGCAGCCACTGCCGGGTCAGGTGCAGCCGCTTGGCGAGCGTCGGGTCGGCGCCGTAGGTGAGGTCGCCGACGCAGGGGTGGCGGTGGGCGGCCATGTGGACGCGGATCTGGTGGGTGCGGCCGGTCTCCAGCTTCACGTCCAGCAGGGAGGCCGCGCGGAACGCCTCGATGAGGTCGTAGTGGGTCACGGAGGGCTTGCCGTCGGCCGTGACCGCCCACTTGTAGTCGTGCTGGGGGTGGCGGCCGATGGGGGCGTCGATGGTGCCGCTGGTCGGGTCCGGGTGGCCCTGCACGAGCGTGTGGTAGCGCTTGTCGACCGTGCGCTCCTTGAACTGGCGCTTGAGCGAGGTGTACGCGCGCTCCGACTTGGCCACCACCATCAGGCCGGAGGTGCCGACGTCGAGGCGGTGCACGATGCCCTGGCGCTCGGCGGCGCCGGAGGTGGAGATCCGGTAGCCGGCGGCCGCCAGACCGCCGATGACGGTCGTGCCGGTCCAGCCGGGGCTGGGGTGCGCGGCCACGCCGACCGGCTTGACGATGACGACCACGTCATCGTCGTCGTACACGATCTCCATGCCCTCGACGGGCTCCGCGACGATCTGCACGGGCGCGGGCGCGCCCGGCATCTCGACCTCCAGCCAGGACCCGCCGCTCACCCGCTCGGACTTGCCGACCACCGCGCCGTCGACCTGGACCTTGCCCGCCGCGGCCAGCTCGGCCGCCTTGGTGCGGGAGAAGCCGAACATGCGGGAGATGGCGGCGTCGACGCGCTCGCCCTCCAGGCCGTCGGGCACGGGCAGGGTTCGGATCTCGGGAAGCGTACTCACCCGTCGAGTATGCCGGACCGCGCCGACAGCGCCGTACGCGAGCCCGTGCGGCCCCCGCTCCGGCCGCGGTCAGTCCTTGTGGACGGTGCCGTCCGGGTCCAGGCCGCGGAAGGAGAGCAGCACGATCAGGATGCCGCCGCAGACGATCGCGGAGTCGGCCAGGTTGAACACCGCGAACCCCTTGGGCGCGATGAAGTCGACGACCTGGCCCTCGAAGACGCCGGGCGAGCGGAAGATCCGGTCGGTGAGGTTGCCGAGCGCGCCGCCCAGCAGCAGGCCGAGGGCGACCGCCCAGGGGAAGCTGTAGAGCTTGCGGGCCAGGCGGAAGATCACGACGATCACGGCCGCCGCGATCACCGTGAAGATGATCGTGAAGGCGCCGCCGAACCCGAAGGCCGCGCCCGGGTTGCGGATCGCGTGGAACTCCAGCCAGTCGCCGAGGACCTCGATCGGCGCGTGGTGCTCCAGCTTCGCGACCACGATCATCTTGCTGACCAGGTCGAGGGCGTACGCGAAGGCGGCGACCGCGAACAGCACGGCGATCCGGCGTCCGCGCCCGGGGCGCCGTTCGTCGTCGGCCCGCTGCTGCTCCGCGCCGGACACGCCGGGTGCCGCCGTCTCCTCACCGCCGTCGTCCGGAGTGTCCGGCGTACCGATGATGCGCTCCGCCTCTGCCACGTGAGTCCCTCAACCTAGGTGCCTGCCTCGGGACGAGACTACGGCACGCCCCACGCGACCCCGATGCTCAGTAGCGGCGTTCCTGCTTCTGCTTGCACTCGACGCACAGAGTCGCCCTCGGGAAGGCCTGCATCCGGGCCTTCCCGATGGGGTTCCCGCAGTTCTCGCAGAGTCCGTAGGTGCCCGCGTCGAGCTTCTCCAGGGCCCGCTCGGTCTGTTCCAGCATCTCGCGCGCGTTGGCGGCCAGCGCCAGCTCGTGCTCGCGGGTGATGTTCTTGGTGCCGGTGTCGGCCTGGTCGTCTCCGGCGCCGTCCCCGGAGTCCCGCATCAGACCGGCGAGGGCGCTGTCGGAGGCGTCCAGCTCGGTGCGCAGCCGCAGTGCCTCGGTCATCAGCTCGGTGCGCGCCTCCTCGACCTCCTCCGGCGTCCACGGGTCCTCGCCGGGACGCACCGCGAGTTCGCCCGGAGCCGCCGCGGCGATCCGCGCCTTGGGGACGGCGGTCTCCGTCGCCGCAGTGGCCGTGCCAGGGGTCTTCTTCGCAACCACCGTCGTGGCTCCCGTCTGCTTCGCGGCCCTCGCCGCGCCCGCTTTCTTGGCCGTGCTCTTCTTGGCCGTGCTCTTCGCCGCCGCGGTCCTCGTCGCCGCGGGCTTGGACGCGCTCTTCTCCGACTTCCCCGCGGTACCCCCGGCAGCCGCGGTCGCCCTGTCACCGGCCGCCGGTGCCTCGGCCGCCTTCGCCTCGGCGGCCGTCGGCTTCCCGGCCGTCCTCGTGTCCGCGGCTCGGTTCCCGTCCGCTCTCTTCCCGTCCACTTTCTTCACCGGCGTCTTCTTTGCGGCCGTCTTCCTGGCGGAACCCTTCTCACCAGCCGTTCTCTCCGCCGCGGCGGTCTCCCCCGCGCGCGTGCCCCGCTTTCCGCCGCCCCCTTTGGTGTCGCCGTCGGAGGCAGCCGCGACCCCGGACGGGCCGGATGCCGACTGCTGTACGGCGGTCTTCTTCGCCACCATGGCCGCGGCCCCTTCACATATTGTGATCTTGCACGCGAATCGTGCTGGGACGATAAATCGACCTGAGTCCCTCGGCAACGGGGCACGCCGCCCGATCCGCCTGCCCCGCACCCCCCACGCAGCCGGTATGCATGCGTTGTGCCCAGCTCCCCGCGCGGTAATCCGCCGAGCCGGACATCCCAGGATGCGAACACGCGTACCGCGCCATTCGGGTCATCTCGGCAGGTGGACGGCCCGGCGCCGCCGGTGCCCGGAAAACGGGTCGGCCGCTGTCCGTGCGGCGCCGTACACTGGGCGGAGCGAGAAGCGTGGATGGGGACGAGTAGCGGCGTACGCAGCCCAGAGCGACCCGGGGACGGTGGGAGCCCGGGGGCGAGCGCGACGTGAAGATCACCCCGGAGCCGCCGGAAGAAAGCCGTGCAGGACCTGCTACGGCGAGTAGAACCGGTTTCGCGACCCCAATGAGGGGGCTCACCGGCGCGCATGGCGTTCGGGGAGCCAAGGAGGGTGGTACCGCGGGAGCGCGCCGCACACGGCGTACGGAAGACAAGGCTCTCGTCCCTCCGACGGAAGGCAGCAAGTCCGTTGGAGGAAGCTCGCAGATGACAGCGCCGACGTACCGCCAGGTGCCCGCACAGGTCGACCTGCCCGCCCTCGAGCACGCCGTGCTCGACTTCTGGCGCGAGCAGAAGATCTTCGCCAAGACCCTGGAGCAGTCCGAGGGCCGCCCCGAGTGGGTGTTCTACGAGGGCCCGCCCACCGCCAACGGCATGCCCGGCGCCCACCACATCGAGGCGCGCGTCTTCAAGGACGTCTTCCCCCGCTTCCGCACCATGCGCGGCTACCACGTGGCCCGCAAGGCCGGCTGGGACTGCCACGGCCTGCCCGTGGAGCTGGCGGTCGAGAAGGAGCTGGGCTTCAGCGGCAAGCCGGACATCGAGAAGTACGGCATCGCCGAGTTCAACGCCAAGTGCCGCGAGTCCGTGCTCCGCCACACCGACGCGTTCTCCGAGCTGACGACCCGCATGGGCTACTGGGTCGACCTCGACGACGCGTACGTGACCATGGACCCCGAGTACATCGAGTCGGTCTGGTGGTCGCTCAAGGAGATCTTCGCCAAGGGCCTGCTGGTCCAGGACCACCGGGTCGCCCCCTGGTGCCCGCGCTGCGGCACCGGCCTGTCCGACCACGAGCTGGCGCAGGGCTACGAGACGGTCGTCGACCCCTCCGTGTACGTCCGTTTCCCGCTCACCTCCGGTCCGCTCGCCGGCCAGGCCGCGCTCCTGGTGTGGACGACCACCCCGTGGACCCTGGTGTCCAACACGGCGGTCGCCGCGCACCCGGAGGTCACCTACGTCGTCGCCACCAACGGCGAGGAGCAGCTCGTCGTCGCCGAGCAGCTGGTCGCCAAGGCGCTCGGCGAGGGCTGGGAGACCACGGGCCAGACCTTCACCGGCGCCGAGATGGAGCGCTGGACCTATCAACGTCCGTTCGAGCTCGTGGAGTTCCCGGAACCGGCACACTACGTCGTGAACGCCGAGTACGTCACGACCGAGGACGGTACGGGTCTGGTCCACCAGTCCCCCGCCTTCGGCGAGGAGGACCTCAAGGTCTGCCGCGCCTACGGCCTGCCGGTGGTGAACCCGGTCCGCCCGGACGGCACCTTCGAGGAGAACGTCCCGCTGATCGGCGGCGTCTTCTTCAAGAAGGCCGACGAGCGTCTCACCGAGGACCTGTTGCAGCGCGGCCTCCTCTTCAAGCACCTGCCGTACGAGCACAGCTACCCGCACTGCTGGCGCTGTCACACCGCGCTGCTCTACTACGCGCAGCCGTCCTGGTACATCCGCACCACGGAGATCAAGGACCGGCTCCTCGAGGAGAACGAGAAGACGAACTGGTTCCCGGAGACCGTCAAGCACGGCCGCTACGGTGACTGGCTGAACAACAACATCGACTGGGCGCTGTCCCGCAACCGCTACTGGGGCACCCCGCTGCCGATCTGGCGCTGCGAGGACGACCACCTCACCGTCGTCGGCTCCCGCGCGGAGCTGACCGAGCTGACCGGCACCGACCAGTCGGGGCTGGACCCGCACCGCCCGTTCATCGACGAGGTCACCTTCGCCTGCCCGCAGTGCCGGAAGACGGCCACGCGCGTGCCGGAGGTCATCGACGCCTGGTACGACTCGGGTTCGATGCCGTTCGCGCAGTGGGGCTACCCGTACAAGAACAAGGAGCTGTTCGAGAGCCGCTACCCGGCCCAGTTCATCTCCGAGGCGATCGACCAGACGCGAGGGTGGTTCTACACCCTCATGGCGATCGGCACGCTGGTCTTCGACAAGTCGTCGTACGAGAACGTGGTCTGCCTCGGCCACATCCTCGCCGAGGACGGCCGCAAGATGTCCAAGCACCTGGGCAACATCCTGCAGCCGATCCCGCTGATGGACCAGCACGGCGCGGACGCGGTGCGCTGGTTCATGGCGGCCGGCGGCTCTCCGTGGGCGGCCCGCCGGGTCGGCCACGGCACCATCCAGGAGGTCGTCCGCAAGACCCTGCTGACGTACTGGAACACGGTCGCCTTCCAGGCCCTGTACGCCCGTACGTCGAACTGGGCACCGAGCGCGGCGGACCCGGCTCCGGCCGACCGCCCGCTGCTGGACCGCTGGCTGCTCTCCGAGCTGCACGCGCTCACCGACCAGGTGACCCAGGCGCTGGAGGCGTACGACACCCAGCGCGCCGGCAAGCTGCTGTCCGCGTTCGTCGACGACCTGTCGAACTGGTACGTCCGCCGCTCGCGCCGCCGCTTCTGGCAGGGCGACAAGGCCGCGCTGCGCACGCTGCACGAGGTCGTGGAGACGGTCACCAAGCTGATGGCCCCGCTGACCCCGTTCATCACCGAGCGGGTCTGGCAGGACCTGGTGGCGCCGGTCACCCCGGGCGCACCGGAGTCGGTGCACCTGGCGGCGTGGCCGGAGGCCGACCTGGGTGCGATCGACCCGGAGCTGTCCAAGCAGATGGTTCTGGTACGACGGCTCGTGGAGCTCGGCCGGGCCACGCGCGCGGAGTCGGGCGTCAAGACCCGTCAGCCGCTGTCCCGGGCGCTGGTCGCGGCCGTGGGCTTCGACTCGCTCGACCCGGAGCTGCACGCGCAGATCACCGACGAGCTGAACGTCTCCTCGCTGGCGTCGCTGTCCGAGGTGGGCGGCTCGCTGGTGGACACCACGGCCAAGGCCAACTTCCGGGCGCTGGGCAAGCGGTTCGGCAAGCGGGTGCAGGACGTGGCGAAGGCGGTCGCCGCGGCGGACGCGGCCGCGCTGTCGCTGGCGCTGCGCGAGGGCACGGCGTCGGTGGAGGTCGACGGCGAGACCGTGACGCTGGCGCCGGACGAGGTGATCATCACGGAGACGCCGCGTGAGGGCTGGTCGGTGGCGTCGGACTCGGGTGCGACCGTCGCGCTCGACCTGGAGATCACGGAGGAGCTGCGCCAGGCGGGGCTCGCCCGGGACGCGATCCGGCTGATCCAGGAGGCGCGGAAGAACAGCGGACTGGACGTGGCCGACCGGATCGCACTGCGGTGGGTGTCGACCGACCCGGCGGTGATCGCGGCGTTGGCCGAGCATGCCTCGCTGATCGCCGACGAGGTGCTGGCGACGGACTTCGCGCAGGGCGAGGCCGACGGCGGCTACGGCGAGCCGTTCGTGGACGAGGGGCTGTCTCTGACGTTCCGGCTGCGGAAGGCGTAGTAGCCGACCTCACGTTCCGGCTGCGGAAGGCGTAGCCGCCGACCCAGGTGACAAAGGGCCCGGTCTCCACGGTGGAGATCGGGCCCTTCTCGTACGTGCGGGTCGGAGCAGGTACCGTGCGCGGTTCCCCGCGCCCCTCCCGGCCCCCTCCTCGGGGAAGCCGCGCAACACGCATAAACAGGGCGGGACCCCGGTTGGTGAACCGGGGTCCCGCCCTGTGGTGCTCTGCCGACGCCTACGCGTGCTACGCGCCCGCCGTCAGTTGTCGTCCTCGTCGATGAGGAAGCCGCGCATCGGGGACGGCGCCTGGCCCATCGGAGAGGGGCCCTGCGGACGTACCGGTGCCATCGGCTGGGTCATCGCCGGCGTCATCTGCTGCTGGCCGCCGTAGGACGGCGGAGCGGGGGACGGACCACCCATCGGCTGGTTGCCGCCGTAGGACGGGGCACTCGCGCCGGCCGGGGCCATGGAGGGCGCCGGGGACGGCGGGAGAGAGGCAGCGGCCGGGGTACGCGGCGGCGCCAGGGAGTCGTCGGCCTGGGTCTCCAGCTGACGCAGCTGCGACTCCAGGTACGACTTCAGACGCGTGCGGTACTCGCGCTCGAAGCCTCGCAGGTCCTCGACCTTGCGCTCCAGCGTGGCGCGCGCGGACTCCAGGGAGCCCATGGCGACGCGGTGCTTCTCCTGCGCGTCCCGCTCCAGCGCGTCCGCCTTGGCACGGGCGTCACGCTCCAGACCCTCGGCGCGGCTGCGGGCCTCGCCGACGATCTTGTTGGCCTCGGAGCGGGCCTCGGCGATCGCCTGGTCGGCGGTCTGCTGGGCCAGCGAGAGGACTCGGGCGGCGCTGTCGCCACCGGGGCCCTGACCGGGGCCGCCCATCGGACCGCCCATGGGGCCGCCCATCGGACCACCCATCTGCTGCTGCATGGGGGGCTGGCCGCCCATCGGGCCCTGGCCCATGCCCTGGCCCATCGGACCCTGACCCATGGGGCCCTGGCCCATCGGACCGCCCTGGCCCATCGGACCCTGACCCATGGGGCCCTGGCCCATCGGACCACCCTGGCCCATCGGACCCTGACCCATCGGACCAGGACCCTGCGGACCGCCCTGGCCACTGGGACCGGCCGGCAGCTGCGGGGCGCCGCTCGGCAGCTGCGGGGGGCCACCCATGGGGCCACCCATCTGCTGCTGCGGCGGGCCCGATATGCCGGCGGGCACCGGAGCGCCGGGACCTCGCATGCCCTGCTGAGGCATACCACCCTGCTGCGGCATACCACCCTGCTGGGGCATGCCGCCCTGAGGCATACCGCCCTGCTGGTCCTGCGGCTCCGGAGGCTTGCGCATGTTCTGCTGGTTCTGGGCGGCGGCACGCGTGGCCGCGGCCAGTTTGGCGCGCAGGTCCTCGTTCTCGCGCAGCAGGCGCGTCAGTTCGGCTTCGACCTCATCGAGGAAGGCATCGACCTCGTCCTCGTCATAGCCTTCTCGGAGGCGGACGGTCGTGAACTGCTTGTTCCGCACGTCCTCGGGGGTCAACGGCATCTCTTCACCTCAACGTAGTCGTCGGCATCGGCAAGACGGTAGGTCACATCGCTCATCACAGCCGACCAACGATCGCGATCAGGATGTAGACGATGATCATCAGTACGAAGAAGGACAGGTCGAGCGCCACGCCCCCGAGACGCAGCGGCGGGATGAACCGCCGCAGAAGCTTGAGCGGTGGATCGGTGACAGTGTAGGTGGCCTCAAGTACGACCACCATCGCCTTGCCGGGTTGCCATGAGCGGGCGAACTGGAACACGTAGTCCATGACCAACCGGAAGATGAGCACGATGAGGAAGCACATCAGCGCGATGTAGATCACATCAAGGAACACGCTCATGGTTCGTGCTTCCCTCTCCCCTGTTCCGTGCTTCGTACCGGTGTTGCGTCTCAGCTCTGGTTGAAGAACCCGCCCTCTGCGATGCGGGCCTTGTCCTCCGCCGTGACATCGACGTTAGCAGGCGACAACAGGAACACCTTCTGCGTCACCCGCTCGATGCTGCCGTGAAGACCAAACACCAAACCGGCCGCAAAGTCGACAAGTCGCTTCGCGTCTGTGTCATCCATCTCAGTCAGATTCATGATCACCGGGGTGCCCTCACGGAAGTGTTCCCCGATGGTACGGGCCTCGTTGTAGGTCCGGGGGTGGAGCGTGGTGATCCGGTAAGGCTCTCGTTCCGACACGACCTTGGGCATGATCACCGGTGCGTTCTTCTCCAGGCTTGCGCGTTCTTGTGTGATGGACGCCACGGGGGCGATACGCGCCGGGCGTCCCGATTCCGCGGACAGCGATGCGGAATGCGACACCGGCTCACGCGGCGCCGGCGGCTGTACCACTCGTACCGAATCGTCCCTTTGGGACTGGTGTGCACCGTGGGACTGATGTGACGGCTCATGCCGTCGATGGTCCCGTTCGGGCTCCGGGTCCAGTTCGGGCTCGAAGTCGTCGTCGGGGTCAAATCCGCGGCCGTCGTACCCATCGTCCTCCACGAGGCCGAGGTAGACCGCCATCTTGCGCATCGCGCCGGCCATGCTCTGAGTCCTCCGCTCTGTGGTGGATCGGTGACGACTACCAAGTCCCGCGATCCACGTGGCCGTTGTGCCCGTCTTGGGCCGCATTGACCATATTTTCTGCTGTGGTCCGACTTCTTGGCGACGTTACCCGAGCCTGGGGCGGACGCCGAGTACCGCAGTGCCGACGCGCACATGTGTCGCCCCGGCGGCCACGGCTTCCTCGAGGTCCGCACTCATCCCTGCCGAGACCATGTTCGCAGCCGGATGGGCTCGGCGCAGGTCGGTCGACAAATCCATCAACCGCTCGAACGCCGCCTGTTGGCGCCCCGCGTACTCCCCGGTGAGCGGAGCGACGGTCATCAGTCCGCCGAGCCGCAACCCAGGCGATCCGGCGACCAGGTCGGCCAACTCTTCGATTCCGCCGGGCGCCACACCGCCGCGCTCACCCCTCCCGCTCGCACCCGCGTCGAGCGCGACCTGGAGGAGACACCCCACCTCGCGCCCGGCCCGCACCGCCTCCCTGGACAGTGCCTCGACGAGCTTGGAACGATCGACGGACTGCACGAGATCCGCGTAACCCACCACGGATCGCACTTTGTTGGTCTGCAATTGACCAACAAAGTGCCAAGCAAGGGGCAGATCGGCACATTCGGCAGCCTTGGGGGCGGCGTCCTGGTCCCGGTTCTCGGCGACATGGCGCACGCCGAGTTCCGACAGGATCCGCACGTCGCCGGCCGGATAGGTCTTGGTGACCACGATCAGGGTCACCTCCGCCCGCTTGCGCCCGGCCGCCGCACAGGCGGCGGCGATGCGCTCCTCCACTTTCGCCAGGTTTCCGGCGAGTTCGGTCCTACGGTCCGTCATGCCCCATCAGTCCAGCCACACATAGCCTGCGAGCCGCCCGGTGGTGCGGTCGCGACGGTAGGAGAAGTGATCGCCCGACTCCAGCGTGCACACCGGCGACTGCGCCCGGTCGAGCACCCCGGCGCGCGCGAGCTGCGCGTGCACACCGGCGCTCACGTCGACCGCCGGAGTGCCCCAGCTGGTCTCGGCGTGCGCCGTCGGCTCGACGGCGGCCACGTCGGCGCGCATCGCCTCCGGCACCTCGTAGCACCGTCCGCAGACGGCGGGGCCGGTGCGGGCGACGATCCGGGCCGGGTCGGCGCCGAGCGACTCCATGGCGTCGATCGCGGCCGGCACGATGCCCTTCACCATGCCCGGCCGTCCGGCGTGGGCGGCGGCGACCACTCGGGCCACCGGGTCGGCCAGCAGGACCGGCACGCAGTCGGCGGTCAGCACGGCGAGGGCGAGCCCTCGGGCCGCGGTCACCAGTCCGTCGACCGGCGGAGCCTGCCGAGTGGCCCAGGGCCCGTCGACCTCGGCGACGAGATTGCCGTGCACCTGGTTCATCCAGACCACCCGGCCGGGATCCAGACCGAGCGACTTGGCGGCGAGTTCCCGATTGGTCTGCACCGCGCCGGGGTCGTCGCCGACCGCCCCGCCCAGGTTGAGCTGCTCGTACGGAGCGGCGCTCACCCCGCCCCACCTGTCGGTGAAGGCGAAGTGCGCGCCGCTCACGGTTTCGCGCTGTCCTATCACGTCTGAAGGATCACTTGAGGAAGTCCGGTACGTCCAGTTCCTCGGCCGCGCTGTCCGTGTAGGAACGCGACGGCGGGACCGGCGGGGCGACCGGGATGTCGGCCACCGGCTCGGGCGCCGGCTCCGGCTCCTCCTTCGGGGTCACGCTGCCGAGCGAGCCGAAGGACGGGCGGGACTCGGGCTGCCGGGCCGGAGTGGGCTCCTCGCGGCGGGCCGAGGACGAGGCCGAGGACGAGCCGAGCACGGTGTCCCGGCGGGCCGGGGGCTGGCCCCCGTCGAACCCGGCCGCGATGACCGTGACCCGGACCTCGTCGCCGAGGGCGTCGTCGATGACCGCGCCGAAGATGATGTTGGCCTCGGGGTGAGCGGCCTCGCTGACCAGCTGGGCGGCCTCGTTGATCTCGAACAGGCCGAGGTCGGAGCCGCCGGAGATGGAGAGCAGGACGCCCCGGGCGCCGTCGATGGAGGCCTCCAGGAGCGGCGAGGAGATCGCCATCTCGGCGGCGGCCACCGCACGGTCGTCGCCGCGGGCCGAGCCGATGCCCATGAGGGCCGAGCCGGCCTCGGACATGACGGACTTGACGTCGGCGAAGTCGAGGTTGATCAGACCGGGTGTGGTGATGAGGTCGGTGATGCCCTGGACACCGGAGAGCAGGACCTGGTCGGCCGACTTGAAGGCGTCGAGGACCGAGACCTGGCGGTCCGAGATGGAGAGCAGCCGGTCGTTCGGGATGACGATGAGGGTGTCGACCTCTTCGCGGAGTTCCGCGATGCCGTCCTCGGCCTGGTTGGCGCGGCGCCGGCCCTCGAAGGTGAAGGGGCGGGTGACCACGCCGATGGTGAGGGCGCCCAGCGAGCGGGCGATGTTGGCCACGACGGGGGCGCCGCCGGTGCCGGTGCCGCCGCCTTCGCCGGCCGTCACGAAGACCATGTCGGCCCCCTTGAGGACCTCCTCGATCTCCTCGCGGTGGTCCTCGGCGGCCTTGCGGCCGACGGCCGGGTTGGCGCCGGCGCCGAGTCCACGGGTGAGTTCACGGCCGACGTCGAGCTTGACGTCGGCGTCGCTCATCAACAGCGCCTGTGCGTCGGTGTTGATGGCGATGAACTCGACGCCCTTGAGACCGACCTCGATCATCCGGTTGATGGCATTGACACCACCGCCGCCGACACCGATGACCTTGATGACTGCGAGGTAGTTCTGCGGTGCTGCCACGTCGAAGGCCTCTCGCCTCGAATTACGTTGCCGTCGCCATGCGATGCCCGCGTGGGACGGCAGATGCCGATTGGGACGGTCCGTAGCGCCGACCCGAACCCTAACGTTGAAGTTTAGGGTTACCAGTGTGTCTGTTCCCTGGAGTCTTCTGAACAGGACACTAAGTCGACAAGTGGCGCGCGTTCAACGAACACGCCGAACCTCCCGTTTTTCTTTTCACCCTATGTGATCAGCCGTAGCGGTGCCCAACCAGGGTGCTGGCCTGCGCTGATGTGCGTCAACTCGCCGATGACGCAGGCGCGGTGGGAACACTCACGTCGAAGTACCGCGCGACGGAAGCGGCTTTCATGAGAGCGGTGAGCGTGCGCGCCTTGGCGGCGCCGTTCTCGGCGCTGCCCCACTCGACCGTGCGGCCGCCGCTCAACTCCAGCGTGATGTCGTCATAGGAACGGACCTTGAGGGTTCGGGTGTCCCGGCGGACGGCGGCCGGAATGTCACCCGCGACCTCCACGGCTTCCCGCACCAGCCGGTCGGTGCCGAAACGGCGCAGACTCGCGGTGGCCGAACCCGACCGGGACAGACTCAATTCCAGTGCCGGAGCGCCTTTCGGTGCCTGCGAAACCGTCGCGAAACGGACGCCTTCCTTGTCCACTTCGGTGAACTTTCCACCCTTTTCGATGAGCAGAACCGGCAGCCGCTCGGTCACTTTCAGCCCGATTCCATGGGGCCAGGCGCGGACGACGTCGATCTCGTCAATTCGGGGCAGTTTCCGGCGCAGTCGGGCCTCGATGCCGTCGGTGTCGACGGAGACCATCGGCGCCCCGACGGGGACGTCGGCCGCCTCCCGCACCTGCCCGGGTGTCAGAACGACCGTGCCGGAGACGGAGACGTGCCGTACGCGCAGCCACGTGGAGCCGTACAGCAGCCAGACGGAACCGGAACCCAGGAGCACAACTCCCAGCACCAGAATGACGATCATACGAAAGCGGCGGTTCCTCCATCGCCGGGCGGGCGGCGGGCCGGACGACTCCTGCTGGCGTTGACCGCGCTCGGCGGTGGTCGGTCCGGCCACGCTGCTCACTTGCCTTTCGTCGTACGGCCTAACGGCTGGAGGCGATCGCCTCGTACACCATCCCGACGAGCAGGTCGTCGGCGTCCCGGCGGCCGAACTCGCTTGCCGCGCGGGACATCTCGTACAACCGGTGCGGATCGGCGAGCACGGGAAGCACGTTCTGCTGTACCCACTCCGGGGTGAGTTCCGCGTCGTCGACCAGCAGGCCGCCGCCGGCCTTGACCACCGGCTGGGCGTTCAGCCGCTGTTCGCCGTTGCCGATGGGCAGCGGGACATAGGCGGCCGGGAGCCCGACGGCGGAGAGTTCGGCGACGGTCATCGCACCCGCACGGCAGAGCATCATGTCGGCCGCGGCGTACGCGAGGTCCATCCGGTCCAGGTAACTTACCGGGACATACGGAGGCATCCCCGGCATCTGGTGCACCTGCGGCAGTTCGTTCTTCGGGCCGACCGCGTGCAGGATCTGGATACCGGCCCGCTGCAGCCAGGGCGCGACCTGCTGGGTGACCTCGTTGAGGCGGCGGGCGCCCTGGGAGCCGCCGGAGACCAGCAGCGTGGGCAGGTTGGGGTCGAGGCCGAAGCGGTGGCGGGCCTCGGGGCGGGCCGCGGCCCGGTCCAGGAGGGAGATGGAGCGGCGCAGCGGGATGCCGATGTAGCGGGCGTCGCGCAGCTTGCTGTCGGGGGTGGAGACCGCGACCCGGGCGGCGTACCGGGAGCCGATCTTGTTGGCGAGGCCGGGCCGGGCGTTGGCCTCGTGGATCACGATCGGCACGCCGAGGCGCTTGGCGGCGAGATAGCCGGGCAGGGCGACGTAGCCGCCGAAGCCGACGACGCAGTCCGCCTTGGTGCGCTCCAGGATCTGCTCGGCCGCCTTGATGGTGCCGCGCAGCCGGCCCGGGACGGTGATCAGTTCAGGGGTGGGCTTGCGGGGCAGCGGCACCGCCGGGATCAGGGCGAGCTCGTAGCCGCGCTCGGGCACCAGCCTGGTCTCCAGCCCGCGCTCCGTGCCCAGGGCCGTGATCCCCACGGTGGGGTCCTGCCTGCGCAGGGCGTCCGCGAGGGCGAGCGCCGGCTCGATGTGGCCGGCGGTCCCCCCACCAGCGAGTACGACATGCACCGAAATTCACCGCTCTCCGGACGAGCGCGCCGCGGAGGCACGCCGTCGCATCGTGTTCCATCTCCGAGACCCCTGAGGGCCCCCGGCTCCCCGCTTTCTACCAAAGCGAGGTTGCCGCATCGCAAGCGCCGCCCGCGCAGCGGGCTCGTCGCGCGCGAAGGCGATCAGCAACCCGATGGCGAACATGGTCGGCAGCAGGGCGGAGCCTCCGTAGGAGAACAGCGGGAGCGGGACACCGGCGATCGGCAGCAGGCCGAGCACCGCACCGATGTTGATCACCGCCTGTGCGGTGATCCAGGTGGTCACGCCTCCCGCGGCATACCTCACGAAGGGGTCCTCCGTGCGTCCGGCCACGCGGATACCCGCATAGCCTAGAGCCGCGAAGAGGGCCAGTACCGACAGCGTCCCCGCCAGACCCAGTTCCTCGCCGGTGACGGCGAAGATGAAGTCGGTGTGAGCTTCGGGCAGTTGGCCCCATTTTTCCACACTCGCACCGAGTCCGGAGCCGAAGAGTCCGCCGGATGCCAGGGCATAGATGCCATGAACCGCCTGCCAGCAGTCGGCTACGCCGCTCTTGGGCTCGGTGGCTCCGATACAGGCGAGCCGGGCCATTCGGTTGGGGCTGGTCTTGATGAGGATCACGCCGAGCAGTCCGGCGATCGACAGCACCCCGGCGAACAGCCGGGTGGGTGCCCCCGCCAGCCAGAGCAGGCCGAACAGGATCGCGGTCAGGATGATCGCCGTACCCATGTCGCCGCCGAGCATGATCAGGCCGAGCAGCAGGAAGCTGACCGGGACCAGCGGCACCAGCATGTGTTTCCACTGGGTCAGCAGCCGCTTCTCCTGTTTGCGCGCCATCAGGTCGGCGCCCCAGAGCACCAGGGCGAGCTTGCCGAACTCGCTGGGCTGGATCTGGAAGGAGCCGCCCAGGGAGATCCAGTTCTGGTTGCCGTTGACCGACATCCCTATCCCGGGGACCTGCACCAGGGCCATCAGGAAGACGGCGCCGGCGAGGATCGGGTAGGCGAGCGCCCGGTGCAGTTTCACCGGCATGCGGGACGCCACGAACAGCAGCACGCCCCCGATACAGGCGGCCAGGAACTGTTTGCGGAAGAAGAACGAACCCGGCAGCGACATCTGCAGCGCGGTGATCTGGGAGGCCGAGTAGACCATCACCAGACCCAGCACGATGATCAGCAGGCTGCCGCCGAGGATCAGGTAGTACGCGGTCAGCGGCCGGTCCCAGGCCCGGTGGAGGCGCGTGTGGAGCCGCCGCAGCGGGTTGTCGCGCGACGTGCGGGGGACGGCGGGCCTGCGGACTGCTCGCTGTACGGGCGGTCGGCCGGTGCGGCTACCGGGCATCCACGCCTCCGCTGAACGTCGAGCGTCCCACGCGTCCCTCCCAAGGTCGCCCGGCTGGCGGCCGGGTCAGGCGCCGAGTTCGCGAACAGCCTGAGCGAACGCGTCTCCGCGCTTGTTGTAGTTGGCGAACATGTCCATGGAGGCACAGGCGGGGGCAAGGAGCACCGTGTCGCCTTCGACCGCCAGTCGCCGCGCCTCCTGGACCGCCGCGAGCATCGCCCCAGTGTCGGTCCGGTCGAGGTCGACGACGGGTACTTCCGGCGCGTGTCGCGCGAGGGCCTCCCGGATGAGGGCGCGATCGGCACCGATCAGCACCACGCCGCGAAGTCGCTTTGCCGACTTGGCGACCAGTTCGTCAAAGGTCGCCCCCTTCGCCAGACCGCCCGCAATCCATACGATCGACTCATATGACGCCAACGAGGCTTCCGCCGCGTGCGTGTTGGTCGCCTTGGAGTCGTCGATGTACGCGACCCCGTCCACGTCGGCCACGTGCGCGATGCGGTGGGCGTCCGGGGTGAAGTTCCGCAGCCCGTCCCGTACGGCCGTGGCGGGCACCCCGAAGGCACGCGCCAGGGCCGCCGCGGCAAGGGCGTTGGCGATGTTGTGCGGGGCGGGCGGGTTGACGTCCGAGACCTCGGCCAGCTCCTGGGCGTTCTGCTGCCGGTTCTCGACGAAGGCGCGGTCGACCAGGATGCCGTCCACGACACCGAGTTGGGACGGCCCCGGGGTGCCGAGGGTGAAGCCGATGGCCCGGCAGCCCTCCTCGACGTCGGCCGCCCGCACCAGCTCCTCGGTGAGCTTGTCGCCGACGTTGTAGACACAGGCGACCCGGTTGCCCTCGTAGATATGGCCCTTGTCGGCGGCGTACGCCTCCATGGAGCCGTGCCAGTCGAGGTGGTCGGGGGCGAGGTTGAGCACGGCCGCCGAGTGGGCGCGCAGGGAGGGCGCCCAGTGCAGCTGATAGCTGGACAGCTCGACGGCCAGGACGTCGTACTCCTCGTCGCCGAGGACCGTGTCGAGCAGCGAGACGCCGATGTTGCCGACGGCGGCCGTGCGCAGGCCCGCGGCCTTCAGGATCGACGCCAGCATCTGGACCGTGGTGGTCTTGCCGTTGGTGCCCGTGACGGCCAGCCAAGGGGCCGCGTCCGGCCCCCGCAGTCGCCAGGCCAGCTCCACATCGCCCCAGACCGGGACGCCCGCCTCGGCCGCCGCCGCGAACAGCGGCTTGTCCGGCTTCCAGCCGGGGGCGGTGACGATCAGCTCGGTGCCCTCCGGCAGGGCTCCCGCGGCGGAGCCGCCGACGGATGCGGTGTCGCCGAGGCGCACGGTGATGCCGAGCGCCTCCAGCTCCGCGGCCTGTGCACGCGCGCGCTCGTCGTCGCCGTCGTTGACGACCGTGACGATCGCCCCGCGCGCGTGCAGCACCTTCGCCGCCGGGACGCCGGAGACGCCGAGCCCGGCGACGGTGACGTGCGTGCCGTGGAAGTCCGGGGACACCGAGGAGGTCACTTGTCCGCTGCCCATCCCGCATAGAAGAGGCCGAGTCCGACAATCACGCAAATACCCTGGATGATCCAGAAGCGGACCACCACAAGTACCTCGGACCAGCCCTTGAGTTCGAAGTGGTGCTGGAGTGGCGCCATCCGGAAGACGCGCCTTCCGGTGAGCCGGAAGGAGCCGACCTGGATGACGACCGACATGGTGATGAGGACGAACAGGCCGCCCATGAGGGCGACGAGGAGTTCCGTGCGGGACAGGATCGCGAGGCCGGTGAGGACACCGCCGAGCGCGAGCGAACCGGTGTCGCCCATGAAGATCTTGGCCGGCGAGGTGTTCCACCACAGGAAGCCGAGGCAGGAACCCATCAGCGCGGAGGCGATGACCGCGAGGTCCAGGGGATCGCGGACGGTGTAGCAGGCGTTGGGGTTGGTCAGGGTCATCGCGTTGGCGCAGGACTCCTGGAACTGCCAGACGCCGATGAACGTGTAGGCGCCGAAGACGAGCACGGAGGCGCCGGTGGCGAGACCGTCCAGACCGTCCGTCAGGTTCACGCCGTTGGACATCGCGAGGATCATGAACAGCGCCCAGACCACGAACAGCACCGGCCCGATGGTCCAGCCGAAGTCCGTGATGAAGGACAGCTTGGTGGACGCCGGGGTGTTGCCGATGGCATCCGGGAACTGCAGCGAGAGAACCGCGAAGGAGATGCCGACGATCAGCTGGCCGGCCATCTTCGCCTTGGCCCGCAGACCCAGCGAACGCCGCTTGACGATCTTGATGTAGTCGTCCAGGAAGCCGACCAGGCCCATGCCGCACATCAGGCCGAGCACCAGCACACCCGAGTATGTCGGGGCGTAGCCGGTGATCACCTTGGACAGGAAGTAGGCGGCGACCGTCGACAGGATGAAGGCGATACCGCCCATCGTCGGGGTACCGCGCTTGCTGGCGTGCTCGCGCGGGCCGTCGTCACGGATGTACTGGCCGTAGCCCTTGCGCGCGAGGAGCTTGATCAGCAGCGGAGTGCCGATCAGCGTCAGGAAGAGACCGATGACGCCCGAGAAGAGGATCTGCTTCATCATCGGGCATCAACACCCTCGGCACCGCTCTGGAGGAGCGCCTGGGCAACGCTCTCCAGGCCCACCGACCGTGACGCCTTCACGAGGACGACGTCCCCCGGGCGCAACTCGCTGCGCAACAGGTCGACCGCCGCCTGTGCGTCGGACACGTGCACCGACTCCTCACCCCACGAACCCTCGTTATATGCGCCCAGTTGCAGCCAGGAGGCTTCTACTCCCCCGACCGCGACGAGCTTGCCGACATTGAGCCGGACGGCGAGCCGTCCGACCGCGTCGTGCTCGGCGAGCGCCTCGTCCCCGAGCTCGGCCATCTTGCCGAGCACCGCCCACGTGCGGCGCCCCTTGCCCATGGCCGCGAGCGCGCGCAGCGCGGCTCGCATGGACTCGGGGTTGGCGTTGTAGGCGTCGTTGACGATGGTCACGCCGTCCGGGCGCTCGGTGACCTCCATACGCCAGCGGGAGAGGGAGCCAGCCTCGGAGAGCGCGGTGGCGATCTCTTCCGCGGACATGCCCAGCTCATGGGCGACGGCGGCCGCGGCGAGCGCGTTCGACACGTGGTGCTCACCGTACAGGCGCATGGTCACATCGCTTGCACCGGAGGGTGTGTGAAGGCTGAACGCGGGCTGTCCCGTGTCCGTGAGTCGTACGTTCTCGGCGCGTACGTCCGCTTCGGCCGACTCTCCGAAAAGGACCACCTTCGCCTTGGTACGGGATGCCATGGCCCGCACCAGGGGGTCGTCCGCGTTGAGGATCGCGGCGCCGCCGTCCTCGGCCGGGGGCAGGGCCTCGACCAACTCGCCCTTCGCCTGGGCGATCTGCTCACGGCCGCCGAACTCGCCGATGTGGGCGGTGCCGACGTTGAGGACCAGGCCGATCCTCGGGGGCGTCAGATCCGCCAGGTAGCGGATGTGGCCGATGCCGCGGGCGCCCATCTCCAGCACCAGGAACTTCGTCTCCTCGGTGGCGGACAGGGCGGTCAGCGGCAGGCCGATCTCGTTGTTGAGCGAGCCCGGCGTGAACACGGTCGGCGCCTTGGTGCGCAGCACCTGCGCGATGAGGTCCTTGGTGCTGGTCTTGCCGGCCGAGCCGGTGAGGGCCACCAGGGTCGCGCCGAGCCGTCGTACGACATGGCGGGCGAGGGCGCCGAGGGCGGTCTGGACGTCGTCCACGACGATCGCGGGCACGCCGACGGGGCGGGACGCCAGAACGGCGACCGCGCCCTGTCCGACGACCTGGGCCGCGAAGTCGTGGCCGTCCACGCGCTCGCCCACGAAGGCGGCGAACAGGCTGCCGGGGCCCGCCTCGCGGGAGTCCCGGACGACCTCCCCGGTGACCTGGACGGACGGATCCGGTATGTCATGCGTCTGCCCGCCGACGACTGCTGCGATCTCGGCGAGGGAGAGGGCGATCACAAGTTCATCCCTGGGTCTTCTGGATAGCTTCGCGAAGCACCTGGCGGTCGTCGAACGGACGGACCACGCCGGCGATGTCCTGGCCCTGCTCGTGGCCCTTGCCGGCGACCAGCACGGTGTCGCCGGGGTGGGCGCGGGCGACGGCCGCGGCGATCGCGGCGGCCCGCTCCTCGAAGAGGAGCACCTCGCCGCGCTCGTGGGCGGGCACCGTGGCGGCGCCTTCGAGCATGGTCGCGAGGATGGCGAGCGGGTCCTCGGAGCGCGGGTTGTCGGAGGTCAGTACGGCCGTGTCGGCGAGCCGGGCGGCGGCGGCGCCCATCGGGGCCCGCTTCGTCCTGTCGCGGTCGCCGCCGCAGCCGAGGACGATGTGCAGCCGGCCCTTGGTGACCTTGCGGAGCGCCTTGAGGACCGATTCGACGGCGTCCGTCTTGTGGGCGTAGTCGACGACCGCGAGGTAGGCCTGTCCGGCGTCCACCCGCTCCAGGCGGCCCGGGACACCCGGGACGGCGGCGACGCCGTCGGCGGCGGTCTGCGGGTCGAGGCCCGCGGCGGCCAGGGCGACGATCGCGGCGAGGGTGTTCGCCACGTTGAAGGGGCCCGGCAGCGGCGACTTGGCGGCGACTCGGACGTCCCCGGGCCCGACGACGGTGAACGTCGAGTCCATCGGGCCGATGTGGACGTCCGCGGCCCGCCAGTCGGCGTCGGGGTGGCCCTCGGCGGAGTAGGTGACGACCGGGACGCCGGCCTCGCGGGCGAGCCTGCGGCCGTACTCGTCGTCGACGTTCACCACCCCCCGTTTACTGCGTCTCGGGGTGAAGAGCTGCGCCTTGGCCCGGTAGTAGTCCTCCATGTCGGAGTGGAACTCCATGTGTTCCGGGCTGAGGTTGGTGAAGACGGCGATGTCGAAGACGCAGCCGTCGACCCGGCCGAGGACCAGGGCGTGGCTGGAGACCTCCATGGCGACCGCCTCGACGCCGCGCTCGCGCATCACGGCGAACAGGGCCTGGAGGTCGGTGGCCTCGGGGGTGGTGCGCTCGGACTTGATGCGCTCGTCGCCGATGCGCATCTCGACGGTGCCGATGAGTCCGGTGCTGCGCGTTCTCTTCAGACCGCCCTCGACCAGGTAGGCCGTGGTGGTCTTGCCGGAGGTGCCGGTGATGCCGATCTGGAGCAGGTCGCGCCCGGGGTGACCGTAGATGGTGGCCGCGAGTTCGCCCATCCGCGCGCGCGGCTCGTCGGCGACCAGGACCGGCAGGCCGGTCGCGGTGGCGCGTTCGGCGCCCGTCGGGTCGGTCAGCACGGCGACCGCGCCGAGTCCGGCGGCCTGGGCGACGAAGTCGGCACCGTGCAGCCGGGCGCCCGGCAGGGCGGCGTACACGTCGCCGGGGCGGACCGCGCGCGAGTCATGGGTGATGCCCGTGACCTCCACCGTGTCCGCGGTGTCCGGGACGGCGACGCCCAGCTGATCGGCGAGCTCCGCGAGGGGTGTGGCGGAGACCTGAACCGGCCTGGGCGGCCCCGGATATGTCACGGAAGCGCCCTTCTGGGTGGTTTGGGACTGATCAGCGTGTGGCACGGCGGTGAGCGTACCGGGCGCACCCGCTCCGGAGCGAAGTGAGGGCTCGGGGGCCCGGTGGTTCCCGGGATCGGGGGTGATCGTTGTCACGGGCTCGTTCCTGGTGGTCTTTCCGAAAAGCTGAGGCGCTGATCAGGGCTTGTAGTCGACGGGCAGGTTCGCCGCCTTGGCACCGGTCGGCGGGATCTGCAGGGTCTTGAGGGCGAACTCCATCACCTGCTTGTAGATCGGGCCGCAGATCTGGCCGCCGAAGTAGCTGCCGGCGGTGGCGTTCTGGATGGCGCAGTAGACGGTGATGCGGGGCTTGTCCGCGGGCGCGAACCCGGCGAACGAGGAGGTGTAGCCGCGGTATCTGCCGGTGGCCGGATCGACTCGGTTGGCGGTACCGGTCTTGCCCGCGACGTTGTAGCCGGGGATGGCCGCCTTGGCGCCCGTGCCCTGCTCGTCGTCCACGACGGACTCCAGCATCTCGGCGAGCGTCTTTGCGGTCTTCTCACTGACCACGCGGGTCTTCTTGGGCTGCGCGGACGGGGTGAAGCGGCCGTCTGCGCCCTTGGAGCCGCGCACCAGGGTGGGCTCCACCCGGATTCCGCCGTTGGCGATCGTCGAGTAGACGGAGGCCGCCTGCATGGCGTTGATGGAGAAACCCTGACCGAAAGGGATCGTGTACTGCTGCGAGGTGGACCACTTGGCCGGGGCGGCGAGGATGCCCCGGGTCTCGCCGGGGAAGCCGAGCCCGGTGTAGCCGCCGATGCCGAACTTGCGCAGATACGAGTAGAGGACCTGGTTGGCCTGCTCCTGGGTCTTGCCGAGCTGGCCGGTGGCGAGGATGGTGCCGATGTTGCTGGACTTGGCGAGCACGCCGTTGAGCGTGAGGTACCAGGTCGCGTGGTCGACGTCGTCCTTGAAGAGCCGGTCGCCGCGGTGCAGCCGGTTGGGCACCACCACGTGCGTGAGCGGGGTGGCGGCGTTCTCCTCCAGGACGGCCGCCATCGACATCACCTTGGCGGTGGAGCCGGGCTCGTAGGCGTCCTGGAGGGCCGCATTGCCCATCGCGGCGGCGTCGGCCGTCGACAGGTCGTTCGGGTCGAAGCCGGGCGAGTTGGCCATCGCCAGGATCTGCCCGGTCCTGGTGTCCTGGACGACCACGTAACCGCGGTCCGCCCTGGACTTCTTGACCTGCTCGGTGATGGCGTTCTGCGCGGCCCACTGGATGTCCCGGTCGATGGTCAGCTCGACGTCCGAGCCGGGTACGGCCGGGGTCTCCGTGGAGCCCGCGGTGGGCACCTCACGGCCACCGGACTGGGCGTAGCGGATCTTGCCGTCCTTGCCGGTCAGCTGCTTGTCGAGCTGCTGCTCGACACCGCCGCCGCCCTTGCCGTCGGCGTTGACCCAGCCCAGTATCCCGGCGGCCAGGTCGCCGTTCGGGTACACCCGCTGGCTGCTGGGGTCGGCGAAGACGCCGGCGAGCACGTTGACGGTGCCGCCGGCGGTCTCGGCCTTGTTGGTGAGCGCGGTCTTCAGGTCCTTGATCTGCTTCCAGACCTGCGGGGTCTGCCGGGCGGCGAGCCGGACGTAGCGCAGCTCCCGGTTCTCGGGCCGCAGCAGCTTGACGAGGGCGGCCTGGTCCTTGCCGAGGATCGGGGCGAGCAGCGCGGCGGCCTGCTCGGGGCCGTCGTTCACCTTGAGCTGCTTGCTGGTGAACATCGTGGGGTCGGCGGTGATGTCGTACGCGTCCTCGCTGATCGCCAGCGCCACGCCGTTGCGGTCGGTGATCCCGCCGCGCTCGGCGGCCAGGGTGTGCACGACGTACCGGTTCTGTTCGGCCTTCGCGGCGTACGCGCTGGCATCGACGGCCTGCACCTGGAGCAGGCGCCCGACGAAGACCAGCAGCACCAGGGTCAGGGCGAAGCCGACCATGCGCAGCCGGGGCCGGGGGCTGCCGAGCCGCAGGGGGCGCTGGGCCGGGGGGCGTGGCGCGCCCGGGCGGCGGACCGGGCGGGCGCCGGGGCCGGGGCCGCGCCGGACCGCGCCCCGGGGCTCCCGGGGGCGGGGCGGCCGGGCAGGGCCGGGCACACGGCGGCGCGGCGATTGCCTTTCTCCAGAAGTGTCTGGCACGTCCGTCACCTGCCGGGGGTCGTGGTCGGGGTCGTCACGGGCGTGAGTGCCGGCGCCGGGGTCGTCACCGGTGTGGTGACCGGCGTGGGCGCCGGTGCGGTCACCGCGGATGAGCCGGCCGGCGTCGGCAGGGCGGGGGACGGCGTGGCGATGGCCTCGGGGGCGGCCGGCTGGGTGGACCCCCGGAGGGCGGCCGTGCTGGGAACGCCCTTGACGGTGCCGTCGGAGCCGAGGAAGGCCGGGTCGCCGCCGGGGACCATGCCGAGTTCGCGGGCCCGGCGCTGCAGGGCGTCGGGGGCGGAGTAGGCGTCGATGTCCCGCTGCAGGGCCTGTTCCTCGTCGGTGAGGTTCTTGGTCTGCTTCTGCAGGTCGTCGAGTTTGAACGAGCCCTCGCTGAGCGCCGAGTTCAGCACCAGCAGGCCGATCAGGCCGCCGCCGAGCAGCAGGACGACCAGCAGGACGAACGGGGTGCGGGCGGCCTGGTTGGCCCGGCCGACCGGAAAGAGCCGGGCGAGCCGGGCGGCCCGCCCTTTCAGCTCGGGTTTCCTACTCACGTGTCCTCCGGTGGGTCCGGAAACCCAGCGTGCTCACGCCGCTCATTCAATGGACTCCCTGATGCGCTGGGCCCCTCGAAGACGCGCGGGCGCGGCCCGGCGGTTCTCGGCGACCTCTTCCTCGGTGGGAAGTTCGGCACCGCGCGTGAGCAGCTTGAGCCGGGGCTGGTACTGCTCGGGCACGACCGGCAGCCCGGGCGGCGCGGTGGTGGCGGCACCGGCCGCGAACACCTGCTTGACGAGGCGGTCTTCGAGCGAGTGGTACGACAGTACGGCGATCCGACCGCCGACCGCGAGGGCCTGCACGGCGGCCGGGATCGCCCTTTCCAGGACGGCCAGTTCGCCGTTGACCTCGATACGCAGCGCCTGGAAGGTGCGCTTGGCCGGATTGCCGCCGGTGCGCTTGGCGGCCTGCGGCAGGGAGTCCCGGATCAGCTCGACGAGCCGGGCGCTGTTGCCGAAGGGCTCCTTCTCGCGCTCCCGGACGATCGCCGAGACGATCCGCTTGGCCTGCTTCTCCTCGCCGTACGCGAAGAGAATGCGCACCAGGTCACCGGCCGGGTAGGTGTTGAGGACCTCGGCGGCGCTGATGCCGGTGGTCTGGTCCATGCGCATGTCGAGGGGGGCGTCCTGGGCGTAGGCGAAGCCGCGGTCCGCCTCGTCGAGCTGCATGGAGGAGACGCCGAGGTCGAACAGCACGCCCTGCACGCGCGCGATGCCGAGACGTTCGAGTACGTCGGGCAGCTCGTCGTAGACGGCGTGCACCAGGGTGGCGCGGTCGCCGAAGGGGGCGAGGCGCTCGCCGGACAGGCGCAGGGCCTCCTTGTCGCGGTCGAGGGCGACCAGACGGGCCTCGGGGAAGCGGGCCAGCAGCGCCTCGCTGTGGCCGCCGAGGCCGAGGGTGCAGTCGACGACCACGCTGCCCGGCGCCGCCAGGGCGGGTGCCAGCAGATCCAGGCACCGCTGGAGCATCACCGGAACGTGTCGACTCTGGCTCAAGGGGGCCTCTCAGGTCCGCGCGGGAGATACGCACCGCCGGGTCCCCGCCCGCTCGGTACGCGCGCCGCGCACGTGGGGAGACGGTCCGGGCGCCGTGCCGGGGTCTCCAGGGGATTTCACCAGCGGGGAGAGCCTCGCCTCCCGCTTCGCGTCACTTTAGTCCACCGTGTCGCCCGGTCAATCAACCGGCCTGTACGGCGCGTACGGCAGGGCGGCGTGGGCCGGGATTGGAAAGGAATCACCCGTACGGCCCCGGTTTGCGCTCCGTGTGGGTTAGCTCACAACGAGCCACGATGACGTTCTTTGTGCCCCCTCACAGCAGGCTCTGTACGCCCGTGACCAGTACCGTCGTGTCTATGACGACTTCCGCAGCAGCTCCCACCGGACCCGAAGGCGCCATAACCGACGGCGGCACCGTGACGGATCGCCTGGTCGACGCCAACCGCACGTACGCGTCCGCCTTCACCGACCCCGGCATGGACGCCCGGCCCGTGCTGCACGTGGCCGTGGTGTCCTGTATGGACGCCCGCATCGACCTGCACAAGGCGCTCGGCCTGCAACTCGGCGACTGTCACACCATCCGCAACGCGGGCGGCGTGGTCACCGACGACGTGATCCGCTCCCTCACCATCAGCCAGCGCAAGCTCGGCACCCGCAGCGTGGTCCTCATCCACCACACCGGCTGCGGCCTGGAGGCCCTCACCGAGGACTTCCGCACCGAGCTGGAGATGGAGGTCGGCCAGCGCCCGGCCTGGGCGGTGGAGTCCTTCCGGGACGTCGACCAGGACGTACGGCAGTCCATGCAGCGGGTGCGCACCTCGCCGTTCCTGCTGCACACCGACGACGTACGCGGCTTCGTCTTCGACGTCCGCACCGGGCTGCTCCGTGAGGTCGACCCCGCCTGAGCCCACCGGCTCCGACGGCCCGCCCGCCCCGAAAACCGCCGCCGTACCCTGTCAGGACGCTGTCGAAATACACGGCCGAAAGACCGTAAGACCGACATAGTGCGAGCAGTTGTCCACAGGCGAGTGACACGAATCGGTAACGGCAGCAAGAATGCGGTGTGGGACGTCGCGCGGAACTATTCACGCGTGGTGTCCGTGTTTCGGGGTGGGCCGGTTCCGCTGACAGAGCGCCGGCCCGGGCAATAAGGGGCCGAGGAGGGCCGGGTGACGACCTATGACGATCGAGCGAGCCTTACTGATCTGACCGCCACTGTGGAGCGGGTCCGCAGTTCGGTTGAGGGTGTGATCGAGGGCAAGCCGGAGGTCGTACGGCTTTCGCTGACCGTGCTGCTGGCCGAGGGACATCTTCTGATCGAGGACGTCCCGGGTGTCGGCAAGACGATGCTGGCGAAGGCGCTGGCGCGGTCCATCGACTGTTCGGTGCGACGCATCCAGTTCACGCCCGACCTGCTGCCGTCGGACATCACCGGCGTGTCCATCTGGGACCAGCAGCGACGGGACTTCGAGTTCAAACCGGGCGCCATCTTCGCCCAGATCGTGATCGGCGACGAGATCAACCGCGCCTCGCCCAAGACCCAGTCCGCGCTGCTGGAGTCGATGGAGGAGCGGCAGGTCACCATCGACGGGCAGACCTATGAACTGCCCAGCCCGTTCATGGTGGTGGCCACCCAGAACCCGGTCGAGATGGAGGGCACCTACCCGCTGCCGGAGGCCCAGCGCGACCGCTTCATGGCCCGCGTCTCGGTCGGCTACCCCAGCGCGGAGGCCGAGTTGCAGATGCTCGACATCCACGGCGGGGCGAACCCCCTGGACGACCTCCAGCCGGTGGCGCACGCGCACGACATCGTGAAGCTCGTCGAGACCGTACGGGGTGTCCATGTCGCCGAGACGGTCCGGCGGTACGCGGTGGACCTGGTCTCCGCCACCCGTACCCACCCCGACCTCAGACTCGGCGCCTCCCCGCGCGCGACGCTGCACCTGCTGCGCGCGGCGAAGGCGTCCGCGGCCCTGAGCGGCCGGGAGTACGCGCTCCCGGACGACGTACAGGCACTCGCCGTGGCGGTCCTGGCGCACCGGCTGCTGCCCACCGCCCAGGCCCAGCTCAACCGGCGTACCGCCGAGCAGGTCGTCCAGGAGATCCTGCAGCAGACCCCGGTGCCCGCGGCGGCCCCCCGGCAGCAGAACGGCTTCGGCGGTCTGGGCCGGGGCGTGCCGGCGTATCCCCAGCAGCCCCCGCGGAGTCTGTGATGAGCGCCCCGGCGGAGGCCGACCGTGACGAGTCGGGCGGCGTCCGCACGGCCCTGGCCGGGCTGACCACCCGCGGCCGCTCCTTCCTGGCGGCCGGCATCGCGGCGGTGATCTGCGCGTACATCCTCGGCCAGAGCGATCTGCGCCGGGTCGGGCTGCTGCTCGCCGTGCTGCCGCTGATCTGCGCGGCCGTGCTCTACCGCACCCGCTACCGGGTGGCCGGCAGCCGCCGGCTCTCCCCCTCGCGGGTGCCGGCCGGCAGCGAGGCCCGGGTCCATCTGCGGATGGACAACGTCTCGCGGCTGCCCACCGGCCTGCTGATGCTCCAGGACCGGGTGCCCTACGTCCTCGGTCCGCGCCCGCGCTTCGTCCTGGACCGGGTCGAGCCGGGCGGCCGCCGGGAGGTCTCCTACCGGGTCCGCTCCGACCTGCGCGGCCGCTATCCGCTGGGCCCGCTCCAGCTGCGCCTGACCGATCCGTTCGGGATGTGCGAACTGACCCGGTCCTTCTCGACGTTCGACACCCTGACCGTCATCCCGCGCGTGGAGCCGCTGTCGCCGATCCGGCTCAGCGGCGAGGCGAAGGGTTACGGCGACGGGCGGCAGCGCTCGCTGGCCCTGGCCGGCGAGGACGACGTGATCCCGCGCGGCTACCGGTACGGCGACGACCTGCGCCGCGTACACTGGCGCTCCACCGCCCGCTACGGCGAGCTGATGGTGCGCCGCGAGGAGCAACCGCAGCGCGCCCGCTGCACGGTGCTGCTGGACACCCGGGGCATCGCCTACGAGGGCGCGGGCCCCGACTCGGCGTTCGAGTGGGCGGTCTCCGGCGCCGCCTCGGTCCTGGTCCACATGCTCGAACGCGGCTTCTCGGTCCGGCTGTTGACGGACACCGGCAGCGCGGTGCCCGGTGAGGGCGCCGACGGTTTCGCGGGCTCCGGCCAGGACTCGGCGGACGCGGCCGGGCTGATGATGGACACCCTGGCCGTGGTCGACCACTCGGACGGCACCGGCCTGTCCCGGGCCTACGACGTCCTGCGCGGCGGGAACGAGGGGCTGCTCGTGGCCTTCCTGGGCGACCTCGACGAGGAACAGGCGGCGGTGGCCACCAAGATGCGCCGGCGCAGCGGCGGTGCCGTCGCCTTCGTCCTGGACCCGGACACCTGGGTGCGGGAGCCCACCGACGTGCCCGCGCCGGGCAACGCCCACGAGGAGCGGCTGCGGATGCTGCGCGAGGCCGGCTGGACGGCGGTCAGCGTGGCGCGCGGTGCTCCGCTGGCCGAGCTGTGGCGGCAGGCCGACCGGGAGCGTCTGTCGGTGGCCGCGGCGGGCGGGGAGGCCCGGTGATGAGCGGACGGGCCCGGCTGGCCCTCACCGCGGCGGCGGCGACGCTGATGGCGTCCTGTTCCCTGCTGCCCCTGGTCTCTCCGTGGACCTGGCTGTTCCAGGCGGCCTTCCTGGTGGCGATCCAGACCGGCGTCGGCGCGGCCGCGCGGCGGGTGCCGCTGGCCCGGCCGCTGACCGTGGCCGCGCAGGCCCTGGTCACGCTGCTGATGCTGACCCTGGTCTTCGCCCGGGGCCACGCGATCGCCGGGCTGATCCCCGGCCCGGACACCTTCCGGTACTTCGCCGACCTGCTGCAGCAGGGCTCCGACGACGTCAGCCGGTATGCGATACCCGCGCCGCTGTCGGACGGCATCCGGCTGATGGTGATCGGCGGGGTACTGGTCGTCGGGCTGATCGTGGACACCCTCGCGGTGACCTTCCGCAGCGCGGCCCCGGCCGGACTGCCGCTGCTCGCGCTGTACTCGGTGGCGGCGGGTCTGTCCGACGGACCGACCGACTGGCTCTGGTTCCTGGTGGCGGCGGCCGGCTACCTGCTGTTGCTGCTCGCCGAGGGCCGGGACCGGCTCTCGCAGTGGGGCCGGGTGTTCGGCGGGGTCTCCCGCACCCCGGGCGGCCCGGAGAGCGGCGCGGTGGCCCCGGTGCGCACCGGACGCCGGATCGGCTTCGCGGTGCTGGGCGTCGCTCTGTTCGTGCCGTTCGTGATGCCCTCGATCCAGGGCGGCCTGCTGGACGGCACCGGGAACGGCGTCGGCGTGGGCAACGGGAACGGCGGCACGATCTCCGCGGTCAACCCGCTGGTGTCGCTGCGGGACAGCCTCAACCTGGACGAGGACCGGCAGGTGCTGTCCGTACGGACCAGCACCGCCGACATCTCCGACATGTATCTGCGGATCGTCTCCCTGGACGACTTCGACGGCACTACCTGGAAGCCGGCCCAGCGGCACATCACCGGAGTCCCGGACACCTTCCCGACCCCGGTCGGCCTGGGCGGCGACGTCAAGCGGGCGACGGTGCGGACCACGATCTCGGCCGCCGGCTGGTACGCCCAGGACTGGCTGCCGATGCCGTACCCGCCGAGCGGGGTGAAGGTCGCCGGCACCTGGCGCTACGAGCCCGTCGGGATGACCCTGGTCGGCGACCACGGGCAGAGCACCCGCGGTGAGACCTACCAGGTCACCAGTCTGGACGTGCAGCCGACGGCGGATCAGCTGGCCGCGGCGCCGGAGCCGTCGGCGGCCATGAAGAAGGATTACACCAAGGTGCCCTCCTCGCTGCCGTCGGTGGTGGCGCAGACGGCCCGGGAGGTCACCGCGGGCTCGACGAGCCACTACGAGGAGGCGGTCAAGCTCCAGGACTACTTCGCGGTGAACGGCGGCTTCCAGTACGACACCCAGGTGCAGGTCGGCCGGGGCGAGGGCGCGATCGCGAACTTCCTGAAGCAGAAGCGCGGTTTCTGCGTGCACTTCTCCTTCGCGATGGCCGCGATGGCCCGGACGCTGGGCATCCCGGCCCGGGTCGCGGTGGGCTTCGCGCCCGGCACCCCGCAGGCCGACGGCACGGTCTCGGTGGGCCTCAAAGACGCGCACGCCTGGCCCGAACTGTACTTCGAGGGCGTGGGCTGGACCCGGTTCGAGCCGACCCCGACCCGCGGCACCACGCCGTCGTACACCGTCTCGGACGCCCCCGGCTCCTCGGTGCCGGACCAGACGCTGCCCTCCAAGGGCGCCTCGGCGGCGCCGTCGGCCTCGGCCTCGGAGAGCCAGAGCTGCTCGGCCCAGCTGCGCAAGCAGGACGTCTGCGCGAGCCCGTCGGCGGCGAGCGCGGTGCAGCAGGGCGACGGCGGGCCGCCGTGGTGGCAGCTGGCGCTGTGGGCGCTCGCCGGACTCGCCGTCCTGGCGGTGCCGCTGTCGCCGATGCTCTACCGGCAGCGGGTGCGTGCCAACCGGCTCGGGGCCTACGACCGTACCCCCGACGGTGTGGCGGCGCACACGCTGGCGGTCTGGCAGGAACTGATCGACACGGTCTGGGACTTCGGCGTCCCGCCGGACGACTCGCAGAGCCCGCGCGGCGCGGCCGCCCGGATCGTCCTGCTGGGCCACCTCGACCCGGTCGCCGCCGCGTCGGTGCACCGGGTGGCGGACGCGGTCGAACAGGTGCTGTACGCGCCACGGCCGCGGCTGACGGCGGGCCTCTCGGACGACGTCCGTCGGGTGACGGCCGCGTTCAACGGCACGGTCAGCGTCCCCACCCGGCTGAGGGCGCTGTTCGTCCCGCGGTCGGCCGTGCGGGCGCTGTGGGCGGCGTCGGTCGGGTGGGCGCGGCTGCGGGAGCGGGCGGCAGCGGCCCGCCCGACCCTGCGCAAGCCGTCGAACCAGCAGGGCTGACCGGCGGTGGGCTGGCCGAACGGCAGCGGCCTCACCGAACGGCGGCGGCTCTTACCGGCAGAAGGTTGACGGTCAGGGGGCTCGCCGACCGGCAGCGGGCTGACCGGCAGCGGGTTCGCTGACCGGCGGCGGGCCGACCGGCAGCGGCCTCACCGAACGGTGGCGGCTCGCACCGGCAGAAGGTTGACGGGCAGCGGGCTCGCCGGCCGGCGCAGGGCCCGGCGGACATGACTGAGGGGTGACCACCCGGTGGGTGGTCACCCCTCAGTCGCGCTCTGTTCTGCCTGTTCGGCGAATCCCTACTGGCCCTGCTCGTCTCGGCGGCGCTGCCAGCGCTCCTCGATGCGGTCCATCACGGAGCGCTTCGGCCGGACCTGACGGCGGGCCTGCTGGCCTCCCGCGGGCTGCTCGCCGGGCTTGGGAGCCTTGCGCCAGCCGGTGACGGCGAGGACCGCGCAGCCCAGCATGACGAGGAAGCCCACCACGCTGACCCAGATCTGCTTGGCAACCATTCCGGCCATGAGGAGCGCGATACCCACGAGGAAGCCGGCGATCGCCTGGTAGACCCGTCGCCGGGTGTACGACCGCAGCCCGCTTCCCTCAAGCGCTGTCGCGAACTTGGGGTCTTCGGCGTACAGCGCTCGCTCCATCTGCTCAAGCATTCGCTGCTCGTGCTCCGAGAGCGGCACGGCGTCCTCCTCATCGTGCAGTCGCCGGGGCGACCCGGGGGGTCCCTTCAGGATAGGCAGGGAATCGCCCCCGTGAAACCCGCCCCTCTAGGCCAATTGGCCAACCGGAATCCGCCATGGCCGTTCCGGCTCGCTGAGGCTTCCATTCCCCGGCGGCCGGCCCGTCATGCCGAGCGGTCTCCCTCGATCATACGGCGCAAACCCCTCGATCGGGGGGCCTGTGGCGTACTCCATCCGCTGCCGAGTCCCTGATCAGCGGCTCGTCTCAGGGGAATCTCAGGCCCCGGCCGCGCCCGGAGTCTCGCCGAGGACGTGGAGCTGGGTGGCGAAGGCGTGGAAGGCCGGGAGCTCGGCCGCGGCGGCCTCCAGCTTGAGCAGCGCGTCGAGAGCGCCGGGCTCGGTGTCCACCAGGACGCCGGGGACGAGGTCGGCGAAGACCCGTACGCCGTGCACGGCGGCGACGGCCAGACCCGCGCCCTCGACCAGGCCGGTGAGCTGCTCGGCGGTGAAGCGGCGCGGCATGGGGTCGCCGCTGCCCCAGCGGCCGTCGGGGTCGTCGAGGGCCTGCCGGGCCTCCTTGAAGTGCCCGGCGATGGCCCGCGCGACCACGGCCCCACCGAGTCCGGCGGCGAGCAGGCTGAGGACGCCCTCGGAGCGCAGCGCGGCCACCGTGTTGCGCACGCCCTCGGCCGGGTCGTCGACGTACTCCAGGACGCCGTGGCAGAGCACGATGTCGTGGCTGCCGCGCTCGACCACGTCGAACAGGCCGAGGACGTCGCCCTGCACGCCCTTGACCCGGTCGGCGACGTCGGCCTCGGCGGCGCGGCGCTCCAGCGCGAACAGCGCGTTCGGGCTGGGGTCGACGACGGTGACGCGGTGGCCGAGACGGGCGAGGGGCACGGCGAAGTTGCCGCTGCCGCCGCCGGTGTCGAGGACGTCCAGCGCGTCCCGGCCGGTGGCCTTGACCCGGCGGTCGAGGGCGTCCTGGAGGACCTCCCAGACCACGGCGGTACGGAGAGAAGCGCGGGGTCGTGTGGGGTCCGGCACGGCAGTTGACTCCTCGGCGCGGCACCGCCTGTTGCCCGGCGGCGCGAACTCGGTGCCTCCCCGGCCCGGAGTGCGGGAGGAGGGAAGGCTTCAGGCGCTCTCCACCCTATTGCCTCCGCTGCCCGGCCATGGCCTCCGCCGCCTCCCCCCGATCCTCCCGGGCAGGGCGTCCGCGTCCTGGTCAGCCCGCGTCGGGCAACCCCCTGTCCGGGGCGCCGTCCGGCTGCTCACCGTCCTGTCGGCGGGGCTGCGGCAGCACCGGCTGGAGGATGAGCATCCGCTCGACGATACGGAGGAACATCTCCACGTCCCGTATCAGGTCGTCGGCGTCGCGGCGGCCGGCCGCGCCCTGGATGCCCGCCTCGGCGCGGGCGCGGCGGCCGGCGCCGGAGGCGAACAGGGCGCTCCACTCCGTGAGCTCGGGCGCCACCTCGGGGAGCACCTCCCAGGCGCTGCGGATGCGGGCCCGGCGCCGGGGCGAGGTCTCGGGGCGGGCGCGGGCGGCGAGCACGGCGGCCGCGGTGCGCAGGGCGGCCAGATGGGCCGTCGCATAGCGCTCGTTGGGGGTGTCGAGGAGTTCGGCCTCGTCGAGGGAGGCGCGGGCCTGGGCGAGCAGGTCGAGGGCGGCGGGCGGGGCGGTGGCCCGGCGGAGCACGGGGTGCACGTCGCTCGCCGGGCCGGTCAGTGAGGGGGCAGGGCCGGTGGCGCGGCGCCGGTGGGCGGCGGCCGCTGAGGAGTTGGCCATGACGAACCTCCCGTCGTCTGGGTGACGGCTCCCTTACCCGGGGTGCCGTATGTGCCCATCGTGCGGTATGGCACTGACAATCCGTTCTGACCTGGGGTTTTGCTTCGATCGCGAGTTCGGGCTAGTTTTTGCACTGACCAGTCAGTTCAAAATGAAGCCGATGCGGACACCACTTCGGAAGGCAGGGGGGAACCTGTGCACGGCGTACCTGTCAGGGCCGAGGGGCTCGGGCTCAAGGGCCCGCGCGGCTGGGCGTTCCAGGGGATCTCCCTGGACGCCGGGCCCGGCGCGCTGATCGCGGTGGAGGGGCCGTCCGGCTCCGGCCGCACCTGTCTGCTGCTGGCCCTCACCGGACGGATGAGGGCCACCGAGGGCACCGGGACCGTCGGCGGGGCCCGGCTGCCCAAGCAGTTGGCGGCAGTGCGCCGGATCAGCGCGGTGGCCAACGTCGCCGGGGTCACCGACCTCGACCCCGCCCTGACCGTCGGCGAACACCTGCGGGAACGGGCCCTGCTGCAGCGCCGGTTCGGCGACTCGCTGCGCGCCCTGCTGCGGCCCCGGGCCGAGAAGGGCGCACAGGCACGGCAGTTGACCGACGAGGCCCTGGCCGCCGCCGGGCTCGACCTGGAGTCGCTGCCGAAGGGCGCCCGGACCGCCGTACGGGATCTGGAGCGGATCGAGGCACTGCGGCTGTCGGTGGCGCTGGCGCTGGTCGGGAGGCCGCGGCTGCTCGCCGTGGACGACGCGGACCTGAAGCTGTCCGCGGCCGAACGGACCCAGGTGCGGACGCTGTTGGCGTCGATCGCCGAGGCCGGCACGACCGTGGTGGCGGTCTGCGGGGAGGCGCTGGAGGGGGCCGTCGTGGTACGCACCGGGACCGTTCAGGAAGAGGAGAGCGGGATGCCGGAAGGCCCCGGAACCGGGGAGGAGGCCGGCGATGCGCTCACCGCGACTGGCCGCGCTTGAGCTCAGGCGCTTCGGACGGGGGAAGCTGCCCCGCGCGGCCCTGGTGGCCCTGCTGGTGCTGCCGCTGCTGTACGGCGCGCTCTATCTGTGGTCGTTCTGGGATCCGTACGGCCGGCTGGACCGCATCCCGGTGGCGCTCGTGAACGACGACAAGGGGGCGAGCGCGAGCGGCAGGAAGATCACCGCGGGCGACGACATCGTCGACGGGCTGCGGGACAGCAGGACGTTCGAGTGGCACCAGGTGAGCGCCGCCGAGGCACACCGGGGTGTCGAGAACGGCACCTACTACCTGTCGCTGACCATGCCCGCCGACTTCAGCTCGCGCATCGCCTCCAGTGCCGGCGACTCCCCGGAGACCGGTGCGCTCCAGGTCCGCACGAACGACGCGAACAACTACATCGTCGGCCAGATCTCCCGCACGGTCTTCAACGAGGTGCGCTCGGCCGCGTCCGCGAAGGCCTCCCGGTCCTTCCTGGACCGCATCTTCATCTCGTTCGCCGACATCCACGGGCAGACCGTGCGGGCCGCCGAGGGCGCCGACACGCTCAGCGGCGGCATCGGGAAGGCCGAGAAGGGCTCGAAGGACCTCGCGGACGGGCTGACGGACGCCAAGTCCGGCAGCGGGAAGCTCGCCAAGGGGATCAGGAAGCTGGACACGGGCGCGGGGACGCTCAAGGACGGTTCCCGGCAGGTCGCGGACGGCACCCAGGCGCTCGCGGACCAGGTCAACGGGGTCTACGGCAGGGTCGGCCCGTATCTCGCGGACAACGAGAAGACCATCGGCGACACCGCGCGGCTGGTCGCCGACTCGGCGCGGACCGTCCGCGACAACCTGGGCGTCCTGGTAAAGGCGGCCCCCGTGGCCGCGAAGACCGCGCACACGGCCGCCGGCACGCTGGACGACGTCTACCGGGCGCGCTGCTCGGCCGGGCTGCTGACCGACCCGGTCTGTCCCGACCTGAAGAAGGCCAGGGACGCGGCCGACGACGTGGCCGCAGTCGCCGACGACCTCGACACGCTGATCGCGGACCAGCACGGCGACCTGAAGACGCTCGACGGGAACCTCGGCACCCTCCAGCGGCAGGCCCAGGCCCTCGCCGACCGGGCCCCGCACCTCTCCGAGGACGTAGCCGACGCCGTCAAGAAGATCAACAAGCTGAACGACGGCGCGGCCCGGGTCGCCGCGGGCGCCGAGAAGCTGCACACCGGCCTCGGCACGGCCCTGACCGGCGCGACCGGTCTGGACTCGGGCGTCGGCAAGCTCGAGAGCGGCGCCTACGACCTCAACGGCGGGATGTACAAGCTCGTCGACGGCTCCGGCAAGCTCGCCGGCGGTCTGCACGACGGCGCCGCCCGGATCCCCGACTACGGCAAGCAGGACCGCGACCGGCGCACCGGGGTGATGGCCGACCCGGTCCAGCTCGCCTCCAGGGACCTGCACAAGGCACCCAACTACGGCACCGGGTTCGCCCCGTACTTCATCCCGCTGTCCCTGTGGGTCGGCGCGATGGTGGCCTACATGCTGATCCCGCCGCTCAACCGGCGTGCCCTGGCGGCCGGTTCGGCGGCCTGGCGGATCGCGCTGGCGGGCTGGCTGCCGGTGGTCGCGGTCGGGGTGCTGCAGACGGCCGCCCTGATGGCCGTACTGCACTGGGCGATCGGTCTGGAGATGGTCCACGCGGCCGGGACGGTCGGGTTCCTGTTCCTGGTGACGGCGTGCTTCGCGGCGATCGTGCAGTGGCTGAACGCGCGCTTCGGGGCGGCCGGCCGAATCCTGGTGCTGGCGCTGCTGATGCTCCAGCTGACCTCGGCGGGCGGCACCTATCCCGTGCAGACCAGCCCGGGCTTCTTCAACGCGATCCACCCCTTCCTGCCGATGAGCTACATCGTGGCGGCCCTGCGGAGGCTGATCACGGGCGGCGGGCTGGGACCGGTGTGGCAGGCCTGTGCCGTCCTGACGGCGTTCACGGCGGGCGCCCTCGCGCTCACCGCCCTCTCGGCCCGGCGCCGCCAGGTGTGGACGCTGGACCGGCTGCACCCCGAGCTGAGCCTGTGAGGAGATCCATGTCCTCGCCTCCGGTGCCCGCCGGCGCCGCCGTTCCTGTGAGAATCAGGACCATGGAAAGCAGCAGCACCACGGGCGGCAGCACGCGCCGTGAAGCCACCCGGCAGAAGCTCTACGAGGCGGCCGTCACCCTCATCGCCGAGCAGGGCTTCTCCGCCACCACCGTGGACGAGATCGCCGAGCGTGCCGGGGTGGCGAAGGGCACGGTCTACTACAACTTCGCCAGCAAGTCGGTCCTCTTCGAGGAGCTGCTGCGGCACGGCGTGGGCCTGCTCACCGCCTCCCTGAAGGAGGCCGCCGAGCGGACCGCGCGGGAGGGCGGCAACCGCGTCGACGCCCTGGACGCCATGATCCGCGCGGGCCTGGTCTTCATCGACCGCTACCCGGCCTTCACCCAGCTCTACGTGGCCGAGCTGTGGCGCACCAACCGGGCCTGGCAGTCGACGCTGATGGTGGTCCGGCAGCAGGCGGTCGCGGTCGTCGAGGGCGTGCTGCGCGAGGGCGTCGAGAACGGCGAGTTCAGCGACGAGATCGACATCCAGCTGACGGCGGCCGCGCTGGTCGGCATGGTGCTGGTGGCCGCGCTGGACTGGAAGTCCTTCCAGCCGGAGCGCTCCCTGGACGACGTCCACTCGGCCCTGTCCCGGCTGTTGCAGGGGCGGGTGAGCGGGAAGGGCTGAGCCCTTCCGGGACCGGCACGCGCGCGTGGCCGCGAGAAAGCCGCCCGCGCGCGTGGGCGGACGAAAGCACCGCCCGCGCGTGTGCGGACGAAGGCACCGCACTCGAAGGTGAGCAGACGAAGGCACCGCACCCGCACGTGAGCGGACGAACGGACCGCACTCGCGGGTGGGCAGACGAATGCGCCGGTCCGCCGTGGCCGCGTCCCCCGCGGGCCACCGTCGGACCGGCGCCTTCCGTGCACCCCCGTGCTTCCCCCGGTTTCCCGTTGTTTCCCCCGGGTCCCCTCTCCCCCGTGTCTCGCTTCCGCCGACGGAGCGGCGGAAGGAGCGGTCGAGGGCGCCGGCGCCGCTCCGCCGCCCCGTGTCGGCGGTACCGGGCCTGGCGCCCTTTTCCGTGCCCCCACTCTCTCGTTCACGCAGGTCGCGGCCCATCCGCGCGCGTACTCAACTCACTCCCTAGGTACGCGTACTCAGCTCTGCGTGCTCAGGCCCACGACGCGCGGGCGCCGACTGGTTACGATCGCGTCCGTGTCGGTACTCCCCTTGGTCTTCACCAGCGGCTGGGCCAGCGGAATCAACGCGTACGCGGTGGTGCTGCTGCTCGGCTTCTTCGGCGCGACGGGCCTGAGCGACGACGTCCCCGAGACGCTGCAGCGCCCCGAGGTGCTGATCATCGCGGGCGTGCTGTTCCTGTGCGAGGCGGTCGCCGACAAGATCCCGTACGTCGACTCGGTGTGGGACTCCGTGCACACGGTGGTCCGCCCGGTGGCGGGCGCCTGGGTCGGGGCACTGCTCGCCGGGCACAGCGGCTCCCTGTCGGACGTGGCGGCCGGGCTGATCGGGGGCTCGACGGCGCTGGCCAGCCACACGGTCAAGGCCGGGACCCGAATGGCGGTCAACGCCTCGCCGGAGCCGTTCAGCAACATCGTGCTGAGCTTCGCCGAGGATCTCGGGGTCGGCGCGATCGTGTCGTTCGCGATGTTCCACCCGCTGGCGGCGGCGATCATCGCCGCGGTACTCCTGGCCACCGGTCTGATCGTGCTGGTGTTCCTGATCTCCCGGATCCGCCGCTTCTGGCGCCGTCGCGCCCAGCGCCGGGAGGAACGCCGGGTCGCGGCCCAGGTGGGCAGGCCGCCGGACTGACGGGCCGCCGAGCCGGACTGTCGGTGGCGGTCGATAAAGTCGCGGGCATGGGACGGATTGCGGTGATCGGCGCCGGGATGGGCGCCATGGCGGCGGCCGCCCGGCTGGCCGTCGCGGGCCACCGGGTGACGGTGTACGAGCGCACGGAGACGTACGGCGGCGGGGTGCGCCGGTTCGAGCGCGACGGGTTCGCCTTCGACACCGGCCCGGGGCTGCTGTCGCTGCCCGCCGTCTACCGCGACCTGTTCGTCAAGACCGGCAAGGAGCCGCTGGAGGACCGGGTCGAGCTGGTCCAGGTCGACCCCTCGGCCCGGCACGTCTTCGCGGACGGCACCGAGGTCGCGCTGCCGAACGCGTCCCGCGCGGGCGTCGTCACCGCCCTGGACGAGGCTCTCGGGGCGGGCGCCGGCCAGCGCTGGGGCGACTTCCTGGTGCGGGCCCGGGAGGCCTGGGACCGCACCCGGCGTCCGCTGCTGGAGGAGCCGCTGTGGCCGAACTGGCAGGTGCTGGCCGAGCGCGAGCCCTATCCGTCCGTGCCGCACAGGAAGCTGCTGCGCACCCGCCGGGCCGGCACGCTCGCCGAGATCGGCGCCTGGGAGCTGCGCGACGAGCGGCTCGCCGCCCTCCTGAACAGCCATGCGCTCGCCCATGGCCTCAACCCCCGTGACACCCCGGCGAGCGCGGCGGTGCTGCCGTACCTGGAGCACGCCTTCGGCACCTGGTATGTGCGCGGCGGGACAAGGGAGTTGGCGCGTGCGGTGTACGAGCGGTGCGTACAGCGGCGGGTCGAGTTCGTGTTCGGCGCGGAGGTCACCGCGGTACTGGCGAAGGACGGCCGGGCGGCGGGGGTGGAGCTCGCCGGGGGCAGGGTGATCGACGCGGACCATGTGGTGGCCGGAGTGGATCCGGTGCGGCTCGAGGCTCTCACGCGGCTGACGGGGTGCCACCTGGACGCCGAGGACGATGTGCGGGCCGACACGAAGGCGGCGCGCCCGGGCCGCCTCACCGTGCTGCTCGCGCTGCGGGGCGGGCCCGAGGCCGGTGCCGCGCATCGCACGATCGTGCACGCTCCGGACGACGAGACCGAGCTGGATCTGCTGGCCGCTCCCGGCGGCGACCGTCCGGTGCGCCCCACCGTGACGGTGCTGCGCCCCGACGACCCGGCACTGAGACCGGACGACGACCACGAGTCCGTGGTGCTGTCGGCGGTGCTGTCGACCGAGGCGGGCTGGGAGAGGGCCGACATGGCCCGGGTGTGTACGGACTTCCTCCTGGAAGCCGCCGAGGCCGCCGTCCCGGGGCTGCGGGAGCGCCTGATCTGGCACGAGACGCTGCTGCCGGAACGGGTCACGGGGACCGGGGGGTTCGGGGAGGTCTCAGCGCCCGCTCTCGCCGCCGGCAAGGGCCGTTTCCTGCACCCGGCCAACACCACCCGGCTGCCGGGCCTGTACCGGGTCGGCGGCTGGTCGCACCCCGGCGGCGGCCTCCCGCACGCCGGTATGTCCGGGGCGCTGGTGGCCGGGCTGATCGTGGAAGGGCCGGAGTTCCGCGGCTCGCAGTGAGGCGCGGTCCGCGCCGCGCGGAACAGCAGCTTCAGAAACGGAACAGCAGCTTCAGAAACGGTACTGCTCGTCGTACCCGGTGCCGTGCTGGCTCTGCTGCTGGCCCTGCCCGTCGCCCTGGTAGGGGTACGGCTGCTCCTGCGGGAGTTCGCCGCCGTAGGTCTCGTCGGCGCGCTGCTGGGGGACCCAGACACCGCCCGCCGGGGTCTCGCCGTAGCCGCCGTTGCCGTACTGGTCCTGGGCGTAGCCCTGCTGGTCGTACTGCTGGGTGCCGTACGACTGGTCGTACCCGGCGCCGCCGTAGGTCTGGTTGCCGATGTACGGGTCGGAGTAATTGGCGTACTGCTGCTGGCCGTTGGCGTCGTAGCCGTACTGCTGCTGGCCGTAGCCGGAGTAGTCGTAGGCGTAGTTCTGGTCGGTGCCCTGGGCGGCGTACGCCTGGTCCTGGCCGGCGGTCGCGTAGGCGGGGTCGCCGGTGGTGGCGTATCCGGAGTCGTCGTATATGCCGTAGGAGCCGGTGTCGTCGGGCATCGGCTGCGGCTCGTACACCGCCGTGGACTCGGCGGCCGTGGGCTCGGTGGCGCGGCCCGGGGAGAAGACGTCGTCCCGGTCGTAGTCGTCGCCGTAGGCCGGGTTACCGCCGGTGGCGTAGGCGGTCTGCTGGTCGGCGTAGGCGGCGTCGGCCGTGTCCGGGTCGGTGGCCTCCAGGCCCGGGTCCTCGTCCGGCTCGCCGCGGCGGCCCTTGAGCAGGCCGCCCTCACCGTCGGCGCCGGGGCGCTTGACCGCCCAGCCGGACTCGAAGCCGCGGCGGAACGAGAGCGTGACGTAGGTCTGGCCGACCGCGAACGCGATCGCGCCCAGCCCGATGACGATCACCGACGGAATCAGGACACCGAACACGACCCCGAGGAAGCCGACGAAGGCGAGCAGCCGCCAGCGCAGCCGCGCCTTGTACTGCAGCAGTACCTCGCCCAGCAACCACAGTGCGACGATGCCGAACGCTACGTAGAGGACCGTCCAGCCCATGTACGCCCCTCTCCCAGTAACCGCTACGCAGTGTGTCGTACTCCGGTGCGGCCGGTCTAGGCCCGCGGGGGATGGTGCAGGCCCAGGTTCTCGTGGATTTCCAGCGTCGCCGTGGAGCTGTTGAGCGTGATGAAGTGCAGTCCGGGGACGCCTTCGGCCAACAGCCGTGCGCAGAACTCCGTGGCGAACTCGATACCGATGGAGCGTACCGCCGCCGGATCGTCTTTGGCTGTGAGGATCCGCTCTTTCAGGGCGTCCGGGAAGGACGCGTTGCTGAGTTTGGGCAGCCGTTCCAGCATCTTCACACTGGTGACGGGCAGGATTTCCGGAATCACCGGGGTCTCGCAGCCGGCCGCGGCGACCCGGTCGCGAAGGCGAAGGTACGACTCGGGCTGGAAGAACATCTGCGTGATGGCGTAGTCGGCCCCCGCACGGCACTTGTCGACGAAGTGCCGGACGTCGGTGTCCCAGTCGCTGGAGCGCGGGTGCATCTCCGGGAAGGCGGCCACGCCCACGCAGAAGTCACCGGACTCCTTGATGAGCCGGACGAGTTCGGCCGCGTAGGTCAGGCCCCGCGGGTGCGCCACCCACTCCCCCATCGGGTCGCCGGGCGGGTCGCCGCGCACCGCGAGCATGTTGCGGATCCCGGCGTCCGCGTACTGGCCGATGATGTTGCGCAGTTCGGCCAGCGAGTGGTCGACCGCGGTGAGGTGGGCGACCGGGGTGAGCGTGGTGTCCGCGACGATCTGCTGGGTCTCCCTGACGGTGCCCGCGCGGGTGGAGCCGCCGGCGCCGTAGGTCACGGAGACGAAGTCGGGGGCGACCGCCTCGACCCGCCGGAGCGCGCTCCACAGGTTCCGCTCGCCCTTGGGGGTTTTCGGCGCCGAGAACTCGAACGAGTACGTGGTCTTGCCGGAGGCGAGCATGTCACGCACGGTGCGTGCGCGGTCAGTCCTGGTGGATGCGGTTCCGAGGGCCATACTCGCAGGTTAGCCAGGGGTGGACGGACACCCAACCGCACTCGGGAGATTTGCCTGGATTGTCCGCCCCGTGTCCGAATACTGGACAAGTTTCCGGACGGTTCACCAAAGAGCCGAGCCGCCGCACCGGCCACGGACGAGGAGCCGCGCCGGCCGGACCGGCCACGGAAAGGAGCTTGCGCCGGCCGGAGCGGGCGCGATCCGGGCCCTAGGCCGACCGCAGCCGCTTCGCGAACTCGGCCGCCGCGGCGCCCGGGTCGTCGGCCTCGGTGAGCGCGCGGACCACGACCACCCGGCGGGCGCCAGCGTCCAGTACCTGGTCGAGGTTGCCCAGGTCGATGCCGCCGATGGCGAACCAGGGGCGGTCCGTGCCCAGGGCGGCGGTGTACCGCACCAGGTCGAGGCCGGGGGCGGGGCGGCCGGGCTTGGTGGGGGTGGGCCAGCAGGGACCGGTGCAGAAGTAGTCCACACCGTCCTGGACGGCGGCCGCGGCGGCCTCGGACTCGGCGTGGGTGGAGCGGCCGATCAGGACGTCCGGCCCGAGGAGCGCCCGGGCGGCCGGGACCGGCAGGTCGCCCTGGCCGAGGTGGAGCACGTCGGCGCCGGCCGCGTGGGCGACGTCCGCGCGGTCGTTGACCGCGAGCAGCTTGCCGTGCCGGGCGCAGGCGTCGGCGAACACGGCGAGGTGCTCCAGCTCCTCGGCGGCCTCCATGCCCTTGTCGCGCAGCTGCACGATGTCGACACCGCCCGCCAGGACCGCGTCCAGGAACCCGGCGAGGTCGCCCTGCTCCTTACGGGCGTCCGTGCACAGGTACAGCCGGGCGTCGGCCAGCTGGGCGCGGGCGGTGTCGGTCATCGGTGTGTCCCCCGTCGTGTCGGTACTGGCTGCCTCAGACGGCGAGCGCCTGGGCGCGGCGCTTCACCTCCGTGCCACGATTCTCGCTGAGCGCCTGCGCGGGGGTACCGGGCAGGGTCTCGTCGGGCGTGAACAGCCACTCCAGCATCTCTTCGTCCGTGAAGCCGTCGTCCCGCAGGAGCGTCAAGGTTCCGGACAGGCCCTTGACGACCTTGTCCCCGTCGATGAAGGCGGCGGGGACGTGCAGCGCGCGGTTCTCACCACGGCGAACGGCGATGAGCTGGCCCTCCTTGACCAGCTGCCGCACGCGCGTCACATCGACGTCCAGCATCTCTGCGATGTCGGGGACGGTGAGCCAGGCGGGGACGAGAGCATCGATCTTTGCGTCAATCTCGGTCACGGAAACAAGGGTAGGCGTTCCGGCGGGTGGGCCGCGATAGGGAAGCGCCAGGATGGGTCGGTGGTCGGCTGCGGGTTCGTCGTGGCTGGTCGCGCCCACGCGGGGGACCCGCGCATGTCACAGCCCCGCGCCCCTACCGGGGCGCTCCAGTCGCGTTCTTCAGCGGGCGGGACGGATCCGCCAGTGCCTCCGCGTCCATGCGGGTGTTCGCCTCGATCAGCCTGCGGCCCTGCGCCAGGTCTCGTGGGCGGCCTACCGCCAGCAGAGCGACCAGGCGGTCCTCGCGGAGCCAGCAGACGCTCCAGGCCGGCCCCGTCGGGTCGCCGCGCCAGATCATGCGGTCGGCGACGGCATGGTGGCCGGCGTACTGCACGAAGCGGCCGAACTGCTCCGACCAGAAGTACGGCACCGGGTCGTAGACCGCGTCGGACTCGCCGAGGATGTTGGCGGCCACCGTGCGCGGGCCCTGGAGGGCGTTGTCCCAGTGGTGGACCAGCAGGCGCTCGCCGTAGCGGCCGGACGGGAAGGAGGCGCAGTCGCCGACCGCGTAGACGTCCGGGGCGCCGGTGCGCAGCCGGTCGTCGGCGAGCACCTCCCCGTGCGCGCCCAGTCCGATGCCGGAGCCGGCCAGCCAGGCGGTGGCGGGGCGGGCGCCGATGCCGACCACGACGGCGCCCGCGGGCAGCCGCGAGCCGTCGTCGAGCACCACCGCGCCGGGTTCGACCCTCGCCACGCGCGCGTGCGTGCGCAGTACGGCGCCGCTGTCGGCGTACCAGCCGGCCATCGGCGCGGCCACCTCGGCCGGGAGCGCTCCCGCGAGCGGGCGGTCGGCGGCCTCCACGACGGTCACCGCACAGCCGGCCTGCCGGGCCGCGGTGGCGAACTCGGCGCCGATCCAGCCCGCGCCGACCACCACGATGTCGTGCTGCCGGGCGAGCACGGGCCGCAGCCGCTCGGCGTCGTCCAGGGTGCGCAGCAGATGGACGCCGGGCACGCCCTCGGTGCCGGGCAGCGTGATCGGCTCGGCACCGGTGGCGAGCACCAGGGCGTCGTACGGCACCGGTCCGGCCTCGGTGTCCAGCTCACGGTCGGCGGGGCGCACGCCGAGGGCCTCACGGCCCAGCGCCAGCTCGATGCCGAGCGCCTCGAAGTCGACCTCGAAGGCGGAGCCCTCGGACTTGCCGAGCAGCACCGCCTTGGAGAGCGGCGGCCGGTCGTACGGCTGGTGCGGCTCGGCGCCGATCAGGGTGACGGTGTCGGTGAACCCCCGCTCCCGCAGGGCCACGGCGGTCTGCACCCCGGCCATGCCCGCGCCCACGACGACCACGTGTCGCCTCTGTGACGTGCTCGGTCGCTGCGTCTGCTCGCTCACCTGATCACCATAGACAAGAACGATAGACAACTGACAAAGAGTCAGTCAGGTGGCGTGCTGGGTGACCTGTTCCACACCGCCGGGGCAGGCCGTCCTACCGGGGCGGAGCCCCGCGGGCTAGGGTGGCCGGGAAGCACACGCGGGAGCCCGGACGCACCGGGCTGAGAGGGAGGCTGGCGGCCTCCGACCGTACGAACCTGATCCGGGTCATGCCGGCGAAGGGAGGGGCTGGACGCCCATGTCCGCACATACGTCCGACGTCCTCGTCATCGGGGGCGGAATCATCGGCCTGGTGACGGCCTGGCGGTCCGCGCAGCGCGGGCTCGCCACCGCCGTGGTCGACCCCGAGCCCGGCGGCGGGGCCGCGCAGGTCGCCGCGGGGATGCTCGCCGCGGTCACCGAACTGCACTACGGCGAGCAGACCCTGCTGGGGCTCAACCTGGCCTCCGCCCGCCGCTATCCCGACTTCGCCGCCGAGCTCACCGAGCTGACCGGCCACGACCTCGGCTACCGGCGCTGCGGCACCCTCGCGGTCGCGCTGGACGCCGACGACCGGGCGCACCTGCGGGAGCTGCACGCCCTCCAGCAGCAGTCCGGACTGGACTCCGAGTGGCTGTCCGGGCGGGAGTGCCGGCGCCTGGAGCCGATGCTCGCGCCCGGCGTGCGCGGCGGGCTGCGGGTCGACGGCGACCACCAGATCGACCCGCGCCGGCTGGCGGCCGCGCTGGTGGCCGCGTGCGAGCGGGCCGGGGTGGTCTTCCACCGCGACTGGGCCGAGCGTCTGGAGGTGGCACGGGAGCGGGCGGCCGGTGTCGTCACGCGCGCGGGCGACCTGCTGACCGCGGACCGCGTCGTGCTCGCCGGCGGCAGCCTGAGCGGACGGCTGGCGGGGGTGCCGGACGAGGTGCTGCCGCCGGTGCGGCCCGTGAAGGGGCAGGTGCTGCGGCTGACCGTGCCCGCACCGTACGCGCCGTTCCTGAGCCGGACCGTGCGGGCCGTGGTGCGCGGCGGCCATCTCTACCTGGTGCCCCGGGAGAACGGCGAGCTGGTCGTGGGGGCGACCAGCGAGGAGCTGGGCTGGGACACGACGGTCACGGCGGGGGGCGTGTACGAGCTGCTGCGCGACGCGCACGAGCTGGTGCCCGGCATCACCGAGCTGCCACTGACCGAGACCCGGGCCGGGCTGCGCCCCGGCTCCCCCGACAACGCGCCGCTGCTCGGGCCGACCCGCCTCGAGGGACTGCTGCTGGCCACCGGGCACCACCGCAACGGAGTGCTGCTCACGCCGGTCACGGGAGACGTGATGGCGGAGCTGCTGACCGGCGGTGAGCTGCCGGAAGAGGCCCGTCCGTTCACCCCGAAGCGTTTCGGCCCCGCACCCGGCGCACTCCTGGAGCAGACCGCATGAACATCTCCGTCAACGGGGAGCGCCGGGAGATCACCCCGGGCACCGCTCTCGACACGCTCGTGAAGTCCCTGACGGTCGCGCCGTCCGGGGTGGCCGCCGCGGTCAACGAGACCGTGGTCCCGCGCGGGGAGTGGCCGGGTACGGCGCTCGCCGAGGGTGACCGCGTGGAAGTACTGACCGCCGTACAGGGAGGCTGAGCCATGGCCGACGATCCGTTGGTGCTCGGAGGTACGGCCTTCTCCTCCCGGCTGATCATGGGGACCGGCGGTGCGCCCAGCCTGGAGGTGCTGGAGCGGGCGCTGGTCGCGTCCGGGACCGAGCTGACGACGGTCGCGATGCGGCGGGTGGATCCGGGCGTACGGGGGTCCGTGCTCTCGGTCCTCGAACGGCTGGGGATCCGGGTGCTGCCGAACACGGCGGGGTGCTTCACCGCCGGCGAGGCCGTGCTGACCGCCCGGCTGGCCCGGGAGGCGCTGGGGACCTCGATGGTCAAGCTGGAGGTCATCGCCGACGAGCGGACCCTGCTCCCCGACCCGATCGAGCTCCTTGACGCGGCGGAGACGCTGGTCGACGACGGGTTCACGGTGCTGCCGTACACCAACGACGATCCTGTGCTGGCCCGGAAGCTGGAGGACGTCGGGTGCGCCGCGGTGATGCCGCTCGGATCGCCGATCGGGTCGGGGCTCGGGATCCGCAACCCGCACAACTTCCGGCTGATCGTCGAGCACGCGCGCGTGCCGGTGATTCTGGACGCGGGGGCCGGTACGGCGTCCGACGTGGCGCTGGCGATGGAGCTGGGCTGTGCGGGGGTGATGCTGGCGTCGGCGGTGACCCGGGCGCAGGATCCCGAACGGATGGCGTCCGCCATGCGGGCCGGGGTGGAGGCGGGGCGGCTGGCCCGGCTGGCCGGCCGGATCCCCTTCCGCCACTTCGCCGAGCCGTCGTCCCCCACGGAGGGCCTGGCCGCGTTCCACCCCGAGCACCCCGCATTCTGACCGCCGGCCCCCTCCCGCCCGTCTCTCCCACCCACGCAGCAACCGAATCGGTCGGCCGAAAGCCGGACTCTCCCGTGGGGACTGAACACCATCGGCGACCGCGGGACGTACGGGGGAGGCCCGCCGGGTGGGTGGTGGGCGGCCGTCGGGGGCGTGCGTCGTCGGCGCGTGTGGGGCGCGTGGAGGGGCGCGCTGCGTCACAGGTGCGCTGCAAGTCGGTGGGGAAATCTGTCTCACCTGTGGGGGTTTCAGCCGGGGCTCGTACACTCGCGGGGTGGATACGACGCTTCAGGACCCCCTCGTCGGGCAGGTGCTCGACGGCCGTTATCGCGTCGACGCGCGAATCGCCGTCGGCGGGATGGCCACGGTCTACCGGGCCCTGGACGTCCGGCTGGACCGGGTGCTCGCGCTGAAAGTGATGCATCCGGCGCTCGCCGCCGACGGGTCCTTCGTCGAGAGATTCATCCGCGAGGCCAAGTCGGTCGCCCGGCTGGCCCACCCGAATGTCGTCCAGGTCTTCGACCAGGGGACCGACGGGCCGTACGTGTATCTCGCGATGGAGTACGTCGCCGGGTGCACCCTCCGTGACGTGCTGCGTGAGCGCGGCGCGCTGCAGCCGCGGGCCGCGCTGGACATTCTGGAGCCCGTGCTGGCCGCGCTGGGCGCCGCGCACCGCGCCGGGTTCGTGCACCGGGACATGAAGCCCGAGAACGTGTTGATAGGGGACGACGGGCGGGTCAAGGTCGCCGACTTCGGGCTCGTGCGGTCCGTGGACAGCGTCACCAACACGACCGGCGCGGTGCTCGGGACCGTGGCGTACCTGGCGCCCGAGCAGGTCGAGAGCGGGGCCGCCGATCCCCGCGTCGACGTGTACGCGTGCGGTGTCGTGCTCTACGAGATGCTCACCGGCGAGAAGCCGCACGACTCGGACTCGCCCGCGGTGATCCTCTACAAGCATCTCCACGAGGACGTGCCGCCGCCGTCCGCCCTCGTGCCGGGGCTCGCCTACGAGCTGGACGAGCTGGTCGCCCACGGCACCGCCCGCAATCCCGAGGTCCGGCCGTACGACGCCGTCGCGCTGCTGGCCCTGGTGCGGCAGGCGCGTGCCACCCTGCGGGACGAGCAGCTGGACGCCGTACCGCCGCAGGCTCTCTCCGAGGCACATGACATAGCCGAGGACCGCACCAGCGTCATTCCGCGGTCGCTGACCGTGCCCCGGCCGCTGCCCGTCAACGAACCGGACGACAAGGTCCTGATGACGAGCCGGTTCGAGGCGCCGCCGGTGCCGGAGCGACGGCACGGGGCACGCCGCCGGTCCCGGCGCGGACTGGTGACGCTCGTCATCGCCGTACTGGTCCTCTTCGGTGCCGGCACCGGGATCTGGTACATCAACTCCGGGCAGTTCACGAAGGTTCCGCCGCTGCTGTCGAAGACCGAGGCACAGGCCACCGCGCAGCTGAAGGCGGCCGGGCTCGACGTCAAGAAGGTCGAGCACGCCTACAGCGACACGGTGCGGCGGGGCACGGTGGTCAGCACCGACCCGGCGGCCGGCAGGCGCATCCGCAGCAACGACTCGGTGACGCTCACCATCTCGGACGGCCCGGAGACGGTGAACGTGCCGGACGTGCAGGGCCGGACGCAGGCACGGGCCAAGGCGCTGCTGAAGGCCGACGGGCTCGAACCGGGCATGGTGACGCGGGAGTTCAGCGACGACGTGCCCAAGGGGTCGGTCATCTCCACCGATCCGGGCGCCGGGAGCAAGCGGCACGCGGGGACGGCGATCGCGCTCGTCGTCAGCAAGGGTTCGCCGGTCGACGTCCCGGATGTCACCGGTGACGCCCTGGACGACGCCCGGCAGGAGCTTCAGGAGGCCGGGCTGAAGGTGACCGTTTCGGCCACCGAGGTCACCTCCGAGTACGACCAGGGGCAGGTGGCCCGGCAGACCCCGGCGGGCGACGCGCAGGCCGCCGAGGGCGACACGGTGACGCTGACGCTGTCCAAGGGCCCGGAGATGGTCGAGGTGCCGAACGTGGTCGGGGCCACGGTCGACGACGCGACGAAGCTGCTCGAGCAGTCCGGCTTCCGGGTCAAGGAGGACCGCGGGCTGTTCGGGCTGTTCGGCGACACCGTGAAGCGGCAGTCCGTGGACGCCGGGGAGCAGGCGCCCAAGGGGTCGGCGATCACCATCACCATCCGGTGACCGGGGCCGGCCCACGGCGTGACACCCTTGACGGGTGAAAAGCCACCCGTCCCGTCCCTCCGGCACCCCGCAGTCCGGTCCCTCCCGCAACCCCGTCGGCGGTCATGTCCCGGTGGCTGGTGGCCTGCACTCGGTGGGGCTGTCGTACGCCCGTGAGCTGAAGGCCGAGACCGTGCAGGTCTTCGTCGCCAACCCGCGTGGCTGGGCCACCCCGGCGGGCAGCCCCCGGCAGGACGAGGCGTTCCGGGCGGCCTGTGCGGAGCAGGCGATCCCGGCCTACGTGCACGCCCCCTACCTGATCAACTTCGGTTCGCACACCGAGGCGACGGCTCAGCAGTCGGTGGAGTCGCTGCGGCACTCGCTGCGGCGGGGGCGGGAGATCGGGGCGCTCGGGGTGGTCGTGCACACCGGGAGCGCCACCGGCGGTCGGGCCCGGGAGGTCGCGCTGAAGCAGGTGCGGGCGTATCTGCTGCCGCTCCTCGACGAGCTCACCCATGACGACGACCCGTTCCTGCTCCTGGAGTCCACCGCCGGACAGGGCGCCTCGCTCTGCTCGCGGACCTGGGACTTCGGGCCGTACTTCGAGGCGCTGGACGCACATCCCAAGCTGGGCGTCTGCCTGGACACCTGCCATGTGTTCGCCGCCGGGCACGACCTGACCGGGCCGAGCGGCATGCACCAGACGCTGGACCTGCTGGTGGAGACGGTCGGCGAGGGCCGGCTGAAGCTGATCCACGCCAACGACTCCAAGGACGTCGTCGGCGCGCACAAGGACCGTCACGAGAACATCGGTGCCGGGCACATCGGCGAGGATCCGTTCCGCGCGCTGATGACCCACCCGGCGACCGCGGGCGTACCGCTGATCATCGAGACGCCCGGCGGCAAGGAGGGGCACGCGGCCGACGTCGAGCGCCTCAAGCGGCTCCGCGACGGCTGACCGCGCCCGGGTCAGCCGACCGCCAGCGGCACCGCCGCCAGCAGAAGTCCCGCCCCGAGCAGCGCCATCGACCGGCGCAGCCAGCGGTACTTCGCCGAGAGGATGACACTGACGTCCTGGAACTGGGTGAGCAGCCAGCCCACGCGGTCCGCGCCGACCTCGGCGGCTGCGCGGCGCAGCGCCTCCTGGTCGGTGGCGGTGAGCGCGTCGGCGTAGAAGGTCGGGCCCGGTGCCGAGCGGAACGTACGGGTGCGGGGCACGATCACCGCGAGCAGCAGCAGGGTGCCCGCCGCCCACAGCGCCGCGCCCGCCGCGAGGAACACCACGGCGGGACCGGAGACCCCGGGCGGCAGCCCGCGCCCGAGGACCAGGGCGGGTACCGCCACGGCGCCGGACAGCAGGACGGACGCCTTCACGTCCGCCCTGCCCAGGTCCTCGCGCACGGTGAGCAGCAGCCGTTCGGCGACATAGTGCGCGGCGGCTTCGGAGGCGGGGTCGGGGTCGCCTGGGGTCATCGGCGCGCCTCGGGGCTGGAGTCGTCCTCCACCCCCGTCCCCTCTCCGGGGATGGTGTCCACCGGGGACACCGGCGGCGCGGGCGGGATCGGCGGGGGCGCGTCGGCCGGGAGCAGCGGCGGTGCGGGCGGCATCGGCGGGATCGGCAGCGAGGTCGGGGCCTGCGGCAGGCCGTTCGGGAAGACTCCGGTGGAGACCGTGCGGCTGAAGTCGATGAGGGCCTGGACCTGGTCGTCGATCTGGTGGCGCTGCACCACGCCCTGGTTGATCAGGTTGGTCAGGTAGTCCAGGGCGCCCTGGCGCTGTTCGCGGGCCTGCTGCTGGAGCACACCGAGGATCTCGTGCGCGCGGCTCGGGTCCGAGGCGAGCATATGGGCGTACTGGACGGTCTCGCCGGCCGTGATCAGCTTCTGGGCGTCTTCCAGGTTGGCGGCGATCCGCGCCTTGTTGACGTTGTCGATGGCCTCCTGGACCACGCCGCCCTTCTCCACCGCGACCATCTGCGCCTGGTAGTCGGCGGCCGCCTGGCCGAGGTCGATCCGGACGAACACCTGGGTGGCGAGGCCGAGGTCGGCCCCGAAGTCGCTCCACCGGCCGCTGGCCAGCTCGTCCTGGATCGCCTCGTCGACCTGCTGGGCCGAGTCCAGGCTGTAGCGGCGGCTCAGCCCGCGCAGCCGGGCCTCCAGCGAGGGGCGCAGCATGCGCTCGACGTCGACCACGCGCTTCTCGGCGGCCTGGTAGAAGTCCTGCACCTCCCAGTTGACGTCCGCGCCCGCCCGGAACCGGGAGCGGTCGCCGTAGGTGGGCAGTTCCAGCTGGAAGGAGACCTGGTGCTGGCCGCGGGCGATCCAGCACACCGAGGTGGGCTTGCCCATCAGCGGCTTGTTGTGGTGCTCCGCGCCGCGCACGGTGATGACGCTGTGCCCGCCGTTCTTGTAGTAGAGCACCGAGGCGACCTGGCTGTTGCGGTGCCGGTAGGTGGTCTGTGGGGCGAACTCGCGGACGAAGGGGCCTCTGAGGTCGTGCGGAAGGGCGAACTCCTCGTCCTGAGGCGGCCACGGCTGCCCCCACTGGTTGTGCGTCATGGTGTACTCGCTCCCTGGACCGCGCCCCACAGGCGGCGGACCTGCTGGTCGTTCAGTGGTTGGTCGGGGTCTTCGGTCAGTTCCTTGATCAGGCCGAGCAGCCGGTTGCGGTCGTCGTGGGTGTGCACGAGGAGCGGCAGGAACCGCTCCAGCCGGTCGGCCCAGGGCTGGTCGGCCGAGTCACGCAGCCAGTCGGAGACGGTCTCGATCGCCGCCTCGTACGACCGTGGGGTCTGCAGCGCGGTCCACAGGAGCCCGGCGAGTTCCGCGGCGAGGGCGGGCCGGACGGTGGCCAGGGCCAGCATCAGCGGCCAGTCGCCGTAGCCCTCCAGCTCCTCGTGCTGGTTCCAGAGGTCGACGACGGGGATGGCGGCGAGGTAGACCGTGCTCTGCAGGCCGAGGTCCTGCTGGGTCCGGCGTTCGTCGGAGAGCCAGGCGCGGATCCTGCGCAGGGTCCCGGGCTCGGGGTGGGCGCCGGCGAAGTGGGCGACCTGGACGGCCGCTTCGGCCCGCAGTCTGCCCTCGTCCCAGACGCCGATCCCGCCGAGCAGGTCGAGCGACTCGCGGACGGTGTCCGTGGCCCGGCCCCGGCCGAGCACGGCCCCGGCGGTCCAGCGCAGCTGCTCGTCGCCGTAGCGGGCCCAGGAGCCGGCCAGGGCGCGGACGGCGGTGCCGACCTCCGGGGAGCGCACGGCGACGTCGAGCACGGTCGCGGCGAACAGCCGACGGCGGGCCCGCTCGGACTGGGCCATGGGCTGGACCAGTTCGTGCACGGTGTGCGAGAGGTCGAGGCGGCACAGCTGACCGGCCGCCACGGCGGCCCGTACCCACACCTGCGGCCTGGTGTCCTCGCAGAGTCCGGCCAGCCAGCGCAGCACGGGTCCGCGCGCGTTGTGCCGGTGCTGCCAGAGATGGCCGAGGACGGCCGGGGCGAGGGCCTCGCCGCCGAACCGGACGGTGCGGACCGGCACCTCCTCGGTGCCGACCTCCTCGGTGCCGAGTTCGGCGACCGCGCGGGCGGAGACCAGCCGGGCGTCGACGCCGTCGCTGAACAGCGGCCGGCCGGGGGTGGCCTCCGGGTCGACGGTGACGGCCAGTTCCCAGGCGAGCACCTCGGCGGCCTCGGCGACGGCGCTGAGCGAGGCGCCCTCCAGTACGGCGACGGCGATCCGGTAGGCCGCGTCCCGCAGCCGCTCGGGGGTCTCGGAGCGGATCCCGCCGGCGAACCATTCGGCGGCCTGGCTCTCGGCGAACCTGCGGCACTCGGCGAGGAGTTCCTCGTGCGTGAGCTCGTCCCTGGTGTGCCGGGCGAGGAGCCGCGCGAAGCGGGCGGCCTCCGCCGGCCGTAACTCGTCGAGTCCGCGTGCCTCCAGGACGTCGGGGTCGAGGGCGGTCGCCCGGGCCCGTTCGTACAGCTCGGGGCCCGAGTCCGCGAGTTCGACGGCGAGATGGCCTTCGAGTACGGCGGTCTGGGCGGCCGGGGTGTGGAGGCGGTAGTAGCGGCCGCCTCGGGAGAGGACGTCACCGGGTTCGGGGGTGGCCAGCAGGACGGCGTACGCCTCCTTCCTGCCGAGCAGTTCGCAGAGCCGGTCGAGACCGGTCTCGTCCGGCAGTCCGGTGGCGCTGGGTTCCAGGGCGTAGCCGTGGCCGTCGTGGATCTGCTCGTCGTCCAGCCGGTCCAGGTCGGTGCGCGGGTCGAGCCGGGAGACCTGGCCGCGGGTGAGGTCGTCGAGCAGGGACAGGGCGGTGTAGGCGCGGCCGGTACCGGGCTGGCCGTACAGCACCAGGAGGCGGCCGCCGCGCAGTTGCCCGCGGTGGTCGTCGTAGTCCGCCGGTTCCTGGAAGACCCGGCGCAGCCTGCGCAGTTCGTCCTCCGGGAGCGGGCCGGCGAGCAGGCGTTCCGCGGTCTGCGTCTGCCGGCTGTAGAAGTTCATGGTGCCGACGGATCCGGAGCTGATGAGGGTGCCGGAGCCGTGCTGGTTCACGGTGGAGCGGTAGATCCGGGAGGCGGCGGCCGCGGCCCCGGGCAGGGCCTCCTCGCCGAGCGGGTTGGCGGCGGAGCCGCCGATGACGTCCGCCTTCTCCGATTCGGTCGCGCCGCCGGACTCGGCGCCTGCCGGCTTGTCCGGCTCGGCCTTCTGCTGCGGCTGGGGCTGCGGTTTCGGACCGGCCTGGGGCGGCGGGGGGTTCTGCGCGTTCACCGGTCACCGCCGTCGGAAAAGTCGATGGTGTCGATGGTGCCGCCGACGACGATCCTGCCGGTGCCGTGCTGGTTGATGTTCTGGACGACGCCGCTCCCGGTGTCCTTGGGTGCCGGCGTCCGCGGCGGGTTGCCCCCCGCCGGCCCTTCCGGATCGTCCGGCCCGTCGGCCGCGTCCGGCCCCTGCTCCTCATGCGGCTCGGGCGGCCGGGACCGTCCGGGGACCATGAACCAGGCGGTGGTGCGGCCCTCCTTGAGGTCGACGTCGTGCCGGCGGTAGTGCTCGGGGTCCACCCAGCGCCCGCCGGGCAGGATGAAGTCCTCGTGCACCCGGTCGGAGGCGACCACCACCATGGGTGCGCCGTCCGCCGCCTTCAGGACCGCCTTCGCGACAGCGCAGTCGGCCAGCCGGCAGGCGAGGTCGACGGCGCGTCCGGAGCGGCCGTGGGCGTCGGCGGTGACCCGGCCGATGTGCAGGCCGACGCGGAGCCGCAGCGGTTTGCTGAGGTGCCGGTTGCTCTCCCGCAGGTTCTGGTGGAGGTGTTCCACCCATTCTCCGAGGACCCTGACGGGCGGCACGTCGGGCGCCAGTACGCCGAGGATGCCGTCGCCCCGGTCCTCCTGGTAGAGGCGCGGCGGCCGGATGCCGGCCTGTTCGAAGGCGGTGCCCGTGACGTCGTAGAGTCTGCGCCGCATCTCGGGTTTCTCGGTGTCAGTCAGCAGTCCCGAGCCTTGTGCGTCCACATTGACGATGAAGCCGTAGGCGGCTTCCCCCTCCATCGTTTTCTCCTCCCTGCCGTCCCGCCGGGCCACCGGCGCCTCCGGTGCGATGCTCGCGGAGCCGGCCGGTCGCCGCTGTAGCCGTTTACACAGCGCGGGACTCGGCGCTTGTCAGGTCTCCGTGCCGTGTGGTTGTCCGGCGGCGAGCAGGCGGAGCGGGTCCAGGTCGGCGACGGCCAGGGTGCCGGGGCCGGTGCGGACCAGGCCCTGTTCGCGTAACAGGCGCAGGGCCTTGGCGACGGCCTCGCGGGTGGAACCCACCGAGGCGGCCAGTTCGTGCTGGGCGAGGGGCAGCCGGATGGTCACGGCCTCGTTCTCCAGGCGGCCGGTGCGGTCGGCGAGTTCGACGAGGCGTTCGGCGAGCCGCTGCAGCACGGTCATGGAGGCCAGGGCCCGGCGCTCGTGGTCCGCGCTGCGCAGCCGCTCGGTGAGCTGGATCGTCATCAGCGCGTTGGCACGCGGCCGGGCGGCGAGAAACCGTCGTAACCGCTCGCCGGGTATGACCAGGCCGGTGACCGGGCCCAGGGTGCTCACCGAGGCGCTGCGCGGGCGGCCGTCGAGCGCCGCCATGTCGCCGACGACCTCACCGGCCCGCCTCAGGGCCAGGATCAGCCGGCCGCCGCGCTCGGTGGGTGTCCACACCGTGCACCAGCCGCTGAGCAGGACCACCGCGAACGTGGTCCGGTCGCCTTCCGCGATGACCGTGTCGTACGGCGGATACTCGTGCCGGGTGCCGAGTCCCGCCAGTGCCTCCCGGTCCCCCGGACCGAGCCCGCCCATGAAGGTATGCCGCTCTCCGAACAGCCCCACCGTCGTCCCCCGACCGCTCGCCCCCGAACCGGACCACAAGCGGAACCCCAAGGGCCCCTTGGATCCGTCTTTGCCCGGTGTGTCTCCCGCCAGGCAAGGATCTCAGCGTAGCGCTCTGGGCACGGAATGTGCCGCCGGTTACCGGAACGAGCCCGAAGCCTTCACGGGAATACCCCAGGGGGGTATATATCGTTGTCTCAAGAGGGATCCGCACCTGACACCGGGGATCAGTCATGGACCACGACCACACCCTTCACGAGCACGACGGACACGACGAGCACCACGGGCACGCGGAACAGCCCCACACGCACCACGAAGCACACGGGACACACGCCACGCACGGGCCCGCCGGCGCCTCCTGGGCCATGGCCGTCCAGGCGACCCTGCACTGCCTCACCGGCTGCGCCATCGGGGAGGTGCTCGGCATGGTCGTCGGCACGGCCTTCGGCTGGGGGAACCTGCCGACCACGCTGCTGGCGATCGTGCTGGCGTTCTTCTTCGGCTACTCGCTCACCATGCGCGGAGTACTGAGCGCGGGCGTCGACCTGCGCACCGCGCTGCGGGTGGCGCTGGCCGCGGACACCCTCTCGATCGCCGTGATGGAGCTGATCGACAACGGCACGATCCTGGTCTGGCCGGCCGCGATGGACGCCCAGCTGGGTGACGCGCTGTTCTGGGTCTCGCTGGCCGTCTCGCTGGTGATCGCGTTCGTGGTGACGACACCGGTCAACAAGTGGACGATCGGCCGGGGCAAGGGACACGCGGTGGTGCACCGGTACCACCACTGACCCGGCCCCGGGAACTCAGAGTTCCGGACCGTCCCCCGGCTCCTCCTGGTAGGAGTAGCGCTGCTCCTTCCAGGGGTCGCCGAGGTTGTGGTAGCCGCGCTCCTCCCAGAAGCCGCGCCGGTCGGCGGTCATGTACTCGATGCCGCGGACCCACTTGGGGCCCTTCCAGGCGTACAGCTGGGGGACGACCAGGCGCACCGGGAAGCCGTGCTCGGCGGTGAGGAGTTCGCCGTCCTTGTGGGTGGCGAAGATCGTGCGGTCGCCGGCGAAGTCCGTGAGGCGCAGGTTGGAGCTGAAGCCGTACTCCGCCCACACCATCACATGGGTGACATCGGGAGCGGGCGGCGCGAGCTCCAGGACGGTCCACGCCGGGACCCCGCCCCACTCGGCGCCCAGCATGCTGAACTTGGTCACGCAGTGCAGATCGGCGACCACGGTGGTGTACGGCAGGGCCGTGAACTGCTCGTGGTTCCAGGTGTGCGGGCCCGCGTCGGCGGTGGCGCCGAAGACCCTGAACTCCCAGCGCTCGGGACGGAACTTGGGCACCGGACCGTAGTGGGTGACAGGCCAGCCGCGCTGCAGCCGCTGTCCCGGCGGAAGCCCGGCTCCCGCGGCTTCCCTCGACGCGTGTTCCACCGGATGACCCATGCCTTCCATCCTGACAGACCACGGACGGTGCATCTGACCACGCATATCTCTCAAAGATCAGCAAATAGGTCAACTGGCGCCAAGCGTGCCCTTACTTACTAAGTACGCACTTACTGGACGATCTTCTGTGCCGGTGCAATCATGCGCCGCACACACCCAGTGCGTCCCCCACGTACCCATGCGGAAGGAGCCTCTGCGATGCAGGGCGACCCCGAGGTCATCGAATTCCTCAACGAGCAGCTCACGGGTGAGCTCACCGCGATCAACCAGTACTTCCTGCACGCGAAGATGCAGGAGAACTTCGGCTGGTACAAGCTCGCGAAGTACACCCGGCACGAGTCGTTCGACGAGATGAAGCACGCCGAGGTGCTCACCGACCGGATTCTGTTCCTGGAGGGGCTGCCCAACTACCAGCGGCTCTTCCACGTGCGGGTGGGGCAGACCGTCAAGGAGATGTTCGAGGCGGACAGGCAGGTCGAGGTGGAGGCCATCGACCGCCTCAAGCGCGGGATCAAGGTGATGCGCGAGAAGGGCGACATCACGTCCGCGAACATCTTCGAGTCCATCCTGGAGGACGAGGAGCACCACATCGACTACCTCGACACCCAGCTGGACCTGGTGGAGAAGCTCGGCGAGGCGCTCTACATCTCGCAGATCATCGAGCAGCCCGAGAGCAGCTGAGTCACGCGGCTTCGTCGAGCGCGTCGTACTCCGAGAGATCCGAGAGATCGGCGGAGAGCACCGGGCGGCCCTGGTCGGCCTGCTCACGGCGGGGGCAGGCGCCCCGGCCGAGAATCGCCTGGATGCGACGGACGCACGAACCGCAGTCCGTGCCCGCCTTGCAGGCGGACGCTATCTGGCGAGGAGTACAGGCCCCGCCCTCCGCGTGCTGCTTGACCTGCGCTTCGGTCACCCCGAAACAGCTGCAGACGTACACGCGGATTCACCTCCCGCCGGGATCGATCAGTGGTGCCGTCCCGATTGGTCGGTGAGGCAAACCTAACCTTACCCATCACCCGGCGAGTGCAAAAGTGGAGTGGGGCGCGGATCGCATGTGATCCGCGCCCCACTTCCCGCAAGACTCCCCGCGAGGCCGCCTACTGGTCGCGGTACATCTCCGCGACCAGGAACGCCAGGTCGAGGGACTGGCTGCGGTTCAGGCGCGGGTCGCAGGCCGTCTCGTAACGCTGGTGCAGGTCGTCGACGAAGATCTCGTCGCCGCCGCCCACGCACTCGGTGACATCGTCACCGGTGAGCTCGACATGGATGCCGCCCGGGTGGGTGCCGAGCGTCTTGTGGACCTCGAAGAAGCCCTTGACCTCGTCGAGCACGTCGTCGAAGCGGCGGGTCTTGTGGCCGGAGGCCGCCTCGTACGTGTTGCCGTGCATCGGGTCGGTGATCCAGGCGACGGTGGCGCCCGAGGCGGTGACCTTCTCGACCAGCTCGGGGAGCTTGTCGCGGACCTTGTCGGCGCCCATCCGGACGACGAAGGTCAGCCGGCCCGGCTCGCGGTCCGGGTCGAGGCGGTCGATGTACTTCAGCGCGTCCTCGGCCGTGGTCGTGGGGCCGAGCTTGAGACCGATCGGGTTGCGGATCTTCGAGGCGAACTCGATGTGCGCGCCGTCCAGCTGCCGGGTGCGCTCACCGATCCACACCATGTGCGCAGAGACGTCGTACAGCTTGCCGGTGCGGGAGTCGACCCTGGTCAGGGCGGACTCGTAGTCCAGCAGCAGCGCCTCGTGCGAGGAGAAGAACTCGACCGTCTTGAACTCCTCGGGCTCCGCGCCGCAGGCCCGCATGAAGTTCAGCGCGTTGTCGATCTCGCGGGCGAGCTGCTCGTAGCGCTGGCCCGACGGGGAGGACTTCACGAAGTCCTGGTTCCAGGCGTGCACCTGGCGCAGGTCCGCGTAACCGCCGGTGGTGAAGGCACGCACCAGGTTCAGCGTGGAGGCGGACGCGTTGTACATCCGCTTCAGCCGCTCGGGGTCCGGGACGCGGGAGGCCTCGTCGAACGCGAAGCCGTTGACGGAGTCGCCCCGGTAGGTCGGCAGCGTCACCCCGTCACGGGTCTCGGTCGACTTGGAGCGCGGCTTGCTGTACTGGCCGGCGATCCGGCCCACCTTCACCACCGGGACGGACGCGGCGTACGTCAGCACGGCGCCCATCTGCAGGAGGGTCTTGAGCTTGTTGCGGATGTGGTCGGCCGACACCGCGTCGAAGGCCTCGGCGCAGTCGCCGCCCTGGAGGAGGAACGCCTCTCCCTTGGCGACCGCCGCCATCCGGGCGCGCAGCTGGTCGCACTCGCCCGCGAAGACGAGCGGCGGATACGACTCCAGCTCCGCAACGACTGCGCGCAGAGCCTCGGGGTCGGGGTACTCGGGCTGCTGCGCCGCGGGCAGGTCTCGCCAGGTGTTGCCGGCGCTCGGGCCGGTCTTAGCGTTCACTGTCACCCCGTAAACATTACGGGGTCGTGTCGACTGTTTTTCCCCTGGCTCGACTGGTGAGACGGAGTGATTGTCCTGTGGACGGAGGGCGGGGTGCGGTACGGTATGCGCATGTTCGCGCTTTCGACCCAGAACTGGTGGTGGACCGCTTCTCCGGCGGCCCACTGACTGCGCGTACGCAAGACTTCGCGAAGGCCGCCCAGAGGGCGGCCTTCGGCGTTTCCGGGGCCGTTCCTCTCCACCTGCAAGGGATCGCAGAGGAATCATGGACCTGACCCAGCTGCTCCACGACGACCGCCCGTTCGCCCTGCTCCGCCGCCGTACCCCAGGCCACGACGAGAGCACGGTGGAGGTGCTGCTCGGCCCGGTCACCGACCGCGACCGGCTGGCCGCACTGCCCGAGGAGGGGCTCGCCCTGGTGCCCTTCCGCCAGATCCGCGAGCGCGGCTTCGACGTCCGCGACGACGGCACGCCCCTGCTGGTCCTCACCCCCGAGGAGACCCACACCCTGCCGCTGGCGGACGCCCTGGCCCAGCTGCCCGGGCACGCGGTGCGGGTCGAGGACGGGGGCTTCGACGTCGACGACGAGGAGTACGGGGAGATCGTCGGCCGGGTGCTGCGCGAGGAGATCGGCCGGGGCGAGGGCGCGAACTTCGTGATCCGGCGGACGTACCGGGGCCGGATCCCGGACTTCGGCCGGGCCGACGCGCTCGCGCTGTTCCGGCGGCTCCTGGAGGGCGAGCGGGGCGCGTACTGGACGTTCGTGGTGCACACCGGGGACCGGACCCTGGTCGGCGCCAGTCCTGAGGTGCACGTCCGGATGTCCGGCGGCACGGTGGTCATGAACCCGATCAGCGGGACGTACCGCTATCCGGCCGAGGGGCCCACTCCGGACCATCTGCTCGGCTTCCTCGCCGACGGCAAGGAGATCGAGGAGCTGTCGATGGTCGTCGACGAGGAGCTCAAGATGATGTGCACGGTGGGTGACATGGGGGGCGTGGTGGTCGGGCCCCGGCTCAAGGAAATGGCCCACCTCGCGCACACGGAGTACGAGCTGCGCGGCCGGTCCTCGCTGGACGTGCGGGAGGTCCTCAAGGAGACCATGTTCGCGGCGACCGTGACGGGCTCGCCGGTGCAGAACGCCTGCCGGGTGATCGAGCGCTACGAGCCCCTCGGGCGGGACGGGGTCGGGCGCGGCTACTACGCGGGTGCGCTGGCCCTGCTCGGCCGGGACTCCGGCGGCGCCCAGACCCTGGACTCCCCCATCCTGATCCGCACCGCGGACATCTCCTCGGAGGGCCGGCTGCGGGTCCCGGTCGGCGCCACGCTGGTGCGCGGCTCGGATCCGGCGGGCGAGGTCGCGGAGACGCACGCGAAGGCGGCGGGGGTCCTCGCGGCTCTAGGGGTACGACCGGCACGGCCGCGTACCGAGGGGACGCGGCCCCGGCTGGCCGACGACCCCCGGGTGCGGGCCGCGCTGGACGGGCGCCGGGCCGCGCTGGCGCCGTTCTGGCTGCGGATGCAGGAGCGGACCGGGGAGCTGGCCGGGCACGCGCTGGTGGTGGACGGCGAGGACACCTTCACGGCGATGCTCGCGCACGTGCTGCGGGCGGCCGGGCTCGACGTCACCGTCCGGCGTTACGACGAGCCCGGGCTGCGGGCGGCGGTGCTCGCGCACGAGGGGCCGGTGGTGCTGGGCCCGGGGCCCGGTGACCCGTCCGACCTGGACGATCCGAAGATGCGGTTCCTCCGGAAGCTCACGGCGACCGTGATCCGGGAGCACCGGCACGGGGTGCTGGGCGTCTGCCTGGGACACGAGCTGATCGCGGCCGAGCTGGGCCTGGACATCGTGCGGAAGGAAGTGCCCTACCAGGGGGCGCAGACGACCGTGGACCTGTTCGGGCGCCCGGAGACGGTCGGCTTCTACAACAGCTTCGTGGCCCGCTGCGAGGAGGACACGGCGCGGGAGCTGGCGGCGCACGGCGTGGAGGTGAGCCGGGCGGCCAACGACGAGGTGCACGCCGTACGGGGGCCGGGGTTCGCCGGGGTGCAGTTCCACCCCGAGTCGGTGCTCACGCTGAACGGCGCCGCCGTGGTGCGGGAGCTGATCGGCCAGGTGCGCGGCACCGGCACGTTCTCCGAGCGGCGGCCGGCCCGGTAGTCCAGGACGTCCGGACAACAGGGTCCGCCCAGGAAGAGCGCGTGCCGTCACGGTGACCGTGACGGCACGCGGACGGCCGTACCACGAGGTGCGTGGGGGACGGGATCCGGCGGTCAGCCGAAGAACACGCCGACCTCTTCGTACAGCTTCGGGTCGACGGTCTTCAGCCGGGCCGTGGCCTCCGCGATCGGCACCCGGACGATGTCGGTGCCGCGCAGCGCGACCATCTTGCCGAAGTCGCCGTCGCGGACGGCGTCGATGGCGTGCAGGCCGAAGCGGGTGGCCAGCCAGCGGTCGAAGGCGCTGGGCGTACCGCCGCGCTGGATGTGCCCGAGGACGGTGGTCCTGGCCTCCTTGCCGGTGCGCTTCTCCAGCTCCTTGGCCAGCCACTCGCCGACCCCGGAGAGCCGCACGTGCCCGAAGGAGTCCAGCGACTCGTCCTTGAGCACCATGTCGCCGTCCTTCGGCATGGCGCCCTCGGCGACGACCACGATCGGGGCGTACGACGCCTTGAACCGGGACGTGATCCAGGCGCACACCTGGTCGACGTCGAAGCGCTGCTCGGGGATGAGGATGACGTTGGCGCCGCCCGCGAGCCCGGAGTGCAGGGCGATCCAGCCGGTGTGCCGGCCCATCACCTCGCAGACCAGGATCCGCATGTGCGACTCGGCGGTGGTGTGCAGCCGGTCGATGGCCTCGGTGGCGATCCCCACCGCGGTGTCGAAGCCGAAGGTGTAGTCGGTGGCGGACAGGTCGTTGTCGATGGTCTTCGGTACGCCGACGACGGGCACGCCGTACTCGTCGGTGAGGCGGGCGGCCACGCCCAGGGTGTCCTCGCCGCCGATCGCGATGAGCGCCTGGACCTCCTGCTTGGCGAGGTTGTCCTTGATCCGCCGGATGCCGTCCTCCTGCTTCAGCGGGTTGGTCCGCGAGGAGCCGAGGATGGTGCCGCCGCGGGGCAGGATGCCGCGCACGGCGGGGATGTCGAGGCGGACGGTGTCGCCCTCGAGGGGTCCGCGCCAGCCGTCCCGGAAGCCGACGAAGTCATAGCCGTACTCCTGCACGCCCTTGCGGACGATGCCCCGGATGACGGCGTTGAGCCCGGGGCAGTCGCCGCCTCCGGTCAGTACTCCGACCCGCATGGAAATGTCCCTTCGCCGCGGTTGCCTGGTGGGGCTCACGGTAGTGGTGATCCAGGTCACACAGGGATGGGCGCGGAAGGGCAATTCCGGTGAATTGTCGGGCGGTTGGTTTACGTCCGGGCCGCGAAGATCAGATCAGCCGCCTTCCGGACCGTCGTCGAGACCGCGCTCTATGGCGTATCTGACCAACTCCACCCTGTTGTGCAACTGGAGCTTGCCGAGGGTGTTCTGGACGTGGTTCTGGACCGTGCGGTGCGAGATGACCAGCCGCTCGGCGATCTGCTTGTAGCTCAGGCCCTTGGCGACCAGCCGCAGCACCTCGGTCTCACGGTCGGTGAGCCGGGGCGCGTCGGGACTACCGGCGTCCGCGGCCGGCACCGGCTCGGAGGCCAGCCGGCGGTACTCGCCGAGCACCAGACCGGCGAGGCCCGGCGTGAACACCGGGTCGCCGACGGCGGTTCGGCGGACCGCGTCCAGCAGTTCCTCGGTCGAGGCCGACTTCAGGAGGTAGCCGGTCGCGCCGGACTTCACCGCCTCCAGGACATCGGCGTGCTCCCCGCTCGCCGAGAGCACCAGCACACGCAACGCCGGGTTGTGGCCGACGAGTTCCTTGCAGACCTGGACGCCGGGCTTGGCGGGCAGGTTGAGGTCCAGGACGAGGACGTCGGGCGCGGCCGCCTTGGCGCGGCGCACCGCCTGCTCGCCGTCCCCCGCGGTGGCGACCACCTCGAAACCGGACTCGGCCAGATCCCGGGCGACCGCGTCGCGCCACATGGGGTGGTCGTCGACCACCATGACCCTGATGCTCATCGCCGCTCCGCCTTCCCCAGGGAGACCTTCGGTATCTTCAGCTCTACTTCCGTGCCCTGCCCGGGAGTCGAGAACAGCTCGGCGCTGCCGCCGAGGTCGCGCAGCCGCCCCCGGATCGACTGGGCCACCCCGAGCCGCCCCTCCCCCTCGGCCTGGGCGAGCCGGCCCTCCGGGATGCCGGGGCCGTCGTCCCGTACGGTCACCACGATCTCGCCGGGCTCGTCCTCCACCAGGATCCAGGCCCGCGCCCCGTCCCCCGCGTGACTGCGCACATTGTCCAGGGCGGCACCGACGGCGGCCGCCAGCTCGCGCGCCGCACCCGGCGGCAGCTCCACCGGCGCCCCGGGCTCGGCCAGGCTCACCCGTGCTCCGGCGTACGGCGCGAGCAGCGCGCGCAGGTCGACGGGACCGGCGTCGTCCGGCTCCTCGACGAGGCGTACGACCGCACCCTGGGCCGCGTCCTCGGAGGCTCGGGAGAGCGGCACCAGACCACCGGAGACCAGGGTGCGCAGCGCCACCTCCTGCTCCCCCGCCATCCGGCCCAGCGCGGCCGCCTCGCCGCCGAGGACCGCGCCGCGCCGCTGCACCATCGCCAGCACCTGGAGCACGCTGTCGTGGATGTCCCGGGCGAGCCGCTCCCGCTCCCGGGTCGCCGCCTCGATCTCCAGGGCGCGGGCCAGGGTGCGCTCGGAGGCGCGGGCCACCTCGACGACGTACCCGATGGCGATGGAGGCGACCCAGACCAGGATCACGTTGTGGACGGTGTCACGGGCCGGCTGGCCGCGCTCGACCAGGTTGGCGGCGGCGACCGGCGTGGAGGCGAACGCGGCCCAGCGCCAGCCGCCCTTGAGGGCGTAGGCGAGGACCGAGCCGGCGGTCCATATCGACGGCAGGGTCGGGCCGCCGCGGTCGATGTGCGACTGGGTGACCACCCAGGGGGTCAGCACGATGCCGGTGAGCGCGATCGCCAGGTCGACTGCGAGGAAGCGCTTGGTGCAGGCGGCCGCGCTCTGCACGCGGGGCAGGGTCGCCAGCGTCCAGACGGTCAGGACGGCGTAGTAGGCGATCGCGACACCCGCACGGTCGTACTCGTCGTAGGCGGACGCGAACAGGCCGATCGCGTACAGCAGGGTCAGCACGCGGTAGCCGGTGAGGGCACGCCACAGGGGCAGCTCGACCGACATCCGTATGACGCGTTCCCGCTTTGTCATCTCCCCCAGTCCCCCCGGTCCCCCGGTCCCTCGGTCCCCCTTGCCGCCGGTCTAGGACTCGGCGGCCTTCTTCTCGGCCCTCGCCGCCTCCTTCTCGGCCTTGGCGGCCTCCGCGATCTGCCGCTTGGCAGCGGTCGCGTAGATGTCGACGTACTCCTGGCCGGAGAGCTTCATGATCTCGTACATGACCTCGTCGGTCACCGCGCGCAGCACGAACCGGTCGTGCTCCATGCCCTGGTAGCGGCTGAAGTCCAGCGGCTTGCCGATCCGGATGCCCGGCCGCATCAGCTTGGGCATCACCTGTCCCGGCGGCTGGATCTTCTCCGTGTCGATCATGGCGACCGGGACGACCGGGGCGCCCGTCGCGAGCGCCACGCGCGCGAGGCCGCCGGGCTTGCCCCGGTAGAGACGGCCGTCCGGCGAGCGGGTGCCCTCCGGGTAGATGCCGAACAGCTCGCCGCGCTCCAGTACGTCCATGCCGCTCCGCACCGCCGCCTCACCGGCGCCGCGCCCGCCGGAGCGGTCCACCGGGAGCTGGCCGACGCCCTTGAAGAAGGCGGCCGTGAGGCGGCCCTTCACGCCGGGCGTGGTGAAGTACTCGGCCTTCGCGATGAAGGTGACCTTGCGGTCCAGCACCGCGGGCAGGAAGAACGAGTCCGAGAAGGACAGGTGGTTACTCGCCAGGATCGCCGGGCCCTCGGCCGGGACGTTCTCCAGGCCCTCCACCCAGGGCCTGAAGGTGACCTTCAGCGGTCCCCCGATAGCGACCTTCATCGCGCCGTACAACAACCGAGTGCCTCCCGTTTCCGTCGATGAGACCTTAACCCGCAGCGCCGGGAATGGCCCCGACGACCCTGGTCGGTGTCAGTGCCGTCGCGTACGGTGAAGGACATCCGAAGTCGTCGTTCGGGCCTCTCTCAGTTCCTGCCCCCTCTCATGAATTGGAGACCGAAGGTGCCGGTTCTCCCTGGAGCCGAGCCGTACCGCCATGACGGCGGGGAGGTCGGTGTCCTGCTCTGCCACGGTTTCACCGGCTCGCCCCAGTCGCTGCGCCCCTGGGCGGAGCACCATGCGGCACACGGCCTGACCGTGGCCCTGCCCCTGCTGCCCGGGCACGGCACCCGCTGGGAGGACATGCAGGTCACCGGCTGGCAGGACTGGTACGCGGAGGTGGACCGCGAGCTGCGGCTGCTGCGCGAGCGCTGCTCCCAGGTGTTCGTGGCGGGCCTGTCCATGGGCGGCGCCCTGGCGCTGCGGCTCGCCGCCAAGAACGGGACGGGTGTGGACGGCGTGGTGATCGTCAACCCGGCGAACAAGGTGCACGGTCTGTCCGCGTACGCCCTTCCGGTGGCCCGGCACCTCGTCCGCACGACGCCGGGCATCGCCAGTGACATCGCCAAGCCGGGCGCCGCCGAGGTGGGGTACGACCGGGTGCCACTGCATGCCGCGCACTCGCTGCGGAACTTCTTCCGCCGGGTGGACGGCGAGCTTCCGCAGGTGACCCAGCCGCTGCTGCTGTTGCGCAGCACCCGGGACCATGTGGTCCCGGCGGTGGATTCGGCCCGGATCCTGAGCCGGGTGTCCTCCACGGACGTAACCGAGGTAGTGCTGGAACAGAGTTACCACGTGGCGACGTTGGACCACGATGCGGACCGGATCTTCGAGGAGAGCCTCGCCTTCATCGGCCGGCTCGCACCCAGTGTCGGCAAGGAAGGGACGGCCGCAGTTGGCTGAGCACGACTCCGACCGCGAGGACCGCGAGCCGGACGAGAAGGGGGTGCCCTTCGACGAGGCAGCCGCCTGGGCGGCGATCGTCGCGGGGTACGGCGAGGAGCCGCCGGACCCGCCGGGCGCCTCGCCCTACAAGCCGGTGGAGGATCTGGCGCTGCCGGCCATGGAGGAGGACGCCGCCGAACCCGGGGCGGCCGAGGAGCAGCGGCCCGCCCAGCCCCTGGGCAGTTCCGTCTCCTTCGCGCCCGGGGTGGGCCCGCGGGACTACACGGCACCGGAGCCGTCCGAGGACGACTTCGACGATGACGACGAGGGGCACTTCGTGCCGCCCGAGCCGCCGCCGCTGCCGGACTCCGACACGACCGCCAGGTTCGCCTGGCTGGGCGTGGTGGGCGGTCCGATCCTGCTCCTGCTCGCGGTGCTGCTCGGCTGGGACATGACCTGGTGGCTGGCGACGCTGGGGATCGGCGGGTTCCTCGGCGGCTTCGTCACCCTGGTGACCCGGATGAAGACCGACGACGACGAGGACGAGGGCCCGGGGCGCGGCGCCGTGGTCTGAGACTCACCGAGACCGGGGGCTCCCTGCCAGGACGCCGGGATTCTGAGGGCGGCCAGGACCGGCAATGGCCAGAGCCTCCCGACGCCGCCCTCGCACTGCTCGGCCCGGGGGCCTGGCGGGCTTCGGGCGGCTGCGCCGGACTCCGTCCGGCGGCGCCTCCGGTTCAGGCCGCGGGCACCCGGAGCGCGGCCAGGACGGGCAAGTGGTCCGTCGCCCTGGTGAGGTCGGCGTCGGTCACGCCCGGCTGCCCCAGGGGCACCCCGCAGCCGAGCACCTCGATGCCCTTCGTCGCGAAGATCGCGTCGATGCGCTGGTGGGGGTCGGTGGACCCGGAGGTGAACTCGCCGCCCCAGGGTGCGGTGGTATGGCAGTCCTGGAAGGCGTCGGCAAGGCGGCGGAAGGTGCGGCCGTCGGGGCGGTCGTTCAGGTCGCCGCCGACGATGGCGTGCGCCACGTCCATGCCGGCGACCCGGTCGAGCAGCATGCCGCCCTGCTCGTAGCGCTCCTCCTGCTGGAGGCTGAGGTGGAAGCTGGTGACGCCGAGGCGGGCGCGGCCGAAGCGGACGACGGCGGTCGCCAAGCCGCGGCGGTGCAGGCCGGGGGTGAGGGGCAGGAGCACGTCCTCCGTGCGCTCCACGGTGGCGCGCAGGTCGCAGAGGACGGCCGGGCCGGCCGCGGTCGCTCCGCCGGTGAGGATCACCAGGTCGGAGGCGGCGGCCAGGCGGGCGAGCTTCTTGCGCCAGCGGAAGAACCGGGGGGCTTCCTGGATCAGGACCAGGTCGGGGGCGCAGGCCTTGATGACACGGGCCAGGGCCTGGGTGTCGTCCCGCATGGAGCGGATGTTGTAGCTGAGGACGCGGATGACGGCGGAACCGTCGGGCTCTGTGTGGGAGTTGGGGAGCGACACGGTTGCCATGCCGTCAATTTACGACACGAGGGAGTCGGGACGCCCGATGGGGCGGGGCGCGAGGCAGGTGCGCGGCTGCCGGCCTCGTCGTGGCCGGCCGCGCCCGCGCGGCGCGGTAGCCGCATATCGACCACCGCCCCGCGCCCCCAGAAGAAGTGTGACCCGTGGACGGCGATTACATGATCGGGTCGGGCTCCCGGGCCAGGTCCGCGGCGCCCACCAGGCCTGCCTCGTTGCCCAGCTGGGCGGCGATGACCTCGGCCACCGGGCGCCAGTTGCCGCCTACCAGCCAGCGCTTGTAGGACTTGCGGATCGGGTCCAGGACCAGTTCGCCCTCGTCGGAGAGGCCGCCGCCGACGATGAAGGCGGAGGGGTCGAAGAGGGAGGCCAGGTCGGCGAGGCCGGCGCCGGCCCAGCGGGCGAGCTCGCGGTAGGAGTCGACGGCGACCGGGTCGCCCTGGCGGGCGGCCATGGAGATGTGCTTGCCCTCGATGCCGTCGGGGCTGCCGTCGCCGAGGCCGAGCAGGATCTCGGCGGCCTCGGGGGTGGCGTTGGCGCGCTGCTTGGCGTAGCGGACGAGGGCGCGGCCGGAGGCGTACTGCTCCCAGCAGCCCTGCGAGCCGCAGCCGCACAGCAGCCCGTCCGGGACCATCCGGATGTGACCGAACTCGGCGGCGACGCCGAAGTGCCCGCGGCGCAGCTTGTTGCCGATGATGATGCCGCCGCCGAGGCCGGTGCCGAGCGTGATGCAGATGACGTTGCGGTGGCCCTTGCCGGCGCCGAACTTGTACTCGCCCCAGGCAGCGGCGTTGGCGTCGTTCTCCACGACCACGGGGAGGCCGACGCGGGCCTCGACCTTCTCCTTCAACGGCTCCTGGCGCCAGTCGATGTTGGGCGCGAAGTAGACCGTGGAGCGCTGCCGGTTCACATAGCCGGCGGCACCGATGCCCACGCCGACGATCTCGTGCCCGGCGCGCGCACCCTCTACGGCGGAAGCAATGGCGTCCACGATGCCCTCGGGCGTGCCCGGGGTCGGCACCTTGTGGGTCGAGAGGATGTTGCCTTCCTCATCGACCACGCCGGCCGCGATCTTCGTGCCGCCGATGTCGACGCCGATGGTGAGTCCCATGAATCCCTCAGTTTCGGTCGAGCCCCGCTACGGCCAACCGTACCCGAGGGCCCGCCATCGGGTTCCCGTCATCCGCCCGCCCGGGCAGGCGGGAACCCGATGGCAGGGCCTTCAGGGGGCTGTCAGTCGAGGTCGATGCGTTCGCCGGGGCCAGGGTCGTCGCCCTTGTCCCGGCCGCTGGAGGCCCAGCGGGTCTCCTGGGCCTGGACCGCGGAGCGGTAGGCGGCGAGGAGCTCGGTGCCGGCCGCGGCCAGGTGGTCGAAGACGTCGGGGTTGCGCTCTATGACGGGCTCGACGGCGTTCTTCGCCTGCTGCACGACCTGCCGGACCACCTGCTGGGCGGCGGGCCCGGCGACCGCCCCGAGGAGCGGGGTCTGGATGCCGGAGAGCTTGTCGGCGACGACGTCGACGAGCTTGCGCAGTTCCTCGGCGGCCGACCCCGGGGTGGGGCCGTACTGGGCGCGGCGGCGGGCCTTCTCCGACTCCAGGTCCTCGGCACAGGCCGTGGCCCAGGCGTCGTCGTCGGTCACTCGTACGTCGTCCGCGGCCTCGGAGGCGTCGACTGTGGGGCGCTCTTCGCTCATGACGGACTCCTGACTACGGTTCGTCTCTACGACGTTACCCGAACGGGCGTACCGGATTCACCGTCAGCGCGGCCACAGATCCGGGTCCGGCGCGAAGCGCAGCCGAAGTTCGCCGTCGCGCAGCGCGGCCCCGGCGACGGTGCACCGGCGCAGGGCCGACGGCAGTGCGACGATCCGGCGGAAGCCACCGACGGTGATCACGAGTTCGTCGCCGCGCCGGACGAGGTCGAGGCCGTCCCGTATCGCACCGGGCAGCGGGATGTGCCAGACGAGGACGCCGTCCTCCTCGATACGGTCGGCGACGGGCCACTCGACCGGTGCGGGCGCGATGTTGACGCCGGGCACGGCGAGAGCCGCGAGGTCCTCGGTACCGCGCGGGTCGTGCCCGAGGTGGGGCACGGCGGTGACGTCGAACGTCTCCGCCCAGTCGTCGAGGGCCTTGCGCTGCTGCGCGACGAGGCCGTGCAGCGGGGTGTCCTCGGGCAGCACGCGGTTGGCGACCAGGGCCTCGGTGTGCAGGCCGCGCAGGGCGAGGCCGAGGCGGGCGGTGCGGACCGCGTCGGCGCCGGCCGGGCCGGGCTCCGCGACCAGGCGCACGGCGGTGCGGCGGTCGGCGAGGACGGCCTCCACGGCGGCCAGCTCGACGTCCCAGCGGGCGGCCGTCTCGTAGAGCCAGTCGGCGGGCATGGGGACGCCGGCCAGCCGGCCGAGGACCGGGCGCAGGGCGCGGGCCGCCTGCCGCTCGGGCGGCAGCAGCCGGCGCAGGTAGCGGCGCAGCTCCTCGGGGAGGGCCAGCAGGGCGAGGGCGTGCGGGGCGGCCGGGAGGTCCACGACGAGCAGCTCGTACCGCTCGCAGAGGGCGGCGTCGCGCAGGGCGCGCAGCAGGGACAGCTCCTCGGCGCCGGGCAGCGGGGTGAGCTCCTCGGCGTCCAGGCGGGAGGCGCCCAGCAGGTCGAGGACGCCCGCGGCGCGGGTCTGGAAGTCGGTGAGGTCCTCGCGGAAGCGGGCGGCGGCGTCGGGGCGCCAGGCGGTGAGGGTGGGGGTGAGGCGGGTGGGCTCCGGTCCTGTCGCCGCGCCCAGAGCGGCGCCGAGAGTGTCCGTGCGGTCGGCGCCGAGGACGAGGGTGGGGGTGCCCTCGGCCGCGGCGCGCAGAGCGGTGGCCGCGGCGACGGTCGTACGACCGCTGCCGCCCGGCCCGGTGATCAGGATGGTGCGCATGAGGGTGAACCGTAACTGAAGCGGACCTTGCTCGAAGGCGCTCGGTGGAGGGGGTGTCACTTACCGGCGCTCGCAGGGGGCCCCGCGCCCACCCGAGCCGCCCCAGGCGGCACGCCTGCCCGCAGCTGTGGAGCTGACGCGACTGCAGCGCCCCGAAAGGGGCGCGGGGAGCTGCGCGGCCGGCCACGACGGACCCGCGCCCGGGAGACCACGGGTACCCCCGCGGCGTGTCCCTACTTCTCCCCCGACTCCACCCTCTTCTTCAGCCCCGCCAGAGCACGGTCGATGATGACCTTCTCCGCCTTGCGCTTGATCATCCCGAGCATCGGGATCTTCACGTCCACCGTCAGCGAGTAGGTGACCTCGGTCGCCCCCGCGCCCGCCGGCTTCAGCAGGTACGACCCGTCCAGCGACCGCAGCATCTGGGACTTCACCAGCGTCCAGGACACCTCGTTGTCACCGGTCCACGTGTAGCCCAGCGTCTGGTCGTCCTTGATCGCACCCGCGTCCATGACGAGGCGGACCTGCTCGGCCCGGCCCTTCGCGTCGGTCTGCAGCACCTCCGCCTCCTTCACCTCACCGGTCCAGTCCGGGTAACGGGCGAAGTCGGCGATCACCGCCATGACGTCGGCCGGGGCCGCCTCGATCGTGATGCTCGAGCTGGTGTGTTCCGCCATCGCCGTGGCTCCTCCAGATGCGGGCCGGTGAGACCGGTACAAGGGTCTCCGTGCGCGAGCGTGCGCACGCGTGTGCAGCGTGAAGGCTACCGCGCGTCCGACCAGGCGACTTCACCCCCGTCCGGGGCCGTCGTCACCATTCCAGCGCCCAGGGCCGGCCGGTACCGGCGAAGTGCCCGACGTTCACGCACTCGGTGGCCCCGATCCGCATCCGCTTCACCAGGGGCTGGTGGACATGTCCGAAGAGCGAGTAACGCGGCCTGGTGCGCCGGATCGCGTCGAGCAGCGCCCGGCTGCCCCGTTCGAAACGGCGCGCCACCGTGTCGTACACCAGTTCCGGCACCTCCGGCGGAATGTGCGTGCACAGCACGTCGACCTCGCCGAGCGCCTCGATCTTGGCCGCGTACTCCTCGTCGGAGACCTCGTAGGGGGTGCGCATCGGCGTCCGCAGCCCGCCGCCCACGAAGCCGAAGACCCGGCCGCCGATCTCCACCCGCTGCCCGTCGAGGATCGTGGTGCCCGGTCCCGCGTACTCCGGCCAGAGCGGCGGGATGTCGACATTGCCGTAGGTGGCGTACGTCGGGGTCGGGAACGCCGCGAACATCTCGGCGTACTGCTTGCGCACCGCCTTCTCGATCGCGGTCGCCCGGTCCATGCCGATCCCGCCCCACAGCCGGGCCCCCAGCTCCCGGGCCTCCTCGAAGCGGCGGGCGGTGCGGAGTTCGACGAGGCGGTCGGCGTTCTCGACGCCGAACAGGTCGGGGAAGATGCCGCGCGAGTGGTCGGCGTAGTCGAGGAAGAGGACCAGGTCGCCGAGGCAGATCAGGGCGTCGGCGCCGTCGCCGGCTCTGGCCAGGTCACGGGCGTTGCCGTGGACGTCGCTGACCACGTGGACGCGGGTCGTTCGGTTGCCGGAGGGTGTGGCTGCCATGGTGATCAAGCGTAGGCCTGTGCGGCAAACGTGAACAGGCGGTGGCCGGGCCTGGGGTTACTGGTCAGTCACTAAAGCCGTGGACTACCGTACGCGAAGGAACACCAACCTGTGTGACGCACCGAACATCTCGCCGGGACCCCCTGTCGAAGAAGCCATACCGACGGGTAACGTCCGGGCAGTCCAGTCGTGCTCAGGAATTCAACCAACGGATCATGTGGCCCGTGGCGAAGCCCTGAGTACCTGCCCGAGCCTTGGACCGCACCGTCGCATCGCACAACGTCGTGGCGCCGGCGCCCTATGAGGAGCAGCAGTCTTGCGCGAGTTCAGCCTTCCGGCTTTGTACGAGGTCCCCGCGGACGGCAATCTGACCGACATCGTCCGCAGAAACGCCGCGCAGCATCCCGATGTCGCCGTCATGGCCCGCAAGGTCGGCGGAGTCTGGCAGGACGTGACCGCCACCACCTTCCTGACCGAGGTGCACGCGGCCGCCAAGGGCCTCATCGCCTCCGGCGTGCAGCCGGGCGACCGGGTCGGCCTGATGTCCCGCACCCGCTACGAGTGGACGCTCCTCGACTTCGCGATCTGGTGCGCCGGCGCGGTCACCGTGCCGGTGTACGAGACCAGCTCGCCGGAGCAGGTGCAGTGGATCCTCAGCGACTCCGGCGCGACCGCCTGTGTCGTCGAACTCGACACCCATGTGGCCGCCGTCGAGTCGGTGCGCGAGGCGCTGCCGGCCCTCAAGCAGGTCTGGCAGATCGAGGCCGGCGGGCTGGAGGAGCTGGGCCGGCTCGGCCAGGGCGTCACGGACGCGACCGTCGAGGAGCGCAGCTCGCAGGCGAAGGCGGACGACCCGGCGACCATCGTCTACACCTCGGGGACGACGGGCCGTCCCAAGGGGTGCGTCCTCACCCACCGCAACTTCTTCGCCGAGTGCGGCAACATCGTGGAGCGCCTGCGTCCGCTGTTCCGCACCGGTGAGTGCAGTGTGCTCCTCTTCCTTCCGCTCGCCCACGTCTTCGGCCGGCTCGTGCAGATCGCCCCGATGATGGCGCCGATCAAGCTGGGCTGCGTCCCGGACATCAAGAACCTCACCGACGAGCTGGCCGCGTTCCGGCCGACGCTGGTCCTCGGCGTCCCGCGGGTCTTCGAGAAGGTCTACAACTCGGCGCGCGCCAAGGCGCAGGCGGACGGCAAGGGCAAGATCTTCGACAAGGCCGCGGACACCGCGATCGCGTACAGCAAGGCGCTGGACACGCCGTCGGGCGCGTCCCTCGGCCTGAAGATCAAGCACAAGACCTTCGACAAACTCGTCTACAGCAAGCTACGGGCGGTGCTCGGCGGCCGGGGCGAATACGCGATTTCCGGCGGCGCCCCCCTGGGCGAGCGCCTGGGTCACTTCTTCCGCGGCATCGGCTTCACGGTCCTGGAGGGCTACGGCCTGACCGAGTCCTGTGCCGCGACCGCGTTCAACCCCTGGGACCGGCAGAAGATCGGCACGGTCGGCCAGCCGCTGCCCGGCTCGGTGATCCGGATCGCGGACGACGGCGAGGTGCTGCTGCACGGCGAGCACCTGTTCCGGGAGTACTGGAACAACCCCGGCGCGACCGCCGAGGCGCTGGCCGACGGCTGGTTCCACACCGGCGACATCGGCACCCTGGACGAGGACGGCTACCTCAGGATCACCGGCCGCAAGAAGGAGATCATCGTCACCGCGGGCGGCAAGAACGTCGCCCCGGCCGTGATCGAGGACCGCATCCGCGCGCACGCGCTGGTCGCGGAGTGCATGGTGGTCGGCGACGGGCGGCCGTTCGTGGGTGCGCTGGTCACCATCGACGACGAGTTCCTGGGCCGCTGGGCGGCCGAGCACGGAAAGCCGTCGGGTTCCACCGCGGCGTCGCTGCGTGACGACCCGGACCTGATCGCGGCGGTCCAGGACGCCGTCGACGACGGCAACGCCGCGGTGTCGAAGGCGGAATCGGTGCGGAAGTTCCGCATTCTGTCCTCCCAGTTCTCGGAGGAGTCGGGCCACCTGACGCCGTCCCTGAAGCTCAAGCGCAATGTGGTGGCGAAGGACTACGCGGACGAGATCGAGGCCCTCTACCAGAAGTAGAGCGGCACTTGACGAGGTGTCCGCTCAGGTCCCCGCTCACAGGTCCTCGGCGAGAACCCGTTCCATCGTGCGCTCGGCGAGCGCGGTGATGGTCACGAACGGGTTCACGCCGATGTTCCCGGGCACCAGCGAGCCGTCCGTGACGTACAGCTTCGGATACCCCTTCACCCGGCCGTAGTCGTCGGTCGCCTTGCCCAGCACGCAGCCGCCCAGCGGGTGGTAGCAGAAGTCGTCCGCGAACACCTTGCTGGACGACCCGAACAGGTCGTACCGGTAGATCGTGGCGTTGGCCAGGTTGATCCGGTCGAACAGTTTTTTGGCCATGGCGACCGAGACCGCGCTCTGGGCCGCGGTCCAGCCCAGCTTCACCCCGTCGCTCGCCGCGTCGTAGGTGAAGGAGGCCCGTTGCGGGTTCTTGGTGATCGCCAGGTACAGGCTGACCCAGGTCTCGAACCCGATGGGCAGCGGGGCGATCTCCGCGAAGACCGGGTTGTCGGTGTTGGCCCAGTCGTCGATGCCCATCACCGGCATGGTCGCCTGGTCGGCGCCGGTGGTGTCCCAGATGTGGTTGGCGCGCCCGAGCATGGTGTTGCCGTTGGTGCTCCAGCCGGCGCCTACACTGGCGTTGAGCACGGGCAGCGTGCCGGTGTCGCGGGCCCGTACGAGCAGTTCGGTGGTCCCGAGGCTCCCGCCGCCGAGGAACAGGTAGGTGCAGCTGTACTGCTTGGTCTCGACGACGGCCCCGGTCACGTCGATCCGGTCGACGCCGAGCAGCCAGCTCCCGTCGCCCGCCCGGCTGATGGACCGCACCTTCTCCATGGTGTGGATGGTGAGGTTGCCGGTGCCGAGGGCGGCGGCGAGGTAGGTCTTGTCGAGGCTCTTCTTGCCGTAGTTGTTGCCGTAGATGACCTCCTGCGCGAGCGCGGACTTCGTGGCGGTGCCGGCGGCTTCCTTCTGCATGTACCCGAAGTCGTAGACGTTGGGTACGAAGGTGGTCTTGAGGCCGGTGTTGGCGGCGGCCTTCCTGGAGGTCCGGGTGAACCGGTACCACTCGGTCGACTCGAACCAGGTGGCGTCGACGGTGTTGACGCCGAGCATGGAACGGGCGCGCGGGTAGTACGTGTTGTACATCGCGCTCGCGTCCACGGTCGGGAACTGCTCGGTGAAGTACGACTGGAGCGGGGTGACCGCCATCCCCCCGTTGACCAGTGAGCCCCCGCCCACACCGCGCCCGACGTAGACGGACATGTTGTCGTAGTGCACCCGGTCCAGGACGCCGGGATAGGGCGTGATGTCCTTGTTGACGACGTCCAGCCAGAGGAAGCTGGCGAGCGGGGCCTCCGTGCGGGACTTGAACCACATGGATCTCTTGTCCGGGGCGGCGGTGGAGCAGAAGACCTTCCCGTCGGAGCCGGCCGTGTTCCACAGCTGCCCCATCTCGATCATCAGGGTCCGCACGCCGGCCTGTCCGAGCCGGAGCGCGGCCACGGCCCCGCCGTACCCGGAACCGACCACGATCGCGGGCGCGTTGTCGACGGCGGCCGCCTCCTCGGCGGCCTGCGCCGACTGGAGCCCGACGCGGGTGAGACCTGCCGCGGCGGCGGTCTGGAGGGCGATCATGCCCAGGATGTGACGTCTGGTCAGCTGACGCTGCATCAGTTTTGCTGTCATGCGCGCAGCATGTGCGGATTTTCCGGTTCCGCCTAGGCCCTGCGACAGACTTAGTGACAACGCGCCCCACAGGGGCGCGGGGAACTGCGCGACCAGCCACAACGCATCCGCGGACGAACCGCGACCCAGCCCCCTAGAGCAACGCCTTCAGCCGCTCCGCAAGGAGGTCCCAGCGCCACCTCTCCTCGACCCACGACCGCCCCCGCTCCCCCATCCGCCGCCGCAGCTCCGCATCCCCCAGCAGCACGACGATCCGCTCGGCCGCCTCCTCCACCGAGCCGCCCCGCACCACCCATCCGGTCTCCCCGTCGAGCACCGCGTCCGGCGCCCCGCCGGAGTCCCCCGCCACCACCGGCAACCCGGTGGCCGAGGCCTCCAGGTACACGATCCCGAGCCCTTCCACGTCCAGCCCGCGCCGCCGGGTCCGGCAGGGCATCGCGAACACGTCACCGGCGCCGTAGTGCGCGGGCAGCTCGGCCCACGGCACGGCCCCCGTGAACCGCACCGACGCCTCGACCCCCGTCTCCCGGGCCAGCCGCCGCAGCTCCTTCTCGTACGGCCCGCCGCCCACGACCAGCAGCACCGCGTCCGGCTGGGCGGCCAGGATCAGCGGCATCGCGAGGATCAGCGTGTCCTGCCCCTTGCGCGGCACCAGCCGCGACACGCACACGACCACCGGCCGGTCGCTCAGCCCCAGCCGTGCCCGCACCTCCGCGCCCCCGGACCCGGGATGGAACGTCTTCTCGTCCACGCCCGGCGGCAGCTGCACCATCCGCCCGGCCGCGGCCGGACCGAGCGCGGGGGCGATCCGCGAGCGGGTGTACTCGCCGAGATACGTGATCGTGTCGGTCGCCTCGCCGATCCGCCCGAGCAGCTGCCGGGCGGCGGGCAGCTGGGCCCAGCCCGCCTCGTGCCCGTGGGTGGTGGCGACCAGCCGCTGTGCCCCCGCCTTCCGCAGCGCCGGCGCCATCAGCCCGAGCGGCGCCGCCGCCCCGAACCACACGGAGGCGCACCCGTGCTCCCGGAGCAGTCCGACCGCCGTGCGGGTCGCCCCCGGCGTGGGCAGCAGCATCGTCGTAGGGTCGCGTACGACGGTGAAGGGCTGCTCCGCGTCGAACGCGGCGGTGGCCTCGAAGCCCTCCCGGCTCCGCTTCCACGTGGACGCGTAGACGACGAGCCGCTCCGGGTCCAGCCGCAGGGCCATGTTGTGCAGAAAGGCCTGGATGCCGCCCGGCCGGGGCGGGAAGTCGTTCGTCACGATGAGGGTCTTGTGCATCGCGGCCGACCTTACCCGCACAGTGTGTTCGGCCGTGCTTCATGGCCGTCGCACAGCCCGGCGGGAGATCATGTGGCGCACTTCCAGGCACAGGGCGACGGACAGGGGCTCAGGTGGACAGGACGGGCGAGAGGCGTGCCCTGGCGTTGCTGGCGGCCGTCTGGGGTGCCACCCGGCTGGCGCTGCTGCTGTCCGTGCTGAAGGTGTTCGTGTTCCCGGGCGCGGACGTCACGACCGACGTGTCGGTGATCTACCAGGGGTGGTACGAGGTCCTCCGGCACGGAACGTTCCCCCTGGACGACGTCACCTGGCAGTACCCGCCCGCGGCCGCCCTGGCGATCCTCGCCCCCGGGCTGCTGCCCTTCCTGGACTACCCGACCGCCTTCTTCGTGCTGGCCTTCCTGGCCGACCTGGTGGTGCTCTCCCTGCTCCTCTACACGGGCCGGCGGCCCGGCCGGACCCTGCGCGGCGCCTGGATCTGGGTGCCCGGCGTGCCGCTGCTCGGGCCGACCGTCTACTCCCGCTACGACCTGATGGTCACCGCCGTCGCGGTGGCCGCGCTGCTCGCCGGGGCCCGGCACCCCCGGCTGATGGGCGCGCTGGCCGGCTTCGGCGCGATGGTCAAGGTGTGGCCGGCGCTGCTCCTGGTGGGGGCCGTACGACGGCGGGCCTGGGTGTCGGCGGCGGTCACGACGGTCCTGGTCGGGGCGCTGTTCGCGGTGGCCATGCCCGGCGCGTTCGCCTTCCTGACCTTCCAGCGGGACCGGGGCACCGAGGTGGAGTCGCTGGGCGCGCTGGTCCTGCACATCGCCCGGCACTACGGCTGGCAGGGCGAGGTGCTGCTGAACTACGGCTCGATCGAATTCCTCGGCCCGCGGGTGAAGGCGGTGAGCGCGGCGGCCCTGGTGCTGACCGCGTGCGCCTTCGGCTGGCTGCTGCTGTGGCGGCTGTGCGCGGCCCGCTTCCGGTCCCACACGCTCGCGGACGCCGCCTTCACGGCCGTCCTGATGTTCACGGTCACCAGCCGGGTGATCAGCCCGCAGTACATGGTGTGGCTGGTGGGCCTGGCCGCCGTCTGCCTCTGCTTCCGGGCCGGCCGGATGACCCTGCCGGCCGTCCTGCTCCTCCTGGCCGCCTTCGTGACGGTCCTGGAGTTCCCGGTCGGCTTCTCGCACGTCGTGGTGAGCGACTGGTACGGCATCACCCTGCTGCTCCTGCGCAACGGCCTGCTGGTCGCGGCGACGGTCACGGCGGCCCGGCAGCTGTGGCGCTCCACGGTGACCGAGGCCCCGGGCGCTCCGCTGCCCGCCCAGGCCGCCCGGGCGAAGGAGACCTCGGCGCCCTCCTGAGCGCGGGCCGGTTCAGTCGCCGAGCCGGTCCGTCAGGTAGTCGCGCCAGCGTGCGGTGAAGTCCGGCAGGGTGGTGCCGAGTTCCGTGCGCAGCGCGTCCTCGACGGCGCCGGTGCGGCCCTGGTGGGCGCCGACCGCCCGGTAGAACGCGCCGAGCCGCTCCTCGCCCCAGTGGGCGGCGATCATCCGGCAGGCCAGCCAGCCGCCCTCGTAGGCCTCGGCCAGCTTGGTGGGGTCGTCGGTGAAGCCGAAGTCCTTGTCCACCGGAAGGTCCTCGGGCAGGTCCCCGTCCCGCACGGCGCGGGCCAGTTCCGGTGCTGCCTCGGTGGGCGTACGGCCGCTGTCGAGATAGCCGATCCAGTCGGCGTATCCCTCGGAGAGCCAGAGCGGGGTGGCGGCCGAGGTGTGGGCGCGGGTGGCGACATGGGTCGTCTCATGGGTGAGGACCACCTGCTTGCCGACCGGGCCGAGGACGGCGTACGCCTCCGGGTTGAGGATGACCCGGTCCGCCGGGGCCTGGCCGGAGCCTCCCACCTCGCCGGTGGTGACGGCGGCGATGCCCCGGTAGTTGGAGGCGGGGGCGCCCAGCAGGCCCGCCATGCCGTTCAGCGACTTGGGTACGACCACGACCACCCGCCGGCTCCACTCGGTGCCCCAGGCCTTGGAGACCTCGGGGACGGCGGTGTCGGCGAGGCCGGCGTAGTCCCGCAGGGTGCCCCTGGACTGGCCGACGCCGAGCACCAGGCTGTGCGCGCCCTGGACGGCCGTCACGGTGCCCTGGTCCCACAGCTGCTGCCCCGACTTCCCGGCGGGTTTGTCGGCGGCGACGTACCAGTGGCCGTCGGCGGTGCGGCTGAGGGTCAGGGCGCGGTCGGTGGTGACCGCGGCCCTGTCGTAGCCCTGGATGCGGTAGCTGAGCCGGGCCTCGGCGGTGGCCTGGGCACCGTCCGGGTGGAGGGCGGTCAGCCGGTAGCCCCAGTCCGCGAGCGGCACGGCCCGCAGGTTCGCGTACGAGCTCCGGGTGCCGGTCTCGGTGTAGGACCGCTCGTCATGGCCGAGGACGGCGGCCGCACGCCGGTCCAGGACCTGCTGCACCTCGGCCATCGCCGAACCGGTCGCCGCCTGCCCGCCGCCGCATCCCGTCAGCGGCAGGAGCAGCAGACACAGTCCCACCACTCCTGAGCGCCACGCCCGCCTGCCACCAGCCACTTTCCGATCGTACGGGTCGGGGCCGGAAAGTCAGGGCCGGGTGACGGAGGAGATGGGCATCATGCCGACCGGGTCGTAGCGGACCGGGGCACCCGGGTAGGGGGCGTGGATGACCTGCCCGTTGCCGACGTACATCCCCACGTGGCTGGCGTCGGAGCGGTAGACGACCAGGTCACCGGGTTGCGCCTGGGAGAGCGGTACCTGGTGGCCGGCGTAGCGCTGCTCCTGCGAGGTGCGCGGCAGGTGGATGCCGGCGTGCGCGTACGACCACTGCATCAGGCCCGAGCAGTCGAAGCCGGAGGGGCCGCTGGCGCCCCACAGGTACGGCTTGCCGAGGGCGGCGCGGGCGGCGGCCACCGCGGCGGCGGCGCGGCCGTCGGGGGCGCTGACGCCGGAGAGATCGGGCAGGTCGGCGCGGTCGTCGCCCCGGGAGGCGTGTTCGAAGGCGGCGCGGTCGGCGGCGGGCAGCGTGTTGAGCAGCCGGCGGGCCGTGGCGAGCTTCTTCTCCACGGTGGCCTTGTGGGAGGCGACCGCCGTGCGGCTGCGCTCCAGCTCGGCGAGCTCTCCGGTGGCCTCGCTGCGTTCCTGGGCGAGTTCGCGCATCGCCGCCTGGAGCTCCCTGAGCTGCCCGGCCTGGCGGACGTCGATGCGGTCGAGGAGGGACGCCCGGTCGAGGTAGTCCTCGGGGTCGTCGGAGAAGAGCAGGGCGACGGTGGGGTCGAGGCCGCCGGAGCGGTACTGGGCGCCGGCCAGTGAACCGAGCGTCTCCCGCATGGCGTTGACGCGCTGCTGCTGGCGGGCGATGCGGTCCTGGGAGTCGTTCACCTCGCGGCGCAGCGCACCGGCCCGCTCGTCGGCCCTGTTGTAGGCCTCGGTAGCCTCCTCGGCCTGCTGGTACAGCCGGTCCACCTCGGCGCGGGTGTGCCCGTGCGAGGCCGCGCTCGCGGGTGCGGCGCCGAGCGCGGCCGCCGCGGCGGACAGCGCACAGATGGCGGCACCGGCGCCACGGTTGAACCCGGACGGTGCGAGACGGCGGTGAAACCCCACGGTGGTCCTTCTGCCGGCGGACGGGTACCGCTTCCTCCGGCGCCGGGGACGGGGATGCCCCGGCACCGGAGGAAACGCGGCAGACAGTAGCCGTGCGACCACACCCCGGCCAAAGACTCTCGACGGCCATTGCAACGTGACGCCCCGCCGCTGACGCAGGTCACCGGCGGGGCGTGGGGTCATCTTCGGTTGTCGGGATTCGCCCGTTCGGGCGCGCCGTGAGGTTGATCTTGGGCCGTACGAGTGTCGCCGTAACCCGCTGGGGTCAGATCCGGACGCCGAACTCGAACGTCATGTCACCGATCGACTCGTAGCGCACCACTGCACCGGTGTGCGGGGCGTGCAGCACCTGGCCGTTGCCGGCGTAGAGACCGACGTGGTGGTAGTCGCCGTAGAAGATGACCAGGTCGCCGACCTTGAGGTCGCTCTGGCTGTAGATCCGGGTGCCGGCGTTGGCCTGGGCCTCGGAGGTGCGCGGGATGGTGACGCCGGCCTGGGCGTAGGCCCAGGAGGTCAGGCCCGAGCAGTCGAAGGAGGACGGTCCGGAGGCGCCGTAGACGTACGGCGAGCCGATCACGGACTGGGCGGCGGAGAAGGCGGCGGCGGCCCGGCCGGAGGCGGAGCCGGTGTTGCCGAGGTCCACCCGGGAGGAGGCGCGGCTGGCGGCCTGGGCCTGCTCGGCGTCCAGGGCGGCCTTCTCCTTGGCCGTCAGGGTGTTGAGGAGCTTCTGCGCGTCGGCGAGCTTGGACTGGACGGCGCTCTTCTGCTTGGCCAGCTCGGTGCGGGTGGCGGAGAGGTCCTTGAGCTTGTCCGTCGCCTCTGCCCGCTCCTGGGCGAGTTCGCGCTGTTTGTCCTGAATCTTCTTCAGGGCCGCGACCTGCTGGCCGCTCAACTGGTCGAGCGTGGACGCCTTGTCGAGGTAGTCGTCCGGGTCGGACGAGAGGAAGAGCTGGACCGACGGGTCTATGCCGCCGGAGCGGTACTGCGCGGTGGCCAGCGAACCGAGGCTGTCCCGCAGCTTGTTGAGGTCCTCCTGACCACGGGCCACATTGTCCTGGATCGTGGAGATTTCCTTCTGCAGCTTGTGCTGCTTGTCCTTGGCTCCGTCCAGCTTCTCGGTGGCCTGCTCGGCCTCCTCGTAGAGCTTGTCGACCTTTGCCTTGACCTCGTCCTTGCTCAGCTTCTCGCTGGGTGCCGCGTTGGCGGCGTTGGCGCTGAGGACGACAGCAGCGGCGGCTGCGGTGGTCAGCACGGTCACGCGCGCGCGACTCGGCTGCTTGGGTCGACGATGGGACGCCACGGAGACGGGCTCCTTCGTTTGAGTGATCACCCGTGTGGAGGTTCGAGGCCCGACCCTAGTGACCTCCCCGTGATCAGTTCAAACCCAACAGCGAAAAAACTGGTCACGCAACGCACTCTTTGCACATAACTCACGTGCCGTAATGCTCGATTGACGCTACGTTGCGTGACGGTTCGGTCAATTCGGGCATTGCATATGTCCGTTGAACCTTCAGGACAGTCGCTTCAGAAGCATCGCAGAAGCGACCGGACGGGCACCCGCCTTGGCGACCCCGTCGGCGACCTCGCGGTCGGTCGAGGCGACGATCACCGGACGGCCCGGCGGCTCGGCGCGCACCAGCTGGCGGATCAGCTCGTCCGCGGTGACACCTGGCTTGGAGAAGAGGACCCTGACCCCGCGCGGCGGTGCGAGCAGCACCGGGGCGGCCAGTTCGGCGCCGTCGAAGACACAGGTGACCTCGGCGCCGGTCTGCGCGGCGAGCTGGGAGAGCTGCCCGAGCAGCCGCAGCCGCTGCTTCTCCAACGGCATCTGCGGATAGCCGGTCTTGGTCACGTTGTAGCCGTCGACGACCAAGTGCGCCTGGGGCAGGGCGAGCAGCTGGTTGAGAATGGCCGGGTCGTTCTCGGAGAGCGCCCGGGCCGCGATGTCCTTCGGGGTCATTCGTCCCGGTTCGACCGCGTCCACGGTCTCGGCGGGCCGCACCGACACCGGCGGCAGCGCCAGTTCGCGGCGCAGCCCCTGGGCCGCGTCCAGGACGGTGTCGAGCAGCAGCCGCACTCTCATGTCCTCGACGCTGCGTCCCTCGCGGGCGGCCCGGCGGCTGGCCTCCAGGGCTGCCTCGACCTCGCCGAGCCGGCCCTTGAGACGCCGGCCCTCGCTCTCGGCGGCGGACACCTGGGCCTGCCCCTCGGTGCGCACCGACTCCATCTCGCCCTGCAGCTTGCGCAGCGCGGCCTGACCCCGCTTGACGTCACTGAGGGCCGCGCGCAGCTTGCGGTGAAGCGATTCCGCTTCCTTCTTCGCCGCGTCCAGCTCGGCGCGCAGCCGCTCCGTGTCGGCACGGGTCTGCGCCCGGGCCCGGTCCAGCTCCTCGCGCAGCCGCTCCAGTTCGGCCCGGCTCTCCTCGTCGGCGCGCTCGGCGTCGGCCCGCTGGGCCTCCTCGCCGGCCGCCGCCACCAGCTTCACCCAGCCCGTGGGGCGCAGTACGTAGGCCGCGGCCGCCACATCGAGCGGGTCCGCGGCCGGGGGAGGTGAGCCGGAGTCGAGGGCGCCGGCGAGTTCCGGCTGGGCCTCTCTGAGCTTCTCCCCGATCCGCTGCCGGAAAAGGGTGTCCGTCTCCAGCGCGGTCGCCATGGCGTTGCCGGCGAACTTGGCCCGCCGGTTCGGGGCGAACCGGGCGTACTGCCGCAGTTGAGCCGGCAGTTCGGCGACGGTCAGGCCGCCGAAGCCGTCCGACACGATCTGCACGACACGCCGTCGCACGCCGTCGGGCAACGGACGGTCAAGCACCTCGGCGGTGCCGTCGCCCGGCCCCCCGCCTGTGGTCTCCACCATCCGTCACACCCCATCACCTGTGCGGGGCCGCCTCCCGGTCTCAGGAGTCGGCACCCGGCCTGTCCACGAGTTCCACCTGGTCCACCGCGTTGCACCAGCGGCAGCGCACCGACTCGATGGTCTCACTGACCACCTCGCGCTCCTCGACCTTGGGCTCACCGGCCAGGTCGAGGTGCACGTACTCCACGACCTTCGACGAGCGGGTCACGTCGAACCTCGTGAGGTTGCCACAGAGGGTGCAGCGCCACCGCGTCGTGGCGGTCGGCAGGGGAACCGTCATCGTGACTGTTCGCTTCCTTCTAGTGTCCGTGACGCGCCGTCCCGACGCGTGTGGCTCGTTACCCTACGGCCTGGCGAGTACTCGACGCCGCCCCGTCCAGGGCGGCGAGGCGATCTGCACCAGTGCATCCCGTTACGTCATGCTCTATGTCCATGATCGGCAACTGGAACACGACGGCCGGCCGGACGCTGCGGAGCCTGAGGGGGACGTCGGCGCCCATGACGTACACCCTGATCGCCGTGTGCTGCCTGATCTTCGTGCTCGGCCCGGCGTCCGGCTTCACCCCGTCCTACGGCACCGGGGACGCCCTGGCGGCCGCCCAGCGCGCGTACTTCCGGCGCTGGGGGGTGGTCCCCGCCGACCTGTTCGACGGTCCGGCGCGGGAGGTGCTCACCCCGGCCACGGCGCTGTTCATCCACGGCAGCTGGGTGCACCTGCTCGGCAACATGCTCTTCCTCTTCGTCTTCGGGGCGATGACCGAGGAACGGATGGGCCGCGTCGAGTTCACCCTCTTCTACATCGGCTGCGGCTACCTCGCATTGCTCGGCTACGCGGCCGCCAACGCCACGTCCCAGCAGTCGCTGGTGGGGGCGTCCGGGGCGATCTCGGCGGTCCTCGGAGCGTTCCTGTACCTGTTCCCCAACGCCCGCGTGACCAGTCTTCTGCCGTTCCTCTTCTTCCTTCCGCTGCGGTTCCCGGCCTGGGTGGTGCTCCCCTTCTGGGCGGCCCTGCAGTGGGTCGCCCTGAACCAGGCCCCCTCCGGCCCCGGCGTGGCCTACCTCGCCCACCTGGTCGGCTTCGGACTCGGCGTCGGCTACGCGTGGGTGCGGTACGGCCGTGGGACTAAAGTGAAGGCCGCCCCAGCTCCGGCACCCGAGGGAGAGAACCAGCCGTGATCACCGCGATCGTCCTCATCAAGACCAGCGTGGACCGGATCCCCGAGATCGCGGAACAGATCGCCGCGCTGGACAGCGTCAGCGAGGTCTTCTCCGTCACCGGTACGTACGACCTGATCGCCATGGTCCGGGTGCGCGAGCACGAGGATCTGGCCGAGGTGATCCCGGGCCGGATCAGCAAGATCCAGGGCGTGGAGGGCACGGACACGCACGTCGCGTTCCGCACGTACTCCCAGCACGACCTGGAGGCCGCGTTCGCCATCGGCCTGGACAGCTAGCGGACGCCGTTCACCCAAGCGCCCCGTCAGGGGCGCGGGGAACTGCGCGCTCAGCCCCCACCGGCCCGCACCGCGGTCGTCTGCGGGTCCGTCGTGGCTGGTCGCGCAGTTCCCCGCGCCCCTTGCGGGGCGCTGATCACACCGCCGGGACGCAGCGGCCTTCTTCCGTGCGGTACGTCCACTTGGCGCCGTGGGCAACCAGTTCCTTCACGGCGTTCGCGAAGCGCTCCACGTGCTCGTCGGGCGTCCCCGCCCCGAAGCTCACCCGGATCGCGTTGAGGGACTTCTCGCCCGGTGCCGCCTCCGGCGCCCCGCACTCGCCCTGGGTCTGGGGGTCGGAGCCCAGCAGGGTCCTGACCAGCGGGTGGGCGCAGAAGAGGCCGTCGCGGACGCCGATGCCGTACTCGGCGGAGAGGGCGGCGGCGAAGTGGGAGCTGTTCCAGCCCTCGACCACGAAGGAGAGCACGCCCACGCGGGGGGCGTCGTCGCCGAAGAGGGACAGGACACGGACCTCGGGCACCTCGGCGAGGCCCTCCCGGACCTTGGCGATCAGGTGCCGCTCGCGGGCGACCAGCGTGTCGAAGCCCGCCTCGGTCAGCGCCTTGCAGGCGGCGGCGATCGAGTAGGCGCCGATGACGTTCGGGGAGCCCGCCTCGTGCCGCGCAGCGCTGTCGTGCCACTCCACGGCCACTCCCCCGTCCGCGCGCCGGGTGACCTTGCGGCTGGCGCCGCCGCCCGCGAGGTACGGCTCGGCCGCCCGCAGCCAGTCGGCGCGGCCGGCCAGGACGCCGGAGCCGAAGGGGGCGTACAGCTTGTGGCCGGAGAAGGCGATCCAGTCGACGTCCAGCTCGCGGACGCTCACCGGGTGGTGCGGGGCCAGCTGGGCCGCGTCCAGGACGATCCGGGCGCCGTGCGCGTGCGCGGCGGCGGCCAGCTCACGGACCGGCCACAGCTCGCCGGTGACGTTCGAGGCGCCGGTGACGCAGACCAGGGCCGGGCCGTGCGGGTCACGGTCGGCGAGGGCCTTCTCCAGGGTCTCCACGGCCTGGCGCGGGGTGCGCGGGGCGTCGAGGTAGCTGACCCGGGCGTCCTGCCAGGGCAGCAGGCTCGCGTGGTGCTCGGTCTCGAAGACGAAGACCTGGCAGCCGGCCGGGAGGGCGCGGGCCAGGAGGTTCAGGGAGTCCGTGGTCGAGCGGGTGAAGACCAGCTGGTCGTCCTCACGGCAGTCGAGGAACTCGGCGACGGTCCGGCGGGCGTTCTCGAAGAGGTCCGTGGAGAGCTGGGAGAGGTAGCCGGCGCCGCGGTGGACGCTGCCGTAGTAGGGCGCGTACGCGGCCACGTCGTCCCAGACACGCTGGAGGGCGGGGGCGCTGGCCGCGTAGTCGAGGGCGGCGTAGGTGACCTCGCCACCGGTGACGAGCGGGACGATGACATCCCGCCCCAGAACGGGCAGGGGAGCACAAACCGACTGGGCGGAGGCGGCGGTGGAGACGGACATGGCGGAACTCCCGTGAGAGGAAGGAAGAAAGGGAAAAGGGTGCGCGGAAGTGGGGGCTCGACGCCCTAGCGCATTCGCTTGCTCACGGGGGACTCCCTCGATGACCAGGATCCCTGGGCTTTGCTCATTCAGAAGAGCGTGAGGGATCCGCGCTTGCCGCAGACCTCGCTGCCTACGGCCTGGTCTTCACCCGGGGCACCCCGCCACGGACGGAGGGTTGCCGGACAGTCGGCCGGGGCCTCATGACTGTCACTCATGACCTGAGTGGAAAACTAGATGAGGTGATCGCCGGCGCGCAACTCCTGTCCGGATGACGGACTGCCGAGGGCGCCGGCGCCACATGCTCTCTTCCGTTGGGCGCCTACCGGTTGGTGGCCGCCGCCCAGCGCTCCAGCACCCGCTTGGCCGCGCCCGAGTCGATCGACTCCGCGGCCTTGTCCATGCCGGCACGGATCTGCTCGGCGAGCGTTCCGGTGCCCGGGTCCAGGGCCACCAGGGCCGCCGCCGAGTTCAGCAGGACCGCGTCACGGACCGGGCCCGTCTCGCCGTCCAGCAGCCGGCGCGCGACCTCCGCGTTGTACGACGGGTCGCCGCCGCGCAGCGCCTCCACCGGGACCAGCTCGATGCCGGCGTCCCGCGGGTCGAAGGTCTCCTCGGTGACCTTGCCGTCGCGGACGATCCAGACGTGGGACGTGGCGGTGGTCGTCAGTTCGTCGAGGCCGTCGTCGCCGCGGAAGACCAGGGAGGAGTTGCCGCGCTCGGCGAAGACGCCCGCGACGACCGGTGCCATGCGCGGGTCCGCGACGCCGACCGCCTGGGACCGCACCTGCGCGGGGTTGGTCAGCGGGCCGAGGATGTTGAACACCGTGCGGATGCCCAGCTGGCCGCGGGCCGCGCCGGCATGGCGCAGCGCCGGGTGGAACTTGACGGCGAAGCAGAAGGTGATGCCGGCCTCCTCGGCGACCTCGGCCACCCGCCGCGGGGTCAGGTCGAGGTTGACGCCGAGCTTCTCCAGCACGTCCGAGGCGCCGGACGCGGAGGACGCGGCCCGGTTGCCGTGCTTGACGACCTTCGCCCCGGTGCCGGCCACCACCAGCGCCGACATCGTGGAGATGTTCACCGTTTTGGCGCCGTCACCGCCGGTGCCGACGATGTCGACCGTGCGGCCCGGTACCTCGATGACGTTGGCGTGCGCGTACATCGTGCGGACCAGGCCGTTGATCTCGTCCACCGTCTCGCCCTTGGCCCGCAGGGCGACGACGAAGCCGGCGATCTGGGCGTCGGTCGCCTGGCCGCGCATGATCTGGTCCATCGCCCAGGCCGTCGCGTCCGCGCTCTGGTCCTGGCCGTAGAGCAGCGCGTTCAGCACCTCGGGCCAGGAACGGCCCGCCGCGATGTCGCCTCCAGCGGGGGTCACAGCGCTCATAAGGCCGCTCCTGATCGTCGTACCGGCAAAAAACGGTGTCAGGCCTACCCTATCCAGCCCCGGGCACGGCGAAGGGCCCCCATCCGTACACCGGACGGGGGCCCTTCGACCGTGGCGTGGCGACGCGGTCGATCAGTGGTGGCCGTGGCCGCTCGTGATCTCCTTGTACTCCTCGACGGTGGGCTTCGGGATCTGGTTGTCCTCGCCGTAGTAGGCGCTGCTCAGCTTGGCGCGGAGCTTCTCGGAGCCCTTGATCTTGCGCTCGACACCGTTCTCGTCCACCGCCGCGCCGATCTCGGCCGGCTCGTACTGGTGGTGGGCCGTGAGGGTGTGCAGCTGCTCCTGGCTGAGCGGCTCGTGCACCTCGATGAACTCACCGTGCGGCAGCCGCTTGATGATGCCGGTCTCACGACCGTGCAGCACCTTCTCGCGGTCCCGGCGCTGCAGGCCGAGGCAGATCCGCTTGGTGACGAGGAACGCGATCACCGGTCCGGCGAAGAAGAAGATCCGGACGAACCAGGTCACGTCGTTGATCGACAGGTGGAAGTGGGTGGCGAAGAGGTCGTTGCCACCACCGACCAGGCCGATCATGTACACGGTCACCCAGGCGACACCGAAGCCGGTGCGGGTCGGGGCGTTGCGCGGCCGGTCCAGGATGTGGTGCTCGCTCTTGTCGCCGGTGACCCAGGACTCGATGAACGGGTAGAGCGCGATCGCGCCCAGCACCACACCGAACAGGACCAGCGGGATGAAGACGCCCAGGACCAGGGTGTGGCCCCAGAAGTTGATCTCCCAGCCCGGCATGTAACGGATCAGACCCTCGGCGAAGCCCATGTACCAGTCGGGCTGGGCGCCGGTGGACACCTGGTCCGGACGGTAGGGGCCCATGGCCCAGATCGGGTTGATCTGGGTGGTCGCCGCGATGACCGCGATGACACCGAAGACCAGGAAGAAGAAGCCTCCGGCCTTGGCCATGTAGACCGGCAGCAGCGGCATGCCGACGACGTTCTTCTCGGACTTTCCGGGACCCGCGAACTGCGTGTGCTTGTGGTAGAAGACCAGGATCAGGTGGCCCACCACCAGGCCGAGCATGATGCCCGGCAGCAGCAGGATGTGGATCGAGTAGAACCGGGCGACGAAGTCGTGGCCGGGGAACTGCCCGCCGAAGAGGAAGAACGAGATGTACGAGCCGACGATCGGCATCGACAGGATCGCACCCTCGGTGAAGCGGACACCGGTGCCGGAGAGCAGGTCGTCCGGGAGCGAGTAACCGGTGAAGCCGGTGAACATGCCGAGGACGAACAGCAGGAAGCCGAACAGCCAGTTGATCTCACGCGGCTTGCGGAACGCGCCGGTGAAGAACACGCGCATCATGTGCACGAACATGCCGGCGAGGAAGATCAGCGCGGCCCAGTGGTGGATCTGCCGGATGAGCAGACCACCGCGCACGTCGAAGGAGATGTGCAGGGTCGAGTTGAACGCCTCGGACATCATCTGTCCCTGGAGCGGGACGTAGCTGCCGTGGTACACCACCTCGTTCATCGACGGGTGGAAGAACAGCGTCAGGTACACACCCGTGAGGATGATGATGATGAAGCTGTACAGGCACACTTCGCCCAACATGAACGACCAGTGGTCGGGGAAGATCTTGCGCATGTTGGACTTGGCCAGGGAGTAGATCCCGAGCCGTCCGTCGGCCCAGTCGGCGACGCGCTCGCCGGCCGGTGCCTTCCCGCGTGAGCGGGTCTCGTCGTTGGTCGTAGTGCTCATCCGCGCTCCCAGAAAGCAGGACCGACGGGCTCCTCGAAGTCGCCGAGCGCCTGGAGGTAGCCCTCCTCGCTCACACCGATGCGCAGCTGCGGCAGGGCGTGACCGGCCGGGCCGAAGATCACTCGGGCACCGTCGGAGAGGTCGAAGGTGGACTGGTGGCACGGGCAGAGCACATGGTGGGTCTGCTGCTCGTACAGCGAGATCGGGCAGCCCACGTGGGTGCAGATCTTCGAGTAGGCCACGATGCCCTCGTGGGACCACTCCAGCTCGCGCTTGTCCTTGATGTTGTCCGGCTGCAGCCGGATGATCATCAGGGCCGCCTTCGCCATCACGTTCTGGAAGTCCTCCTGGGACTCCTCGACGCCCTCGGGCTTGGCGAAGGTCAGCGAGCCGACGGCGACGTCGGAGGGACGCAGCGGCTCGTTGGTGTTCATGTTGACGAGCAGCTTGCCCTTCGACCACGCCGTGTGCCGCAGCGAGGTGCCGGGCAGCGGGCCGAGGTCGCGCAGCAGCACCACACCGGAGAGCGGGACCAGGGTCAGCGCGCCGAACATGGTGTTGCGGATCAGCTTGCGCCGGCCGAGCGCCGATTCCTTGGCGCCCTGCTTGAAGTCGGCCAGGACCTTGGCCTTGACCTCCGGCGGCGCCGAGATGGCGTGCCGCTCGTCGGCGACCTCCACGTCGGACATCAGGGTGCGGGCCCAGTGGACCGCGCCCGCGCCGATGCAGAACAGCGCCACACCGAGGGTCAGGCCCAGCGCGAAGTTCAGCGCGCTGATGTGACCGATCGGGAAGACGAAGATCGACTTGTCTTTCGGGATCGTCACATAGGAGGCGATGAAGCCGACGGTGGCCAGCATCGACACCGTGAACAGCAGGGCCACGACGCGCTCGGACCGCTTGGCGGCCCGCTCGTCGATGTCCTGGATCCGGTGCTCGTGAGGCGGCAGACCGGGGTCCGCGAACGGGTCCTTCTCGTCCGCGATGCTCACGGCGCCGTGCGCGTGGCCCTGCTCAGCGGGCAGGTTCTCTTCTGGAATCTCTTGGCTACTCATGACTTCTTGGCCTTTGCGGTCCGAGCGGCGACCCAGACGGCGACGGCGATCATGGCGCCGAGACCGAAGATCCAGGCGAACAGGCCCTCGCTGACCGGCCCGATGCCGCCCAGGTTGAGACCGCCGGGGTTCTCCGTCTTGGGGCTGTTGACCGCGTCGAGGTACGCGATGATGTCCTTCTTGTTCTTCTCCGACAGCGTGGTGTCGGGGAAGGACGGCATGTTCTGCGGGCCCGTCTGCATGGCCTCGTAGATGTGCTTCGGGTCGACGCCTTCCAGGCTCGGCGCGAACTTGCCCTTGGTCAGCGCGCCACCCGCACCCACGAAGTTGTGGCACTGCGCGCAGTTGGTGCGGAAGAGCTCACCGCCCGCGGCGATGTCGGCACCACCCGGGCCGTACTGCTCCTTGGTGGGCACCTCGGGACCGGCGCCCAGCGAGGCGATGTACGTCGCGAGCTGGGTGATCTGGGCCTGGGTGTAGATGTTCTTCTTCTTGACGACCTGCGGGCCCTGCGAGGTGGCGGCCGGCATACGGCCGGTGCCGACCTGGAAGTCGACCGCCGCGGCGCCCACGCCGACCAGGCTGGGACCGTCGGACGAGCCCTGACCGCCGGTGCCGTGGCAGCTGGCACAGCCGACCGAGTAGAGCTTCTTGCCCTCCTCAATGGTCAGGGACTGGGAGGTCTCATCGGCCTGCGCCCGGCCCGCGGGCGCGAGCGCGGCGTACAGCCCCCCAGTGGCCGCCAGCGCAAAGAGTAGGACGACGACCGCCGCCAGCGGATGGCGTCGTCGTGCGGAGAGCTTTTTCACGGATTACCCCGGTGTCAGGATCTTCTGCGTCGATGCTTCTGGGTTGTGCGCTTCTGCAGCGCGTGGAGCCGGCCCGGCTACTTGATCAGGTAGATCGTGGCGAAAAGGCCGATCCAGACGACATCGACGAAGTGCCAGTAGTAGGACACGACGATGGCCGCGGTCGCCTGCTCGTGCGTGAAGCGCTTCGCCGCGTAGGTGCGGCCGAGGACGAACAGGAAGGCGATGAGGCCGCCCGTCACGTGCATCCCGTGGAAGCCGGTGGTCAGGTAGAACACCGAGCCGTACGGGTCGGAGGAGAGCGAGATCCCGTCCTCCTTCACCAGGCTGGTGTACTCGTAGATCTGGCCGCCGATGAAGATCGCGCCCATCACGAAGGTGACGATGAACCAGCCCCGGAGCTTCTTCACGTCCCCGCGCTCGGCGGCGAACACGCCGAGCTGGCAGGTGAGGGAGGAGAGCACCAGGATCGTGGTGTTGGTCGCGGAGAACGGAATGTTGAGATGGCTCGCCATCTCCTTCCAGTGATCCGGACCGGTCACCGATCGCAGGGTGAAGTACATCGCGAAGAGGGCCGCGAAGAACATCAGCTCGGAACTCAGCCAGATGATGGTTCCGACGCTGGTGAGGTTCGGCCGATTGACCGACGGGTGCGCGTGCCCGGTTTCTACTGTCGTTGCTGTCGCCACGACCGACATTATGTCGGTCGCTTATCTCGCGCTCACTCCGGGGGGTGCCGTTCGGGGTGTCCGCACCGTGTGTACTGCCCGGATGGCCCATCGAAGCGGTGTTCCAACAGGTGTTGACGAGGTGTTCGGGGGAGTAGCATCCGGCGCATCGGTCCTGTCCGTACGACGACTCCCGTCCCCGCGTATCGGAGGAACAATGCAGCCGACCGCCACGGTGCTGGTCTACAGCGACGACTCCAACACCCGCGAGCAGGTACGGCTGGCCTCGGGCCGGCGGCCGGCTCCCGATGTGCCGTTCGTCGAGTTCGTGGAGTGCGCGACGCCCCAGGCGGTCGTCACCGAGCTGGACAAGGGCGGCGTCGACGTGTGCGTGCTGGACGGCGAGGCCGTGCCGCTGGGCGGCATGGGGCTGTGCCGGCAGATCAAGGACGAGGTGTTCAACTGCCCGCCGGTGCTGCTGCTGATCGGGCGGCCGCAGGACGCGTGGCTGGCCACGTGGAGCCGTGCGGACGCGGCTGTGACGCTGCCGGTGGACCCGGTGGAGTTCGCGGCCGCGCTGGCGTCTTTGCTGCGGCAGCGGAGGCTGCAGAGCGCGTAGGAGAGGGCGGGGCGCGGTGGGTTCGCGCGTGCGGGCCGCACGTGGCTGGTCCCGCCCACGCGGCGGTAGCCGCATATCGGCTACCGCCCCGCGCCCCTGGTTTCTCACACTGACGTCGGCTGCAAACGCGCCGCGTCCTGGGGCTTCGGGCCGTCCGGGGTGCCGTTGACGAGGGCGCTGCCGTTGCGCCAGTCCTTCCAGGCGAGGTTCCAGTCGCCGAAGCCGTTGCCGAAGTGCTCCATCTCCTCGCCGTTGGAGTTGACGACCTTCACCAGGTCGCCCGGGTGGAAGGTGTCGAAGAACCACTCGGCGTTCGAGGTGTTCATGCCGGTGCAGCCGTGGCTGACGTTGGCGTACCCCTGGGAGCCCACCGACCAGGGTGCGGCGTGGACGTACTCGCCCGACCAGGTCACCCGGGTGGCGTAGTAGACCGGGAGGTCGTACGAGTCCGAGGTGCCCTCGGCGATGCCGACCGTGCTGCCGCGCATGCGTACGAAGTACTGCTTCTCCAGTACGACCTTGACGCCGTTGCGGGTCTCGAAGCCCGGCTTGCCGGTGGTGATGGGGATCTGGTTGATCTCCTTGTCGTTCTTGTACACGGTCATCTGGTGGGCGCCGGCGTCCGTGACGGCGAGGAGCTTGTCGCCGATGGTGAGCTTCAGGGGCGCGGCCGCGCCGCCCCACAGGCGGTCGCTGATCCTGACGCCGTCCAGGTCGCTGTGCACCTGGACGGTGGCGTGGGCGGGCCAGTAGTCCTTGGGCCGGTAGTGGAGTTCCTTGTCGCTCACCCAGTACCAGGCCCCGTCGACGGCGGGGACGGAGTCGACCCTGAGGGCGCGCTCCACGATGGCGCGCTGGGCCTTGTCCTTGACCGCGTGGTCGAGTTGGGCGGTGACGGGCTGGCCGACGCCGTACTCGCCCGCCTTGGGGCCGAAGGTGACCTTCAGCCGCTGCTGGGTGGTGGGCTTGCTGGTGTCGAAGGTGAGGACCTTGCGGCCGGGCGCGCCGTCCTCGTCCTCGGTGCTGACCTGGACCGTGTAGTGGGCGTTGGCGGCCAGCGGGGAGGTGCTGTGCCAGCGACGGCCGTCGGCGTCGAGTTCGCCCGCCACAAGGCGACCGGTGGCGTCCTCGGCCGTGACGTCCGTGATCCGGTCCTCGTCGCTCTTGGCGACGACCTCCAGCGGCTTGTCGGGGTCGGCCCGCTTCCCGGCGCCGGTGGGGGTGTTGAAGGAGACCTGGTCCGCCGCGTCGTACGGCTTGCCCGACAGCGGGTTGCCGTCCGATCCGCAGGCGGTGACGCCCGCGCCGAGGGCGGTCACCAGCAGGGTGCAGCTGACGACGGTACGGGCGCACGGAGAGTGACTCATATGGTCACGCTATGAGACGTTTTCCGGACCGGCACGCCAGGTACTCCGGACGGGGGACCGGCACTGCGCCGAAGGCGGCAACGGCCGGAAAAGCGGGAGCCCGGACCCTCCTGACAGAGGGTCCGGGCTCCCGGTGCGCTCGGCGCGTGCCTACTGGGTGCGGTTCTCACCGCGGTAGTACTCGAACACCCAGCCGAAGAGGCCGATCATGATGATGGGCGCCGAGAAGTACAGCAGCCACCAGCCGACCGCGACACCGAGGAAGGCCAGCGCGCCGCCGACACCGAGGGCGAGCGGCTGCCAGCTGTGCGGGCTGAAGAAGCCCACCTCGCCGGCCTCGTCCGCGACGTCGGCCTCCTTGTTGTCCTGGGCACCGGCGTCCACCCGCGAGGCCGTGAAGCCCAGGTAGAAGCCGATCATGATGCACAGGCCGAAGGCCATGAAGAGCGCCGTGGTTCCGGCCGCCTCCTTCGACCACACGCCATAGACGATCGCCATGGCGAGCACGAAGACGCTCAGCCACACGAACATGCGGCCCTGGATCTTCACTTGCCGGCCTCCTTGCTGCCCGTGACAGCGGCGACGGCCTGGCCGTGCTCCAGCTGCTCCAGGGCGGCGATCTCAGGGTGGTGCAGGTCGAACGCCGGGGATTCGCTGCGGATCCGCGGCAGGGTGAGGAAGTTGTGCCGCGGCGGCGGGCAGGAGGTCGCCCACTCCAGCGAACGGCCGTAGCCCCACGGGTCGTCGACCTCGACCTTCTTGCCGTACTTGGCCGTCTTCCACACGTTGTAGAGGAACGGCAGGATCGACAGGCCGAGCAGGAAGGAGCTGATCGACGAGATCGTGTTCAGCGTGGTGAAGCCGTCCTGCGCCAGGTAGTCGGCGTACCGGCGCGGCATGCCCTCGGCGCCCAGCCAGTGCTGGACCAGGAAGGTGCCGTGGAAGCCGATGAACAGCGTCCAGAAGGTGATCTTGCCGAGCCGTTCGTCGAGCATCTTGCCCGTCATCTTCGGCCACCAGAAGTGGAAGCCGGAGAACATCGCGAAGACGACCGTACCGAAGACCACGTAGTGGAAGTGGGCCACCACGAAGTACGAGTCGGACACGTGGAAGTCCATCGGCGGCGAGGCCAGGATGACACCGGTCAGACCACCGAAGGTGAAGGTGATCAGGAAGCCGGTGGCCCAGAGCATCGGGGTCTCGAAACTCAGTGACCCCTTCCACATCGTTCCGATCCAGTTGAAGAACTTCACGCCGGTCGGTACGGCGATGAGGAACGTCATGAAGGAGAAGAACGGCAGCAGCACACCGCCGGTGACGTACATGTGGTGCGCCCACACCGTGACGGAGAGACCGGCGATCGCGATGGTCGCCGCGATCAGACCCATGTAGCCGAACATCGGCTTGCGGGAGAAGACCGGGATGACCTCGGAGATGATGCCGAAGAACGGCAGGGCGATGATGTACACCTCTGGATGGCCGAAGAACCAGAAGAGGTGTTGCCAGAGCAGGGCTCCGCCGTTGGCCGCGTCGAAGACATGTGCCCCGAATTTCCGATCCGCCTCCAGCGCGAACAGCGCGGCGGCGAGGACGGGGAAGGCGAGCAGGACCAGGACGGCGGTCAGCAGCACGTTCCACACGAAGATCGGCATGCGGAACATGGTCATGCCCGGCGCACGCATGCAGATGATCGTGGTGATGAAGTTGACCGCGCCGAGGATCGTGCCGAAGCCGGAGAAGGCCAGACCCATGATCCACATGTCGGCGCCGATGCCCGGCGAGCGGACCGCGTCCGACAGCGGGGAGTAGGCGAACCAGCCGAAGTCGGCCGCGCCCTGCGGGGTGAGGAAGCCGCCGACCGCGATGGTCGAGCCGAACAGGTAGAGCCAGTAGGCGAACATGTTCAGCCGCGGGAACGCGACGTCCGGCGCCCCGATCTGCAGCGGCATGATCCAGTTCGTGAAGCCCGCGAACAGCGGCGTCGCGAACATCAGCAGCATGATCGTGCCGTGCATCGTGAACGCCTGGTTGAACTGCTCGTTCGACATGATCTGCAGACCGGGGCGAGCGAGTTCGGCGCGCATGAGCAGCGCCATCACTCCACCGATCAGGAAGAACGCGAACGACGTGACCAGATAGAGCGTTCCGATGGTCTTGTGGTCGGTGGTCGTCAGCCACTTCACCACGACATTGCCGGGCTGCTTGCGCCTGACCGGCAGCTCGTCAGCGTACGAGCCTTCAGCCGCGGCACCCTGGGGTTCGTTGAGGATGCTCACAGGTTGTTCGTCTCCCGGTTCTTCTCGTGGCTCGTCTGCGCGATGCCGGCGGGAATGTAACCGGTCTGCCCCTTCTTGGCGAGGTCCTTGAGGTGCTGCTGGTAACGCTCGGGCGAGACGACCTTCACGTTGAACAGCATCCGGGAGTGGTCGACGCCGCAGAGCTCGGCACACTTGCCGAGGAAGGTGCCCTCCTGATTGGGAGTCACCTGGAACGCGTTGGTGTGGCCCGGGATGACGTCCATCTTCATCAGGAACGGCACCACCCAGAAGGAGTGGATGACGTCACGCGAGGTGAGGACGAAGCGGACGGTCTCACCCTTGGGAAGCCAGAGCGTCGGACCGGGGTTGCCGGTCTGCGGGTTCCTGGTACCCGGAGTACCGACGTCGTAGACGCCACCGGCGGCGGCCGGGAACTCCTTCTTGAACCGGTCCGGAATGGCGTCCAGGTTCGCGTCGGTCTTCGCGTCGCCGGTGACACCGTCGACGGGCGTGATGTAGTTGAAGCCCCAGCTCCACTGGAAGCCGACCACGTTGACGGTGACGTCGGGCTTCTTGTCGGTGAGGCTGAGCAGCTTCGTCTCGTCACGCGCGGTGAAGTAGAACAACACCGAGACGATGATGAGCGGAACCACCGTGTACAGCGCCTCGATCGGCATGTTGTACCGGGTCTGGGCCGGCACCTCGATCTTGGTGCGGCTGCGCCGGTGGAAGATGGCGCTCCAGATGATCAGACCCCACACCAGCACGCCGACGGCGAGCGCGGCGGCCCAGGAACCCTGCCACAGGGAGAGGATCCGCGGAGCCTCTTCCGTGGTCGGGGTGGGCATACCAAGGCGGGGGAAGTCCTTGTATGTGCAACCGGTAGCGGTCGCAAGGACCAGGCCCGCGGTCATTGCCTGCAGCAGCTTCCGCCGCATCGGGCGCCGCGGCGAGCGGTCGGAGCCGTTGGGACTCACGTAGCGCCTTCCCGAGAGTCTCGCCCGCGCGGTTCGGCTGCGGCCTTCTCGCTGGTCGGTCGCCGCCCTGCGTCGGGCAGGGGTTTGGATGTTTATGCGGACCAAACCCTAGCCGACGCGATTCAGGGGTTCGCGGGGAGGGGGGCATACGCGTCGCCTGTCACTCGGTTGGGGTGGGAATGGGCGCCCAATAGCTCGGGTTGTCGCGGTTTGCGATACGGGTGCGGGTGCGTTGTGGTTGTCGCGCCCACGCAGCTGAGCTGCAGATGGGTACAGCCTCGCGCCCCTTGGGCCGGCTGTCCTCAGGAACGTTCTAACGTTGCCGTGTGTCCTACTTTGACGCCGCATCGGCCGCTCCCCTTCATCCCGTCGCCCGTCAGGCGCTGTTGGCCGCCCTGGACGACGGGTGGGCCGATCCTTCCCGGCTGTACCGCGAAGGGCGCAAGGCGCGCATGCTGCTGGACGCCGCCCGGGAGGCGGCTGCCGAAGCCGTCGGTTGCCGGGTGGACGAACTGACTTTCACCTCGTCCGGCAGCCGGGCCGTCCATACGGGTCTCGCCGGGGCGTTGGCCGGTCGTCGTCGCGTCGGACGTCACCTGATCGTGTCAGCCGTCGAACACTCCTCGGTGCTCCATTCGGCGGAGGTGTTCGAGGCGGACGGCGGCCAGGTGACCCAGGTGCCGGTGCGGCGGACCGGAGCGGTGGACGCCGAGTCGTACGCCGCCGCCCTCCGCGCCGACACCGCGCTCGCCTGCCTCCAGTCGGCCAACCACGAAGTGGGCACCGTGCAGCCGGTGGCGGCGGTGGCCGAGGTGTGCCGGGCGGCCGGGGTGCCGTTGCTGGTGGACGCGGCGCAGTCGCTGGGGTGGGGGCGCGTCGAGGGCGGCTGGTCACTGCTGACGGCGAGTGCGCACAAATGGGGCGGGCCGAGCGGGGTCGGGCTGCTGGTCGTGCGCAAGGGGGTGCGGTTCGCCCACCAAGGGGCCTCGGACGAGCGGGAGTCGGGCCGTGCGCCCGGCTTCGAGAACCTGCCGGCGATCGTCGCGGCGGCCGCGTCCCTGCGGGCCGTACGGGCGGAGGCCGAGCAGGAGGCGGTACGACTGCGGGAGCTGACGGCGCGGATCCGGGCGCGGGTGCCGCAGTTGGTGCCCGACGTGGAGGTGGTGGGGGACGCGGACCGGCGCCTGCCGGGGATCGTCACCTTCTCCTGTCTCTATGTCGACGGCGAGACATTGCTGCATGAGCTGGACCGGGAGGGCTTCTCCGTGTCGTCCGGATCGTCCTGCACGAGCAGCACGCTGACGCCCAGCCATGTGCTCAAGGCGATGGGGGTGCTGAGCGAGGGGAACGTGCGGGTGTCGCTGCCGGCGGGGGCGGCCGAGGCGGACGTCGACCGCTTCCTGGAGGTGCTCCCGGGGGCGGTGGCGGGGATGCGGGAGAAGTTGGGCGCCCCCGCGCCGGCAGCGACCGTACAGCAGGCGGAGGAAGTGGTCGTGGACTCGCTCGGCAAGCGGTGCCCGATCCCCGTCATCGAACTGGCGAAGGTGATCGGGAGCGTGCCGGTGGGCGGCAGGGTGCGGGTCCTGTCCGACGACGAGGCCGCACGACTCGACATCCCCGCGTGGTGCGAGATGCGGGGCCAGGAGTACGAGGGAGAGGAGAAGGCGGAAAGAGGAACGGCCTACCTGGTCCGCCGGATCAGCTGAGGCGCCCCGGCAGGGGCGCGGGGCTGTGTCGACTTGCGGCTACCGCCGCGGTGGGGGTCCCCCGCCCGAGCGGAGCCGAGAGTGGGGGAACGACCAGCCCCCCCACACCCGGAGCCGGACTCAGACCAGATACCCACGGACCTCTTCGGCGGCCTCGTCCCCGTACGCCTTCGTGAACCGCTCCATGAAGTGTCCGCGACGCAGCTGGTACTCCTGGGTGCCGACCGTCTCGATGACGAGGGTCGCCAGCATGCAGCCCACCTGGGCCGCCCGCTCCAGCGAGACCCCCCACGCCAGGCCCGAAAGGAACCCGGCGCGGAACGCGTCGCCGACACCCGTCGGGTCCGCCTTGCGCTCCTCGTCGGGGCAGCCGACCTCGATGGCCTCCTCGCCGGCCCGCTCGATCCGCACCCCGCGGGCGCCCAGCGTGGTGACCCGGTGGCCGACCTTCCCGAGGATCTCCTCGTCGCTCCAGCCGGTCTTGGTCTCGATCAGGCCCTTCTCGTACTCGTTGGAGAAGAGATAGGTCGCGCCGTCCAGCAGTATCCGGATCTCGTCGCCGTTCATCCGGGCGATCTGCTGGGAGAAGTCGGCGGCGAAGGGGATGCCCCGGGTCCGGCACTCCTCCGTGTGGCGGAGCATGCCCTCGGGGTCGTCCGCGCCGATGAGCACCAGGTCGAGGCCGCCGACCCGGTCGGCGACGGTCTTCAGCTCGATCAGGCGGGCCTCGCTCATCGCGCCCGTGTAGAAGGAGCCGATCTGGTTGTGGTCGGCGTCGGTCGTGCACACGAACCGCGCGGTGTGCAGGGTCTCGGAGATGCGCACGGAGTCCGTGTCGACGCCGTGCCGGTCGAGCCAGGCCCGGTACTCGTCGAAGTCGAAGCCCGCCGCGCCGACCAGGACCGGCCGGGTGCCGAGCTGTCCCATGCCGAACGCGATGTTGGCGCCGACGCCGCCCCGGCGGACGTCCAGGTTGTCGACCAGGAAGGACAGCGAGACCGTGTGCAACTGGTCCGCGACGAGCTGGTCGGCGAAGCGGCCGGGGAAGGTCATGAGGTGGTCGGTGGCGATGGAGCCGGTGACTGCGATGCGCACGGCTGGGACTCTCCTGAGGGGGAGGCGTGATTGACAGTTAACGCTACCGGGTCGGCGGGGGCGCCCTGAAGGTGCCAAAACTACCCGATAGTAGATCTTTCTTCGCGGCGCCCTACGTGCATACCGTTCGGTCATGACGAACCTCAAGGTCCACGCCCCCGCTCCGGCCGACCTCGACGGCGACCTTGCGTCGCTGCGCGGTGACTGCGCGCGGATGGCCCCGCACTGGGCGGTTCCCGATCACAGCGATGCCCGGCCGGTGCCGCCGTCACTCATCCACGGGGTGACTGTGCCGAAGAAGTCCGCCAGGCTGCTGGACGCGATGTCCGACTACGGCGACTGAGGCGCCCGGCGCGTTTCCAGGGAACCGCGCGCTCCCCTCCCGCGTCCCATCGCCGTCCCCCGTGAAGGGGAGGCGGGATACGACACGCGGCAAGGAGCGATGCGGTGAAGAGCGAGCGACCCGAGAACGAGGACGACGCGGCCGCTGGTGCCACCGGGGAGCCCCCGGAGACCCAGGCCACCACGGAGTCGCCGAAGGCAGCCGCCAGGCCCGACACGGGCCCCGCCGAGAGCACCGCCCGCCCGGAAGGGGAGCGGACCCCGGCAGAACCCCGAGCGACCCCTGAGCCGACCGCGCCCCCTGCCACAGAGGCGTCCCCCGAGCCCGCGGGCAACCCCGAGCCGGAAACGACCCGCGCCGCGGCCGAGGCCGAGCCGGAAACGACCCCCGAGCCCGCAGAGGCCCCCCGAGCGGCTGCCGGCCCCGCCGCCGAAACGACCCCCGCGCCGAACACGACTCCGGAGCCGGAGGCAGTGCCGGAGCGGGAGAAGAACCGCGCCTCGGAAAAAGCCCTGGAGACGGAGAAGGCCCCCGACTCGGACGCAACGTCGGAGCCGGACCCGGACGTCGTGCCCGAGTCCGAGGTGGCCTCGCTCTCCGGTGCCGAGGGGTTCGGGGCCGACGGCGGCCGTCCCGCCCGGCGTCGGTCTCCCGCTGTCATCGCCTCCGTGGCCGCCGCCGTGCTGCTGATCGGCGGCGGTGGGGCCTATCTCGCCGCGAGCGGCGGCTCCGGCGGCGGTACCGGGGCGGCCGGGACCGGCACCTCCGGTGGTGCCACTCCCCCGCCGCTCGCCCTGGACGGCTACTCCTCCGGCGGCAACGGGATCGCCCCGGGCGAGCCCAACCCCTACGGAGTGACCTACAGGGCGGGGGGAACGCTCCCCGGCGGCCCCGACTCGGCCGCGGTGTACCAGCCGGCCGACGAGGTCTCCAAGGACCGGGTGGCCGCGCTGGCGAAGGCGCTCGGGATCGAGGGGGCGCCGGTCGCCGAGGGCCAGGTGTGGAAGGTCGGCACCGACAACGACGGCTCCGGCGGGAGTCTCCAGGTGAACAGGGCCGCCCCGGGCATCTGGACGTACAGCCGCTACGCCCCCGGCACCGACAACTGCAAGTCCGGCCTGGTGTGCGCGCAGGATCCGGCGGCGCCGGCCGCAACCCCGGTGAGTGTCTCCGCCGCGGAGAAGGCTGCCGCCCCGGTCCTCAAGGCGCTCGGCCAGGACGACGCGAAGCTCGACGCGAGCCAGGTCATGGGCGCCCAGCGGGCGGTGAACGCCGATCCGGTGGTCGGCGGGCTGCCCACGTACGGCTGGACGACCGGGCTGACCGTCAGCAAGGCGGGCGAGGTCGTCGGCGGCAACGGGATGCTGGCGACGCCGGTCAAGGGCGACACGTATCCGGTGCTGAGCGCCGGGAAGACGCTGGGTCTGATGAACGCGGCGCCCCGCTCCGACCACCGGATGGGCATCGGCGGCTGCGCCAGTTCCGTACCGCTGAAGGACCGGCTGGAGCAGCCGTGCTCCGCCTCGACGTCGTCCGCCTCCTCGGCTTCCTCGGCTTCCTCGGCCGTGGTCCAGAACGCGGTGTTCGGGCTGGCCGCGCACTCCGTCGGCGGCCGGCAGGCGCTGGTGCCGTCCTGGCTGTTCCAGGTGCGCGGCGCGGCGGACTCGTACACCGTCACCTATCCGGCGGTGGACCCGAAGTACCTGGCCTCCGCCGCCTCACCGACGCCGAGCTCCTCCCCGGGGGCCCCGAAGGACGTGAAGGTGGACGGTTACACGGCCGACGGCAGTGAGCTGACCGTCGCCTTCACCGGCGGGGTGTGCGCCGACTACAAGGCGACCGCGGACGAGGGCTCGGAGCAGGTGGTGGTCAAGGTGACCGAGACGCCCTGGCCGGACAAGATCTGCGTCATGATCGCCAAGCAGTACCACCAGACGGTGCATCTCAAGGCGCCGCTGGACGGCCGGAAGGTGGTCGGCACGGACGGCAGGGCGGTCCCTAAGGAGAAGGCGACCACGCTCGACCCGCAGGTGGGCTGAGGACGAGGACACACGAAGGCGGCGGCCCCTCCGGGAGGGGCCGCCGCCTTCGTTCCGCTTGCCGGCCGGCTCGGCCGGCCGTGTCGGCTCAGCTGAAGGAGTCGCCGCAGGCGCAGGAGCCGGTCGCGTTCGGGTTGTCGATCGTGAAGCCCTGCTTCTCGATGGTGTCGACGAAGTCGATCGACGCGCCGCCCAGGTAGGGAGCGCTCATGCGGTCGGTCACGACCTTGACGCCACCGAAGTCCTTGACGACGTCGCCGTCGAGGGAACGCTCGTCGAAGAAGAGCTGGTAGCGCAGGCCGGAGCAGCCACCGGGCTGGACGGCGACACGCAGGGCGAGGTCGTCACGGCCTTCCTGGTCGAGCAAAGCCTTGACCTTGGCCGCGGCGGCGTCACTCAGGATGATGCCGTCGGTGGCGGTGCTGGTCTCGTCCGATACGGACATCTACATCTCTCCCGGGTTGTACGGAGACTGCTTGCCGACGAGTGCAACCGGCGGGTCCGCTGTTTCATTCCGGGCCGGCATGCGCGTTCTCGCGTTTTTCTCTTCCTTCATGCTCGCACATGCCCGAAGTCACGCCCAGCGGCCCGATGACCACTCCCCGACCACACCACAACCACCCCGCGGCCACTCTCCCGCAACCCTCCCGTACGGCGCCGGGATTCACGTCACATCGACACAATGGGCATCGTCAAACTGACGTGAAGCGGTTATGATAGATAACGTCAGAACGACGAAAAGTAGAAAGGGTGCGTGTCGTGACCACCGCCCAGACCACGGAGCTCGACGTACAGCCGACTCCGCTCGCCCTGCTGCTGCTCGGCCGTGAGGCCGACCCGAAGAGCGAGCGGGGCGTCGAGTGTCCCGGCGACCTGCCCTCGCCGTCCGACCCGGACCTGGCCGCGCGCGCCCGCGCGGCCAAGGAGAAGCTCGGCGACAAGGTCTTCGTGCTCGGCCACCACTACCAGCGCGACGAGGTCATCCAGTTCGCCGACGTCACGGGCGACTCCTTCAAGCTGGCCCGGGACGCGGCCGCCCGCCCGGAGGCCGAGTACATCGTCTTCTGCGGTGTGCACTTCATGGCCGAGTCCGCCGACATCCTGACCTCGGAGGACCAGAAGGTGGTCCTGCCCGACCTGGCGGCCGGCTGCTCCATGGCCGACATGGCGACGGCCGAGCAGGTCGCCGAGTGCTGGGACGTGCTGACGGAGGCCGGGATAGCCGAGCAGGTCGTCCCCGTCTCGTACATGAACTCGTCCGCGGACATCAAGGCGTTCACCGGCAGGCACGGTGGCACCATCTGTACCTCGTCCAACGCCCAGCGGGCCCTGGAGTGGGCCTTCGAGCAGGGCACGAAGGTGCTCTTCCTCCCCGACCAGCACCTCGGCCGCAACACCGCCGTCCGGGACATGGGCATGTCCCTGGACGACTGCGTGCTCTACAACCCGCACAAGCCGAACGGCGGCCTCACCGCCGACCAGTTGCGCGACGCGAAGATGATCCTGTGGCGCGGCCACTGCTCGGTGCACGGCCGGTTCAGCCTGGACTCGGTGGCCGACGTGCGCGAGCGCATCCCCGGGGTGAACGTCCTGGTGCACCCGGAGTGCAAGCACGAGGTGGTGGCCGCGGCCGACTACGTCGGTTCGACCGAGTACATCATCAAGGCGCTGGAAGCCGCGCCCGCCGGCTCCAAGTGGGCGATCGGCACGGAGCTGAACCTGGTCCGCCGGCTGGCGAACCGTTTCGCTCCCGAGGGCAAGGAGATCGTCTTCCTCGACAAGACCGTCTGCTTCTGCTCCACCATGAACCGCATCGACCTCCCCCACCTGGTCTGGACCCTGGAGTCGCTGGCCGAGGGCAACCTGGTCAACCGGATCGAGGTCGACAAGGAGACGGAGAAGTTCGCCAAGCTGGCCCTGGAGCGGATGCTGGCGCTCCCGTAGCCGTACGACCCGAGGTCACCCCGAGACGGGCTTCCGCTCGGGGTCGGCCGGGTCGAGGGTGAAGATCGTGCCGTCGGAGGTGGAGAGGACCAGGGCGCCCCGGTTGAACCACACGGTCGGCAGCAGGCCGCTGTTGCCCAGCACCTCGGCGCGGGCGGGGGACTCCCACAGCACGGTGCCCTTGGCGGTGTCCAGCGCGACCACCCGCCCGCTCGCGCCGGCCATGAAGAGCGTGCGGCCACTCGCGTCCACCGAGGCCTGGCCCGGCGATTCCAGGGTGGTGTGGCTGTTCCACCGCTTCTCCCCCGTCGTCGGGGAGAAGGCGGTGACCAGGCCGCTGGAGGTGGCGAGGTAGAGGGTGCCCCGGGCCAGGGTGGGCAGTCCGCCCCGGTAGTGCTCGGGCAGGGACGTCAGGGTGCGCTTGCCGGTGTCGGGGTCGACGCGCACGATGCGGGTGTAGATCAGGTCGGGACCGTTGTCGACGTCCTGGTCGTCGGCCTCCAGGAAGACCAGCTGTCCGGAGAGCGTGCCCACGAAACTGCCCGTCTGGGCGGGTGAGTTCAGGGTGCGCACCGGCCCGTCCGCCGGGTCGACGGCGAAGAACTTCGTGGCGTGCGAGCCGTCCGTCTGATCGCCGCAGTCCACATAGGGAAAGTCCCCCACGGCGAGCAGCGAGCAGAGCCAGCCCTGGGGCACGGGCACGGTTCTGCGCACACTGCCGTCGCGCGCCGAGCGGATGGTGACCGCGCTGCCGTCGCCCTCCTGGGTCAGGGTCACCCCGTCGGCGTAGGCCGACCCCAGGCTGTCGGTGCGTACCGCGTGGGACCAGATCCTCGCGCCGTTCCGGCTGTCGAGCGCCATGACGGACTGCGCCTGTCCCGCGCCGTTGGTGTCGGTGACCTGCAGTTCGACGAGGACCCGGCCGTCGTCCACGCCGAGGACGGTGGTGATGTAGCGGTCGGCCGGGATCCCCGCGGGTGCGATCGGGGAGCGCCACAGGGTCCGGCCGGTGGTGGCGTCGACCCGGGTGGGCAGGAGGGCGGTGCCGCCGCAGTAGACGGAGGAGCCGTCGGAGACGCAGGAGGGCGAGGTGTCGCCCTCGTAGCCCGGCGCCTTCTTCACCCCCTGCTCGGCGGTCGCGGACACCGTTGTCTGCCAGGGCTTCCAGCCGTCGGGGAGGGTGCCCCAGCGGGATCCGGGGGACGCCGAGGAGCCGGTGCGTGCCTCGCCGTCGCCGTTCCAGGGGCCCGGCAGGAAGTATCCGGTCAGGGCGATGGCGGTCACCGCGGCCGCGGCCAGCAGCAGCCGGGGGACGCGGCGGCGCGGGCGGTGGCCGGTGCCCGGCGGGGTGGTGGTGTCGAGGGACGGGGCGGTGCCGGGCCGTGCGGAGGGCAGGCGCAGGGTCATCGTCTGCGGTTCGGCGGACGACTCCGGCAGGGCCGTCGCGAACTCCCGGGCCAGTTCGTCCAGTTCGGGCCGGGCGGCCGGGTCCTTGGCCAGGCAGCGCACCAGGACCGCGCGCAACGGGCCGGTGACCCCGTCCAGTACGGGCTCGTTGTGGACCACTCGGTAGCCGGTCAGATAGGGGCTGTCGGCGTCGAAGGGGCCGCGTCCGGTGACGCAGTACACCAGCAGCGCGCCGAGCGAGAAGACGTCCGAGGCGGGGCCGACCGTACGGGCGTCCGTGAACTGCTCCGGGGACATGAACGGCGGGGTGCCGACCATCTGCCCGGTCTCGGTCAGGGTGTTGTGGTTCTCGGCGGCCCGGGAGATGCCGAAGTCGATGACCCGGGGGCCGTCCTCGGCCATCAGGACGTTGCCCGGTTTCAGGTCCCGGTGCACCACCCCGGCCCGGTGGATGTCCCGCAGCGCCTCCACCAGGCCCAGGGCCAGCGGCCGCAGCTCGGTGACGCGGAGCGCGCCCTGGGACCGGATACGGGCGGCGAGGGAGGGGCCTGGCACGTACTGCGTGGCCATCCAGGGGGCCGGCGCGTCCGGGTCGGCGTCCAGGACGGGGGCGGTGAAGGCGCCGCTGACCCGGCGGGCGGCCTCGATCTCCTGCCGGAACCGGGCGCGGAAGACCGGGTCCTCGGCGTACTGGGCGTGCACCACCTTGACGGCGACCTCGCGCCCGGAGCGCGACCGGCCCCAGTAGACGATGCCCATCCCGCCGGCCCCGAGCCGGTCGGCCAGCCGGTACCCGCCGAGGGACCTCGGGTCGTCCTTGTGCAGCGGCACGCCGAAACTCCCCTTCCCCGCCCTGCAGTTCGCGGCGCCAGCATACGGAACGGCCGGACGCGGACGGCCGGTTCCCGGAGGTGTTCCGGAAACCGGCCGTCGTTCGCGGGACCGTCACACGGCTGCGGGCTGCGGCTCCTCGGCCGCCGGGGCAGAGTCCGCTGCCCCCGGGTCCCGCTTCGCCGCCCGCTTCCTGGCCCGGCGCTCCTTGCGGAGTTCGACCATCGCGTACAGCGTCGGCACCAGCAGCAGGGTGAGCAGCGTGGAGGTGATCAGACCGCCGATCACGACCACCGCCAGCGGCTGGGCGATGAAGCCGCCTTCGCCGGTGACGCCGAGCGCCATCGGGAGGAGGGCGAAGATGGTCGCCAGGGCGGTCATCAGGATCGGGCGCAGCCGGTGCCGGCCGCCCTCGATGACCGCTTCGACCACGCCGTGTCCCTGGCGCCGGTACTGGTTGACGAGGTCGATCAGCACGATCGCGTTGGTCACCACGATGCCGATCAGCATCAGCATGCCGATCATCGCGGGGACGCCCATCGGAGTGCCGGTGACGACCAGCAGGCCGATCGCGCCGGTCGCCGCGAACGGGATGGAGACCAGCAGGATCAGCGGCTGGACGAGCGAGCGGAAGGTCGCGACCAGCAGCATGAAGACGATCGCGATCGCCGCGAGCATCGCCAGGCCCAGGTTCTTGAACGCGCTGTCCTGGTCCGAGGTGACCCCGCCGATCGAGGCCGTCGCCCCCGCCGGGAGCTTCAACGCCTTGATCTTGGACTGGAGTTGGGTGCTGACCGCGCCGGTGTTGTCACCGGTCGGCTTCGCCGTGATGGTCGCGGCGCGCCGGCCGTCGATCCGGGTCATCGACACCGGCCCGTCCACCAGCTTCACGGTGGCGATGTCGCCCAGCTTCACCGGGCCCAGCTTGAGGGCGCGCAGCTGTGCGAGGGTCTCGGCCGGCTTCGCCGACTTCACGACGACGTCCCGCTCGGTGTCGTCGAGGACCGCCTTCGCGACGGTGGTGCCCTTGACCGCCTGGGTGACGGCGGCGCCCAGCGTCTGGTCGTCGAACCCGGCCGCCGCGGCCTTGGAGTTGGCCTTCACCGAGATGCGCGGCACGCTCTGGGAGAGGTTGCTGGTGACGTCGGTGACGTCGTCCAGCTTGGCGACGGTGGCCCGGACCTGCTCCGAGGCCTTGCGCAGCACGTCCCCGTCGGCCGCCTTCACGACGACGCTCAGGTCCTGGCTGCCGAAGCCGTCACCGGCGGACACCGTGGTCGTACCGATGCCCGGCAGCTTGTGCAGACCGTCCTCGATGGCCGTCTGCACCTTGTCGTACGACTTGGCGTCGTCCAGCATCACCGAGTACGACGCCTGGTTGGTGTCGGTGCCGCCGCCGAAGGCCGCCATGAAGCCGGACGAGCCGACCGTGACCTGGTAGTCCTTCACCCCGTCGACGGAGGCGAGCAGCTTCTCGACCTTCTTCGCCTGCGCGTCGGTCGCCGCCAGGCTGGTGCCCGGCTTCAGCTCCTGCTTGACGGTGAGGACCTCCTGGTCGCCCTGGTCGAAGAAGTTGGTCTTCAGCAGCCCGGCCATGCCGAACGTGACGACCAGGACCACGATCGCGATCAGCACGCTGGTGAGGCGGCGCCGGGTCGCGAAGCGCAGGACGGGCACGTAGGCACGCTGGAGCCGGCTGTCGGCCTCCTTCGCCTCGGCCTCGCGGCGGGCCTCCGCGGCGTCCTCGGGGGTGCCCTTCGGAGCGCGCAGGAACCAGTACGACAGCACCGGTACGACCGTCAGCGAGACCAGCAGGGAGGCGAGCAGCGCGGCCGTCACGGTGATGCTGAACGAGCCGAACAGGGCGCCCACCATGCCGCCGACCAGCCCGATCGGCAGGAAGACGGCGACCGTGGTGAGGGTGGAGGAGGTGACCGCGCCGGCCACCTCGCGGACCGCGCCGATGATGGCGGCCTGGCGCTCCTCGCCGTAGCCGAGGTGGCGCTTGATGTTCTCCAGGACCACGATCGAGTCGTCGACGACCCGGCCGATGGCGATGGTCAGCGCGCCGAGGGTGAGCATGTTGAGGGAGAGACCCCGGGTCCACAGCACGATCAGCGTGAGGACCACCGACAGCGGGATGGAGACCGCCGTCACCAGGGTCGAGCGGATCGAGGCCAGGAAGACCAGGATGACCAGGACCGCGAAGACCAGGCCCAGGGCGCCCTCGGTGGTGAGGCCCTTGATGGACTTGGAGACCGCCGGGCCCTGGTCGCTGACGACCGTGAGGGTGGCGCCGGAGCCGAGGTCCTGACGCAGCTTGGGCAGCTTGTCCTTGACCGCGTTCGAGATGGAGACGGCGCTGCCGTCGTGGTCCATGGTGACGTTCACGGCGAGGCTGGGACGGCCGTCGGTACGGGTGATGGAGTCGGCCGGAGCCTCCTGCTCCTTGACCGAGGCCACGTCACCGAGGCGCACGGGCTTCTTGACGCCCTGCCCGCTGACCATCAGGTCCTTGATCTGCTCCAGCGAGGTGAGTCCGCCGCCGACCTGGACGGTGCGGTTGGCGCCGTCCTCGTCGAAGGAGCCCGCCGGCACGGTCGCGCCGGCCGCCTGCAGCGTCTGGGCGATCGCGGCCGGGGTGAGGCCCGCCCCGGCCGGCTTCGCCTGGTCCGGGGTGACGGTGACCTGGAGGTCCCGTACGCCGGTGACCTGGACGCGGCCGACGCCGTCGATGTCCTTCAGGTCCGGGACGACCGTCTTGTCGAGCTGGTCGGCGAGGGCCTGCTGGTCCTTGCCGGAGGTGACGGCGAGGACCACGGTCGGCATGTCGTCCGTGGAGCCGGAGATGACCTGCGGGTCGACGGAGTCCGGGAGCTGGGCGCGGTTGACGGCCAGCTGGACGTCGGCGACCAGCTTCTTGGTGTCGCTGCCGTAGTCGAAGGACGCCATGATCACGGCGTTGCCCTCGCCGGCGGTGGAGGTGACGCCGGTGATCCCGTCGACGCCTTCGAGGTTGTTCTCCACGGGCTCGATGATCTGCTTCTCGACGACGTCCGGCGACGCGCCCTGGTAGGGGGCGAGGACGGAGACGACCGGGAGTTCGATGGTGGGCAGCAGCTGCTGCTTGATCTGGGGGATGGCGATCGCCCCGAAGGCGAGCGCGATCAATGACATGAGGCCTATCAGGGCCCGCTGCGCGAGGCTGAATCGGGACAGCCAGGACATGGGTCAGGGTCTCTTTTCGGTGAGCTGCTGCTGTGAGCGGAACTGCTGTGAGCGGCGGATGAACGGCGAACGAGCGGCACAGGTGACACCTGTGAGCGCCCACCCCACACCCTCACCCATGCGCCGCCCCGCGCACGTAGGCCCTGGGTGCCGTCCTATATCCGGCTCCTACTCCCGCCGCAGTACGGCCGGGTGGAGGTCACTCCATCCTCGGACGGACCAGCCCCGACTCGTAGGCGATCACCACGAGCTGTGCCCGGTCCCGGGCGCCCAGCTTGGCCATGGCTCGGTTGACGTGCGTCTTCACGGTCAGCGGGCTGACCTCGAGGCGCTCGGCGATCTCGTCGTTGGAGTGCCCGCCGGCGACCTGGACCAGCACCTCGCGCTCGCGTGAGGTGAGTGCGTCCAGCCGCTCGGCGCGGGCCGGGTCGAGGCCGTCGGCGCCGGTGTCGCCCTGGGCGAGGAAGCGGGCGATCAGCCCCTTGGTGGCGGTCGGCGAGAGCAGCGCCTCGCCGCCGGCGGCGACCCGGATGGCACTCAGCAGCTCCTCTGGTTCGCTGCCCTTGCCGAGAAAGCCGGAGGCGCCCGCGCGCAGCGCCTGCACGACGTAGTCGTCCACCTCGAAGGTGGTCAGTATGACGACCCGGACCCGGTCCAGGGACGGGTCCTGGCTGATCAGCCGGGTGGCGGCCAGGCCGTCCGTGCCCGGCATCCGGATGTCCATCAGGACGACGTCGGCCCGGGTCTCCCCGGCCAGCCGCACCGCCTCGGCGCCGTCGGAGGCCTCGCCGACCACCTCCATGTCGGGCTCGGAGTCGACGAGCACGCGGAACGCGCTGCGCAGCAGGGCCTGGTCGTCGGCGAGCAGGACACGGATCGTCATGCGGAATCCCCCAGGGCGGCCGTCCGGTGGTTCGTACGGTCGTCGGTGTCGGTCTTGACCGGCAGGATCGCATGGACGCGGAAGCCGCCGCCGTAGCGGGGGCCGGTGGTGAGGGTGCCGCGCAGGGCGGTGACGCGCTCGCGCATGCCGAGCAGGCCGTGGCCGCCGCCGGCCTCGGGGGCGGCGTCCTCGCCGGAGCCGTTGTCGAGGACGGTGACCTCGATGTGCGGTCCGACGCGTACGACGCTGACCTCGGCCTTGGCCTCGGGTCCGGCGTGCTTCCGCACGTTGGTCAGGGCCTCCTGGATGATCCGGTAGGCGGCGAGGTCCACGGCGGCGGGCAGGGTGGTGCCCTGGTCGGCGCGGGCCACCTCGACCTGGAGGCCGGCGTTGCGGAAGGTGTCGGCGAGCTCTTCGAGGCGGTGCAGGCCGGGGGCGGGTTCGGTCGGGGCCTCGGGGTCGCCGGACTGGCGGAGCAGGCCGACGGTGGCGCGCAGTTCGTTGAGCGCGGAGCGGCTGGCCTCGCGGACGTGGGCGAGGGCCTCCTTGGCCTGGTCGGGCCGCTTGTCCATGACGTGTGCGGCCACTCCTGCCTGCACGTTGACCAGGGCGATGTGGTGGGCGACGACATCGTGCAGGTCACGGGCGATGCGCAGGCGCTCCTCGGCGACCCGGCGGCGGGCCTCCTCCTCGCGGGTCCGCTCGGCGCGCTCGGCACGCTCCCGGATGGCCTGGACGACGGCCCGCCGGCTGCGCACCGCGTCCCCGGCGGTGGCGCCGATACCGGTCCAGGCGAAGATCGCGAGGTTCTCCTGGGCGTACCACGGGAGGGGGCCCGCGGCCATCGCGGCGGTGGTCAGCACGGTCATGGTGAGCAGGCCGGCCCGCAGGGTGGTCCGGCGGTCGGTGGTGGCGGCGACGGTGAAGAGGGCGACGACGGCCGCCATCGCGACGGGGGCGCGGGGGTCGCCGGTGACGCACTCGACGACGGCGGCCGCGCCGGTGACGGCCAGGACCGTCTTCGGGGCGTGCCGGCGGAAGACCAGGGCGACGGCGGCGAGCGTCATCAGGACCAGGCTGAGGGGATCCGGGGTGCGGATGCCCCAGGCGACGCCGTGGGCGCCGTGCGGGACGGCGAAAGAGCTCACGACCATGCAGACGAGAGCGCCCGCGGCGATGACCGCGTCCACGGCGAGTGGATGCGCGCCGACTCTGCAGCGGGCTCTTTCGAAGGGGCTCACGGTGTGAACAGTACGGCTGGTTCATGCGGGCCGGAACTCTTGGTTCGGCCCGATCAGGCACCGTCCGGTTTCCCACGCACCCACCCACCCGACGCGGCCTGCCGACGGCTCAGGTCCGGGCGTCAGGCGAGTCAGCGGGAGCGCGTCAGCCCGGGATCAGGCCGTCGTCCCTCAGCAGCTCCCGGACCTCCTCCAGGGTGGCGTCCGGGGAGGGGAGGATCAGGTCCGAGGGTTCCAGGGCGTCGTCCGGGAGGGGGGTGCCGAGTTCTCGGACCTTGTCCAGGAGGGCGCCCAGGGTGCGGCGGAAGGCCGACTCGTCGCCGGACTCCGTCTCCGCCAGGAGTTCGTCGTCCAGCTTGTTCAGCTCGGTGAGGTGGCTGTCGGCCAGCCGCACCTGGCCCTCCCCCATGATCCTTACGACCATGTCGGCCATGTCGCCCTCCAGGCGTCGGCTACTGCTTGTCGAAGCGCGGGGTGTCCTGCGGCTGCTGCGCCTGCTGGCCCTGGCCGGCGCCGCCCTCGATCGCCTGCTGCGGCTGCCCGCCGGCCAGCTCCGCCTTCATCCGCTGGAGCTCCAGCTCTACATCCGTACCACCGGAGAGGCGGTCCAGCTCGGCGGCGATGTCGTCCTTGGCCATGCCGGTCGGGTCGTCGAGGGCACCGGAGGCGAGCAGTTCGTCGATGGCGCCGGCGCGGGCCTGCAGCTGCTGCGTCTTGTCCTCGGCGCGCTGGATGGCGAGGCCGACGTCGCCCATCTCCTCGGAGATGCCGGAGAACGCCTCACCGATGCGGGTCTGGGCCTGGGCGGCGGTGTAGGTGGCCTTGATGGTCTCCTTCTTCGTGCGGAAGGCGTCCACCTTGGCCTGGAGGCGCTGGGCCGCGAGGGTGAGCTTCTCCTCCTCGCCCTGGAGGGTGGCGTGCTGCGTCTCCAGGTCGGTCACCTGCTGCTGGAGGGCGGCGCGGCGGGACAGCGCCTCGCGGGCGAGGTCCTCGCGGCCGAGCGCGAGCGCCTTGCGGCCCTGGTCCTCCAGCTTGGTGGACTGCTGCTGGAGCTGGTTCAGCTGGAGTTCGAGCCGCTTGCGGGAGGTGGCGACGTCGGCCACCCCGCGGCGCACCTTCTGGAGCAGCTCAAGCTGCTTCTGGTAGGAGTAATCGAGGGTCTCGCGCGGGTCCTCGGCCCTGTCCAGGGCCTTGTTCGCCTTCGCGCGGAAGATCATCCCCATACGCTTCATGACACCGCTCATGGGCTTCGCGCGCCCCCTTCTGACGGACTCCAGCTCACAGATCCTGCGACAGAACCCACAGTACGGGCCCTGCCTCCATTACCGCACTGTTCGGGGACCGATGCGCTCATCCCCAAGGACGACTGCGGACAGTTCCACTCCGGCACAGGTAGTAGGTGCTCCCCCGAGCGAACCGTCTGCAACGTCCCCTGTGTCCCCTCTGGAGACGACTGACGTTGCGGGATCGTTCCCCACCGCGCTAGGGCCCACACCCGTCGACCCCGTACCCTTGGGTTTTGTGTTCCGTAGCCGTGCCAAGGATGAGAAGGCCCCCGCCGACAAGGCGGCGGTGACCGACTCCAAGCAGACCCGTGACCCGCAGGCGCCCAAGGGCAGGCCCACGCCCAAGCGCAGTGAGGCCCAGACCCAGCGCCGCAGCGTGGCCAACACGCCGACGACGCGCAAGGACGCCGCCAAGCGTCAGCGCGAGGACCGGCGTGCCGCCATGGAGCGGCAGCGCCAGGCGCTGGCCACCGGCGACGAGCGGTACCTGCCGCCCCGTGACAAGGGCCCGGTCCGCAAGCTCGCCCGAGACTGGGTCGACTCGCGCTTCAACGTGGCGGAGTTCTTCCTGCCGCTGGCCGTGATCATCCTGGTCATGAGCGTGGTGAACAACGCGGCGATCAAGAACATCGCGCTGCTGCTGTGGCTGGTCGTGATCGTGCTGATCGTGCTCGACGCGGCGGTGAGCGGCCTGCGGCTGCGCAAGCGCCTCGCCGAGCGCTTCCCGGACCAGAACAAGAAGGGCGCCGTCGCCTACGGTCTGATGCGCTCCCTCCAGATGCGCCGGCTCCGGCTGCCCAAGCCGCAGGTCAAGCGCGGAGAGCGGCCCTGAGCACAGAGCCTTTCTCCGGGGGTGCGGCGAAGGCCTGGCTGACCAGGCTGGGCGGACTGCGTGAGGTCGTACGACAGGAGCTGGTGGCCCGGCAGCTCGACGAGCAGATAGCCGGGCGTTTCCCGGTCGGGCAGCGGCTGCGGGTGCTCGACGTGGGGATGGGCCAGGGCACCCAGGCGTTGCGGCTGGCCCGCGCCGGGCACCAGGTGACCGGCGTCGAGCGGGAACCGACGATGATCGCGGCCGCGCGGGAGGCCCTGGCCGGTGAGCCGGAGGGGATCCGCGAACGGGTGCGGATCGTCGAGGGGGACGGACGGGACACGGGCGTCCACTTTCTGCCGGGCAGCTTCGACCTGGTGCTCTGTCACGGCGTGCTGATGTACGTCGAGGAGCCGGACGCACTGCTGGCCGGGCTGGCCCGGATGCTGGCCCCCGGCGGCCTGCTCTCGCTGCTGGTGCGCAACGCCGACGCGCTGGCCATGCGGCCGGGGCTGAGCGGGGACTGGGCGGGGGCGATGGGCGCCTTCGACACCGTCTCCTACCGCAACCGGCTGGGCCTCGAGGTGCGGGCCGACCGGCTGACCGTCCTCACCGCCGCACTCGCCGGCATCGGTGCGCCCCTGCACTCCTGGTACGGCGTACGGGTGTTCACGGACACGGCCGCGGACGGCGCCGGACCACCCGCCGACCTGGAGACGCTGCTGGCGGCCGAGGAACGGGCCGGACGGACGGATCCGTACCGTGCGGTCGCGGCGCTGCTGCATCTGTGCGGGGTCCGCGGCTGAACCCGCCGCGTGCTGCTCGTTCGGGTCAGCAGCACGAGCCGGACCGGCACCCCGCGACGAGACTCGGGGGCATGGACGCTTCCCGTACTCGCCGGACCTTCCGTACGGCCGCCGCGCTCGGCTCCTGCTGTCTGGCTCTCGTCTCCGGCTGCTCCGCCTTCGGCGGCGACACGGCCGAGGACGGCTCGACCACCCACGCCGCCCAGGCGGCGGCCGTTCCCGTGACGGCGGTCGACCTGCAGAACCGGTACCAGAAGGTGATCAAGGACGTCCTGCCGTCGGTGGTGCAGATCCAGGCCAGCAGCGACCTGGGGTCCGGCGTGGTCTACGACGACAAGGGACACATCGTCACCAACGCGCATGTCGTCAAGGGCGAGAAGAAGTTCAAGGTGACGACCGCCAACAACGAGGAACCGCTCACCGCGACGCTCGTCTACTCCTACCCCGAGCAGGACCTGGCGGTCCTCCGGCTCGACAAGATCCCGGACGGGCTGAAGGCGGCCGCCTTCGGGGACACCGAGAAGGTCGAGGTCGGGCAGATCACGCTCGCCATGGGGTCACCGCTCGGGCTGTCGTCGAGCGTCACCGAGGGCATCGTGTCGGCGACCGGACGGACCGTCAGCGAGAACCAGGAGGGCGGCGGCACCGGGGCCACCATCCCCAACATGGTGCAGACCTCGGCCGCCATCAACCCCGGCAACAGCGGCGGCGCCCTGGTCAACCTCAACGGCGAGGTCATCGGCATCCCGACGCTCGCCGCGAGCGACCCGGACCTGGGAAACAGCGCGGCGCCAGGGATCGGGTTCGCCATCCCGGGGTCGATGGTGAAGACGGTCGCCGACCAGATCATCAAGCAGGGCAAGGTGACCGACTCGGGGCGGGCCGCGCTCGGCATCAGCGGCCGCACGGTCGTCGACGTGAACTACCAGCCCGCCGGGGTGGCCGTCGTGACCGTGAAGCCGGGGGACGCGGCCGACAAGGCGGGCATCCGGCCCGGCGACATCATCACCAAAGTGGGTGACGACCACATCACCACCATCACCTCACTGGCCGAGTCGCTCGCCGTGGACCGGCCGGGGCAGAAGACGACGGTGACGTACAGCCGGGAGGACGTCCAGCGGACGGTGGACGTGACGCTGGGCGAGCAGTGACGGCGGGGCGACCCGCTCGGGGCCGCCCCGGACCGGCACCTCTCAGGACTCGTCCGCGTGCAGGCTCATCGGGCCGTAGATCTCGGTGGCGTCCTCGTAGAGCCGCACCTGGTCGGCGCCGCCGGCCAGCAGCGCCTTCCACTGTTCGCCGATCCAGGACTCGGCGTCGCCCTGGGTGGTGAACTCCTCGGGCTCCACCGCGGGCTGGACCTCCGTCCCGTCGGCCTTCTCGAACCGCCACGTCCATGCCGTCATGTAGGCCTCCTTTGATCCAACTGGTGCATCGTATAAGGACGCCGCCGAAAACTCCGCTGGTTGTGGGGTATGTGCGGGCTCGGCAGGGGCCGGCCGCGATCGCGCGGCGGAGCCGCACGCCGCCGGCCCCGCGCCCCTTCCGGGGCACGTCGCACGCGGCGCCCGCTGAAGCGAGAACCGTTGGGACAGGTGAAAATCAGGGCGTGGAAGTGACTTTGCTCGGTACCGGTGCTCCCGCGGGTCTGCCCCGCCCGGACTGCCCTTGTGCGGCCTGTGCCTGCGCCGTCGGGGCTGATGCCCGGGCCGCCACGGCGGCGCTCGTCGACGGAACGCTGCTGCTGGACCTGACGCCGGGCGCGGCGTTCGCCGCGGCACGCGCCGGGCGGTCCCTCACCGGCGTACGGCAGGTGCTGCTCTCGCATCCGCACGACGGACCCGCCGTCGAGGTGCCGGCCGGACTGCCGCAGCCGGGGCGGGTACCGGACGGCCGGGAGCTGGCGCTGCTGACCGGGCACCGGGTGCGGGCGCTGGCGATGGACGCGGGCGGCACCGGGTACGCGGTGACCGGCCCCGACGGGCAGCGGCTGCTGTACCTGCCGCCGGGCGGTGCGCCGGCCGGTCTGGAGAACGGGAGCACGGAGTCGTACGACATGGCGCTCCTGGACGTCGTGGGCCGCCCGGACGCGCTGGCGCGTCTGCGGGCGGTGGCGGCGGTGGGGCCGGCCACCGACGTCGTCGCCGTCCATCTCGACCACGACGTGCCGCCGGGACCGGAGTTGCGACGGCGGCTGGCGGCGGCCGGGGCGCGGGCCGTGCCGGACGGTACGACGCTGACGGTGGGGGTGTACGAGGAGGTGCCCGACGTTCCGCGCCGGACGCTGGTGCTGGGCGGGGCCCGGTCCGGCAAGTCCGTGGAGGCCGAACGGCGGCTGGAGTCCTTCCCCGACGTGCTGTACGTCGCCACGGGCGGGACGCGCGGCGGTGACACCGAATGGGCGGCGCGGGTCGCCGTGCACCGGGAGCGGCGGCCGGGGTCGTGGCGTACGACGGAGACGTGCGACCTGGTGCCGTTGCTGGCGCAGGACGGGCCGCCGTTGCTGGTGGACTGTCTGTCGCTGTGGCTGACGGACGCGATGGACTCCGTCGGGGCGTGGGACGACACGGAGTGGGCGTCGGGCGGGGAGAAGGCGCTGCGGGAGCGGGTGCGGGAGCTGACGGAGGCGGTGCGCTCGACCCGGCGGACGGTGGTCGCCGTCTCCAACGAGGTGGGGTCGGGGATCGTGCCGGCCACGGCGTCGGGCCGCCGCTACCGGGACGAACTGGGCCGGCTGAACACGGCGTTCGCGGCCGAGTGCGAGCACGTGGTGCTGGTGGTGGCCGGACAGGCGGTGGTGCTGCGGTAAAGGAAGGCGGGGGTGGGATCGCTTACCGGCGCTTGCAGGGTGCCGCCGCGCCCACCCTCCCCCATCGCCCCAGCGGCACGACTGCCCGCGGCTGGGACGGGCCCCGTGAGGGGCGCGGGGAACCGCGCGAACGGCCCCCAACCCGGCCCGCGGCCGCGCGGCAGGCCGTCAGCGCCCCTTTCTCGCGATGATCCGGTACCCGTTGGAGAAGGGTGTGCGGCGCAGCAAGGGGGCCAGCGCGCTGTCGACGGCCGCCGCCGTGGCCACCAGCGGGGCCGTCGCCGGCAGCCAGCGCTTGGGCAGCACCCGGCCCAGCAGCAGCGCGAGCGCCGCCGAGATGTCGTACGGGATGTGCGGCGTCCTCCGGTCGGCTTTCAGGATCTCGCAGCCCTGGGACTCCAGCTCCGCCCGCAGGTTGGCCGGCGGCAGCAGATGCAGGTGGCGGGGCTGCCCGTACGGGACCCACCACTTGCCGAGCAGCGCGCCGAAGGCGCTGCGCGGGTTGGCGATGTCGATCAGGAGGTGGCCGCCGGGCCGTAGCGCCGCGAGCGCCGCGCGGAGTTCGGCGCGCGGGTCGGGGGCGTGTTCGAGGTGCCGGAACATGCTGACGACGTCGTAGCGGGCGCGCAGCCGGGCCAGCACCTCCGGTGCGGTCAGGTGGCCGCAGTGCGCCTCCTCGATGTGCCCCTCGGCCTGGGCCCGCACCACCCGCAGGGTCGAGTCCAGGCCGTCGAACGAGGTGTACGGGAAGAGTTCCCTCGCCGTCCGCGGGAAGTGGGCGTGGCCCGTCCCGATGTCCAGCCAGCTCTCCGGCTCCGTCAGCGCCAGCATCGCGTGGGCGGCGGCGCGGTGCCTGCGGCGGCCGCCGCGGGTCGCGAGCAGGCCGTCGGCGTAGTCCTCCAGACGGCCCTCGTAGTGGTCCCGGTGGTAGAGGACGAAGCCCTCCGCGGTCAGCCGGGGGTTCTGGAAGGCGTGGGCGCAGTCGCGGCACTCGTCGACGACGAACCTGCCGGGCCGGTGATGGAGGAGGTCGGATGTGCGCAGCCGGGTGCGCAGGCGTCTGGAACCGCACCAGGGACAGTCCTCGCGGCGCGGTTCGTGGAACCGGTCGGTGCCCGGGAGGAGTTCGGGTGTGGGCGGCATGGGCGGCTCCCTGTGCTCCCTGTACGCAATACGCTGCAAAACGGAACGTATGGGATACCGATCTTGCCTGCCAAGACGCCGTGCGGGTGTGCCGGCGATCTGACACCGAAGCGTTCGTTCGGTGCCGGTACTGTTCGGCGAATGAGCTCGCTTAATCTCGACGACTTCACCGATCTGATCGAGCGCCCCGACGGCGGTGTGCGCCGTGACGCAGAGGCGCGCCGGGAGCGGCTGATCGTGCCGCCCGGATCGCTGGGCCGCCTCGACGACCTGGGTGAGTGGCTGGCCGCCGCGCAGGGTTCCGTGCCGGTACGGCCGGTCGAACGGCCGCGGGTGCTGCTCTTCGCCGGTGACCACGGCGTCGCGGAACTCGGCGTGTCCGCGCGGCCCGCGGGCACCGCCGAGCTGCTGGTGCGGGCGGTTCTGGAGGGGGCCAGCCCGGTTGCGGTGCTGGCCCGGCGGCTCGGGGTACCCCTGCGGATCGTCGACATGGCGCTGGACTGCGACCCGGACACGCTGCCCGCGGAGGTCGTACGGCACCGGGTGCGGCGGGGCAGCGGCCGTATCGACGTCGAGGACGCGCTGACGCTGGAGGAGGCCGAGGAGGCCTTCCGGGCGGGGATGGCGCTGGCCGACGGGGAGGCCGACTCGGGGACCGATCTGGTGGTGCTCGGCGATGTGAGCGTCGGGGGGACCACGGCGGCCTGTGTCCTCGTCGCGGCGCTGTGCGGCACCGATGCGTCCGTGGTGACTGGGCGGGGCGGGCTCGCCATCGACGACCTCGCGTGGATGCGCAAGTGCGCGGCGATCCGGGACGCGTTGCGGCGGGCGCGGCCGGTGCTCGGGGACCAGCTGCAGCTGCTGGCGACGGTCGGCGGGGCCGACCTCGCGGCGATGACCGGGTTCCTGCTGCAGGCGGCGGTGCGGAAGCTGCCGGTGGTGCTGGACGGAGTGGTGGCGGCCGCGTGTGCGCTGGTCGCGCAGCGGATCGCGTTCCGGGCGCCGGACTGGTGGCTGGCCGGCCACGACAGCGGCGAGCCGGGCCAGGCGAAGGCACTGGACCGGATGGCCCTGGAGCCGCTGCTGGAACAGGGCGTGACGGTGGGCGAGGGAGCGGGAGCGCTGCTCGCCCTCCCCCTGGTCCAGTCCGCGGCGGCCCTGGCGGCGGAACTCCCGGAGAAACCCGAGGAAGTGGCAGGGGAAGAGGCAGCGGAAGAGGAAAAGCCGGAGGAGTAGAGGTATCACCGGCAACGGCGAGGTCCGTGCGTGTGACGGCGTTCGCCCGCAGGGGCGCCCATATGATCCATCTCCATGGGAGATGTCCGAATTGCCGTTGAACGGTGGCGGGCCGGCGGGGTTTCCCGGCGGGCCGCCGCCTTTGCCGTGTGGTACTTGCGGGCCGTCGCCTTCGTCAACTTCCTCAGCGCGGTGTGGGTGTCGCTGGGGCAGGACGTGCGGCGGCACAACCAGGAGGACTTCTTCACGCCGTACCTGCTGACCGCCGGCTTCGCCTCCGGCGTGTTCACCGCGTTCCTCGCGATCACGATGCGGCGGCGCAAGCGGGCCGCCTGGATCCTCAACCTCGTCCTGAGCGGCCTGTTCCTCGCGCTGTTCGCGTTCGCCATGGCGTTTCCGGAGATCCGGCGGTACCCGCAGAACTGGATCTCGATCGCGCTGACCGCCGCCTTCGTGGGCGCGCTGCTGGCCGGCCGCCGGGAGTTCTACGCCAAGGGCGACCGGTCGAACCCGCGGCTCGCCGCGACCGTGGCCGTCGGCGGCGGACTGCTCGCCTCACTGCTCGCCGCCCTCCTCGTGACCGTCACCAACCAGGCCCCGCACGCCGCCCGTTCGACGTTCGCGGAGCGCTGGCACTACGGCACCCTGCGCCTGGTCTCGGTCGCCGCCGACCCCTCCCGGTTCCCTTACATCGCGCCGCCCAACTGGGTGAACGTCTCCGTCAACGTGCTGAGCACGCTCCTCGTCCTCGCCGTCCTCTACGCCGCCTTCCGCTCCCGCCGCGCCGTCGACCCGATCAGCGAGGACGACGAGAAGCGGCTGCGGGAGCTGCTGGAGCGGCACGGCGAGCGGGACTCGCTCGGGTACTTCGCGCTGCGCCGGGAGAAGAGCGTCGTGTGGTCGCCGACCGGGAAGGCGGCGGTGGCCTACCGGGTGGTGGGCGGGGTGAGCCTCGCCTCCGGGGATCCGATCGGGGATCCGGAGGCCTGGCCCGGGGCGATCGCGCCGTGGCTGAGCGAGGCCCGGGCGCACGGGTGGATCCCGGCGGTGATGGGGGCGAGCGAGGAGGCCGGGACCGTGTACGCGCGGCACGGGCTCGACGCGCTGGAGCTCGGGGACGAGGCGATCGTCGAGGTCGCCGAGTTCACGCTGGAGGGACGGGCCATGCGGACCGTCCGGCAGGCCCACAACCGGGTCGGGCGGGCCGGCTATTCGGTGCGGATCCGGCGGCACGAGGACATCCCCGCCGACGAGATGGCGTACCTCCTGCGGCGCGCCGACGACTGGCGGGACGGCGCCACCGAGCGCGGGTTCAGCATGGCGCTGGGGCGGCTCGGGGACGGCCGGGACGGGCGGTGCGTGATGCTGGAGTGCACCGACGGCCAGGGCCGGCTGCGGGCGCTGCTGTCGTTCGTGCCGTGGGGGCCGGGCGGCCTCTCCCTCGACCTGATGCGGCGGGACCGGGACTCCGACAACGGGCTGATGGAGTTCATGGTCATCGAGCTGCTGCGGCGTGCCGGAGAGATCCGGATCGCGCAGGTCTCGCTCAACTTCGCCATGTTCCGATCGGTCTTCGAACGTGGCGCGCGTCTCGGCGCGGGGCCGGTGCTGCGGTTGTGGAGGTCCTTGCTGAGCTTCTTCTCCCGGTGGTGGCAGATCGAGTCCCTGTACCGGGCCAACGCCAAGTACCGGCCGATCTGGGAACCCCGGTTCCTGCTCTTCGAGAAGAGCGCGGATCTGCCGCGCATCGGCCTCTCGTCGGCCCGTGCCGAGGGGTTCCTGGGGGCCGTGTCGGTGCTGCCGCGGTGGCTGCGCCGCCGGCATCTGGACACGGACCGGAACCCGCACGGATGAGGACCGCCGCATGAAGCCGCTCGGCCGCTGGGCCCGCGCCGAGTGGGGTCCGCTGTACGCCACCGTGCGCGGCCCGCTGACGGAGCGGCGGCTGCGGGCGGTGCCGATGTCGGTGGCGGCGGTGTGTCTGACGGCGCTGCTGCAGTTCGTCCAGAACCAGTCGTGGGGCTACCGGTTCGTGCAGGCCGTCGGGGGCACGCGGGCCGCGGACCCGCTCTGGCCGGCCCTGTTGCGCACTCCCCTGTCGCTGTTCGTGCCGGCGCTGGACCTGCCGGTCTGGGGCGCGCTGGTGCAGATCCTGGTCGTGTTCGGCATCGCCGAGGTGTGCCTGGGCTGGTGGCGGACGCTGGCCGTCGCGTACGTCGCGACCCTCGCCGGCACGCTGTACGCCCGCGTCGGCATCGCGCTGGGCCCGCACAGCCCGCTGGGCCTGCCCGCCTCGGACGCCTGGGTGGTGGACACCGGCCCCTCGGCCGCCGTCGTCGGGCTCGCGGTCGTCCTCTGCCGGCGGTACGGCGCGGATGTCACCGCGGGTGCGGTGGTGGCGGCGATGGTGGTCGAGGTGGCGGTCAAGGACAACCTCGCCGGCAAGGAGCATCTGGCGGCCATCGCGGGCGTGGCGGCGCTGTACGCGGCGGTGACGGTGGGGCGCCGGCTGCGGCGCCGGTGGCGTCAGCGGCGGCCGGGCAGCCGGGCCGGTTCCGGGCGGTCGGGTTTGCCGCCGATCCAGTCCTGAAGGGTCCTGCTCAGCCGCGCCCAGCGGCGGTCGTGGTGGTACGTGCGCAGCCCGGCCCTGGCCCTGGCGCGCGGGCGGTTGGCGTAGAAGCGGCGGGCCCAGGCCGAGCCGGGCCGGGCCAGGCGGACCGCGCCGACGACACCGACGAACGGGACGATCACCCCGAAGATCGCGGTACGGGCCTTGCCCTTGCTGAGGGCGACGAGCGAGAAGAGGAAGTTCGCCACGATGTTCGCGATGACGGCGCCCCGGTCCTGGAGTTCGTCCGTCGAGAGGTCGTTGACGCCGAACGGCGAGAACCCGGCGAGCAGCAGCCCGACCATCGCGGCGGTGACCACGACGACCTCCACGCTCTGGCGGCCCTCCTCGGTCCAGTAGACGTCGTCGAGGTGCAGGATCAGGGCGAACTCGTCGAGCACGAGCCCCGCGCCGACGCCGAAGACGACCGCGGCGAGGGCCGCTCCGAAGCCCTGCCGGCCGCTGGAGACCGCGCCGAAACCGCCGATGACGACGAGGACGACCCCGGGGACCACGTGGTGGATGTGCAGGCCGCCCGCCTTCACGTTGCCGAACGGGCCCTTTCCGGCGCGGATCAGCCGGGTGATGACCCGTGTGATCACAAAGGTCAGGACGAAGGCGGTCAGGGCGAGCAACAGCGGGAGTTTGCCCGGCTCGATGACGTTCCGCTCCAGCCAATGTCCCATGTGCGCACTTTATCCCCGGCCATGGCATGGGCCCCGCTGACCACCGGGTAACCTGCGCCGGTGGCTGCGACCTCTGCGACTCCCTGGCGTGACGGCCTCCGCTTCGCCTTCGGCACCCTCACCGTCTTCCCCGTGAAGGTGACCCGGTGGGACCGCGAGGCCGCCCGGGGCGGCATGCTGCTCGCGCCACTGGCCGGCCTCGCCGTCGGGCTCTGCGCGGGCGCGGTCGGGGCGCTGCTGGTCCTGGCCGGGGCGAGCGCGCTGCTGGCCGCGGTGGCCGCGGTCGCGGTACCGGCCGTGCTCACCCGGGGCCTGCATCTGGACGGGCTCGCCGACACCGCCGACGGGCTGGGCAGCGGCAAGCCCGCCGAGGAAGCGCTGCGGATCATGAAGCGGTCGGACATCGGGCCGTTCGGCGTGATCACGCTCGTCCTCGTGCTGCTCGGGCAGGTGGCCGCGCTGGCCCAGGCCTACGGCGGCTCGTGGCGGCGGGGTGTGCTGGCCGCGGTCGTCTCGGCGATGGTGGCCCGGCTGGCGATGAGCCTGGCAGCGGTGCAGGGGGTGCCCGCGGCCCGGCCGGAGGGGCTGGGGGCGGCGGTGGCCGGGGTGGTGCCGAAGGTGGGCGCGTCGGTGGTCACGATCGCGGTGATGGTGGTGGCGGCGGGGGCCGGGGCGCTGGCGGGATCGGCCGACAGCCTGCGGGCGTTGCTCGCGGTGGTGGTGGCGGAGGCGGCGACGGACGTGCTGCTGCGGCTGTGCCGGCGGCGGTTCGGCGGGGTGACGGGGGACGTGTTCGGGTGCCTCGCCGAGACGGCGGCCACTGTGGCGCTTGTGGTGTTTTCCTTGGGAGGTTGAAGGTCGAGCCGTGTCTGCGGGCCGGTGGAGGCCGGACGCGCCCACGCGGCGCGGCCGCACATGAAGGGGCCCATCCCCGAGCCCCCCTCAACAGGTTCTGCGCCACACCCCCAGCTCGTACTTCTTCTGCAGCGAGCTCAGTTTCAGTTCGCGCGACCGGGCGCAGAACTTCGCCGTCGGCAGTTCGTACTCCACGTGGAAGACGGCCTTGTCCGCCTTGGTGAACGGCTTCAGGTCGTCGCACTCGCCGTACTGGGCGCACTGCTCGTTGACCGCGAAGTCGAAGTCGGCGACCAGCTGCGGTATCTGGTCCAGGTCGTTCTTCAGGCCCACCGACATGCCCCGGTCGTGGGCGAGCCGGGCGATGAGCCGGTTGTAGCGGAGCTGGTCGGCCGCCTTGAGGGGGAAGCCCGTGCGGTTCTTGTAGCCGTCCATGTTGTCGGGCTCCACCGCGTCGAAGCCCTTGTCCTTGCACATGTCGAGACGGGCCGCCATCAACGGCTCCAGGACGTCCGTACGGCGGATGTCCAGCCAGCGTTCGCCCTCCCAGCCGTTGCCGCGCCCCAGCACCGACGCGGGGAACTGCTTCGCGTCGGGCCGCCAGTCCTCGAAGGCGCCGGTGGAGAGGTAGCAGATGACCTTGCGGCCTTTGCCGTGCAGCGCGCCGACCGTCGCCTTGGACTGGTCGAAGCCGTCGATGTCGTACACCGACGCTCGTACGGACGTGTCCACGCGGCCGCTCAGTTGCCACTGCCAGGTGACCCCGGGCCTCGGTTGCCAGCGACCGGCGTCGTCCGAGGCGGCGGTGCAGCCGGCGAGCAGGGCCAGCGGGACGAGCAGGGGCGTGGTGGTGCGGAGTTTCACCGGGCGGACTCCAGGGTGTGCGACAGGGGACCCCGGCGATGATCTCCCACCCCGGGTACCGCGCCGCGGTCGAGGCCGGCCTCGGGACGCGGGCCGGCCGCGGTCATGGCCATTGCCTTGGTTCTCGTTTGATACGCGGTGTGCGCCGATGCGGGGCCTATCCCCCGCACAATCCCCTTGCGCCTCCTTGTGGAGGTTTGGAGCGGGATCAGTGGAGATCGCGCGAAGCGGCAGATGGCCTCGCCCACCGGAACGCGAGGGATGTGACCCAGGTCACCTGGCGGGAGAGGGGGAGGTGGCGTGGACGCCACCCTCAGGTGAACGCCCGTAGGAATGAGCGAACGCATACACACGCGTAGGCTCGTCCCGGGTGTTCGCCGACAGGGTGAAGGCCCCGGTGGTCATGCGCCCCGAGGCCACTGCCTAGGGTCGCTTCCCGGGCCCGGTCGACCCACCCACTCGGCCACAGCAACTCAACATCGGAAGCGAGATCCCACCACCGTGACTGCTCTCACTCTCAGCACCGCAGCGGCGCCCGGCCTCCGGGCCGACGCGATCGTGATCGGTGTCGCCAAGGGCGCCAAGGGCCCGGTCGTAACGCCGGGCGCCGAGGCCGTGGACAAGGCCTACGACGGCAAGCTCGCCGACGTCCTGGAGACCCTCGGTGCCTCGGGTGCCGAGGGCGAACTGACGAAGCTGCCCTCGCCGGCCGGCTTCAAGTCCCCGCTCGTCATCGCGGTCGGCCTGGGCGCCGAGCCCGACGGCGGCGCCGGTTACGACGCCGAGGCGCTGCGCCGGGCGGCCGGCCTCGCGGCCCGCACGCTGAACGGTGCCAAGAAGGCGGCCTTCGCGCTGCCCGTCGAGGACGCGGCCGCCGTCGGCGTGATCGCCGAGGGCGTGCTGCTGGGCGCCTACTCCTTCGACGTCTACAAGGGCAACGGCGGCAACGGGACGGCGAAGAACGGCAAGGCGCCGCTCGCCGAGGCCACGCTGCTCGGCGGCAAGCCGCGGGACGCCGCCCACAAGGCGGCCCTCGCCCGCGCCACCGCGGTCTCCGAGGAGCTCAACCGCGCCCGCGACCTGGTCAACACCCCGCCGAACGACCTGACTCCGGCCGCGTTCGCCGCGATCGCGCAGCGCGCGGCCAAGGAGCACGGCCTCAAGATCCAGATCCTGGACGACAAGGCGCTCGCCAAGGACGGCTACGGCGGCATCCTCGGTGTCGGCGGCGGCTCGGCCGCGACCCCGCGGCTGGTGAAGCTGTCGTACACCAGCCCCGAGGCGGACAAGCACCTCGCCTTCGTCGGCAAGGGCATCACCTACGACTCGGGCGGTATCTCGCTCAAGCCGGCCGGGCACAACGAGACGATGAAGTGCGACATGAGCGGCGCGGCGGCGGTCTTCGCGGCAGTCGTCTCGGCGGCGCGGCTCGGCCTGCGGGTCAATGTGACCGGGTGGCTGGCGCTCGCCGAGAACATGCCGTCCGGCTCGGCCGTGCGCCCCGGTGACGTGCTGCGCATGTACAGCGGCAAGACGGTCGAGGTCCTCAACACGGACGCCGAGGGCCGGCTGGTCCTCGCCGACGCGCTGTGGGCGGCGTCGGCGGAGAAGCCGGACGCGATCGTCGACGTGGCGACGCTGACCGGGGCGATGATGCTGGCGCTGGGCAGCCGGACGTTCGGTGTCATGGCCAACGACGACGCGTTCCGTACGGCGATCCACGAGGCGGCCGAGGAGGTCGGCGAGCCGGCGTGGCCGATGCCGCTGCCGGAGCACCTGCGCAAGGGGATGGACTCCCCCACGGCGGACATCGCGAACATGGGCGAGCGGATGGGCGGCGGGCTGGTGGCCGGCCTCTTCCTGCGCGAGTTCGTGGGTGAGGGGATCACCTGGGCGCACCTCGACATCGCCGGGCCGGCGTTCAACGAGGGCGGGCCCTTCGGGTACACGCCGAAGGGCGGGACGGGGTCGGCGGTGCGGACGCTCGTGCGGCTTGCCGAGCTGACGGCCGAGGGCGACCTGGGCTGACGTCGGTTTTTGTGGGCGGGACCTCGCGTGCGGGTAGGGCGGGGTCCCGTCGCCCCTTGACTCGGTCCGTTCCGTCGTGGGGCGACTGCGGGCCGTGGGGGTTCTGGCGCCCACGCGGCGGAGCCGCACATCGATACAGCCCCGCGCCCCTCCAGGCATGCCGCCCCCGGCCTGCCCCGCAGGTGAGCGTCGGAGCCGCGCGCGCCCACGCGGCGGAGCCGCACTGGCGCTGATACCTCGCGGCGTTATCAAGTGAGCGTGTGGTGTCTCACACCCCAGCCCGGCGTCTCGTTCACCTCCGACAAGTGCGAAGATGGGGCTCGGCAGGACAGGGCCCCCACCACAGGGCCGAAGAAGAGCGGCCGGACACCAGCCGACCGACCGGTCAACCACCCGTATGGGAAAAAGGTGCCGGCGTACGGCGCACATGCATGGAGGACGTGACGTGGCGAACGACGCCAGCACCGTTTTCGACCTAGTGATCCTCGGCGGTGGTAGTGGCGGTTACGCCGCGGCCCTGCGCGGGGCGCAGCTGGGCCTGGACGTCGCCCTGATCGAGAAGGACAAGGTCGGCGGTACCTGCCTGCACCGGGGTTGCATCCCCACCAAGGCCCTGCTGCACGCGGGCGAGATCGCCGACCAGGCCCGCGAGAGCGAGCAGTTCGGCGTCAAGGCCACCTTCGAGGGCATCGACGTGCCGGCCGTGCACAAGTACAAGGACGGCGTGATCGCCGGTCTGTACAAGGGCCTGCAGGGTCTGATCGCGTCCCGCAAGGTGACGTACATCGAGGGCACGGGGCGCCTCTCCTCCCCGACCTCCGTCGACGTGAACGGCCAGCGCATCCAGGGCCGGCACGTGCTGCTCGCGACCGGCTCCGTGCCGAAGTCGCTGCCCGGCCTGGAGATCGACGGCAACCGCATCATCTCCTCCGACCACGCCCTCGTCCTGGACCGCGTGCCCAAGTCCGCGATCATCCTGGGCGGCGGGGTCATCGGCGTCGAGTTCGCCTCCGCCTGGAAGTCCTTCGGTGCCGACGTCACCGTCATCGAGGGCCTCAAGCACCTCGTCCCGGTCGAGGACGAGAACTCCTCCAAGCTTCTTGAGCGCGCCTTCCGCAAGCGCGGCATCAAGTTCAACCTGGGCACCTTCTTCTCGAAGGCCGAGTACACCGCCGACGGCGTCAAGGTCACCCTCGCCGACGGCAAGGAGTTCGAGGCCGAGGTCCTGCTCGTCGCCGTCGGCCGCGGCCCGGTCTCGGCCGGCCTCGGTTACGAGGAGCAGGGTGTCGCCATGGACCGCGGTTACGTCCTGGTCGACGAGTACATGCGGACGAACGTCCCGACCATCTCCGCCGTCGGTGACCTGGTCCCGACGCTCCAGCTCGCGCACGTCGGCTTCGCCGAGGGCATCCTGGTGGCGGAGCGTCTGGCCGGTCTGAAGACCGTTCCGATCGACTACGACGGTGTCCCCCGGGTGACGTACTGCCACCCCGAGGTCGCCTCCGTGGGGATCACCGAGGCCAAGGCCAAGGAGATCTACGGTGCGGACAAGGTCGTCGCCCTGAAGTACAACCTGGCGGGCAACGGCAAGAGCAAGATCCTCAACACCGCGGGCGAGATCAAGCTCGTCCAGGTGAAGGACGGTGCCGTGGTCGGCGTCCACATGGTCGGCGACCGCATGGGCGAGCAGGTCGGCGAGGCCCAGCTGATCTACAACTGGGAAGCGCTGCCCGCCGAGGTCGCCCAGCTCATCCACGCCCACCCGACGCAGAACGAGGCGATGGGCGAGGCCCACCTGGCCCTGGCCGGCAAGCCGCTGCACTCGCACGACTGACCCTCGGTCGACACACGCGACGACTCAGACTTCCGCAATTCGTAAGGAGCAACCGAAACCATGGCGGTTTCCGTAACCCTTCCGGCGCTCGGCGAGAGCGTCACCGAGGGCACCGTCACCCGCTGGCTGAAGGCCGAGGGTGAGCGCGTAGAGGCCGACGAGCCGCTGCTCGAGGTCTCGACCGACAAGGTCGACACCGAGATCCCGGCCCCCGCCTCCGGTGTGCTGGCCTCGATCAAGGTCGCCGAGGACGAGACCGTCGAGGTGGGCGCCGAGCTGGCGATCATCGACGACGGCACCGGCGCGCCCGCCCCGGCCGCCCCGGCACCGGCCGCCGAGCCGACCCCGGCTCCGGCCGCTGCGCCCGCCCCGGCCCCGGTGGCCGAGGCCCCCGCGGCTCCCGCCCCGGCCCCCGCCGAGGCCCCGGCCGCGCCGGCCGGTGGCGCCTCGGGCACGGACGTGGTCCTGCCCGCGCTCGGTGAGTCCGTCACCGAGGGCACCGTCACCCGCTGGCTGAAGTCGGTCGGCGAGGAGGTCGCGGAGGACGAGCCCCTGCTCGAGGTCTCCACCGACAAGGTCGACACCGAGATCCCGGCGCCGGTCGCCGGTGTCCTGCTGGAGATCGTGGTCGGCGAGGACGAGACCGCCGAGGTCGGCGCCAAGCTCGCCGTCATCGGTGCCCCGGGTGCCGCTCCGGCGGCCGCCCCGGCTCCGGCGGCGCCCGCTCCGGCGCCCGCCGCCGCTGCCCCGGCGCCCGCCCCGGCCGCCCCCGCGGCTCCGGCTCCGGCCGCCCCGGCGCCCGCGCCGGCCGCTCCCGCCCCGGTCGCCGCCGCTCCGGCTCCGGCCGCCCCGGCGCCCGCGCCGGCGGCTCCGGCCCCGGTCACCCCGGCCGCGGCTCCGGCTCCGGCCGCTCCGGTCGACGAGGGCGCCTACGTCACCCCGCTGGTACGCAAGCTCGCCGCCGAGAACGGTGTCGACCTGGGCTCCGTCAAGGGCACCGGCGTCGGCGGTCGTATCCGCAAGCAGGACGTGCTCGCCGCCGCCGAGGCCGCGAAGGCCGCTCCGGCCCCCGCGGCCGCCGCCGCTCCGGCCGCCGGTGCGAAGAAGACCCCCACGCTGGAGGTCTCCCCGCTCCGTGGCCAGACCGTCAAGATGCCCCGCATCCGCAAGGTCATCGGCGACAACATGGTCAAGGCGCTGCGCGAGCAGGCCCAGCTGTCCTCGGTCGTCGAGGTCGACGTGACCCGCCTGATGCGCCTGCGCGCCCAGGCCAAGGACGCGTTCGCGGCCCGTGAGGGCGTCAAGCTCTCCCCGATGCCGTTCTTCGTCAAGGCCGCCGCCCAGGCGCTGAAGGCCCACCCGGTCATCAACGCCCGGATCAACGAGGCCGAGGGCACCATCACCTACTTCGACGCCGAGAACATCGGTATCGCGGTGGACTCCGAGAAGGGCCTGATGACCCCGGTCATCAAGGGTGCCGGTGACCTCAACATCGCCGGTATCTCCAAGGCCACGGCGGACCTGGCCGGCAAGGTCCGCGCCAACAAGATCACCCCGGACGAGCTGTCCGGCGCGACCTTCACCATCTCCAACACCGGCTCGCGCGGCGCGCTGTTCGACACGATCATCGTGCCGCCGAACCAGGTCGCGATCCTCGGCATCGGTGCCACGGTCAAGCGTCCGGCCGTCATCGAGACGGAGGAGGGCACGGTCATCGGCGTCCGCGACATGACGTACCTGACCCTGTCCTACGACCACCGCCTGGTGGACGGCGCCGACGCGGCCCGTTACCTGACGGCCGTCAAGGCGATCCTGGAGGCGGGCGAGTTCGAGGTCGAGCTCGGCCTGTAACAAGACCGAGGATCTCGACGAAGTCGATTTCGGCCTCTGACCCGACCAAGGGTCGTACGGTGCCCCGTCCGGAGCTTCTCCGGGCGGGGCACCGTCGTATCACCCGGGCGTGAGCCGGTCGCCGGACCGGCCGACCAGCGGCGCCGGCCCGGCGGCGGCGCCCGCGTCGTCGTCGAACCCGGCGGCGCGCAGAAGTTCGGCCACGTGGGGTGGGGCTTCCGGAATCACCGGACCGGGCACCTGGCCGGGCCCGTCGTGGCACCGTTGCCCCGTCGTCCGGGGTGGCCATGCTCCTTCCCCGGCCGGCCGGGAAGCGTGTAAGTCTCGTCTCACCTGCGCGAAAGCGCCCCCGTGCGCCTCTCCCGAGAGGCGGTCCGGCCGTATTGTCTAAACGTCAACGCCCTTAAGGAGCTCCCATGACCGCGCCCGTCGTCCACTCGCTGCGCGAACAGATCCGCGAGCACATCGTGGAGGGAATCGTCAGCGGGCGCTGGAAGCCGGGCGAGCGGATCGTGGAGCGACGGATCGCCACCGAGCTGGAGGTCAGCCAGACGCCGGTGCGGGAGGCGCTGCGGGAGCTGGAGTCGCTGCGGCTGATCGAGTCGGCGCCGAACAAGGGCGTTCGGGTGCGGAACCTGACGGCGGCCGACCTGGAGGAGAGCTACCCGGTGCGGGCCGGTCTGGAGGCGATAGCGGCGGAGCTGGCGTCGGAGCGGCTGGCGTCGGACTGCTCGGCGCTCGAACCACATGTCACGGCGCTGTACGAGGCCGACCGGAACGCCGACGGCACGGGGCAGGTCCGGCACACCGTCGGCTTCCACCGCGAGCTGGTCCGGGCGGCCGGCAACTCGGTGCTGCTGCACACCTGGGAGGGCCTGGGCATCGAGGTCTTCACGGCGCTGTCGATCCGCTGGCTGGGGACGGTCCAGCAGTCGTACGCGGAGGAGCACGAGGAACTGGTGGCCGCGTTCCAGCGCCGGGATCCGCGCATCGCCGATATCGTGAAGGCCCATGTGCTGGGGTGCGCGCCGCGGGCATGACGGCCCGGCGGCACGAGGGAATCGAGGGGACCGAGCGTGACGGCAAGCGGTACGCCCGCCATGCGGCGGCGGGTGTGGTTGCTGGGGTGGGTGACGGGCCTCGCGTACGCCGTCGACCTGGGGAGCAAGGTGGCCGTGGTCGCATGGCTGGAGGGCCGCGCTCCCGTCCCGGTGCTCGGTACCTGGATGGAGCTGCGGGTGCAGCGCAACCCCGGCGCGGCGTTCGGTATCGGTCATGCGACGACGTTCGTGTTCACGCTGATCGCGGCGGCCGTCGCCGTGGCCGTTGTCCGGGTCTCGCGCCGGCTGACCAGCATGCCGTGGGCGGTCTCGCTCGGGCTGCTGCTCGGCGGGGCGCTGGGCAACCTGACGGACCGTGTCTTCCGTTCGCCGGGCGGCATGCAGGGCGCGGTGGTGGACTTCATCGCGGTCCGCGACTTCAGTGTGATGAATCTCGCCGACTGGGCGATCACCTGCGGCAGTGTCCTGGCGGTCCTGCTGTCCTTGCGGGGACGGGAGTTGGGGCCCGCCGGCCCGGCAACCCTTCCCGAGGCCTCGTAGTCCGAGGTCTCGTGGTTCGAGGTCCCGTAGCCCTCTCCCCGACCGTCGGAACACAAGAGCGCACGCCCGCTCAAAACCCCGTCCCACCTGCGCAAACCCCGTTCCGATCACGTCACCCGGTGCCACCGCCCAAGGCACCCCGTGCCGACTTTCTCGGAATCGAGAAGTTTTGCCCCTCAACCCTTTGATCGATCATCGATCAGGGAGTTATTGTCGCCGACGGGCCCGCACCCGGGCCCGCCGCCCTGTCCTGCCAAAGACCAAGGGCACCCCCGAACCCTTTAACCGATGAGGGAACCCCCTTCGACTGAGGAAGGCGGCGACATGACCGACCCCCAGGCCATCCAGCCGAGCGCGCTCGACCAGCTCCCCGACCGGGACCCGGAGGAGACCGCCGAATGGCAGGCCTCACTGGACGCCGTGGCCAGGGAGGCCGGGCCGCACCGTGCCGCGTACCTGATGCGCCGCACCCTGGAGCGCGCCGAGGCGGGCGGCATCGTGCTGCCGAAGCTGCTGGAGACCGACTACGTCAACACCATCCCCACCGCCGCCGAGGCAGCCATTCCCGGCGACGAGGAGATGGAGCGCCGGATCACCGCGTGGAACCGCTGGAACGCGGCCGCGATGGTCACCCGGGGCAGCAAGCACGGCGTCGGCGGCCACATCGCCACCTTCGCCTCCGCGGCCTGGCTCTACGAGACCGGCTTCAACCACTTCTTCAAGGGCAAGGAAGGGGACGGCAGCGGTGACCAGCTCTACATCCAGGGCCACGCCTCCCCCGGCATCTACGCCCGCGCCTTCCTCGACGGCCGGCTGACCGAGGCGCACCTCGACAACTTCCGCCAGGAAGCCGGCGGCAACGGCCTCCCGTCGTACCCGCACCCCCGCCGCCTGCCCTGGCTGTGGGAGTTCCCGACGGTGAGCATGGGCCTCGGCCCCCTGTCGGCGATCTACCAGGCCCGCTTCAACCGGTACCTGACCGCGCGGGGCGTCAAGGACGTCTCGTCCTCGCACGTCTGGGCGTTCCTCGGCGACGGCGAGATGGACGAGCCGGAGTCGACGGCCGCCCTCGCACTCGCCTCCCGCGAGGGCCTGGACAACCTGACCTTCGTCATCAACTGCAACCTGCAGCGCCTCGACGGCCCGGTGCGCGCCAACTTCAAGATCGTGCAGGAGCTGGAGGCCCAGTTCCGCGGCGCCGGCTGGAACGTCGTCAAGTCGCTCTGGGGCAACGCCTGGGACGAGCTGTTCGCGCTCGACACCACCGGTGCGCTGGTACGGCGCCTCCGTGAGGTACCGGACGCGCAGGTGCAGACGTACCAGACCCGGGACGCCGCGTACATCCGCGCCGACTTCTTCGGCAAGGACCCGGCGCTCGCCGAGCTGGCGAAGCTGATCAGCGACGACAAGATCATCGAGTGCTTCCACCTCTCGCGCGGCGGCCACGAGGCCCGCAAGGTGTACGCGGCCTACAAGGCGGCCCTGGACCACAAGGGCGGCCCGACCGTCATCCTGGCCCAGACCGTCAAGGGCCACACCCTCGGCCAGGGCTTCGCGTCGAAGAACGCCAACCACCAGATGAAGAAGCTGACGGTGGACGAGTTCAAGCAGATGCGTGACCTGCTCGAACTGCCCATCAAGGACAGTGACTTCGCCGACGGCCAGGTGCCCTACGGCCACCCCGGCGCCGACTCCCCCGAGGTCCGCTACCTCCAGGAGCGCCGGGCGGCCCTCGGCGGCCCGGCCCCGGCCCGCCGTACGCACCCGCTGGCCCCGCTGCCGGCCCCCGCCGACAAGGCCTTCGCCTCCTTCGACAAGGGCTCCGGCTCGCAGAACGTGGCGACGACGATGGCCTTCGTCCGGCTCGTCAAGGATCTGGTCCGCGACAAGGAGACCGGCAGGCGCTGGGTGCCGATCGTCCCGGACGAGGCGCGTACCTTCGGCATGGAGAGCCTGTTCCCGTCCCTCGGGATCTACTCGCCCAAGGGGCAGACGTACGAGCCGGTCGACCGCGACCAGCTGATGTACTACAAGGAGGCCAAGAACGGCCAGATCCTCAACGAGGGGATCACCGAGGCCGGTTCGATGGCCGACTTCATCGCCGCGTCCACCGCGTACGCGACGCACGGCGAGGCGATGATCCCGTTCTACATCTTCTACTCGATGTTCGGCTGGCAGCGCACCGCCGACCAGATGTGGCAGCTCGGCGACCAGCTCGGCCGCGGCTTCCTCGTCGGCGCGACCGCCGGCCGTACGACCCTGACGGGCGAGGGCCTGCAGCACGCCGACGGCCACTCCCCGGTGATCGCCGCGACCAACCCGGCCGCGCTGTCGTACGACCCGGCCTTCGCCTACGAGATCGCGACGATCGTCAAGGACGGTCTGCGCCGCATGTACGGCGAGTCGGCCCCGGGCGAGGACCCGAACGTCTTCTACTACCTGACCGTCTACAACGAGCCGCTCCCGCAGCCCGCGAAGCCGGCCGGGCTCGGTATCGACGAGGGCATCGTCAAGGGCCTGTACCGCTTCAACACCGCGGAGTCGGCCGGGCTCTCGGTGGTGGCGAACGCCCCACGCATCCAGCTGCTCGGCTCCGGTACGGCGATCCACTGGGCGCTCAAGGCGCAGCGGCTGCTCGCCGAGGAGTGGGGCGTGGCGGCCGACGTCTGGTCCGCCACCTCCTGGACGGAGCTGCGCCGTGACGCCATGGAGGCGGACGCCGCCCTGCTGCGCGGCGAGGAGCGGGTGCCGTACGTCCGTCAGGCGCTGCAGGGTGCGGAGGGCCCGGTGCTGGCCGTCTCCGACTACATGCGCCAGGTCCCGGACCAGATCGCGCAGTGGGTCGAGCAGGACTGGTCCTCCCTGGGTGCCGACGGCTTCGGTCTCTCCGACACCCGGGACGCGGCCCGCCGCCACTTCGGCGTCGACGCCGAGTCGGTCGTCGTCGCGGCCCTGGCCCAGCTGGCCAGGCGCAGCGAGGTCAAGGCGGCGGCGGTGAAGGAAGCCCGGGAGCGTTACGGCCTGTAGGAAACGCGCGTCTCTCTCCGCCGCAACGGCTCTCCGTTGCGGCGGAGATCCTTTTCCGGCCCGGCATCATGGGACGCATGCGCGCCGCCCGTCTGATCAGAATGGTGCTTCTGCTCCAGTCCCGGTCCGCCATGACCGCCGGTGAACTGGCCGCCGAGCTGGAGGTGTCCGAGCGGACCGTGATGCGGGACGCGCAGGCCCTGTCGGAGGCGGGGGTGCCGGTGTACGCGGACCGGGGCAGGGCGGGCGGGTACCGGCTGGTCGGCGGCTACCGGACGGGGCTGACGGGGCTGGGGCGGAGCGAGGCCGAAGCACTGTTCCTGAGCGGGGTGCCGGGGGCGTTGCGGGAGATGGGGCTGGCGGACGCCGCCAGTGCCGCCCGCCTGAAGGTGTCCGCCGCGCTGATGCCGTCGCTGCGGGACGCGTCCCGGACCGCGGCCCAGCGGTTCCATCTGGACGCGCCCAACTGGTTCGCGGAGCCCGGCACGCCCGCACTGCTGCCGGCCGTCGCCGACGCGGTGTGGGACGACCGGCGGGTCGTCGCGCACTACCGGCGCGGGGAGTCGGAGGTGCGGCGGGAACTGGAGCCGTACGGGCTCGTGCTGAAGGCCGGTGTCTGGTACCTGTGCGCGCGGGTCACGGAGACCGACTCCTACCGGGTGTACCGGATCGACCGCTTCACCTCGGTCGAGGCCGGCGAGGAGCGGTTCGCGCGGGACGAGGAGTTCGACCTGCCGGGGTTCTGGGACCGGCGGGCGGAGCAGTTCGCACGGTCGATCCTGCATGCCGAGGTGGTGGTGCGGCTGTCGGCGGTCGGCCTGCGCAGACTGCCGTACGCCGTCGATCCGGTGACCGCGCGACAGGCGCTCGCGGGCGCCGGCGGCCCGGACGCGCGGGGGTGGGTGACGGTGACCCTGCCGGTGGAGAGCGAGGAGGTCGCGCACGGTCAGCTGACCGCGCTCGGCCCGGAGGCGGAGGTGCTCGCGCCGCCGGGACTGAGGGCACGCTTCGCGGCGGACGCACGGCGCCTGGCGCGGCTGTACCCACCGGCGGAGGACTGCGGATAACAATCCGCACCACTCCGCGTGCGCCCCCGGCGCACAGGCACGATGCTGGACCCGTGATGGACGAGACGGAGTTCTGGGAGCTGGTCGACGGCACCCGCGAGGCCGCCGAGGGCGACCCGGAGGACCAGGCGGACCTGCTCGTGGACCGGCTGCTCCAGCTGGATCCGGACATGGTGCTGGACTTCGCCCGTCACTTCGAGGCCCGCTACAACCGCGCCTACCGCTGGGACCTGTGGGGCGCCGCGTCGGTGCTGCTCGACGGGGCCAGCGACGACGCGTTCGACTTCTTCCGGTGCTGGCTGATCGGCCAGGGCCGGGAGGTCTTCGAGGGCGCCCTGCACGACCCGGACGGGCTGGCGGAGTCGCTGGGCGACTTCGACGAGGAGATCGACGGCGACGGCGAGGAGCTCGGGTACGCGGCGGACGAGGCGTACGAGCAGCTCACCGGGACCGTGGCACCGGACCTGGGCATCGCCCCCGCGCCCTCCGAACCGGAGGGCACCCCGGTCGACTTCGAGAACGAGCGGGCGCTCGCGGAACGGTTCCCCAGACTCTGGGCCCGCTTCAAGGAGTGAGTGCTACGCCGTACGACGGCGGGTCATGTCCGAGGGGATGTACGCCTGGGTCTGTTCGGCCTTGACCGCGTGGTGCATCGGCGCCGCGTTGGCCTGGTCGAGGGCGGACGCGGTGACCGCGGCCGGGCCGAGGACGACCGTCGCGACCGCGCAGACCACGGCCCAGGGGCCGCGCGCGGACCTGACCCAACGGTCCTTCTCCGTGCTGCCCTTGGTGTCCCCGCGGGCTTCGGTACGGCTGCTGTTCATGATCCCCGCCTCCGGTCGGCCTGTGTTGTCCATGACGTTAGGACGCGGGGATCTGAACGGCCTGCGTGCCGCCTATGGCCTTCCTGTGGACGCGTCCACGGATGCTTCCACGGGTGTCTTCAGGAACCTGAGGGGTACTTCGAGGGGGGCTTTGAGGGGTGCTTTGAGGGGGGCTGTCAGAGGCGTCTTCGGAGGTGTTCGGGCCGGGGTCGACCCGGGTGTACCCGGCGGAGTCGCCGCGGGCGCTGCCGGCGGGGTCGCGGCGGGCGCTGCCGGCGGGATCGCGGCGGGCGGTCCCGGCGGGATCGCGGCGGGCGGTCCCGGCGGGGTCGCGGTGGGCGGGGTCGCGGCCGGTGGCACCCTGCCCTGGAGCCGGGCCGCCGCCTCCCTGATCTCGGGGAGGCGGGCGGTGAGGGCGGCGCCGGGGCAGTTGGTCATGTAGCCGTCCTGGTGGCCGGCCACGGCGGGCAGGGCGACCACGGCACCCTCCCGGTAGCGGCTGAGCCCGTTGCTGGAGACCAGGCGGGCCCTGGCGCGCGGGTCGACGTCGGCCAGGCCGAGCTTCCAGGCGGCGAGGGCGGCGATCGAGTCGGTCATGGCGCGCGGCACGGGTACCCCGGCGGTGAAGGTGCCGAGGGCGGCGATACCGGCGGTGCGGTGGTTGAAGCCCTGGGTGTGGGCACCGACGACGGCCCGCTCGGTGCCGCCGGCGCGGCCCTCGTAGATGGTGCCGCAGCGGTCGACGAGGAAGTTGTAGCCGATGTCGTCCCACGCCCGGTCGCCGGTCTGGCCGGTGTAGAGGCGGCGGATGATCTCGGGCACCTCGGCGCAGGAGTAGCCGTTGGGCGAGTCGGTGTGGTGCACGAAGACGGCGACGACCTTGTCGTCGTAGCGCGGCGGCGGCTGGGTGCGCCGGACGGTGGCGTTCAGCCAGGCCGAGCGCGGCACGATACGCGGCCGGGGCGCCCGGTAGCGGGTGGCGGGGCTGGCGGGCGCGGGCGCGGCGAGGTGGATCGCGACGGGGCGGTCGGTGCCCTGGGCGGACAGCAGCAGCGCGAGGGCGGCGGCGAGGCCGGGCAGACAGCCGAGCAGCGTCAGGACGGTGGTTCTGGTGCGCCGCCCTGCTCTGGGGAAGACACGCATGGCAACCACTCTCGGGTTGATCCACTCCGCCCGCGATGTGTGCTGTGCCACCTGATGGAACCAACGTCCCGGTCCGAGGCGTTTCAGGGGGTACACGCACGCGTGGCCGGTTCCCGGCGTTCCCGCGGGTGTGGACTGATCACTGGACCTGTCCCGACCGTATTAAGGGCACCGAGAGAAAGGCGGCTCCGTGGACCTGCTCGACCTGGTGCTCGTACTGGTGGTCCTCGTCTACGCGGCGTCCGGTTACCGGCGCGGGCTGGTGGCCGGCTGCGTCTCGCTGGCCGGGTTCGTGGGCGGCGCGGTCATCGGCGTGTGGGTGCTGCCGTGGGTGATGGAACTGGTCACCCGCGGATCCGCGACGGCGACGGTGGTCGCGGTGCTGACGGTGCTGGTGCCGGGGGTGGTCGGGCACGAGCTGGCGGGGCGGCTGGCGCTGCGGCTGCGCCGCGAGCTGGACCAGGGGCCGCTGCGGGTGGCCGACGGGATCGGCGGGGCGGCGGCCAACTCGGTGGCGGTGCTGATCGTGGCCTGGGTGGCGGCGAGCGTGCTGGGCGCGTCCTCGTCGGCGGCGGTGACGACGGCGATACAGGACTCGAAGCTGCTCGGCGCGGTGCAGAACACCATGCCGGACACCACGCCGGCCTGGTTCTCGCGGGCCACCTCGGCCCTCACGGAGGCGGGGTTCCCGCAGGTCTTCAACCCGTTCGAGAACGAGTCGACGGCCCGGGTCGCCAAGCCGACGGGCGACAGCGTCACGGCGGCCGCCACCGGCGCGGCCAAGCGCAGCACGGTCAAGATCGAGGGTGTGTCGGGCGCCCAGGGCCGTGAGGGCAGCGGGTTCGTGTACGCGCCGGAGCATGTGATGACCAACGCCCACGTGGTGGCCGGCATCACCGACCCGAGCGTGCGGATCGGCGGGGTCGGGGCGTCGTACGAGGCGCAGGTGGTGCTCTTCGACCCGGACCGGGACGTGGCGGTGCTGTACGTGCCGCGGCTGCGCGCGCCGGTGCTGCGGTTCGACACCGGTGCGGCGCGCGGCGACTCGGCCGTGGTGGCCGGCTATCCGCAGGACGGCGACCTGAACCTGCAGGCGGCCACGGTGGCCGCCAAGGTGCCGGCCACCGGCCGGAACATCTACAACGACGCCACCGTGACCCGTGACATCTACTCGATCCGCTCCACGGTCCGCCCCGGCAACTCCGGCGGTCCGCTGCTGACCACCGGCGGCAGGGTGTACGGCGTGGTGTTCGCCCGCTCCACGTCGGACGACGAGACGGGGTACGTCCTGACGGCCGACGAGGTGGCCTCGGACGCCACCCGCGGGGCGACCGCCACGGCGCCGGTGGACACCGGCGAGCTGATCACGTCCTGACCGTCACAGCGCCCGGCCCATGATCACGTCGTCGACGTACTCGCCGCCCAGCAGGAACTCCCCCGGCAGCACGCCCTCGACGGCGAAGCCCTCCGACTCGTAGAGCCTGCGCGCCGGCGCGTTGTGCCCGAGGACGCCCAGCCGGATCCGGCGGGCGCCACGGCGGCGGGCCTCCTCCATCACCGCCCGCAGCAGCGCCCGGGCGACCCCGTGGCCGCGGGCCTCCTCGGCGACCGCGAGGCCCTGGATCTGCCGGACGTGCGCGTTGGAGGCGATGTTGTAGGCGAACCCGAGGCGGACGTAGCCGACGATGCGCCGGTCGAGCTCGGCGACCAGGGTGTCCTCGGGGGCGTGGCGCTCGTCGAAGAAGGGGTCGTACGGCGGCTGCGGCTCGGGGTGCACGGCGTGCAGGTACGACCAGGTGGCGCGGTCCAGGGCGCGGAGTTCCTGGTCGTCGTCGGGCAGAGCGGTGCGTATGTACGGTTCCGGCATGTGGTCACCCTAAGTCCGGCGGCACCCGGGTCCCACGCGTTTTCCGGCGCCGCTCCCGGCATGCTGGGATACATGGAACGCTCTCGTATCGCGGTGGCCGGCGCGTCCGGTCTGATCGGCAACGCCCTGGTGCGGTCCCTGCGGGCGGACGGGCACGAGGTGGTGCGCCTGGTGCGGCGCGGGGCCCACGGCTCCGGTGAGGTCTGCTGGGACCCCGAGGGGCAGTACGTGGACGCGGCCGGCCTGGCCGGCTGCGACGCGGTGGTGAACCTCGCCGGGGCCGGGATCGGCGACCGGCGCTGGACGGCCGCCTACAAGCAGCGGATCCGGGACAGCCGGGTCCTCGGCACGTCCGCGCTCGCGGAGGCGGTGGCGGCCCTGGAGGAGCCGCCGCGGGTGTTCGTGAGCGGCAGCGCGATCGGCTTCTACGGCGATACGGGCGACCGGGTCGTCGACGAGGACGCGCCACCCGGGGACGGTTTCCTGCCGTCGCTGTGCGTGGAGTGGGAGGAGGCCGCGGCGCCGGCTCGGGAGGCGGGCATCCGGACGGTGTTCATCCGCACGGGTCTGGTGGTGGCCCGCGGCGGCGGGGCCTGGGGCCGGCTGTTCCCGCTGTTCAATGCGGGGCTCGGCGGCCGGCTGGGCGACGGCCGCCAGTACTGGTCGTTCATCGCGCTGCACGACGAGGTGGCCGCGATCAGGTTCCTGATGGAGACCGAGGGTCTTGAGGGCCCTTTCAACCTCACCGCGCCGCACCCCCTGACGAACCGTGAGATCACCGAGGCGATGGCCCGGGTACTGCGCCGCCCGGCCCTCTTCCCGGTCCCCTCGCAGGCGCTGCGGCTGGCGCTCGGCGAGATGGCCGGGGACGTGCTCGGCAGCCAACGGGTGGTGCCGAAGCGGCTGCTGGAGTCGGGGTTCACCTTCGCGTTCCCGGGCATCGAGGACGCGATCCGCGCGGCCTGACCACCCATGTGACCGTATGCGACCGGCGTGCGACCGTGCCCTGTTCATGCGCGACTGTCCTTGACCGATCACCGTCCTAACCTCGACCCGAACTCGGGTATCCCCAGAGCCGGTTGGGGGCATCACGTCTCCACCGGACGCGCAATCGAGGAGGGGCCTCGTGCATGAGCCCGCGTACCAGGCGGACGTCGTCATCGTGGGAGCCGGTGTCGCCGGTCTCTCCGCGGCTCATCGGCTGAACAGCGCAGGAGTAACGACCGCGGTCCTGGAGGCCGCCCCTTACGTCGGCGGCCGAATGTCGACCGAGAAGGTCGACGGCTTCCGGCTCGACCGGATAGGGCAGTTCCTGTCCACGTCCTACCCGGAGCTGAAGCTGGCACCGGGACTGGACGCCCTGGTTCTGCGCCGGTTCGCGCCCGGCGTACTGCTGCATCGCGACGGGCGCAGGCACCGGGCCGGCGCTCCGGCGGGCGGCGGGAGCGCGAGGGGCGCACTGTATGCGGTGCGCGCCCTGGCAAGCGCCCCCAGGGGCGGCTCGGCCGTATCGCCGGCGCGGGTGACCGCGCCGATGGGCGGCGCGGTCGACCAGGCGCGGCTCGGTGCGGCGCTGGGCCGGATCGCCACGACCCCGGTGGAACGCATCCTCGCCCGCCCCGAACTCCCGGCCGCACACGCCCTCGCGGAGCGGGGGGTGCCCGCCCGTACGATCGACGGCTTTCTGCGCCCGCTGCTCGCGGCCCTGCTCTGCGACCCGGAGCTGACCACGTCCAGCCGGTGTGCGGACCTCGCCCTGCGGTCCTTCGCGAGCGGGCGGCTGTGCGTGCCGGAGGGAGGCGCCGAGGTCCTCCCGGAGCTCCTCGCCCGCGCCCTCCCGCCCGGCACGGTGCACACGGGCGTACGGGTCACCGCGGTCTCGACGACGTCCGTGACGACGGCCGAGCACGGCGTGATCCGCTGCCGGGCGGTGCTGCTGGCCACGGACGCGCGGGCCGCGGCCGGGTTGCTGCCCGGTCTGCGGGTGCCGGACTTCCACCAGGTGACGGTGGTCCACCACACCACGGACGAGCCGGCGGCGCTCACGACGGGGGCGTCGCTCCTCCTCGACGCGGACCGGGGCGGGCCCGTCTCCCACACCTCGGTGGTCAGCAACATCGACCCGAGCCGGGCGCCGCAGGGCCGCGCGCTGATCTCCTCGACGGTCCTCGGGCCGCCGCCCCCCGACGTCGACACGGCGGTCCGGACGCACCTGGCCCGGCTCTACGGCACGTCGACGCACCGCTGGGAGACCCTGGCCGTCCACCACACGCCGGAGGCGATCCCGGCGATGCGCCCGCCGCACGACCTCCGCCGCCCGGTCCGCCTCCTGGCCGGCCTCTACGTCTGCGGCGACCACCGCGACACCAGCACGGTCCAGGGGGCTCTGCATTCGGCCCATCGGGCAACGGCGGCGATCCTGACGGACCTGGGTGTATCGGACTCGATGCACGCGGCGGAACCAACGCAACGCCGCGCAGCGTAGACGCGCCTTCAGGGGCGCGGGGAACTGCGCGAGAAGCCACGACGGCGCCGCACCCGGCCGCAGGCCGGAACCGGCAATGGCGCGTAGCGCCGAACGGCTCGGCACCGCCGGACAACGCCGTCGTGGCCGATCACCGCCGCGGCGGAAAGAGGTTTCCGCCCAGGCGGGAAAGAGAGCCAAGGTCGCAGACCCCAGCACCGAGCCGGACGCGGCCGACCCAGCGCCGAACCGGCGCGGGCCGGCCCAACGCCTAGCCGGACGCGGGCCGCCTCAACGCCAAACCGGAAGCGGGCCGGCCCAGCGCCGAGCCGGACGCGGGCTGCCCCAACGCCAAGCCGATGGCCGGGCCGGGCCGGCGCCGAGTCAGGTGCCGACCGGCCCGGCATCCAGTCGCGCGGCGGTCAGTTCAGTGCGGCGACCTTGTCGCGGTAGCCCTTCACCGGCGCCGCGTCCTTGTACGGCTCCAGTCGGCGTTCGAAGTCCTTGACGTACTCGATCGCGCGCACCGAGCGCATCTCCGCCGCGGCGCCCGCCGCCTCCGCGCCGAGCGTGCACGCCTGGTCGAGTTCGCCGAGGCCCAGACGGGCCGTGGCGAGGACGACCCGGCAGAAGAGGCGGCTGCGCGCATAGGAGGGCGCACGGAGTTGCAGCGAGCGCTCCGCGTGCTGCGCTGCCGCCCGGAACTGCTGGAGATCCCGGTGGCAGTGGCCGAACTCGTCGGCGAGCTGCGCCTCGTCGAAGAAGCGGGCCCACTGGGGGACTTCGTCGCCGGGCCGGGCCGCCGCCAGGGCGCGTTCGGCCCGGACCAGCGCGCCGGTGCACGCCCGTACCTCGCCGAGGACTCCGTGGGCCCGGGCCTCGGCCGCGTGCAGGAGCGCCTGCACGATCGGCGGGGCGTTGGTGCCCACGCCCTGCTGGGCCACCCGGGCCAGCTGCACCGCCTCCCGGCCGTGGCCGAGGTAGACGGCCTGGCGGCTCATCGTGACGAGGACGTAGGAGCCGTAGGAGCGGTCCCCGGCCGCCTGGGCGAGGCGCAGGGACTGGACGAAGTAGCGCTGGGCGAGCCCGTGCGCGGCGATGTCGTACGACGTCCAGCCCGCGAGCCGGGTCAGCTCGGCGGCCGCGCCGAACAGCTTGCGGCCGGTCTGCTCGCCGTACGTGCCGCGCAGCATCGGCTCGCACTCGTGCTCCAGATAGCGCACCAGTGCCTGCCGGGCGTGGCCGCCGCCGTACGCGTCGTCGAGCGTGCGGAACAGTTCGCCGACCGAGCGCAGCGCGGCGATGTCCCCGCCGGTGACCCGCTGGCCGGGCCCGCGTTCGGCCTGACCGCGCGGGCGTCCCGGCGCGAGCGTCGGCTTGGGCACGGCGGGGCGGGTCTGGGCCGGGACCCGGCCCACCGCCGCGGGTGCCGGTTCACCGCGGGCCACCCGGTCGTCGGCACGGCCGATCAGCCAGTCCCGGCTGGGCACCACGAGCCCGGCCGGGGTGAACGCGATCTTGCGGAGTTCGGCGTGGCTGCCGGAGTCCTTGCGCCACAGCCCGCCGACGATGTCGACGGCCTCCTCGGGGGTGGCCGCGAACTCCAGCCCGGCGTACACCGGGGCGCAGGCGTCCAGGCCCAGGTCCTGGGCGGTGAGCCGGCGGCCGAGGCGCCGGGTGAAGACCTCGGCGATCAGGGCGGGGGTGGTGCCCCGGGGCTGCTGGCCACGTAGCCATCGGGTGACCGACGTCTTGTCGTATCTGAGATCCAGCCCGTGTTCGAGACCGAGCTGGTCGACCCGGCGGGCCAGACCCGCGTTGGAGAACCCTGCTTCTGCGATAAGCGCGGCGAGCTGGCGGTTGGGGGTGCGCTGCGCGGGTCGGTCCGTCATCTGCGGTGCGGTCTCCTGCCTTCTGGCTCAGCTCGGTAGCTTGTGCCCGGATTGCCGGTGAGCAGCCCTTTTGGCGCTCGTGGACGGCGCGAATGTAGCGGAGAGTGAGCAGCCGATCGCACATTTCGACCTTCATTCATCCGATCGTGTGAGGATTGACCCCAGGGCTGACGCGCGACGGGCGGACGTACAGTGGCTTGGGCGCGTTATGTGCCTGACACACCCATCGCCCGAGGGAGGCGCTTGCCGTGAGTGAGTTGCGGTTCGTCCGCATGGGGTTCGGCGCGGACGCCGTCGAGTACCAGGAGGCGTGGGACGAGCAGCGCCGGGTGCACGCGGCGCGGTTCGCCGACGAGGCGCCCGACACGGTCCTGCTGCTCGAACACCCCCCGGTGTACACGGCGGGCCGGCGCACCGCGGACAACGAGCGGCCGCTGGACGGCACCCCGGTCATCGACGTGGACCGCGGCGGCAAGATCACCTGGCACGGCCCGGGCCAGCTGGTGGGCTATCCGATCCAGAAGCTCCCGCGCCCGGTGGACGTGGTCGCGCACGTACGGCGCCTGGAGGAGGCACTGATCCGCGTCTGCGCCGAGTTCGGCCTGGAGACCACCCGGGTCGAGGGGCGCAGCGGGGTGTGGGTGCTCGGCGACCCGGTCGAGCAGCGGCCGGCGCTGGGCGGGCTGTCCCTGGACTTCGATCCCCGGCTGCACGACGAGGAGTTCGACCCCCGCCTCAACGGCCCGGAGTACGCGCCCTCCAACGCCGGGCAGCGCCGCGAGGACCGGAAGATCGCCGCGATCGGCATCCGGGTGGCCAAGGGCGTCACGATGCACGGCTTCGCGCTCAACGTGAACCCGGACAACAAGTGGTTCGACCGGATCATCCCGTGCGGCATCCGGGACGCCGGGGTGGCCTCCCTGGCGGGCGAGCTGGGCCGGGACGTGACGATCGAGGAGGTGCTGCCGGTGGTGGAACGGCACCTGAAGGACGTCCTGGAGAACGCGGAGCTCAAGCCGCGCGAGATCGAGAAGACCCCGGCCTGACCGAGAAGACCCCGGCCCGGCCCAGGGAATGCGCCCTGCGGCCGGGGGGTTGGCCTCCACGGAAGGGCCCAGCAATCACGGGCGTACCCTGGTGTACGCCGAGGAATCGAAGTTACAGGGAGCCGACGTGTCCGCAGTCTCACCCGACGGACGCAAGATGCTGCGCCTGGAGGTCCGGAACGCCCAGACCCCCATCGAGCGCAAGCCCGAGTGGATCAAGACCCGGGCGAAAATGGGCCCCGAGTACACGAAGATGCAGAATCTCGTGAAGAGCGAGGGTCTGCACACGGTCTGCCAGGAAGCCGGCTGCCCGAACATCTACGAGTGCTGGGAGGACCGCGAGGCGACCTTCCTCATCGGCGGTGACCAGTGCACCCGGCGCTGCGACTTCTGCCAGATCGACACCGGCAAGCCCGAGGCGCTGGACCGCGACGAGCCGCGCCGCGTGGGCGAGTCCGTGGTCACCATGGACCTGAACTACGCCACCATCACCGGCGTCGCCCGTGACGACCTGGAGGACGGCGGCGCCTGGCTGTACGCCGAGACCGTCCGCCAGATCCACGCGCAGACGGCGGAGCGCGAGGCCGGCCGCACCAAGGTCGAGCTGCTCGCCCCGGACTTCAACGCCGTCCCGGAGCTGCTGCGCGAGGTCTTCGAGTCCCGCCCCGAGGTGTTCGCGCACAACGTCGAGACGGTGCCGCGGATCTTCAAGCGGATCCGCCCCGGCTTCCGCTACGAGCGTTCCCTGAAGGTCATCACCGAGGCCCGTGACTTCGGCCTGGTCACCAAGTCGAACCTCATCCTCGGCATGGGCGAGACCCGCGAGGAGGTCTCCGAGGCGCTGCGCCAGCTGCACGAGGCCGGCTGCGAGCTGATCACCATCACGCAGTACCTGCGCCCGAGCGTGCGGCACCACCCCGTGGAGCGCTGGGTCAAGCCGCAGGAGTTCGTGGAGCTGAAGGAGGAGGCCGAGCAGATCGGCTTCTCCGGTGTGATGTCCGGGCCGCTGGTCCGCTCCTCCTACCGCGCCGGGCGGCTTTACCAGATGGCCATCGAGAAGCGGGGCGCGTTCGTCGCCGTGCAGGCGGTCTGACTCCAGCACCCGGCAAGCGTGTGAATTCGCGCACAAGTTACTACCGGCCAGTAATGTCCGAATGACCGCGGTCCTGACCGTCCTCGCTGATGAGGACGCCCGTCAGGACCGCGTCAGCGTGCGGGGCGCGCGTATCAAGGTTTCATTGGTGTTTGACCGGTCGGTCACGCCCTGGTAACACCAATCAGTGACCCTGGTATCACAGCACGTACACCCACTCCGAGGGGGGACCTTCACCATGCAGGCCGCGCCCGTTCGCGCCACCGCCATTCCGTCCTTCACCGACGCGCTGCGCGCCGTCGAGTCCCTCCTGATGAGCGGCGGACAGCGCACCGCCCGCCAGAACGCCTGGACCTCCGTGCTGGAGGACCGCCGTCGCGCCAAGGACCGGGTCGAGGCGCAGCTCTTCCTCGAGCAGGTCGCCGGCCGCTCCTGAGGGCCCTCTCCGGCCCTTCTCCGGGCACTGCCGTCGAAGGCACTCCCGGGGCCACGTAGACTTCGGGTCATGGCGAGGAAGGAACCCGCAGCGGACGCTGCGAATGCCGGGCGACTGAAGCAGATCGTCCTGACGTACAAGATGACCCGCAAGGCCGATAAGACGATCGGTCTTGTACTTGCTGGTGTCGGTCTCGGCACCCTTGCTGTCTTCCTCGTGATCGGCTTCCTGATCGGCCACCCGGTCTATCTGGGCATCCTGGGCCTGCTGCTCGCCTTCCTCGCGACGGCGATCGTCTTCGGCCGCCGGGCCGAGCGGGCGGCCTTCGGCCAGATGGAGGGCCAGCCGGGCGCCGCGGCCGCCGTTCTGGACAACATCGGGCGGGGCTGGACGACGACCCCGGCGGTGGCGATGAACCGCAGCCAGGACGTGGTGCACCGGGCCGTCGGCAAGGCCGGCATCGTCCTGGTCGCCGAGGGCAACCCGAACCGGGTGAAGACCCTGCTGGCCGCCGAGAAGAAGAAGATGGCCCGGATCGTGGCCGATGTGCCGGTGCACGACGTGATCGTGGGCACGGGCGAGGGCCAGGTCGAGCTGAAGAAGCTGCGGACCACGATGCTCAAGTTCCCGCGGGTGCTGACCGGCCCCCAGGTGACGTCGACCAACGACCGGCTGCGGGCGATGGGTGACCTGATGTCCAACATGCCGCTGCCGAAGGGACCGATGCCGAAGGGCATGCGGATGCCCAAGGGCGGTCCTCGGGGGCGGTAGGCGTTCAAGAACGCGAAGGCGGGGCGGTCGCGATGCGGCCGCCCCGCCTTCGCGTTCTCCGGTCCGGCCCGCCGCGGCCCGGATGACACGCCGCCGAACGGCCTATCCAGCGGGTAATCGGGTCATCGGCTCCTAACCTGCCAAATGTGACAAAACGCCATATCACATACCTCGCCTGCGCCGCCGCCCTGTGCGGCTCCCTGCTCGGCGCCGCCCCGGCGACCGCTGCCCACCGCATCCTCGAGGTGCATCCGGGTGAGTCGATCCAGAAGGCCGTGAACGCGGCCGAGCCCGGCGACACCGTCCTCGTGCTGGCCGGCACGTACCACGAGAGCGTCAAGGTGACCACGCCCAGCCTCACGCTGCGCGGGGTGGGCCCGAAGACCGTGCTCCAGCCGGCCAAGAAGTCCAAGAAGGCCAAGAAGGCCATGGCCAAGAAGGCCGCCGCCGAGAAGTCCTGCGCGGAGATGGGCAACGGCATCTGCGTGGTCGGCGCCAAGAACAAGCCCGTCGAGGACGTCACCATCGCCCAATTGACCGTGACCGGGTTCTCCCGGACCGGTGTCATGGCGGTCGGCACGGCCAACCTGAACGTGCACGGCGTGGCCGCCGTGAAGAACGGGCAGTGGGGCATCGCCGAAGAGCGGTCCGTGCACAGCACCTACCGGTACAACGTCGCCCGGAGCAACGGCGACGCGGGCCTGTTCCTCGCCAACTCCATCACCGCGGAGAAGGGCGCCACCGACACCGACGGCACGGTGGTCGCCCACAACCTGCTGGAGAAGAACCGGATCGGCGCCACCGTGCGCCGGTTGCGCAACCTGACCGTCTCGGACAACTCGGTGACCGGGAACTGCGCGGGCGTGTTCGTCGTCGGCGACGAGAACAAGCCGAAGGCCGGTCACATCACCGTCGCCGACAACCAGGTCGTGAAGAACAACAAGTACTGCAAGAAGACCGCCCGGCTGTCCTTCCTGCAGGGTTCCGGCATCGTCCTGACCGGCGCCGAGGACACCCTGGTCACCGGCAACACGGTCACCGGCAACTCGGGCAAGTCCCCGATGTCGGGCGGTGTCGTGGTCTTCAAGAGCTTCGTGGGCGCCACCAGCGACAAGAACCAGATCACCCGCAACAAGCTGTCGGGCAACGCCCCCGCCGACCTGGTCAACCAGGAAGCCACCAAGCACGGCAACGCCTTCAAGCAGAACACCTGCAAGAAGTCCAAGCCCGCGGGTCTGTGCTGACCTGACGGCCGTACGTCACCCCACAAGGAAGGAAGGCGGCACATGACCGCACCAGCACGCGGCCTCTCGGCGCCGGCGAAGGACCCGGCGCGGGACGACGCACCGCCGCCGTCGATGCGGCTGCGCGAGCTCGTGTTCGGGGCGGCCTGTGCCGCCGCCGTCCGCGCGGCCGCCCGGCTGCGCGTCGCCGACGCGCTCGGGGACGCCCCGATGACCGTGGAGAGCCTGGCGTCCGCGGTGAAGACCGACCCCAGGCCGCTGCGCCGGCTGCTGCGCGCCCTGTCCTGCTACGGCGTCTTCGCCGAGCGCCCGGACGGGACGTTCGCCCACACCGAGACCTCCCGGCTGCTGCGCGAGGACGACCCGCACAGCCTGCGGTACATCGCCCTGTGGTGCACCGAGCCGTGGACCTGGGACGCCTGGCCGAAGCTCGACGAGGCCGTGCGCAGCGGCCGTAACGTCATCGAGGATCTCTACGGCAAGGAGTTCTTCGTCTACCTGAACGAGGACGCACCGGAGTCGGCGGACGTCTTCAACCGGGCGATGACCACCTCCAGCGAGCAGTCGGCCCGTGAGGTCGCGGCGCTGCTCGACCTGTCCGGCAGCCGGTCGGTCGCGGACCTCGGCGGCGGCCAGGGGCATGTGGTGGCCTGTCTGCTGGACAAGTACCCGGCGATGAAGGGCTATCTGCTGGATCTGCCGCGGGTGGTGGAGAAGGCCCTGCCGCGGCTGCGCCCGGGCGGCGACCTGGAGGACCGGGCGCGCATCGTGCCGGGTGACATCCGGGAGGCCGTGCCGGTCGACGCGGACGTCTACATCATCAAGAACATCCTGGAGTGGGACGACGAGTCCACCGCGCAGCTGCTGGCCAACGTGGTCGCGGCGGGCGGTCCCGGGGCCCGGGTCGTGGTGATCGAGAACCTGGTCGACGACACCCCGTCGATGCGGTTCAGCACGGCGATGGACCTGCTGCTGCTCCTGAACGTCGGCGGCGCAAAGCACACCACGGACAGCATGGTGCGCCGGCTGACCGAAGCGGGTCTGAGCGTCAACGACATCCGCCCCGTCAACCCGTATCTGCACGCCTTCGACTGCACGGTGCCCGCCTGAGGCAGGTCCCGGACATGCCGGTGCCGGGCCCGCGTTCTGCGCGGGTCCGGCACCGTTGGCGTACGGCGGTACGACGGGTCACGCGCCGCCGTCGCGCTCCCAGAGGTAGAAGCGCTGGGCCATCGCGTCCTTCGGAGAGCGCCAGGTCTCCGGGTCGTACGCGCTGACGTACGCCGTGAGACGGTCGCTGACGTCCCTGAAGTCGGGGTGCGAGGTGACCTTGGCGATGGCCGGTCCCGGCTCGCGCTCGGACTCGATGAGGTGCATGTACACATCACCGAACTGGAAGAGGCTGCGCCGGACGACCCCGACGAGGTGCGGCAGCTCTCCCCGGTCGGACTCCGCGAACACCTTCGCGATGTCGGGGGCGGAGCCCGGTGCCATACGGGCGACGATCAGGGCCTGGTGCACGTGTCTCTCCGTTCCTGTCTTCCCCGCGGCCGGCTCAGTCGGCCAGGGCCGGGTCGGGACGCCGGCCGGTGGCCGCCTTCTCGATCTTGTCCCGGATCAAGGCCATCTGGACCTTGGAGTTCCTGTTGATGTTGTCGGTCATCCACTCGTCGTCGACGGGGGCTTCCGGCTTCATCGCGAAGTCCTGGGTCCAGACCATCCGGGTGCCGGCGGGCACCTCCTCGTACTCCCAGAGGATGTTCATGTGCGCGAACGGGCCCGTCTCGACCCGGCGGGCCTTGACACGGAGGTGGGCGCGGTCCGCCTCGCGCTCGGAGACCCAGCTCCACACCTTGCCGTTCTCGTCGGGGTGCATGGTCAGCCGGAAGGTGACCTTGTTCCCCTCCTCTTCGAGGATGTCGGCGCTGGCGTACTCACTGAACAGCTGGGGCCAGTTGGCCACGTCGTTGGTCATGTCCCAGACCAGGTCGACGGGCGCGGCGATGGTGATCTCGTTCTTGGTGTGTCCGGTCATGTCAGGCTCCCGCGGGCATGGCGCTGTTGACGAGGTCGAGGAACTGACGGGGGGTCTTGCACCGCTCGGCGTCCACCGGCATGGGCACGCCGTGCCGGTTCTCCAGTTCGCCGACGATGCCGAGCAGGCCGAGCGAGTCGACGCCGAGGGCGTCGAAGCCGCTGTCGGCCCGGTCCTGGAGGTCGGTCGGGGCGACGGTGACGCCGGCGGCCTTCTTCATGAGTTCGGACAGTTCGTCCACGGTGATGCTCATTGGGACTCCTTCTTCTTCGCTGCTGGGCAGCTGTTTCTTCGCCGGATCACCCGGCCGCGCCGTGGCGCAGCACGAGTGCCGAGTTCGACCCCATGAGTCCCCGGCTGAGGACCAGCGCCGTGCGTGGTGCGGCGGCGCGGGCGCTGCCCGTCACGAGGTCGAGGTCGTGGCAGATGTCGTGGACACCCGGGGTCGGCGGGATCAGGCCGTGTTCCATCGCCAGCACCGCGGCGGCGGTGTCGAGGACGGGGGCCGCGCAGTAGCCCCGGCCGATCCCGGTCTTGGGTGCCGTGACGGGCACGCGTCTGCCGTGCGCGCCCAGCACGTCGGTGATGGCCAGCGCCTCCGCCCGGTCGGCCGCCGGCACGCCGAGGGCGTCGGCGAAGACCACGTCGATCTCCTCCGGGGCACAGCCGGCCTCGGCGAGGGCGCCACGGATCGCCTGGGCGAGCCCGGCCCTCGACTCGGCCCAGCGGGAGGCCCCGGTGAAGGTCGACGCGTGGCCGTCGAGGGTGGCCCGCACCGGCAGCCCGCGTTTCCGGGCCGAGCCGATGTCCTCCACGACGAGCATGGCGCCGCCCTCGGCCGGCACGAACCCGCAGGCCTGCTCGGTGAACGGGCGGTAGGCGCGGGCGGGGTCGGTCTCCCGGCTGAGCTCCTCGTAGCCGAGCTGGCAGACCATCGAGTACGGAGCTATGGGCGCCTCGGTGGAGCCGGCCACGATGACGTCGGTGCCGCGTCGCACCGCGCGGGCGGCGTGCGCCAGGGCGTCCAGGCCGCCGGCCTCGTCGGCGGCGACCACCGAGCAGGGTCCCTTGAAGCCGCGCCGGATGGAGATCTGGCCGGTGCTGGCCGCGTAGAACCAGGCGATGGACTGGTAGGGGCCGACGAACCGGCTGCCCTTGCCCCAGAGTTGCTGGAGCTCGCGCTGGCCGAACTCGCCGCCGCCGGAGCCGGCCGCGGTGACCACGCCGACGTCGAACGGCGAGCCGTCGGTGTCGGCGCGGCCGAGACGGGCGTCCTCGAGTGCCAGGTCGGCCGCGGCCATCGCGAAGTGCGTGAAGCGGTCGGTCTGGACGATGAGGCGTTCCTCGACGGCGGCCGTCGGGTCGAAGTCGCGGACCTCTCCGGCCACCTTCATGGGCAGGTGGTCGCAGCCGTCGCGGGTCACCTTGTCGAGGACGTTGCGTCCCTCCTGGACGGATTTCCAGAAGGTCTCGGTGCTGGTTCCGTTGGGCGCGACGACACCGATGCCGGTGACGGCGGCCCGTCGAGACCGGGGTTCGCTCATCGTGTCCGTCCTCTCTGCCGGGTCAGGATCACCGCGGACTGGAAGCCGCCGAACCCGCTGCCCACGGACAGGACGCCGCCGAGGCGCCGTTCGCGGGCGACGCGCGGCACGTAGTCGAGGTCGCACTCGGGGTCGGGGGTCTCGTAGTTCGCGGTGGGCGGGACGACCTGGTGGGCCAGGGCGAGCACACAGGCGACCACCTCGATCGCGCCGATGGCGCCGAGCGAGTGGCCCACCATGGACTTGATGGAGCTCATGGGCGTGCTGTACGCGTGCTGCCCGAGCGCCTTCTTCACGGCCGCGGTCTCGTGGCGGTCGTTCTGCCGGGTGCCGGAGCCGTGGGCGTTGACGTAGTCGATGGCGGTGGGGTCGAGGCGGGCGTGGTCCAGGGCGGTCTCGATGGCGCGGGCCATCTCCAGGCCCTCGCTGGTGAGACCGGTCATGTGGTAGGCGTTGCCGAAGGTGGCGTAGCCGTCGAGCTGGCAGTAGATGTGCGCGCCGCGGGCCTTGGCGTGCTCCAGCTCCTCCAGGACGAGCACCGCGCCGCCCTCGCCCATGACGAAGCCGTCACGGCGGTTGTCGAAGGGACGCGAGGCGTGCTCGGGGTCGTCGTTGTTCGGTGAGGTGGCCTTGATCGCGTCGAAGCAGGCCATGGTGATCGGGGAGATCGGGGAGTCCGAGGCACCGGCGATGCAGATGTCGGCGCGGCCCTCCTGCACGGTGTGGAAGGCGTAGCCCACGGCGTCCAGGCCCGAGGTGCAGCCGGTGGAGACGGTCTGCACCGGACCCTGGGCGCCGAAACGTTCCGCCACCGCGGAGGCGAGGGTGCTCGGCGAGAACGCCCGGTGCAGCTGGGGCCCCGCCTGCCGGTGGTCCACGTCCCAGTGCTGGCCGCCGGCGCTCACCAGGACGTAGTCGTGCTCCAGACGGGTGGTGCCGCCGACCGCCGTCCCCAGGGACACCCCGACCCGCCAGGGGTTCTCCCGGCCCAGGTCGAGACCGGAGTCCCGGACCGCCTCGTCACCGGCGACCAGGGCGAACTGTATGTAACGGTCCGCCCGTTCGATCTCCTCGGCGTCCAGGCCGTGCGCCGCCGGGTCGAAGTCGCACTCGGCGGCGATCCGCGACCTGAGGCCGGAGGGGTCGAAGAAGGTGATGCCGCGCGTCGCGGTCCGGCCGGAGGCGAGCAAGTCCCAGAACGCCGGTACGCCCACACCCCCCGGAGCCACGATGCCTATGCCCGTAACCGCCACGCGCCGGGTCACGACCGGACCTGCCCCACGGCGACGGCGGCTTCCGTCTCCTCCGTGTCGACATGACCCTGGCTCGGGCGCGGGGCCAGCGGACCGAGGTGGAAGACGATCCGGGCCTCGACATCGCCCACGTTGCGGAAACGGTGGCGCATGTTGATGGGGATCATCAGACCCTGCTCGGGCCGCAGCGGGTGCGGCTCGCCGTCCAGGTCGACCTCCATCTCACCGCAGACCACGTACACGAACTCCTCGGAGAACGGGTGGTAGTGCTCGGCGATGCGGTCGCCCGGCTGCACGAGGGCCACACCCATGAAACCGCTGGTGGAACCCACCGTGGCGGGGGTGAGCATGGCGCGCAGGTCGCCGCCGCGCCGCGTGTTGGGCTCGATCTCGCTGAGGTCCACGATCTTCGGAATGGGCTTCATCTCTAGGTTCCTCCGTGAGGGTGATCCGGCGGTGGTGGGGTCAGGCGTCGGGCGAACGACGGTCGGTGAGGAGCTTCATCCGCACCGCGTCGCCGTCCAGCAGGGCGGTCAGCGCATGGGCCGGGACGTCGTCCACGGGGGTGCCGGGCCGCTGCTCGACCAGCCGTACGACGACGTCGTCGCGCTGGAAGACCGTGCTGTGCAGCACCGGGCTCGCCGGGTCCTCGGCCGCGGCCTCGTCCTGCTGCGCGAGCAGCTCGGCGAGCCGCATCCCGCAGCCCGGGCGGGCCGGGTAGTAAAGCGCGTGACGGTCGCCCTCGGCGCGGTCCTCGGGGCTGTTGACGTGGTGCACGGCCGGCAGCGCCGCCCGGGTGAAGAACACCCGTGCGGAGTCCTGGTCGTCGAGGTCGCGGTCCTGCTCCAGGTAGGGGTTGATGGCCTCCTCGACGGCCCGCACCTCGGGCTGCTGGGCGACATGGCGCAGGGCGGCCATCAGGTCGCCGCGCACCTCGATGGCCCGCACCACCCGGTTGCCGTGCATGAACAGCGAGGTGCGGCACAGCCGGGTGGAGTCGTCGACCTGCGCCTTGGGCGAGGCGTAGTCCGACAGGATCTTCGCGACCTCGGCCTCACTGCCCGGCCGGACCGTGAAGGTGAGCGCGTGGCGGATCACGCCGTCGCCCATCCGCGGCTCGGCCTGCAGGACCCGCACCGCGTCCGCCGCCGGCCCGCCGGTCTCGCGGACCACGTGGAAGCGGAGCGAACGGGTGTCGCGCACGCAGTTGTGGAGCGGCTTCACCATCTCCACGTGCTCCTCGCTGTTCACCCAGGCGAGGAACGGCGGGGCGCTCTCCCACTCGCTGGTGATCAGCCACTGCGAGGGGTTCTCGATCGACTGGCAGAGCTGGTCGCTGACGTGCCCGGGCACCTGGGCGACCTGGCTGCACAGCTGCTCGTAGGCCTCCAGGAAGTGCTGCTGCGCGCCGTCGTAGACGTCCACCAGCAGGACGACCCGGAGCCGGGAGCCGTCGAAGACGGACTGGGAGACCCGTTTCGACACCGGGCGGGTCAGCTTTTCCGAAACCTTTTCCGAGATCGTCGTCATGCTTCGCACATCTCCTTCGCTGGGGCAGCGGCCTACGCCTTCGCCGATGACGCGGCGTCAGCGCTTCTTGATCCTGTGCCGGTCCTCCGAAGCGCGCGACTCGCGTGAACCAGGTGGGTGATTGAGCACGCGGAACCCCTCCGAAAGGCGCGGAAGGGGCATGGAAGTTCCAAGGCACCTGACGCACCGCCACCCCGCCCCTGGAGTCCCCGATGCAGCACAGAACCGATCACCAGGTCCCCGTCCTCGTCGTGGGCGGCTCGCTGGTGGGCCTGTCCATGTCCCTCTTCCTGGGCCGTCTAGGCGTACGGCACATGCTCGTCGAGCGGCACTCCGGGACCTCGATCCATCCCCGCGGCCGGGGCAACAACGTGCGGACCATGGAGCTGTTCCGTAAGGCCGGCATCGAGCCCGGCATCAAGTCCGCCGCCTCACTCCTCGCCGACAACCACGGCATCCTGCAGACCCCGACGCTGGTCGGCGACGCCGGCGAATGGCTGTTCAAGGAGATCGATCCCGGCGGCGGAATTGCGAAGTTCAGCCCTACGGGGTGGTGCCTGTGCAGCCAGAACGACCTCGAACCCGTGCTCCGCCAGGCGGCCGAATCCCTCACCGGCGAGCTGCGCTACTTCCACGAGCTGGAGTCCTTCGAACAGGACCCCGAAGGAGTGACCGCGTACGTCCGCGACCGTGACTCCGACCGGATGTACACCGTCCGCGCGGACTACCTGGTCGCCGCCGACGGCCCGCGCAGCCCGGTCCGGGGCCGGCTCGGCATCGGCCAGATGGGCCCCGGCGACCTGTTCGCCAACGTGAGCATCACCTTCCGCTCCAAGCTGCTCGCCCAATCCGTCGGGGACCGGCGGTTCATCTGCTGCTACCTCACCGACCGGGAGGCGGACGGGGCGCTGCTGCCCGTCGACAACAAGGAACGCTGGGTCTTCCACGCCCCGTGGCACCCTGAACGCGGCGAAACCCTCGACGAGTTCACCGAGGAGCGCCTGACCCGGCACATCCGCCGGGCCGTCGGCGTCCCCGACCTCGACGTCGAGATCACCGGCCGGGCCTCCTGGCGGGCCGCCGAGCGGGTCGCCGAACGGTACGCGTCCGGGCGGGTCTTCCTGGCCGGGGACTCCGCGCACGAGATGTCCCCGACCGGCGCGTTCGGCTCCAACACCGGCATCCAGGACGCGCACAACCTGGCGTGGAAGCTGGCGGCCGTCCTCGACGGCTGGGCCGGCCCCGGGCTGCTGGAGTCGTACGACGCCGAGCGCCGCCCGGTCGCCGTCGCCACCAGCGCCCGCGCCTCGGCCCGCTCGGTGGAGCACAGCCACCCCGGGTTCGCGCCCGCGCCGGGCATCGGCGCCGGCAAGCGCGGCGGCATCCTCAACATCGTCCTCGGCTACCGGTACCCGAAGGGCGCGATCGTCGGCGCGGACCCCGGCCAGCCGGTCGTACCCGATGGGATGAACCTGACCGGGCAGCCGGGCAGCCGGGCCCCCCACCTGTGGCTGCGCCGCGCGGACGAACGGCTCTCCACGCTCGACCTGTACGAGCGGTCCCTGGTGCTGCTCAGCGACGCGGCCTCGGCGGCGGGCGCGGCCTGGCACGCGGCCGCCCGCCGGATCGCGGACACGGAGCGGCTACGACTGGACACGTACCGCGTCGGGGCGGCGGGGGCGGACCTCGTGTACGACGGGGAGGGCGTGGACTGGGCGGCGGCGCACGGGACGACGGCGGAGGGTGCGGTGCTGGTACGGCCGGACGGATTCGTGGCCTGGCGCTCGGAGGGCGCGGTACCGGACCCGGAGGGAGAGCTGCGGGACGTACTGGCGCGGCTGCTGCGGAGAAGGTGAGCCGGGGGGCGGGGCCGGGGTCGCTCACCGGCGCTTGCAGGGTGCCTCCCAGGCCCTTGAGGCACGGGGGGAGGCACGACTCTGCCCGCGGCTATGGAGAGGCGACGGGGAAGCGCCCCTTCAGGGGGGCGGGGCTGTACCGATGTGCGGCTACGCCGCGCGGGCGCGACCAGCCCCCACTCACCCGCACTCAGATGCGGACCTCGACGGTCTTCGCCAGGCGGTCGTGCAGCCCCCTGCCGTCCCGGTCCCACACCAGCGCCGGGATCGCGAGGCACAACAGCACCGTGCGGGCCAGCGCGCGCAGCGGCTGCACCCGCCCCGTCTCCACGCCGACCACCCGCAGCCGGAACAGCCGCTTACCCGGCGTGAAGCCGATCGTACCGACGGTCAGGACCCCCAGGACGAAGAAGACCAGCAGCGCCCAGTTGCTGGTGGTCGCCGGGTTGTAGCCGTCGGTGATCAGGCCGTATGCGATCAAGACGCACAGGGCCCAGTCCACGACCAGCGCACCGAGCCGTCGCCCCGGGCGGGCGATGGAGCCCGGCCCGTCCTCCGGCAGACCGAGCTGCTCACCCCGGTACCCGAACTCCGCACCGGCCTCTTCCATGGCCGCACGGGGCCCCGAGAGCCACGATCCCATTGCTTGCCTGTTGTCCACCCGAACACGGTACTGCCCGGGCGAACACCCGGGGTCCGGCGGGGTGCCCCGGGGCTACGGTGGAACAAGGGCGGTTAACTTCAGCGAAACAAATGGGTCACGCCCGAGAAATCACCCGTCCCTAGGGTCGAGGACAGCGTGTGCCACCGCACTGGCCGCACGAACGAACTACCACCCCGGCGCGGGAACGCCCGGAAGTAGGAGGAGCTGGATGTTCCAGAACGCCGACGAGACCAAGAAGTTCATCGCTGACGAGGACGTCAAGTTCGTCGACGTCCGGTTCTGCGACCTGCCGGGCGTCATGCAGCACTTCACGGTGCCCGTCGATGCGTTCGACCCGGACGAGGAGCTCGCCTTCGACGGATCCTCGATCCGTGGTTTCCAGGCGATCCACGAGTCCGACATGGCGCTGCGCGCGGACCTGTCGACGGCCCGGGTCGACCCCTTCCGCCGCGACAAGACGCTCAACATCAACTTCTTCATCCACGACCCGATCACGGGCGAGCAGTACTCCCGTGACCCGCGCAACGTGGCGAAGAAGGCGGAGGCCTACCTCGCGTCGACCGGTATCGCGGACACCGCGTACTTCGGCCCCGAGGCCGAGTTCTACGTCTTCGACTCCGTCCGCTTCGCGACCACCGCGAACGAGTCCTTCTACCACATCGACTCCGAGGCGGGTGCCTGGAACACCGGCGCCCTGGAGGACAACCGTGGTTACAAGGTCCGCTACAAGGGCGGCTACTTCCCGGTCCCGCCGGTCGACCACTTCGCCGACCTGCGCGCCGAGATCTCCCTGGAGCTGGAGAAGAACGGCCTGAAGGTCGAGCGCCAGCACCACGAGGTGGGCACCGCCGGCCAGGCGGAGATCAACTACAAGTTCAACACGCTGCTCGCGGCCGCCGACGACCTCCAGCTCTTCAAGTACATCGTGAAGAACGTGGCCTGGCGCAACGGCAAGACCGCGACCTTCATGCCGAAGCCGATCTTCGGCGACAACGGCTCGGGCATGCACGTGCACCAGTCGCTGTGGGCCAACGGCGACCCGCTGTTCTACGACGAGGCCGGCTACGCGGGCCTGTCGGACACCGCCCGCTACTACATCGGCGGCATCCTCAGGCACGCCCCGTCGCTGCTCGCCTTCACCAACCCCACGGTGAACTCGTACCACCGCCTCGTGCCCGGCTTCGAGGCCCCGGTGAACCTGGTGTACTCGCAGCGCAACCGCTCGGCCGCGATGCGTATCCCGATCACGGGTTCGAACCCGAAGGCCAAGCGCGTCGAGTTCCGCGCGCCCGACTCCTCCGGCAACCCGTACCTCGCCTTCTCGGCCCTGCTGCTCGCGGGCCTGGACGGCATCAAGAACAAGATCGAGCCGGCGGAGCCGATCGACAAGGACCTCTACGAGCTGGCTCCCGAGGAGCACGCGGGCGTCCCGCAGGTGCCGACCTCCCTCCCGGCCGTCCTCGACTCCCTGGAGCGCGACCACGAGTTCCTGCTCGCGGGTGACGTCTTCACGTCCGACCTGATCGAGACGTGGATCGACTTCAAGCGCACCAACGAGATCGCCCCGCTGCAGCTGCGTCCGCACCCGCACGAGTTCGAGCTGTACTTCGACGTGTGACAGACGCCGTTCGCGGCGCCCGGCGCCCCCGTTCCCGGTTTCTCGGGACGGGGGCGTCGTCGTATCGTGCGGGTGTACTCATGTTCGAGACGGGGGGAACGGGGATGTCCCAACAGGACGACGACCAGCACGAGTTCGACTTCAGGTGGGCCGCCGAGGCGGAGCACAAGGAGCCGTCCGCGCGGGCGCGCATGCTGGCCGCGCGCTGGAAGGAGAACCCGCCGGAGCCGGCGCCGTTCCGGGCGGATCCGGGGCCGGTGCAGCCACGCCGGTCGTCGTGGGTGTCGACGGCCCTGGTTCTGGGGTGCGTGGCAGCGGTGATCGTGCTGCTGGGTTACATACAGACGCGTTCGCCGTACTAGCGTCCCGTAAGGGGCGCGGGGCCCCGTCGATGTGCGGCTCCGCCGCGGGGGCGCGCTCAGCCCACGGCGCCGCGCCTTCACAGGGACCTTTTGCCGCTACTAGGGACGTTCGGAACCTTTCCATGGGCCCCGGCAGGTGCACACTGGACAGCGGGACGAGTGCCTGACTGCGGGGTGATGGCAGATGCAGAGCCGCTTCCGGAGCGACCGGCGACTGACCGTGCGGATGACGGTCACGCTGTTCCTGCTCGGATTGTTGTACGTCGGCTTCGTTGCCGCGTTGATCGTGCTGCTGAAGTCGTGGCTGCTGGTCGTCGTACTGGTGGGCGCGATGTTCGTGGCACAGTTCTGGTTCTCCGACCGGATCGCGATGTTCGCCATGCGCGGGCGGGTCGTGGAGCGGGAGGAGTATCCCGAGCTGCACGCGGTGGTGGACCGGCTGTGTGCCATCGCCGACATGCCGAAACCCGTGGTCGCCGTGTCCGAGATGGACATGCCGAACGCGTTCGCCACCGGACGCAATCCCGATCACGCCGTGGTCTGTGTGACCACGGGCCTGCTGCGGCGGCTGGAGCCCGCCGAGCTGGAGGGGGTGCTCGCGCACGAGCTGTCGCACGTGGCGCACAAGGACGTCGCCGTGATCACGGTCGCGTCCTTCCTGGGTGTGATCGCGGGGCTGGTCGTGCGGTTCGCCTTCTACTCGCAGATCCTGGGCGGGGGCAGGCGGGACCAGAACACGGCCGCTGTCTTCGCCGCCGTCATCGGGGTCTCCGCCGCCGTGTACGCGATCAGTTTCCTGCTGATCAGGGCGCTCAGCCGGTACCGGGAGCTGGCCGCCGACCGGGCCGCGGCCCAGCTCACCGGGCGTCCCTCCGCGCTGGCGTCGGCGCTCACCAAGGTCTCCGGCGACATCGCCCGGATCCCGACCAAGGACCTCCGAACCGCCCAGGCCTTCAACGCGTTCTACTTCACCCCGGCGACCGGCAAGGAGCCCGGCATCGAGCGCTTCTTCTCCACCCACCCGCCCCTGGAGCAGCGACTCGAGCAGCTGGGGCGGATCTCGGCGGAGCTGGGTGAGGCGGCGACGCCCGGGAAGGCCGGGTGAGCATGGGGTTCCTGGACATCCTGCTCGGCCGTACCAAGCCCGTCGCCCCCGACCTCGACCAGTTGTTCGCGCTGCCGTCGGCGGCGGTGACCCTGGAGGCGGCGGCCGGGTTCCGGCCCACCGGTCTGGGCGCGGTGTGTTTCGCCACCGTGGAGGGCGCGGCCTTCGAGCAGACCCACCGCGAGGTGCAGGCGCTCCTCGACGCGGACGCCGAACGCAACGGCTCCCCGGTCGAGCTGAGCCAGGACCACTACGGCTACTCCTGGCTGGTCTCGCGGCGCACCCCCGACCAGCTTCCGGAACTGGTCACCGACCTGCACGCGGTGAACAGTTCGATGGAGGTCAACGGCTTCGGCCCGCAGCTGCTCTGTTCCCTGGCCTCCTTCGAGGACGAGCGCGGGCGCAGGCTCGCGCTCGTCTATCTCTACAAGCGGGCGACGTTCTACCCCTTCGCGCCGCTGCCCGGTTCCGGTGAACGGCGCGACAGCGCGCTGGAGTTGCAGATGAAAGCGGCCCTCGCGAACGACCTGCGGATCGAGCAGGACCTCAGCCGCTGGTTCCCGGTGTGGGGTGCCCCCGGCCTCTGACGGCCGGGGGCACCCGCCTGCCGGCCCCTACTGACCCTTGTTCCGCTCCTGACGCCGGAACTCCAGGGGGCGCTCGCGCCGGTAGCGGCGCTCCCACTTGGCCTGCCGGTCACGGCGGTCGCGGTACGTCTTGTAGTCGTTCGGCACGCCCCCGCCCCCGCCGGACGGACCGCCCGACGAGGATGCCGACGACGAGCCGCGCCCGTAGTGGACGTACAGGAAGAGCAGGGCGACGGCGGCGAGCCACCAGTTGTGGTTTCCGAATCCGAGGATGACCAGGACGACAGTTCCGGATAGGACGATGGTGCCCATGACGGGCCTCCGTGGCGTGAGCGTGTGTGAGCGGTCGACGGATCCGACGGCACGCGGGGACGGCGGCCGTCCGTCGGTGCGTAGCAGAGTAGCCCCGAGTCCGCAGGGCGCGGTCGGCCCTTCGGAAAGCGGTGGTGGACCGCTCCGGAACGCGTCTCCAGCGTAGGGATCCGGTCACTCGGCGTGCATCCCGTTTTTCGGGAGCCACCGCATGAGTGACAGGTCGCTCAGACCCGCGGTGCCGCCGTCAGGACGCCCGCAGTGACGGCCGTGCCGAGGACGGCGGGGGCCCCGGGGACCGGTCGTCCGGCCGAGGAAGGGCGCCGGGGGGCTCGGTGACGAAGGCGCCGGGGCCGTGTCGGACACACGGCACCCGGCGCCATCGGTTCACCGCGAATACCGCATCAGGGCCCGCACCATGTGGCACGTGGTGGCCGACGGCGGATGGACGCCGATGCTCTGCGCCGTGCTCCGGATCGTCTCGTCGCGCGCCTGGTTGGGCAGGTAGACGCCGGAGTCGAGCAGGGCGATGGCGAGACGCATGGCCTTGAGGCGGCGGTTGTGCGTGACGTACCACTCGCGTGGCCGCCCGGCCGGCAGCGGGCGCTTCTCCGCCGGCGCGTAGGGCGAGTCGAGCAGGACGGCACGCTTCGCGGTGGACTGGGTCGGCAACGGCTTCGGCTTCAGTGCGGCAGCGGGCACAGGCATCCTCCTGTCGCGGTCAGAGGGCCACCGGACACCCCGGCGACTCTCTCGAACACTGCTTCCAGTGTACCGGCCCCCACTGACAATCGGGGGCCCGGAACGGACCGTCAAAACAGCAGGTGGCTAGGGGAATTGAGGCTCCGTTTCAGGGGTTCCGGATGAGGCGGATGGGATCGCCCGAATTCGAACAGCGCCGGTCGTCGCGGACTCGGCGGCTACCGTGTCCGGCATGGAGATCTGGATCAACCCGGCCTGCTCGAAGTGCCGTACCGCGATGGGCCTGCTCGACGCCGAGGGGGCCGACTACACCGTCCGCCGTTACCTGGAGGACGTGCCGAGCGCGGACGAGATCAGGGCCGTACTGGAACGGCTCGGGCTCGAACCCTGGGACATCACCCGCACCCAGGAGGCCGTGGCGAAGGAGCTGGGGCTGAGGGAGTGGGCACGGGACGAGGCGGCGCGCGACCGCTGGATCACGGCGCTGGCCGAGCATCCGAAGCTCATCCAGCGGCCGATCATCACCGCGGACGACGGGACCGCGCTCGTCGCCCGCACCGACGAGGCCGTGCAGGAAGCACTGGCCAGGGGCACCAGGTGACAAGAGGTGAACAGACTTCAACTCCATTGTGACGCAGGTTACTTAGGTGGCTCCTGTAACCACTGAGTAACTCCGTTCGGCATCTCGTACATAGCGACGTACGCTCCCCCACCCCTCTTCAGGAGGCGCGCATGTCGCGTAGGAGAACTCTCGGCGCCAAGAAGTCGATCGCCCTGCTGGTCGGCGCCGCAGCCGTCGCCGGCGGCGGGGCTTTCGTCCTGGCGTCCACCTCGAACGCCGCGCAGAGCCCGCAGAACGCGAAGACACTGTCCTCGGCCGCGGACTCGACCGTCTGCTCGGGGCTGGCCACCGCCCTCGGCAACAACCAGAAGTTCATCGCGGACCAGAAGGCGAACCCGGACGCCCAGTCGTCGGCCCGGATCGCCAACCGCGAGGCGGTCATCGCGCAGATCAAGGTCCAGCAGAAGGCGTCCGGTTGCGTCGTTGGGGAGTCGGCTCAGGGCTCCCAGGCGGCGGGCGGTGCGCAGACGGGCCAGACGGGCCAGACGGGCCAGCAGGCCGCCACGCCGGCGCCCTCGAAGAGCGCGGCCACCGGGAACACCGGAGGCGGTGCCGCCGCCGCGGGCCAGCAGGTCTGCAACGGCTCGACCGTCACGCTGTCCGGTGAGGCCGGCGCCCCGGCCGCCTCCAGCAACCAGTTCCCGGCGGGAACCACGCTGAAGGTCACCAACCTGGACAACAACAAGTCCACGACGGTGAAGGTCACCTCGGTGTCCGGCAGTTGTGTGCTGCTCAACAACGCCGCCTTCGAACAGGTCCGGGAACCCGGCAAGTTCCTGATCCGCCGGGCCCTGATCCAGAAGGTCGGCTGATCGACGGCACGGGCTGTGGCTCGGCCGCCGGCTTTCACGGAGGGAAAGCCGGCGGCCGCCGCGCACGGCGCCCGAAATGGGCTCCGTACCCCGCCCGCACGCTCCTCACAACGTGAGTCGCACCACAGAACCGCCAGGTAACACCGGGTTCACATTCGAGCAATGATCGGGAAATCGCCTGTTGACAGGCTGCCGGGCAACACCGAGGCGCCCCAGTGCCGTAGCGCCGCTGCACCCGCAAGTGCGCCCGACCCACCCCGAAGGATGTGGCCCGTGACCTTCAAGGCTGAGTACATCTGGATCGACGGCACCGAGCCGACGGCCAAGCTGCGTTCGAAGACGAAGATCATCGCGGGCGCCCCCGCCGGTCTCGACGCGCTGCCGATCTGGGGCTTCGACGGGTCCTCCACGAACCAGGCCGAGGGGCACTCCTCGGACCGTGTGCTGAAGCCGGTCTTCACCTGCCCGGACCCGATCCGCGGCGGCGACGACGTACTCGTCCTGTGCGAGGTCCTGGACATCGACTTCACCCCGCACTCCTCCAACACGCGTGCCGCGCTGGTCGAGGTCGCGGAGAAGTTCGCCGCGCAGGAGCCGATCTTCGGCATCGAGCAGGAGTACACCTTCTTCGACGGCGCCCGTCCGCTGGGCTTCCCCGAGGGCGGCTTCCCGGCCCCGCAGGGCGGCTACTACTGCGGTGTCGGCGCCGACGAGATCTTCGGCCGCGAGATCGTCGAGGCCCACCTGGACAACTGCCTGAAGGCGGGTCTGGCGATCTCCGGCATCAACGCCGAGGTCATGCCCGGCCAGTGGGAGTTCCAGGTCGGCCCGGTCTCCCCGCTGGAGGTCTCCGACCACCTGTGGGTGGCCCGCTGGCTGCTCTACCGCACCGCCGAGGACTTCGGCATCTCCGCCACCCTCGACCCCAAGCCGGTCAAGGGCGACTGGAACGGCGCCGGCGCGCACACCAACTTCTCCACCAAGGCGATGCGCGAGGGCTACGACGCGATCATCACCGCGTGCGAGTCGCTCGGCGAGGGCGCCAAGCCCCTCGACCACGTCAAGAACTACGGCGCCGGCATCGACGACCGTCTGACGGGTCTGCACGAGACCGCCCCGTGGAACGAGTACTCCTACGGCGTCTCCAACCGCGGTGCCTCGGTCCGCATCCCCTGGCAGGTCGAGAAGGACGGCAAGGGCTACATCGAGGACCGCCGCCCGAACGCCAACGTCGACCCGTACCTGGTGACCCGGCTGATCGTCGACACCTGCTGCACCGCCCTGGACAAGGCCGGCCAGGTCTGATCCGCGCCCTCCCCGCAGGGGCGTCCACCGTCGCGGTGGACGCCCCTGCGGCGTTGTCGCAGCGGGCGTGGACCGGACCCACCGACCCGGACCGGCTGACGCGGGCGTTCGAGGCGCCGGAGCGCGAAGGCGTCGTCGCCCGCGAGGACTTCACCTGCTGCCGCTCCTGCGGGATGGCCGAGATCGGCGCCGAGGCCCGAGGACGCGGGCGGGGCCCGGGGCTTCGTCTTCTTCCACCACCAGGGCACCCGCTCCGCCGCCGAGGGCCACGGCCTCAGCCTCTGCCACGGCGGCTTCGACGGCTCCGCGGAGACCACCACGGCCGTCGGCCGCGAGGTGGTCGCCGCCCGCACCGGCGCCGGGCTGTCCGCAGTGTGGGACGGCAATCCGGACAAGGCGATCGAGCCCACCCCGCTGACCTGGCACAAACGCCTGGTGGGAGGAGGCGGCCAAGGTCAGGATCCCGCCAGGGAAGCGTCCAAGCAGTGAGAGAAGGGTCCTGTTTCCGGGCTGTGTCTGCTTCAATGGGCGCATGGCCAGCTACCAGAAGTGCAGCGCGACGGGTCGCCATGACCTCGAGCCCTTCTGGCCTTCCCGTCAGCACCACGACTTCGACCGGGTGTGTTGCCGCGCGATGAACGCGCGGGCCCTCTAAAGCCGTACACCCCGGCCTTCGGCCAGCGCGGAACGCAGAACGTCCCCGGCGCGCCCGACCACGAATCGCGGCCGTCGTCCCGACCGACGAACTCCTCGCGCGAAAGAGCTGACGTCTCATGGCGACCACTCGTTCTCTCTCCCCCGCCTCCGCCCTCGCCGCCTCCTCCGCCGCCCGGCACCGGCTGCGTGCCGTCGACCGGGACGAGGTGGTGGACATGGCCGACTTCCTGCCGCCGGGGGCCACCTGGCTGCCCGCCCCGCAGCACACCGTGCCCACCCTGCCGGGCCAGCCGCCGATGATCGGCTACCTGGTGCTGGTCCCGGCGGACCAGCGGCCGCCGTTCCTGCCGGTCGCGGTGCCGGACCCGCAGCAGCCGGCCGACGAACCGGGCGCGACCACGGCGATCGCCGCGAGCGCCGCGTCCGCCACGACCGGTACCCGGCCGCTCGTCACCGTCGACTCCGTGCAGCGCACCGCCCAGGTCGACGGGCGTGAACTCGACCTCACCTACCTGGAGTTCGAGCTCCTCGCCCATCTGGTCGCGCACCCCAACCGGGTGCACACCCGCGACCAGCTGGTCACCACGGTCTGGGGCTACGGCCACGTCGGCGACGGCCGCACGGTCGACGTCCATGTCGCCCGGCTGCGCCGCAAGCTCGGCGCGGAGCACCGCAAGGCGATCCAGACGGTCCGCCGGGTCGGCTACAAGTACACCCCGCCGACCGGCCGCTGACGGGCCGCTCCGCCCTCGGCGGAGTCCCGTTCCGTCCGGCGCCTCTTCCGGGCGCGATCACCGGCAGGCGACTTCTCGTGCTGGGTGGTACGCAGTCCGTGGGGGGGCCGTCGTGTGGCGGCGGCGCTGGGGCGTGGCTGGGAGGTGGCCGTCCTCCACCGGGGACGGCACCGGCCCCCGGCGGGCGCACGGTCGCTGCACGGCGACCGCACCGCGCCCGACGAGCCTGACCGCGCTTCCCGCCGGTACCGAAGTCGATGCGAGGGTGCTCGGCATCGGGTCAGGGAGGTCGTGATCAGTCCGCGGGCCGGTAGGGGCTTGTCGCGCCCGCGCGGCGGAGCCGCGTATCGGATACAGCCGCACGCCCCCGACGGGACGCGACAGTCCCGGGGGTGTAGGTAGCACCACCCCCTCACATGGGGCTTCGGGCCAGTGACCGCCGTGTGTCCGGTCGGACAGACTGGCGCCATGATGACGAACACGAACAGCGGGGGCTTCCGCGCCAGGGCACGGGAGGTCGTGCTCGCCGCCGTGCGGGGGCTGGTGCTGGCGTTGGTGATGCCGGCCGTCTCGATCCTCTGTTTTGTCCTGACCGTGGTCTCCGTCGCGCTGATCCCGAGCGGCCTCGGCATCCTCACGACCCCCAGGGTCCTGGGCGGTGTGCGGGACGTGGCGGACGTGCGGCGACGGCTCGCCCAGGAGTGGTGCGGGGTGCGGATCCGGTCGGCGTACCGGCCGGTGCCGGCGAACGCCAACCCCTGGACCCGCACCCTCGCGCTACTGCAGGACCCGCAGGTCGGGCGGGACGTACTGTGGCTGCTGGTGGACATGACGGCCGGGTATGTGACCGCACTGCTGCCGGCGTTGCTCGTGTTCTATCCGGTGGAGGGGTTCGCGGTGGCCGCCGGGCTGTGGCGGGTGCTGGGGGACGGTTACTGGTACGGCTTCGTGCCGGTCAGCGGGCAGGCCACGGCGTTCGCCGCCGCCGGGCTCGGTGCCGTCATCCTCGTCGCCGCCTTCCGCTACACCCCGGCCCTGCTGGCCGTCCACTTCAAGCTCACCCGTGCCGTCCTGGAACCCGGGCAGGGTGAACTCACCGAGCGCGTACGGGTGTTGACCGAGACCCGGAAGGACGCGGTGGACACCTCCGCGGCCGAGCTGCGGCGGATCGAGCGGGACCTGCACGACGGGGCGCAGGCCCGGCTGGTGGCCATGGGCATGGACCTCGGCACCATCGAGATGCTGCTCGACAAGGATCCGGAGAAGGCGAGGCAACTGCTCGCGCGGACCCGGCAGGCGTCCGTGGAGGCCCTGGGCGAGCTGCGCGACCTGGTGCGGGGCATCCATCCGCCGGTGCTGGCCGAGCGCGGACTCGGCGACGCCGTACGGGCGTTGGCGCTACGGCTGCCGGTGCCCACGGAGGTGACCGTGGACCTGCCGGGCCGGGCGGACGCGCCGGTGGAGTCGGCCGCGTACTTCGCGGTGAGCGAGGTGCTGACCAACGCGGTCAAGCACTCCGGCGCCGACCGGATCTGGGTGGACCTGCATCACGTGCCGGAAGGCGTCGGCATGCTGCGGATCTCGGTCACCGACCACGGCAGGGGCGGCGCGGTGACCGGCGCCGGTTCGGGACTCGCCGGGGTCGAGCGGCGGCTGGGTACATTCGACGGCGTCCTGGCCGTCAGCAGCCCCGCGGGCGGCCCCACCATGGTCACCATGGAGATTCCGTGCGCGTTGTCCTAGCCGAAGACCTGTTCCTGCTCCGCGACGGGCTGGTCCGGCTGCTGGAGGCCTACGACTTCGAGATCGCGGCCGCCGTCGAGACCGGCCCCGAACTGACCCGGGCGCTGGCCGAGTTGGAGCCGGACGTGGCGGTGGTGGACGTACGGCTGCCGCCCACGCACACCGACGAGGGGCTGCAGTGCGCGCTCAGGGCGCGGCAGGACCGGCCGGGGCTGCCGGTGCTGGTCCTCTCCCAGCACGTGGAACAGCTGTACGCGCGGGAGCTGCTGGCCGACGGCAGCGGCGGGGTGGGGTATCTGCTGAAGGACCGGGTGTTCGACGCCGAGCAGTTCGTGGACGCCGTACGGCGGGTCGCGGCGGGCGGTACGGCGATGGATCCGCAGGTGATCCAGCAGCTGCTGTCCCGGCGGGCCGGCGACCGGCCCCTGGAGGGCTTGACACGGCGGGAGCTGGAGGTACTGGAGCTGATGGCGCAGGGCCGTTCGAACGGGGCGATCGCCGCTCAGCTCGTCGTCACGGAACGGGCCATCGCCAAACACACCTCCAACATCTTCACCAAACTGGGACTCGAGGTGTCGGACGATGACAATCGGCGCGTCCTGGCGGTGCTCGCGTATCTGGACCGCGACCGCTGATTTTCCAGAAATCGCCCTGCTCAAACGGCAGTTGTGGCCCAAGTGCGTAACAAATCTCTGATGAATTTGTGAGGCGGCTGAACACCTCTGAGGCGGGGTGCGTATGAAAGGGCGCCGCTTCACTCCTGTCGGGCGCCTCGATGCTGCCCCGCAAGGAAGTCAGAGGAGTTCCATGGGACGCAACACACGCAAGCGCCGTTCGCCATTGGCCGTCAAGGCCATAGCCGCATCGGCGGCCATAGCGCTCGGCGGGGGCGGGCTGCTCTGGGCACAGATGAACGCTTCGGCGCATGAGTCGAACAACTCAGCCCAGAACTACACGAAGGCCGCCGCCGCCTCGGTCGCGACGATCTCCTGCCCGGACGTCGGCCAGAAGCTGACGAACGTGCCCGCCAACGCCAAGATGGGGGTGGCGGCGGAACTGGCGAAGCTCGACAAGCAGATCACCGAGGCCTACGCCCGTCTCGCCTCCACTCGCCAGGCCCAGGCGAACGACGCGAACTTCGTGCAGAACGCGATCGTCGGCCCCCTGAAGGAGAAGCGGGCGGCCACGATCGACCGGATCCGGATCGACATCACCCGGGTGGGCGGCAGCTTCGACAGCTCGCTGGCCCAGCTCGCCGCCTGCACCACGCAGACCGCCAACCAGACCACCGCCGGCGGGGGCAACAACACCGGTGGTCAGAACAACAACGGCCAGAACAACGGCGGGCAGAACAACGGCGGGCAGAACAACGGCCAGGCCACGGCCGCCCCGAGTGCCAGCGCCAGCGCCCCGGCCAACATCGGCGGGCAGGCGGGCAACGGCCCGGTCGCGGCCGACTTCGTGGACATCACGAAGGTCGCGCCGAACGTCCTGGCCAAGCCGCAGAAGCAGCAGAACGCTTCGACCGGTACCTTCACCACCCGCTGCGGTGTGAACGCGAACAAGAACCACAACACCGACAACGTCATCGTGGCGCCCGGCGTGGCCAACGGCGCGCACCACCTGCACGACTACGTCGGCAACCAGAAGGTCAACGCGTTCGCCACCAACGACTCGATGCTGGCCGCGCCGAGCTCCTGCCAGAACCAGAGCGACCTGTCGTCGTACTACTGGCCGGTCGTGCGTGTGCAGGACGGCACGCAGGACTTCGACCAGAACGCGGACGGCGGTGGCAAGGAAGGCAACGTCGGCAAGATCCTGACCCCGCAGTCGGCGCAGATCAAGTACGTCGGCAGCCCGGCCGCCAAGGTCGTCGCGATGCCGCAGTTCCTGCGCATCATCACCGGTGACGCCAAGACCACGACCAACGGTCTGGCCAACGCCAACGCGCACTGGAGCTGCACCGGCTTCGAGAACAAGGTCCAGCTCACCCAGCAGTACCCGATCTGCCCGCAGGGCAGCAACGTGGTCCGGACGTTCGCCTTCCAGAGCTGCTGGGACGGCGTCAACATCGACAGCGCCAACCACCGTACGCACGTGGCCTTCGCGGACCCGGCGAGCGGTGTCTGCGGGAACGGCTTCAAGGCCATCCCGCAGCTGACGATGCGCCTGGTCTACAAGATCACCCCGCCGACCATCCAGAACGGCCAGGTGAAGAACGCCTACGCGGTGGACGGTTTCCCGGAGCAGCTGCACAAGTCGGCGACCGACCACGACGACTTCATCAGCGTCACCAAGAACAACCTGGCGGCGAAGATCGCCAACTGCATCAACTCCGGCCGCAGGTGCCAGTGAGCAACACCCCTGGCTAGCCGGTAGCACGAAGGCGGGCGGTGGGAATCTCCCACCGCCCGCCTTCGTGTGCGCGGTTCCGGACGACGTCAGCCGGTGTGCTTGCTGTGGTCGGTCCCGATCTCCTCCTCGCCGCCCAGCGTGGTCTGCAGCGTCTTGACCACCACGTCGTCGCCGACGGCGACCCACTTGCGGCCGACGAGGTAGAACCCGCCGTAGTCCTTGGCGTCGTTGATCCACTCGCGCTGGCCGCGGTCGGTGGCGAAGGTGGCGAAGACGAACTTGCCGGCCGCGGTCTTGCAGATGGCCTGGCGGACCTCGTCGGAGTCGATCTGCATGTCCGGGGTGCACTTCACCTTGGCGGCCAGGCTCTCCAGGCTGCCGGTGGCGGTCACCGGAATCTTCGCCTCCGCGCTGCTGTCACCGGATCCACAGCCCGCCAGCGCCAGTACGGCCGCCGCGCCGGCCACGGCGAGCATCGGTCGGGTCAACCTCATCTGTTCCTCCGGTCGCGTTGCCGGCCCCGGGAATGCCTTCGGGGCCCTCCCCTTCGATACGGCTGTGGGGCGCGGGGCGCTCAAACCGAAGAGAGGTCCAGGATGCCGTGGTCACCCGGGTGGCGGTGACCTCCGAACGGTTCGCTCGTTCTTCAGGACGTGCAGTCACAGGATGTAGCCCAGCGTCACGCAGCAGCCTCCGCCGGAGCCCTGGGTCCGGCCGTCGATGTCGAGCAGGCCGAGGCCGCGCTCGTCGAGCACTACCCACGGCTGGTCCGGCTCGCCTATCTGGTGCTGCCGCCGGGCCTGGCCCGGGGCCGCCGCGTCCTGACCGCGCACTCCCTGGTCCAGCGGGCGCTGCCGCGCGGCCGTAAGCAGGCCCCGGTGATCCCGGCCCAGTCCACCGGGCGGGACACCGACCCCGGGTACGCCCTGGTCCGCCTCGAAGTGGTACGTACGGCGCTGGAGGCGGGCCTGCCGCTCAGGCTGACCACGTGGCCCAAGCGGGCCCAGCTGCCGCCGCTGCTCCCCCAGGTGTGGGGCCTCAGGCTCTTCCCGCGTTCCGGCGGCGCCGACGAACTCGCCCTGGACCAGCGCCTCGCCACCCTGTCCGGCCCGGCCCGCGCCGCCTATGCCCTGCGCGGTCTCGAACAGCTCCCCGACGGCGACGTCCGCAAGGTCCTGCGGGCGGCCGGCGTGGAGCACCCGGACGACGCGCTCGCCGAGGCGAACGGCGTTCCGGCCGAGTACCCGCTGCTCGACTCCCCCGAGTTCGACCCCTGTGCCCTGCAGGCCCGGCCCACCGATCTGATGCGGCGCCGTCAGCACACCAAGGCCGCACTGGCCGCCGCGGCCGCGCTCGCGGTCTGCGGGGCGCTGGTCACGCTGCCGGGCGGCGGCTGGGGCGCCGACGGCGCGGCGGCGCCGGTGTACGCGCAGAACCCGGCCGCCCAGGCCGCCCTGGACCCGGCCCAGCTGACGAAGGCGCCGTCCACCGCCTGGAAGACCGCCGCCCGTACCGACTTCTCCGCCTGGCCCGCACGTGGCGCCCTCACCGGCGACACCGCGCTGCTGCGCCGCGCCCTCGCCGTCTGGGCCCGCCCCGGCGAGACCGTCCGGGTCTCGGCGACCCCCGGCACCCAGACCGGCGGCCCCGCCGGACCGCCCCAGCTGCTGTACGCGGGCGTCGTCGACAGCGCCCGGGTGGTGATCTTCTACGACGGTCTGCGCCTCGCCCGTTACGCCGAGCCCAAGGACGGCACCCAGGGCGCGGCCCTGGACTTCGCCCGCGTGGACGGCGCGACCGGCGTCGAGGCGGAGGCGATGGTGCTGGGCCGTTCCGACGGCAACGTCCGCTATCTGACGGCTCCCTGGGTGACCGGGGCGGCGGAGCGGGACCTGGTGAAACCGACCGCGGGGGCGATGGACCTCGGCCTGGCCGACGGGGTGACCGGTCCGCTGGCCAGCTCCGCCCTCCAGCAGGGGGCGTGCACGTCCTGGAACGTGCTCCAGCTGACCGACGCGCAGGGCGTGCACCTCTCGACCGACCTGGGCGAACTGGTGCCGGCCCGCCTCACCTCGGGCCGGCCCGGGTACACCGACGAGGCCTCGGGTGCGAAGGCGCTGCGCGACTGGGCGCCGTTCGCCTGCTCGCTCTCCGCCGAGCGGTCCGCCGGAGTGCGCAGCGTCAACGCCTGGGCGTTCGCGGAGCAGCCGCTGCCGGACGCCAGTGGCGCCGGGGCGTGGGTGTGCACGCGCACGGAGACCTGGCGGGGCGACGGCACGATGTCGCTGGCCCAGTTCCGGACGCCGGGCAGTCGGTACGGCGCGGTGGCGGCGAAGGGGTCCGACGTGACGGCGTGCGGTCCGCGTGATCCGCACGTGCTGGCCGGGGTGTTGTGGAAGTCTGGGGCCGGGCAGTGGTACCTGCTGGCCGCGGGCAGTCGCGACACGGCGTCGATCCGGGCGACCGGCGGGGTCACCGCGTCGGCTCAGGGGACGCTGCTGACGGCCAGGGCGAAGCAGGGGGCGCAGGCCTACCTGACGGGGACGCTGGAGGACGGGAGCGGGATCAGCGGGCTGCGGTGAGGTCTTCCCTCGCGACCGAACCTTGCTGACACTTCCGTAAACAAGCTCTGCCGCAGGTCTTCTCACTCTGGCTACCCGTCAGTACATTGACGCCATGTCCAACAAGCAGCCGCAACCGGTGGCGTCCGAGCACATCGCGCTCACGGCCCGCAACGTGTCCTTCGCCTGGCAGGACACCCCGCTGCACTGGGTGCCCGGCGACCCGCTCGCCACGCACACCATCAACGTGCTGCATCTGCTGCTGCCCGCCGGCGAGCGCTGGTTCGTGCACGTCTACAAGCAGGTGCTGCCCCTGATCCGCGACGAGCGGCTGCGCGCGGACGTCGTCGGGTTCATCGGGCAGGAGGCGATGCACTCCCAGGCCCACGACGAGGTGCTGCCCCACCTCAAGGAGCTGGGGCTCGACCCGACGCCGTACACCGCGCAGGTGGACTGGTTCTTCGAGAAGCTGCTCGGCGACCGCACGCTGCCGCCGGGCCGGGCGCGCCGCTGGTGGCTCCTCGAACGGGTCGCGCTGATCGCGGCCATCGAGCACTACACCGCCTTCCTCGGCGACTGGGTGCTCAACGCCGACGAACTGGACCGGCGCGGCGCCGACCCGACCATGCTGGACCTGCTGCGCTGGCACGGCGCCGAGGAGGTCGAGCACCGGTCGGTCGCCTTCGACCTGTTCCAGCACGTCGACGGCGGCTACCGGCGGCGGGTGCGGACCTGGGCGACGGCGTTCACGGCGATCGTGTTCCTGTGGCAGCGCGGTGCCCGCTTCTTCATGGCGAACGACCCGACGCTCCTCGAAGGCCGCGCCCGGCTCCGGGACTTCTATCTCGCCGGCCGGCGCGGCACCCTGCCCGCCGCCGGCGACATGCTCAGGTCCATACCGAGGTACCTGAGCCGCGGCTACCACCCCTCCCAGGAGGGCTCCACCGCCCAGGCGGTCGCCTACCTCGCCTCCTCCCCCGCCGCGCTGGCCGCGGAGCACGCCGAGAAAGGGGCCGAGTGATGCCGAGGCTGCGGACCGTCGTCGCCGTCGCGGGCGCCGCGCTGCTCGTCAAGCGGGCCATGAGACGCCGTATCGAGGTCTCCCCGCTGTGGCCGATGCCGGCCCTGGACCCGCCGACCTCCGGACAGCCGCGCTCCCGGGCGCTGCGGCTGCGGGTCGCCTCGCGCGAGACGGTCGCGGACGGGGTCGTCCAACTGCGCCTGGAAGGCGCGCGGTTGCCGGGCTGGGAGCCGGGGGCCCATCTCGACGTGGTGCTGCCGTCGGGACTGGTCCGGCAGTACTCGCTGTGCGGGGACCCGGCCGACACCTCGTCGTACACGATCGCCACGCGGCTGGTCGCGGACGGGCGGGGCGGTTCCCGGGAGGTCCACGAGCAGCTGGCCGAGGGCATGGAGCTGGAGGTGCGGGGGCCGCGCAACCGCTTCCCGCTCGTCGGGGCCGACGCCTACGTCTTCGTCGCCGGGGGCATCGGCATCACCCCGATCCTGTCGATGGTGCGGGCCGTGCCGGCGGGGGTGGAGTGGCGGCTGCTGTACTGCGGGCGGAGCCGGGCGTCGATGCCGTACGTGGCGGAGCTGGCCGGGGACGACCGGGTCACGGTCGTCGCGGAGGACGAGGACGGGCGCCCGGACCTCGACGCGCTGACGGTCCCCGAGGGCGCGCTGGTGTACTGCTGCGGTCCGCAGGGGCTGATGGCGGCCGTGCAGGAGCGGTTCCCCGCCGTCCGGCTGGAACGGTTCGCACCGCACACCGGTGGCGCGGGCAACCAGGAGTTCGAACTGGAACTGCGGCGCAGCGGCCGGACGGTGACGGTGCCGGCCGACTCGACCGTGCTGGCCGCGGTGCGGGCGGAGCTCCCCGACACCGCGTACTCCTGTGCCCAGGGGTTCTGCGGGACCTGCCAGCAGCGGGTGCTGGCCGGGGAGGTGGAGCACCGGGACGAACTGCTGACGGACGCGGAGCGTGCCGACTCGATGCTGATCTGCGTATCCCGGGCGCGCGGGGGGAGACTTGTGCTGGATCTGTGAACGCCCAGGCCGGGTCAGGTCCATTGGAGGCCGGATCCGATCGGTAAGGTGTTCGTATGAGTACCGGGGTACGCCGCAGATTGGGAGTCGAGGAGCGGCGGCAGCAGTTGATCGGCGTCGCCCTCGAACTGTTCAGCCGCCGATCGCCCGACGAGGTCTCGATTGACGAGATAGCGTCGGCCGCGGGCATCTCGCGGCCGCTCGTCTACCACTACTTCCCCGGCAAACTCAGCCTGTACGAGGCCGCGTTGAAGCGTGCCTCGGAGGATCTCGCGGGGCGCTTCGCCGAGCCGAAGGAAGGCCCGCTCGGGGCGCGGCTGCTGCGGGTGATGCGGCGCTTCTTCGACTTCGTCGACGAACACGGGCCCGGTTTCGCCGCGCTGATGCGCGGCGGCCCGGCGGTCTCCGTGGGCGGAGCGCAGTCCATGAGTCACGTGTCCGCGACCAACGCGCTCATCGAGTCCGTACGGCAGGCCGCCTACGAGCAGATCCTCGCGCACCTCGACGTCACCGAGGCGCCGGCCCGCCTGGAACTGGTCGTCCGCTCCTGGATCTCCCTCGCCGAGTCGACCGCGCTGCTCTGGCTGGACGGCCGGCGCATCCCCCGCGCCGAGCTGGAGGTCCAGCTCGTCCACGACTTCGCGGCGCTGGCCGCCGTCAGCGCCGCCCACGACGAGGAGATGAGCGCGCTGCTGAAGCGGATGGTCAAGGACGAGCCGGGCGACGGCCCGTTCGCGGACCTGGCCGTCCGGCTGCTGGCGTTGGCGGGCTGAGCGAAGTCGGGTGCGGTTCGGTGGCGCCCAGAGGGGCGCGGGGAACTGCGCGACCAGCCACGACGGCGCCGCAGCCGAACGACCGCACACCACGGCGCTTACAGCGAAGCGTTCAGCCCTCGTACTTCCGGTACGACGGGTCCAGGTCACGGACCTCCGCCGACGCGTGCAGCACGAACCCCTCCGGCTTCAGGTGCTCCCGCAGCAGTTCCAGCGTCGTCTCGGTCAGCTTCGCCTTCGTCTCGTCGGTGCGGCCGGCCAGCAGGCCGAAGGTCACGTGCACGATGACATGCGCCCCATCGGCGTCGTAGCCGAAGGCGGTGTCGTCCGCGGCGCGGAACAGTGTCTTGCAGGCCTCGGGCTTGGCTGCCGCGATCTCGACGACGGCGGTGTGCAGGGCCCGGGCGAAGCCCTCCCGGTCGAAGGCGGCACCCGCCGTGGCGGAGTAGTCGACGGTGATCTGCGGCATGAGCCCTCCTGGTCGGCTGGAACTGGGGTCCAGCCTAGTTCGCCAGGCTCAGTGCCAGCAGGGCGACGTCGTCCTCGCGGTCCCGGCCGAAACAGGCCAGGAGGGTGTCGCAGAGGGCCTCCAGGCCGGGCAGGGCGCCGACCGCGGCGGACCGGAGTTGTTCCATCGAGACCGTGAGGTCGGTGCCCCGGGTCTCGATCAGGCCGTCGGTGACCATGAGGAGCCGGTCGGTGGGTTCGAGGACCAGCTCGGTGGGCGGCGGGTGCGGCAGGCCCACGCCGAGCAGCGGACCGGAGGCCTTGACGTACTCGGCGCTGCCGTCGTCACCCAGTATCAGCGGCGGGATGTGACCGGCGTTGGCGATGCGGGTGCGCCCGGTCCCCGGATCGATCAGGGCCAGGCAGACGGTGGCGGTGACCTCGGCGTGGTAGTGCTGGAGCAGCCGGTCGAGCCGTTCGGCGAGCGCGGCCGGGTCGCTCTCCGCGAGGCAGTAGGCGCGCAGCGCGTGCCGCAGTTCGACCATGACGGTGGCCGCGTCCAGCGAGTGCCCGACGACGTCCCCCACCGCGGTGAGCACTCCGTCGCCGACCCGCAGGGCCGCGTAGAAGTCGCCGCCGATCTCCGTCTCCTGGGAGGCGGGCTCGTAACGCACCGCTATGTCGACGCCCGGCAGCTCGGGCAGCTGGTGCGGGCGGGGCAGGAAGCTGTGCTGGAGGGTGAGCGCGACATGCCGCTCCACCTGGTACATGAGCAGCGGCTCGGCGGCCAGCGCGGTGGCCTGCGCCAGTTGGGCCAGCAGCGCCTCGTTCTCCGGGCTGACGCGGCGCCGGCCGCGGGTGGGGGTGGCCAGGCAGACCGGCACCTTGCCGTCCTGGGTGAGGACCAGCGTCAGCCGGGCGTCGTGCTGCACCCCGGGCCGGAAGAACCCGGTGGGCCACAGCGGCGCCGGCACGGTGGTGATCTGGACCCCGGACTGCCCCCGGGTGAGCCGCCGCAGCAGCCCGGCGACGTCCCGGTGGGCGCCCTCGTCGGGCAGGGCGAGGGAGGTGCGTTCCCGGCTCAGACCGCGGTACAGCTCGCCGTCCCGGTCGAGGACGAAGGCGGCGGCGGGGCAGCCGAGCAGCCGTGCGGCGCCGTCCGCCGTGGCATCGGTCAGTTCGTGCAGCGAGCGCGCCGACTGGATGGTGACGATCGTCTCCGACAGCTGCCTGAGCCGTCGCACCAGCGCCTGGTCGTCGGCGCGCAGCCGGGCGGCGCGGACCGCGGCCCGGACCGCGGCCTCGATGTCCTCCGGTTCGGCGGGCACCGTCAGATACGCCTCGGCGCCCGTCTCCAGCCCCGGGCAGCGGTCCGCCGGGACGGCGGAGAGCGCCGAGAAGTGCACCACGGGCAGGCCGGCCATGTGCGGCCGCTCCTTGAGCCGGCTGCACAGCTCGAAGCCGCTCATGTCCGGCAGGTGCACGTCGATGAGGGCCACGTCGGGCAGCCGGCCCTTGCGCAGCCGTACGTCGAGTTCGCTGAGCGCCTCCTGGCCGCGGCCGACCGCGACGACCTCGTGACCGGCTCGGCGCAGCACGGTGCCCATCGCGTACCGGCTCGCGGCCTCGTCGTCCACGATCAGCACGGTGGTGTCGGTGAGGTTGCCGTTCACGTCCATTTACCAGCCCCTGGACAACGCCGGTGGGGCAGCACCCGGTTCCGGGCCTGCCCCACCAAAGTAGTGCGGATGTCATGCGGTCCGGGAGAACACCGCCACAGTGCGTCCCGGAACGATGAACGTACCCGCTCCCCGCTCGTACGATGCGGACTTGACGACGGAATCGGCGCCCGCCGCCTGCATCGGGTGCAGCCGGTAACCGGTCCCGGCCAGCGCGCTCACCCGCTGTTCCTGCCGCTGCGGCGTCGCGTTGAACACGACGACCAGGTCACCGAGTTCCATGGTGATCACGCCAGGCGTCTCGTCCTTCCCGGACAACGGGAACGAGAGCTTCGACTGCACCTGTCCAGCCGTGTCCAGCGAGAACACGCTGTCGGTCGTACGGATTCTCAGCAGATCGCGGTAGGCGGCCGAGGCCCCGTCGATCTCCGCGCAGCCGACCCGCACCGAACTCAGCAACGGCTTGGCGTACGGCCACTTGGACGCGTTGTCGGCGGCCATGGGCAGCCCGCGCCCGAAGCCGTTGCCGTCGGAGCAGTTCCAGTGGATGGCGTTGAACCAGTCGCCGCTGTCGAAGGAGTTGCGGTCCAGGGACTTGGAGCGGAGGAGATCCGTACCCGCCTGGGAGAGCGACGGGCCCTGCGACAGGGCTGCCGTGGCCATCGCCAGGACCTGCATCCGGGCCCGGTCGGAGGCGCTGGTGGTGGCCGGCAGCTTGTACGTCAGCGCGTCGAAGAGCGACTCGTTGTCGTGCGCGTCGACATAGGCGAGGGCGTCGCCGGGCGCGTCCGCGTAACCGGCGGGCGAGCCGTTGTAGTCGATCTCGGCGCCGGTGACCTCCTTGCCGTCGGTGTCGGTGAACCGGTACCGGGCGAGGTTGCCGCTCAGGCCGACCTTGATCAGGTCCTGGTAGTGCAGCAGCCGGGCCTTCTGCTCGGCCGGAGTGCCGTTGGCCGTGGACGCGTTGGGGTCGGTGTAGAGCCCGGACGCGAAGCCCTGGACGCCGGGGTCCTCGTCGAAGGGGCTGCCGCCGCGTACGGCGTCCCGGGCGCGGTCGGAGAAGGTGGCGATGCCGGTGCCGGCCATGTTGGCCTGGGTGGCCTGCACGAACCGGGCGTCGTCGGCGACCTCGCCGAAGTTCCAGCCCTCGCCGTAGAGGATGATCTTCTTGCCGTCGACGCCGTCCTTCTTCAGGGTCAGCGCGTCCAGGGCCTTCCTGACCGCCAGGATGTTGGCCTTCGGGTGGTGCCCCATCAGGTCGAAGCGGAAGCCGTCGACCTTGTACTCCTTGGCCCAGGTGACGATCGAGTCGACCACCAGCTTGCCCATCATGGCGTTCTCGGGCGCGGTGTTGGCGCAGCAGGTGCTGTTCGCGACCGAGCCGTCGGCGAGCAGCCGCTGGTAGTAACCGGGCACGATCTTGTCGAGGACGGACGTGTCCGCCTGCCCGCTCGCCGCGGTGTGGTTGTAGACGACGTCCATGACGACCCGCAGGCCGTCCTCGTTCAGCGACTTGACCATCTGCCGGAACTGGACCGTGCGGGCGGTGCCGTCCGGGTCGGTGGCGTACGACCCCTCGGGGACCGTGAAGTGGTAGGGGTCGTACCCCCAGTTGTAGGCGTCCTTGGCGGCGGTCGCGGCGACGCACTCCTGCTGCTGGTCGGAGTCGGCCGGGTAGGAGGCGAGGTCGCAGCCGGGGCTCGCCTGGTCGGCCTTCTTCTCGGGCACGGTGGCGAAGTCGAAGGCCGGCAGCAGATGGACGTACGACGTCCCGGACTTGGCGAGTGCGCGCAGGTGTTTCGAGCCGTCGCTGCCCTTGTCGGTGAAGGCCAGGTACGTGCCCCGGTCGGCGGCCGGGACCGTGGAGTCCGCCGCCGAGTAGTCCCGGACGTGCAGCTCCTGGATCTGGGCGTCCTTCAGCGGCACGGCCTTGGGCTTGGTGTAGGTCGACCAGCCGCCCGGGGCGAGGGACCTGTCGTCGAGGTCGACGACGAGACTGCGCTCGGAGTTCGCGGTGAGGGCGACCGAGTAGGGGTCGGTGACCTTGTTGGTCACCAGTTTCCGGACGCTGGGCGCCCAGACCTTCACGACGTACCGGTAGGGCTTGTTCCTCCAGGACCCGGGTCCGGTGACGGACCAGACGCCGGTGGCGGAATTCCGCTTCATGGCCACGGTGGAGCCGTCGATCTCGAGGCGCACGCTCTGCGCGGTCGGCGCCCAGACGGAGAGGGTCGGCTTCCCGCCGTGGAAGACCGGACCGAGACCCGCCGTCGTGGCCTTGGCGTACACGTCGTCGAGCATCCCGGCGATCTGTACGCCGGTCGCGGCCAGCACCGCCCCGTTCGCGGCCCGCTGGGAGGCGACGAGCTGTCCGTCGAGCGCCTCGCGCACCCGGTCACGGTCGCGCGGGTCGACCGACCAGGCCGTGTAGTCCTTCAGGTGCGGGAACTTGGCCTTCTGGGCGTCGGTGAGGGTGGTCTTCGTCAGCCGCAGCCACCGCTCGTCGTCGCTCGTCAGCGTCCCGTCGGCGACGGCGATCGAACCGTCGTGGGAGTAGAGGAGCTGGGTGGAGGCGGCACCGTCCACACCGTCCCAGGCGACGGTGTCCCGGTCGATCCAGATCGCCTTGGAGGTGGCCAGGTCGAGGGCGGCCGCGCTGCCGGCGGGCTGCGGGAGCAGGTACTTCTCCTGACCGTTCAGCAGCCACACCTCGTGGCCGCTGGAGGTGAGGTCCAGGGACTGGTCGGCGGAGAGGTCCTTCTCGTCACCGTTGTGGATGATGTAGCTGAGGCTGGTGGCACCCTCGGTGAGCGGTACCTCGAAGACCGCGCCATAGGCGTCGGTCCTCACCGGCTTCAGGGGGCTCGACCAGTCGGTGGGGTTCGCGGCGCCCGTCCAGACGTGCAGGCCCCAGCCGTCGTAGTTCCCGTCGGCGCGGTGGTAGTGGATGACCGCCTTGGTGGTGTCCTGGGCGGGGTACTCGGGTCTCGTGGTCAGGACGTCCGCCTTCCCCTGCTCGATCCAGACTTCGCCCGTCCTGGTGACGTCGATGGAGCGGTCGGCGGAGACGTCCTTGTTGCCGTCCTTGTCGACGACGAGGAAGCCGACGTTCGAGGCACCGGACTTCAGCTTGACGTAGGCGAAGGCGCCGTACGCGTCGCGGCCGACGAACGGGTGACCGGCGGGCCAGGTGGTCGCCTCGCCGTCGGCGAGGTCGCCCCAGGCGTACAGGCCCCAGTCGGCGTAGTCGCCGTCGGTGCGCTTGTAGTGGACGATCGCGTAGTCGCGGGAGGAGGCGGTGGGGGTCTCGGGGGCGGGCGGGGTGCCGGAGGTGCTCTCGGCCGTGGCGGCGGCGCGGTGGCCCGCCGAGTCGACGACGACCGTCTTGTAGCGCAGGGCGGTGCCGGCCGGGACGTCCGCGGCGAGGGTCTGGGTGACCTTGTAGGGGGCGTGGTCGGCGGAGCCGAGGGTGGTCCATCTGCCGGTGCCGACCTGGGCGGCGAAGACGACCCGGTCCAGCTGACCGCCGGTGACGTTCGCGGTGAGGTCGACGGTGCCGGTGGCACCGGCGGCCGGGGCGGCGAGGGTGATCTCCGGGCTGGTGGCGGGCTTGTCGAGGGGGCCGGTGGCCTTGTAGACGACGGCGGATCCGGCCGGGACGGTGACGGTCAGCCGGTCCGCGCCGTCGGAGGTCAGCGTGCCGTGCGTGCCGTAGAGCGCGCGGTAGCGCATGCCGGCGGAGCCGGTGGTGAAGGCCGCGGTCTTCGGCGCATCGGCGTTGTTGAAGGCGACCACGTACTCCTGGCCGGTCTTCGCGTCCGTCCGGGTGAACGCGTAGACGCCGGCGCCGTCGGCCGCGTAACGCTCGGTCTGCACGCCGTCGGCGAGGGCCGGGTTGGCCGCGCGCAGCCTGGAGAGAGCACTGATCTGCCGGTAGAGCGGCGCGCTGGTGTCATAGGCGTCGCTCGCATGCGTGCGCGCGGTGCCGATCTCGTCGTCGTCGAGATAGTCGGCGACCTTCGACGCGAACATCGTCTGCCGGGCGTCCTTGTCCCCGCCCGAGCCGGTGAAGCCCTGCTCGTCGCCGTAGTAGACGACCGGGTTGCCCCGGCTGAGGAACATCAGCTCGTTGGCGAGCCGGTCCTTGGCCAGCAGCTGGGCGTCGGTGGCCTTCGGGTTGTCCTGCTCCAGGAAGTACCCGATCCGGCCCATGTCGTGGTTGCCGAGGAAGGTGACCTGCTCGTAGGCGTTGGCCTTGTCGGTCGTGTACTTGTAGTCGTCGCCGAGGACCGAGGCGAGCTTCTGCGCGCTGCCGCCCTGGGAGGCGTAGGCGCGGGCCGCGTCCTGGAAGGGGAAGTCGAGGGTCGCGTCCAACCGCCCCTGGGTGACGTACGGGGAGGTGACCGAGGTGTCGGCGGAGTAGGTCTCGCCGAACATGAAGAAGTTCTTACGGCCGTGCCGGGCCGCGTACGTGTCGAGCGCGGTCGCCCACTGGGTCCAGAACTCCATGTTGACGTTCTTCACGGTGTCGATCCGGAAGCCGTCGACGTCGTAGTCCCGCACCCACCGCTCGTAGATCTTCTCCATCCCGCTGACGACCTCGGGCCGCTCGGTCCACAGGTCGTCGAGACCGGAGAAGTCGCCGTAGGTGGCGGACTCGCCGGCGAACGTGGAGTCGCCCCGGTTGTGGTACATCGTCGGGTCGTTGAGCCAGGACGGCACCTTCGACCGGCTGGTCACGGTGGGCGTGCGCGGGAAGGAGGCGGCGGAGACGGCCGGGAACTTCTTCTTGCCGTCCGCGTAGTCGGCGTCGTCGAAGGGCTGCCCGTCCTTGGTCAGGTAGGGGAAGGCGCCCTTGGAGAGGTAGTCGTAGGACTTCTGCTCGTAGTCGACGACGTCGGCGGTGTGGTTGGTGATGACGTCGAAGAAGACCTTCATCCCCTTGGCGTGCGCCTTGGAGATCAGGGTCTCCAGGTCCTTGTTGGTCCCGAAGTGCGGGTCGACCTGGGTGAAGTCGGTGATCCAGTAACCGTGGTAGCCGGCCGAGGCGTTGCTGCCCGTGCCCTGCACCGGCTTGTTCTTGAAGATGGGTGCCATCCACAGGGCGGTGGTGCCGAGCCCCTTGATGTAGTCGAGCCGCTTGGTCAGGCCCTTGAGGTCACCGCCCTGGTAGAAGCCCTTGTCGGTGGGGTCGTAGCCGGTGGAGAGGCGGGAGCCGGTGAGGCCGCCCTGGTCATTGCCGGTGTCACCGTTGGCGAAACGGTCCGGCATGACGAAGTAGAACTGCTCGCGGGTGTCGTCGTGCCGGGCGGGCTCGGCGGCGAGCTTCGCGTCGGAGGGCGGTGCGGGCGGCGCGGCGGCGTGTGCGGCGAGGGGCTGCACGAGCGCGGCGGCGAGGGCGGCGACGGCGACGGCCGCGACCCGTCTGACATGTATCACCGGTGTGAACTCCTAGCGATTGCGGCTCTCTTGGGTCCGACCCCGCGCGACCGTACCGCCGCCGAAAGGCTTACAGCAAGAGGCTTGCAATTCACAGAAAGAACTTTCAACCACCGTATTGACGTGCCCTTCGCAACTGCCCCACTCTCGGGGGTTGTTGAACCCCGTCTCCTTCCTTTCGGAACCGCACATGACCACCGGACACCGGCCCCCGGGCGCCCTCCGCCGCACGACGGGCGCGCCGGCCGCGGGCGCCCTCGCACCGCGGCGCCGGGGCCCCGCTCGTCGGGCACGACCGGGACCCCGGACCGGCGGACGGGAGATTTTTTCCGCGTTCCGGTGAACAAATCGGCTGCATCCCGCATCGAACCTGGTGTAGGTCACCAGAGGACGGCGCGGAGGGCGGGTACGGACACCGCCGCCGAACGCGCCGCGGAGCACGAGTGGAGCACCGTCACCGTGAACGATCACCGGAACACCATCGACCAGACCCGCACCGCCGAGCACCGCACCCCCCGCAGGATCGGCCGCACGGCACTCGCCGTGGCCGCCGTCGCCGGCCTGGGGCTCGCCTGGGCGGGCACCGCCGAGGCCGCGAGCCCGAGCGCCGCGAAGTCGACGCCGACCTGCGCCGCGGGCGCGCTCAAGGCCACCTTCGGCCAGCAGCTCGCCGGCGGGATGAACCACCAGGGTGTCGTCATCCGGCTGCGCAACCTCAGCGGCAAGACCTGCGCCCTGCGCGGCTACCCCGGCCTGGGCCTGGAGAACTCCGCGCACCACGCGCTCACGACCCACACGCACTGGGGCGACACCTGGTACGCCAAGGATCCCGGCAAGAAGACCCTGGTCCTCAAGGACGGTCAGAGCGCCGAGGCCGTCATCGCCTGGACGCACGCCAACACCGGCACCTCGGGCGCGGTGCACGCCTCCTACCTGGAGATCACCCCGCCCGCCTCGACCAAGCACAAGACGCTGGCGTTCCCCCAGTGGGTCGACCACGCCGACCTCTCCGTCACCGCGCTGGCCAAGCACATCAACGTCACGCCGTGACCTAGGCCCGCGCCCCGCCGTCCACCCGCAGGACCGCGCCGGTCACTTAGGACGCGCGGTCGCTCAGCGGCCGGACGGCGGGGTCGGCGCTCGGATCGATCAGCAGGTGGACTTCCCGGCGTAGACCGCCAGGGCGGTGTTGGCGGCCAGGGTGGCGGTGAACTGGCCGCTCGTGTTCACCGTCACCGAGGTGTTCGCCTGCACGTTGCAGTACGTCCCCGCCGGCAGCGAGGTCTGGTAGGTCCGGGTCAGCGAGCCCGACTCGTGGTTGATGGCGACGTAGCCCTTGGCGCCCCGCCCGAAGGCGATCGCGTCGGCTCCGTCGTCCCACCAGTTCGTCACCGACTCGCCGCGAACCGCGTTGCGGAAGGCGACCATGCGGATGATCTCCGGCCAGGCGTGCTGGCACTTCCAGCCGTCCTGCCAGCAGGCGTTGACGGTACCGCCGTTGGGCGGCCCCGCGTCGGCGTCGGTCCACTCGTATCCGGAGTTGATGTCCGGGGCGCCGTAGGGGTAGGCGAGCATGAAGACGTTGGCCAGGGTGTAGTTGGCGCCGTCCTTGTAGTTGAGCGTGGAGCCGTTGCGCTCGGTGTCGTGGTTGTCGACGAAGACTCCGGCGACCGAGCTGCTCATGTACCCCCAGCCCTCGCCGTAGTTCTTCAGGTAGGCGAGGTTCTCGTCGTTGAAGACGCGCTTGAGGTCGTAGGCGTAGCGGAACTCCTGGACGTCCCCGTTGCCGGTGTACTCGGTGGGCTGGACGGCCTCGCCGGCGCCGTAGATGACCTCCTGCTTCCAGTAGACCGACGGGTTGGTGAGCCGGGTCTTGATGTTGGCCAGGTCCTCGGCCGGGATGTGCTTGGCCGCGTCGATCCGGAAGCCGTCGACGCCGAGGCTCAGCAGGTCGTTCATGTAGCCGGCGATGGTCTTGCGGACGTACTCCTCGCCGGTGTCCAGGTCGGCGAGGCCGACCAGTTCGCAGTGCTGGACGTTCCAGCGGTCGGCGTAGTTGGAGACGGGGGAGGTGCAGTCGTCGAAGTCGTAGGAGGAGTACAGGCCGGGGTAGTCGTACTTCGTGTACGACGAGCCGCCGGTGCCGGTGCCGCTGCCCGCCGACATGTGGTTGATGACGGTGTCGACGACCACCTTCACACCGGCCGTGTGGCAGGTGTTCACCATGTTCTGGAAGGCCGTGCGGTCGCCGAGCCGGCCCGCGATCTTGTACGACACCGGCTGGTACGACGTCCACCACTGCGAGCCCGGTATGTGCTCGGCGGGCGGGGAGACCTGGACGTATCCGTAGCCGGCGGGGCCGAGGGTGGCGGTGCACTCCTTGGCGACCGAGGCGTACTTCCACTCGAAGAGGACGGCGGTGACGTCCTTGGTGCCGGGCGGGGAGGCGGCCGCGACGGACGGGGTCATGACAACGCTGCAGGCGGCGAGGGCCAGCGCGGCGGAGAGGGTCTTGGGTGCCATGTGGGGGTTCCTTCGACATTGAAGGCGCCATGGAAGGCTCTTGCTGAAAGGTTGCTGAAACCTTGCGGTTGCGCAGATGTTAAGGGCCCGCTCCCCGGATGGGTAGCGGGCCCTCAGAAGTTGACGCAACAAATTACCGAATGACGGTCCGTCAGGCGGTCGTCCACCACACGGTGGTGTCGGCCGGCAGCTTCGCCTCGCCGTCCGCCTCGGTCACCTCACCGCTGGTGAGGAGCACCCGGCCGTACGCCGGAGTGGTCACCGACTCCCCGCCGGTGTTCGCCACGCACACGAACTCCCCGCGCCGGAAGGCGAGTACGCCCTCGGGAGCGCGCAGCCACTCCACCGACTCGCCCGCGCCCAGATCGGGTTGGGTACGACGGACGTGCAGCGCGGTGCGGTACAGCTCCAGGGTGGAACCGGCCGCCCCGGTCTGCGCCTCGATGCTCAGCTCGCCCCAGTTCGCGGGCTGCGGAAGCCAGCTGCCCCCGCCGCCGAAGCCGTACGACGAGCCCTCCCGCGTCCAGGGGATCGGCACCCGGCAGCCGTCCCGGAAACCGTCCTGTCCCGCCCCGCGGAAGTACGCGGGGTCCTGCCGGACCTCGTCGGGCAGATCGACGACGTCGGGCAGGCCCAGCTCCTCGCCCTGGTAGATGTACGCCGATCCGGGCAGCGCCAGCATCAGCAGCGTCGCCGCGCGGGCCCTGCGCAGGCCCAGCTCTCGGTCTCCGGCCGTGCGGATCTGGGTGCCGAGGCCGGGCGGGTTGGCGAAGCGGGTGGCGTGCCGGGTGACGTCGTGGTTGGAGAGGACCCAGGTGGCGGGGGCGCCGACCGGGCGCATCGCCTCCAGGGTGCGGTCGATGACCGTACGCAGTTCCTTCGCGTCCCAGTCGGTGCTCAGGTACTGGAAGTTGAAGGCCTGGTGCAGCTCGTCCGGGCGGACGTAGTGGGCGGTGCGCTCGACGGTCGGCGTCCATGCCTCGGCCACGAAGATGCGCTCGCCGGCGTACTCGTCGAGGACGTGCCGCCACTGCCGGTAGATCTCGTGCACACCGTCCTGGTCGAAGAACGGCATGACATCGTTGCCCAGCAGCTTCAGCTGGTCGGCGCCGCCGAGGTCCGGGAGGCCCTCCGCCTTCACCAGGCCGTGCGCCACGTCGATGCGGAAGCCGTCCACGCCCATGTCCAGCCAGAAGCGCAGGATGGAGCGGAACTCGTCGCCGACGGCCGGGTGTTCCCAGTTGAAGTCGGGCTGCTCCGGGGCGAAGAGATGCAGGTACCACTCCCCGTCCGCGACCCTCGTCCAGGCCGGCCCGCCGAAGATGGACTCCCAGTCGTTGGGCGGGAGTTCGCCGTTCTCGCCCTTGCCCGGACGGAAGTGATACCGCTCCCGCAGCGGCGAGCCGGGGCCCTCCGCCAGCGCCCGCTTGAACCACTCGTGCTGGTCGGAGGAGTGGTTCGGGACCAGGTCGACGATGATCCTGAGGGCCAGCTCATGGGCGTCCCGGATCAGCGCGTCCGCGTCGAGCAGGTTGCCGAACATCGGGTCCACGGCCCGGTAGTCGGCGACGTCGTAGCCGGCGTCGGCCTGCGGGGAGGCGTAGAACGGGCTGAGCCACACGGCGTCGACGCCGAGGTCGCGCAGATACGGGAGTCTGGACCGTACGCCCTCCAGGTCCCCCATGCCGTCGCCGTTGCTGTCGGCGAAGCTGCGCGGATAGACCTGGTAGATCACCGCGTCCCGCCACCAGTCGCGGCGACGGGCGACGGTGGTCGTGGCGGTGGCCGGTGCGACGGATTGCTGCTGGCTCATGGCGTCCTTGATGCGTCGTAGCTGGGTCATCGGGTCAGAGGTGGATACGCAGACGGGTGACAAGGCGGCCGCGGTGAAAGCGGGGTCGGATGAACACCGCGGCCGCCCACCCGCGCCCCGAAGGGGCGCGGGACTCTATCGATATGCGGCTTCCGCCGCGTGGCCGCGACCGGCCACGACATCGCCGCACCCGAACGGCGGCCGAAGCGGCTTTCCCGGCGACCGGCGTCAGCCCTTCGTGCCGCCGGCGGTGAGACCGGTCACCAGATTCTTCTGCACGAGGTAGAAGAACACGGCCACCGGTATCGCGATCAGCACGGCCGTCGCGGTCATCAGGTTGCGCTGCGCGTCGTGCTCGCTGATGAAGCTCTGCAGCCCCACCGCGAACGTGTACTTGTCGTCGCTGAGCATGAACGTGGACGCGAAGGCGACCTCACCGAAGGCGGTCAGGAAGTTGTAGAACGCGGCGACCGCGAGACCCGGCTTGGCGAGCGGCAGGATCAGCCGGGCGAAGGTGCCGAACGGCGAGAGCCCGTCGACCCGGCCGGCCTCGTCGATCTCGAAGGGGATCGTGTCGAAGTAGCCCTTGAGCAGCCAGGCCGTGTAGGGGACGACGGTGGTGCAGTAGACCAGGATCAGGCCGAGGTAGCTGTCGATGAGGCCGAGCCGCGACAGGATCTGGTACATCGGCACGATCAGGACGGCGATCGGGAACATCTGGGTGAGCAGCAGCAGCCACATGAACTTCCGGTAGCCGGGGAAGCGCATGCGGGAGACCGCGTAGCCGGTGGTGGAGGCGAGGATCAGTCCGATGACCGTCGTACCGCCGACGACGATCATCGTCGTCTTGAACCAGTCCCAGAAGCCGGTGTGCTGGAGGACGAAGGAGTAGTTGTCCAACGTCATCTTGTGCCAGATGCCGCTCGGATGGAGGTAGTCGTCCTTGTCCGGGCCGAGGGACAGGAAGATCAGCCAGCCGACCGGGAAGAACGCGATCAGGCTCGCGACACCCAGCAGGCCGTGGGTGACGGCGGTGCCGAGGGGGCCGCGCTCGCCCCGGCGGCGGACACGGGGACTGCTGGTCACAGGGGCCTCCTCGGCGACCTGGGCGGAGGTCTCGACAGTGGTCGTACTCATGGAAACTCCTGCCTCAGATCGCGAGCTGCTGGTCGTTGCGGTTGAGCCAGCGGCGGTAGAAGGAGGTGAAGACGATCAGGATGGCCAGCAGCAGCATGCCGTAGGCGGCGGACTGAGCGAAGTCACGCGGCTGCTGTCCGAAGCCGAGGTAGTAGGCCCAGGTGACCAGGATCTGCGCGTCGGGGGCGGTGTTGCCGAAGAGCAGGAAGATGACGGCGAACTGGTTGAACGTCCAGATGATGCCGAGCAGGACGACCGTGGAGCTGACGGACCGCAGCCCCGGCAGGGTGACGTACCGGAACCGCTGCCAGGCGCTCGCGCCGTCCATCTCGGCGGCCTCGTAGAGCGTGCCGTCGATGGCCTGCAGGCCGCCGAGCAGCGAGAGCATCATGAACGGCACACCGCACCAGGTGTTGACCAGGATGGCGGCGGCCCGCTGCCAGAAGGTGTCCTCCAGCCATTCGGGTTGCGGCAGATGGAGGAAGTGGAGCGTCGCGTTGATGATGCCGCCGTCGGCGAGCATGAACCGCCAGCCGAACACGGTGACGAAGGTCGGCACCGCCCAGGGCAGCACCAGGACCATGCGGTAGAAGGTGCGGCCGCGGAACTTCTCGTTGAGCAGCAGGGCGAGGCCCAGACCGATGGTGTAGTGCAGGGTGACGCAGAGCGCGGTCCAGACGATCGTCCAGACGAAGTGCGACCAGAAGCGGTCGTAGGACGTCGGGCCGAACAGGATGTCCTTGTAGTTGTCCAGGCCGATGAACTTGTAGGTGGCGTCGATGTGGTTGACGCCGATGGTGCGGGCGGTGTTCAGGCTGTTGGCGTCCGTCAGCGTCAGGTAGAAGCCGTACACCAGCGGGTAGACGACGAGCGCCCCGAGCACGACGGCCACGGGGGCGATCATCGCGTAGGCGTACCAGTACTTCTGGTAGTTGTTGCGGAGCCGCTGGCCCAGCCCGGGGCGGGGCGCGCGGTCGCCGTGGCGCTTGCCGGTCGCGCGGTCGATGGCGACTGTCATGGTTCGACACCTTCTGGGTTTTCCGGGAGGGGGCTGGGCACAGGCCGGTGGCCGCCGGATCCCTCCCCCCATGTCTCAGGGGGATCCGACGGCCACTCGCGGCTTACTTGCTGAAGTCGGGGACGAGCTTCTCGATCCCGAGTTCGGCGTTGCCCAGGCCCTTGTCGAGGGACTCCTTGCCGCCGGCGATCTTGGTCAGCTCGGTGCCGACCGGACCCCACAGGGAGGAGTACTCGGCGAGCGCCGGGCGCGGCTGCGCGGAGGAGAGGACGGCCTGGTAGCCGGCGATGCCCGGGTCGGCCTTGACCTCGGCGGTGTAGGCGTCGGAGCGGGTCGGCAGGGTGGAGTTCTTCAGGGCGATCTCCGTCTGGGACTTCGCGGAGGTCAGGAAGGCGACGAACTTCTCGGCGGCTTCCTGGTGGGCCTTGTCGATGCCGGCGTAGATGGAGAGGTTGTGGCCGCCGGTCGGGGCGCCCGCCTTGCCGGTGGAGCCGGCCGGGACGGTGGTGATGCCGAGGTTGGACTTGTCGCTGAACGCGGAGCCCTTGTAGAAGTTGGTGATCTCCCAGGGGCCCTCGATGGTCATGGCGACCTTGCCGTTGACGAAGGCGTCCTGGCGGTGGGCGTAGGCGTCGGCGGTGGTGTCCGCCTTCTGCAGGCCCTTGCCGGAGTAGAGGTCCAGCCAGGTCTGGTAGCCCTTCTTGGCCGCCGCCGAGGTGATGGTGATCTTCTTGGCGGAGGCGTCGACCATGTCGGTGCCCTCGCCGTAGAGGAAGGGCTGCGTGTAGTACGCGGCCTCGGGGCCCCAGTAGCCGGTGACCTTGGCCTTGGCCTGGATCTTGGCGGCGTCGGTCTTCACCTCGTCCCAGGTCTTGGGGGCCTCGGTGATGCCGGCCTTCTTCAGCAGGGCCTTGTTGTAGACGAGCGCGAGGGTGTCCGTGACCAGCGGGACACCGTAGGTCTTGCCCTCGTACTGGGCCTGCGTCATCAGGCTGGACTGGAACTTGTCCTTGTCCGCGAGCGCGCTGGTGCCGTCCAGCGGCAGGAAGTAGCCGGCCTTGGCGAAGGCGGGGGTCCAGCCGACCTCGGAGCGCAGCACGTCGGGGGCGCCCTTGCCGGACTGGGCCGCCGTGTCGAACTTGTTCTGCGCCTGGTCGAACTGGACGTCGACGTAGTTGACCTTGATGCCCTTGTTCGCGGCTTCGAACTCCTTGACCAAGGCCTTGTACGTCGGTGCCTCATTGGTGGCGTTGGAGGTGTCCCACCAGGTGATGGTGACCGGGCCGTCCGACTTGCTGTCGCTGTCGCTCCCGCCGCACGCCGTCGCCGTGAGGGCGAGGGACGCCACCAGCGCGGAGGCCGCTATGCCACGCCGCATGAGTTCTCCTTGAGGGTGAAAAGCCCGAGTGATGCGAGGCGGCCCCGTCCGCCGTCCTCGCCGTCGTGCCGACAGCGCCGTTGCGGCGGCCGGGCGTCAGGGAACGTAACAGCGATGTAAGCGCGACGAAAGACCTTGCAGCAAAAAAGTGCAAGGGATCTCCGAAGTTATCCGGGCGTGACCTGTCGGCGACCGTCGTGAGACGCTTGCTTGCTGCTTGTTTACGGCGGTAGAGCGCTACGACGGCCACTTGTGCAAGACTCTGCAAGCTCTTGCCATCACGTTCACGAGGGAGTGCGATGACGCAGCAGCCCGCACCGGGCCGCCCCCCAGGCCGCATCAGGCGCCCGATCGGTGTGCAAGGGGACATACGGCCGGTACAGTCCAGTGCCGTGACCACACGGCTTGCCGACATCGCAGCGCAGGCGGGGGTGAGCGAGGCGACCGTCAGCCGGGTCCTCAACGGCAAGCCGGGCGTCGCCGCCACCACCCGCCAGTCCGTGCTCGCCGCGCTGGACGTGCTCGGCTACGAGCGTCCGGTACGGCTGCGACAGCGCAGCGAGGGGCTGGTGGGGCTGATCACCCCCGAGCTGGAGAACCCGATATTCCCGGCGCTGGCCCAGGTCATCGGCCAGGCCCTGACCCGGCAGGGTTACACCCCCGTGCTCGCCACCCAGACCCCCGGCGGTTCCACGGAGGACGAGCTGACCGAGATGCTGGTGGACCGCGGGGTCGCGGGCATCATCTACGTCTCCGGCCTGCACGCGGACACGACGGCCGACATGCAGCGCTACGAGCGGCTACGGGCGCAGGACGTGCCGTACGTCCTCGTGGACGGCTTCTCGCCCAAGGTGCAGGCGCCGTTCATCTCCCCCGACGACCGGGCGGCGATGACCCTGGCGGTCACGCATCTGGTGTCCCTCGGGCACACCAGGATCGGACTCGCCCTCGGCCCGAAGCGCTTCGTCCCCGTGCAGCGCAAGATCGAGGGCTTCGTGCGGGCCATGCAGGACCAGTTGGGGCTGGCGGCCGAGGCGATCGAGACCGAGCTGGTCCAGCACTCCCTCTACACCCTGGAGGGCGGTCAGGCGGCGACCACGGCGCTCATCGACCGCGACTGCACCGCGGTCGTCTGCGCCAGCGACATGATGGCCCTCGGCGCGATACGGGCGGCCCGGCAGCGGGGGCTGGACGTCCCCAAGGACATCTCGGTGGTCGGTTTCGACGACTCCCCGCTGATCGCGTTCACCGACCCGCCGCTCACCACGATCCGCAAGCCGGTCCCCGCGATGGGGCAGGCCGCGGTGCGCACCCTGCTGGAGGAGATCGGCGGGACACCGGCTCCGCACAGCGAGTTCGTTTTCATGCCGGAGTTGGTGGTACGCGGTTCTACGGCGGCGGTGCCTGGGAAGTAGTCGCCCCGCCGTAGAACATGCACCGTGAACCCGACCTTGGGATGATCTGTCGGAGACTTCTTTTCTGGCAGACTCTGTGCCTATGAGTGACTCGACCGTGACAGAGCCGGAAGGTCGCGCACAACAGACCCTTCCGCGGACCGTCACGGGCGAGGGAGAACAGGTATTCCTGCGGCGGCTTCGCACTCCGCGCCGGCCCCGGCTCTGGTTCGAGATCCTGTTGATCGCGGTGAGTTACTGGACCTACTCGCTCATCCGCAACGCGGTCCCGGAGCAGAAGGCGCAGGCGCTGCGCAACGCGGACTGGATCTGGCGGGCCGAGCACCACCTGGGGATCGCCGTCGAGGAGTCGGTCAATCATGCCGTGAACTCGGCGGCTTGGCTGATCGTCGGGATGAACTACTACTACGCGACACTGCACTTCGTGGTGACGCTGGGTGTGCTGGTGTGGCTCTACCGTAGCCATCCCGGCCGCTACGCGGCGGCCCGCCTCGCCCTCTTCGCCACGACGGGCGTGGCCCTCCTCGGCTACTACCTGTTCCCGCTCGCCCCGCCGCGGCTGATGAACGGCGGCGGCTTCATCGACACGGTGTCGGTCCACCACACCTGGGGTTCGATGGCCTCCGGCGACCTCAAGCACATGTCCAACCAGTACGCCGCGATGCCGTCCATGCACATCGGCTGGTCCCTGTGGTGCGGCCTGACCGTCTTCGCCCTGGCGTCGGTGCCCTGGGTACGCGTCCTGGGCCTCGTCTACCCGACGGCGACTTTGCTGGTCATCGTCGCCACGGCCAACCACTTCTGGCTGGACGCGGTGGGCGGCATGCTGTGCCTGGCGTTCGGCCTGACCCTGGCCCTCCTGTGGTACGGCACGCTGCCCTACGCGCTACCGAGACGAACGTAGCCCTGCGGGCGGCCGGGGCCGACTCGGCCGGGCCGCCCGTCGGTGCCGGGCACGCCGGTTCTCCGTGGTGACCGCACCGCCGGTCGCCGCCCGCACACAGGGCTCATGAACCGCGCGCGGGCCATGCCCGTCACCTGGCGGCCGCCGCCCGCAGCGCGTCGAGGAACGCCTCCCGTGCGGGCTGCGGCGGCGCGGTCTCCCGTACCGCCGCATGGATCGCGCGCACCGGCACGGGGTCGCGCACCTCCCGTACGACCACCCCCGGATGCCGGCTGCCGAGCCCCAGCCGGGGCACCAGGCTCACCCCGAGCCCGGCGGCGACGAACCCCTGCGCGGTGACGTAGTCCTCGCTCTCCACGACGAACCGCGGCCGGAACCCGGCCGCCCGGCAGGCGTCGAGCTGTGCGTCCAGACAGGGGCCGGGCCACTCGCTGCCGACGAACGCCTCCTCGGCCAGCTCGGTCAGCCGGACGCAGCGCCGCCCGGCGAGCCGGTGCCCGCGCGGCAGCACGGCGAGATAGGGGTCGTCGAGCAGCCGCACCAGCCGTACGCCGGTCTCCTGCCGTCCCTCGGCCCGCACCAGGAGCGCCAGATCCGCCCGGCCCTCCTTCACGTCGGCCAGCGGCTCCTCCGCGTCGCGGGAGAGCCGCAGTTCGATCCGCACGCCGGGGTGGTCCGCGCGCAGCCGGGCGACCGCCGGGGCGACCAGGGCCGCCCCCGCCGTGGCGAAGTACCGCACCGACAGCCGCCCGGTGCGACCCGCGAGCAGGTCGGCCAGGGCGGTCTCGGCCTCGGCGACCTGCCGGGCCACCGTGCCGGCGTACTCGGTGAGCAGCAGCCCGGCGGCGGTGGGCCGTACCCCGCGTCCGACCCGCTCCAGGAGCGCGGCCCCGGCCTCCTTCTCCAGCGCGGCGATCTGCTGGCTCACCGCGGAGGGCGTGTAGCCGAGGGTGGCCGCCGCACCGGTCACCGATCCGTCGGCCACCACGGCCCGGAGCACCTGCATCCGTCGCACATCAAGCATGCAGCACAGCTTAACGGTATGTGCATAACCTTTCACTTGTCCTCAAGGCTCGGGGCGGCCACGGTGGAGCCATGCCACTCGCCTCGACCGTCCGGACGGCCGCCCTGGCCCTGCTCTGGGGTTCCGGATTCCTCTGGATCAAACTCGCCCTGAACCACGGCCTGTCCCCCGCCCAGATCACGATCGTCCGCTGCGCCCTGGGCGCCGCCGTCCTGGCCCTGCTGGCCCGCAGAGCCGGCCGGCGCATCCCCCGCTCCCGCGCCCTCTGGGGTCACCTGGCGGTGGCCGCCCTGTTCTGCAACGCCATCCCCTTCGCCCTGTTCGCGTTGGGCGAGCGGTCGGTCGACTCGGGCATCGCGGGCGTCCTGAACGCCACGACTCCGCTGTGGTCCCTGCTCATCGGCCTCACCGTCGGCACCGACCGCGGCCTGTCCCGCACCCGCCTCACCGGCCTCCTGCTGGGCTTCGCCGGTACGGTCCTGATCTTCGCCCCCTGGCAGCGCTCGGGCCTGCTGAGCTGGGGCGCGCTCGCCCTGCTCGGGGCGGCGGCGAGCTACGCGGCGGCGTTCGCGTACATGGCCCGCCATCTCACCGGCCGGGGCGCCCCGTTGGCGGTCTCGGCCGCGCAGCTCCTGACGGCGACGGCGTGGAGCACGCTGGGGCTGCCGTGGGCGGGCCCGGTGGACACGGACCTGACCGGCGTGCTGGCGGTCACCGCCCTCGGTGCCCTGGCGACGGGCGTCACCTTCTACCTCAACTACCGCCTGATAGCCGACGAGGGCGCGACCAGCGCGGCGACGGTCGGCTACCTGCTACCGGTGGTGTCGGTGGCCCTGGGCGCCCTGATCCTGGACGAACACATCGGCCGGCGGGTGGTGACAGGCATGGCGGTCGTGTTGACCGGGGTGGCCTTGACACGCCACCAGCTGGAGCGCCCCGAAGGGGAGCGGGGCCGTATACATCAGCGGCTCCGCCGCGGGGCGCGACCGGCCCCGACGGCGCCGCACCCGAAACACGACCGGACTCCCCCCGGCACAACCCCTCAAGCCCCGTAGAAAAGCTCCTCCACAACCACCCGAGCCCGCCGCGCGGTCCGCCGGTACGCGTCCAGCATGTCCCCCGCGTGCCCGTCCCCGTACCCCAGGTACCGGCCCACCGCGGCCAACTCCCGGCTCTCCGGGGGAAACGTGTCGCCGGCCCGCCCCCGCACCAGCATCACCGCGTTCCGCACCCGGGTGGCCAGTACCCACGCCTCGTCCAGTATCGAGGCCTCCTCGGTCCCCAGCAGCCCCGCCGCGCACGCCGCGGCCAGCGCCTCCCGGGTCCGGGTGGTCCGCAGCCCCGGCTCGGCCCAGCCGTGCCGCAGCTGCAGCAGCTGCACGGTCCACTCGACGTCGGACAGCCCGCCCGGCCCGAGCTTGGTGTGCAGCTTGGGGTCGGCCCCGCGCGGCAGCCGCTCGGACTCCATGCGGGCCTTCAGCCGCCGGATCTCGCGGACCGCGTCCTCGCCGAGCCCCTCCGCCGGATACCGCAGCGGATCGATCAGCTCGATGAACCGGCGCCCCAGCTCCTCGTCCCCGGCGACCGGTTCGGCCCGCAGCAGGGCCTGTGACTCCCACACCAGCGACCACCGGCGGTAGTACGCCTCGTAGGCCTTGAGCGTGCGCACCAGCGGCCCGGACTTGCCCTCGGGCCGCAGGTCGGCGTCGATCAGCAACGGCGGGTCGGCGCTGGGGATCTGGAGCAGCCGCCGCATCTCGGAGACGACCTTGTTCGCCGCGTCGGCGGCCTCCCGCTCGGCCACGCCGTCCCGCGGTTCGTGCACGAACACCACGTCCGCGTCGGAGCCGTAGCCCAGCTCGTGGCCGCCGAACCGGCCCATGCCGATGATCGTGAACCGGGTCGGCAGGGTGTCGCCCCAGCCGTCGCGGACCACCGCCCGCAGCGTCCCGGCCAGGGTCGCCGCCGTGAGGTCGGAGACCGCGCCGCCGACCCGGTCCACCAGGGCGCCCTGGTCGGCCTCGGCGGGATTGGTCTCGGTGCCGTAGGAGTCGACGATGTCGGCCGCGGCCGTACGGAACAGCTCGCGGCGGCGCACGCCACGCGCCGCCCGGACGCCGTCCTCGGCGTTGTACGCGCGGCCGACGGCGGCGAGGATCTCCCTTTCCAGCTGGGCGCGTTCGCGGGGTTCGAGGCCGCCGGAGCGGCCGCCTTCGCGGGCACTGTCGCCGTCGCCGAGCAGGGCGACCGCCTCGGGGGCGCGCATCAGCAGGTCGGGGGCGAGCCGGCCGGCCGACAGCACCCGGGCGAGGTTCTCGGCGGCGGCGCCCTCGTCCCGCAACAGCCGTAGGTACCAGGGGGTCTTGCCGAGGGCGTCGGAGACCTTGCGGAAGTTCAGCAGGCCCGCGTCCGGGTCGGCGGAGTCGGCGAACCAGCCCAGCAGGACGGGCAGCAGGGTGCGCTGGATCGCGGCCTTGCGGGTCACGCCCGAGGCGAGGGCCTCCAGGTGACGCAGGGCGGCCGCCGGGTCCGCGTAGCCGAGCGCCTCCAGGCGTTCCCGGGCCGCCTTCGGACTCAACCTGGCCTCACTGGGGCCGAGTTGGGCGACCGCGTCGAGCAGCGGGCGGTAGAAGAGCTTCTCGTGCAGGCGCCGTACGACACTCGTGTGCCGCTTCCACTCGCGGATCAGCTCGGTCACCGGGTCGGTGCGCAGCCCCAGGGAACGGCCGAGGCGGCGCAGGTCGGCCTGGTCCTCGGGGACCAGGTGGGTGCGGCGCAGCCGGTAGAGCTGGATGCGGTGCTCCATGGAGCGCAGGAAGCGGTAGGCGTCGTCGAGTTGCGTGGCGTCGGCGCGGCCCACGTAGCCGCCGGCGGCGAGGGCCTGGAGGGCGACGAGGGTGGTGCCGGAACGGATGGTGGCGTCGGCCCGTCCGTGCACCAACTGGAGCAGCTGGACGGCGAATTCGACGTCGCGCAGGCCGCCGGGACCGAGCTTCAGCTCGCGGTCGACCTCGGCGACGGGGATGTTCTCCACCACCCGGCGGCGCATCTGCTGCACGTCGGTGACGAAGTTCTCGCGCTCGGCGGCCTTCCAGACCAGCGGTTCGAGGGCGTCGATGTACTCCTGCCCCAGTTCGCGGTCGCCGGCGACCGGGCGGGCCTTGAGCAGGGCCTGGAACTCCCAGGTCTTGGCCCAGCGCTGGTAGTAGGCGAGGTGGCTGCTCAGCGTGCGGACGAGCGGACCGTTGCGGCCCTCGGGCCGGAGGTTGGCGTCGACCGGCCAGATCGAGCCCTCCACCGTGGTCTCGGAGCAGATCCGCATCATGTGCGAGGCGAGCTTGGTGGCGGAGCGCAGGGCCTTGGCCTCGTCGGCGCCGGTGGCGGCCTCGCCGACGAAGATGACGTCGACGTCGGAGACGTAGTTCAGCTCGTGGCCGCCGCACTTGCCCATGGCGATCACGGCGAGCCGGCAGGCGGCGGCGTCCTCGGGCGCGGCGCGCTCGGCGAGGGCGAGGGCCGCGCGCAGGGTGGCGGTGGCGAGGTCGGCGAGCTCGGCGGCGGTCTCGGCGACATCGGTGGTGCCGCACACGTCCCGGGCGGCGATGGACAGCAGGCAGCGCCGGTAGGCGACCCTGAGGCCGACCGGGTCGCCGGCCTCGGCCAGGCCGCGCTCGAACTCCGCCACGCCGGGGTGCAGGTCCCGGGGCTCGTAGGTGACCAGGGCCTCCCAGTCCCGCGGGTGCCGGGCCAGGTGGTCGGCGAGGGCCGCGGAGGCGCCGAGGACGCCCAGCAGGCGGTCCCTCAGCGGCTTGGCCGCTATCAGGGTGTCGAGCAGTTCGCGGTGGGCGGTGGGGCCGGGCTGGGCCTCCAGCAGCCGTACCAGCCCGTGCAGGGCGAGATCCGGGTCGGCGGTGGCACCGAGTGCCTCAAGGAGGACCGGGTCGTCGCGTACGGCCGCCAGCTCGGGGCTGTCCAGCAGGCGCTCGGCCGCCGAGGCATCGGTGAAGCCGTGCCGCAGCAGTCGCGTGAAGGTGCTGCTCCTGCGCCCCGGCGTCATCCGCGGCCTCCCCAGGGATCGAGAACCGGATCAAGGTCGTCCACGCCAGAGCCTAACCGCAGACCCCGGCACGGGCGCCGATGAGTTTCCGGCGGGATCGTGGTCTGTACCGGGTGTGCACCGGCAGGAGAACCGAAGGAGGCATCATGCGCGAACCCGAGGGTGTGCTGGACGCCCGCTACAGCAGCCCCGGCACCCGGGCCCACGACTGGTCCGAGGCGGAGAAGCTGCTCACCGGCGCCGAGCTGTTCTGGCTCACCACGGTACGGCCGGACGGGCGGCCGCATGTCACTCCGCTGCTCGCGGTGTGGCACGACGGCGCCCTGCACTTCAGCACCGGCCCCGGCGAACGCAAGGCGCACAACCTCGCCGGGAACCCGCAGGTCGTCCTGACCACGGGCACCAACAGCTGGGCCCAGGGGTACGACCTGACCGTCGAGGGCGCGGCGGCGCGGGTCACCGACGACGCCCGGCTGCGCGAGCTGGCGGCGGCCTGGGCGGCGAAGTACGGCCCCGCCTGGCACTACGAGGTGGCCGACGGCCACTTCCAGCACGGGCCCGGCCGGGCCCTGGTCTTCGCGGTGCGGCCCAGCAAGGTCCTGGGCTTCGGCAAGGGCGAGCCGTTCAGCCAGACGAAGTGGACCTGGCAGGACCGGGCGGACCGGGCGGACCAGTGAGCAGTCTTCGGAGAAGGGGGCCCGACTGACCCACTGACAGGAGCAGTTCACCCGCTCTTCATCCGTCTGGCCGGGCGCGGTGGGACGGGGGGATTATTGGCGTGTGCATGCTCTGTCCGCACCGCCACCACCCCCGTCTCCCCCCAGCACCGGAGGTTGATGTGTCCGGCAGTTCCGCACGTTCGGCGATGCTGCGCCGCGCCCGTACGACGGTGGCCTCCGCCACCGCCTTCACCGCGGCCGCGATCGGCCTGTGGACCGGGCTCGGCGGCACGTCCGCGCACGCCGCGAGTGCCGTACCGACCCCGGACCACGTGATCGTCGTGGTCTTCGAGAACCACGCCTACAGCCAGGTCATCGGCTCCTCCAGCGCCCCCTACATCAACTCGCTGGCGACCGGCGGCGCCAACCTGACCCAGATGTACGCCGAGACCCACCCGAGCCAGCCCAACTACTTCGCCCTGTTCTCCGGCGCCACCCAGGGCATCACCGACGACAGCTGCTACACCGCGGGCTTCTCCTCCGCGGCGAACCTGGCCTCCGAACAGCTCGCGGCCGGCCGCACCTGGGCCAGCTACAACGAGACCCTGCCCAGCCAGGGCTCGACCACGTGCAGCAGCGGCGACTACGCGCGCAAGCACAACCCGTGGTTCGGCTTCAGCAACGTACCGACGTCGACCGCGAAGACGTTCACCCAGTTCCCCACCGACTACACCACCCTGCCCCAGCTCTCCTTCGTGACCCCCAACCTGTGCAGCGACATGCACGACTGCTCGGTGTCCACCGGTGACACCTGGCTGAAGAACAAGCTCGGGGCGTACGCGACCTGGGCCAAGACCCACAACAGCCTCCTCGTCGTCACCATGGACGAGGACAACCGCCTGGCCGGCAACCGCATCCCGACGGTCCTGTACGGACAGCCGGTCAAGGCGGGGTCGACCTCCTCCACCACCTACAACCACTACGACCTGCTGCGCACCCTGGAGGACGGCCAGGGCCTGAGCGCGCACGCGGGCAACGCGGCCTCGGCCGACGACATCACCGGGATCTGGGCGTCCTGACGTGTATGTAGCGGACAGCCGCGCGAGCACTCCGGCGGCGTCCGCGGAAGGTACCGCCCGGCCGTCATCGGCCGGGCGGTACCGCACCGCGGTCGCTCCCACCGTCCTCGCCCTCGGCACGGTCAGCCTGATCACGGACGTGTCCTCCGAGATGGTGACAGCGGTCCTCCCGCTGTACCTGGTGGCGGGCCTGGGCCTGTCGCCGCTGGGCTTCGGCCTCCTGGACGGCGTCTACAACGGCTTCTCGGCGGTCGTACGCCTGGTCGGCGGCCACCTCGCCGACCGCGGCGGCGGCCGGCACAAGTGGGTGGCGGGCGCGGGCTACGCCCTGTCGGCCCTCTGCAAACCCCTGCTGCTCATCGCCCACACCCTCACCCCCATCGGCCTGGTCCTCGCGGCGGACCGCACCGGCAAGGGCCTGCGCACGGCTCCGCGCGACGCCCTGATCTCCCTCTCCAGCACCCCCGAGACCCGGGGCCGTGCCTTCGGCGTACACCGGGCGATGGACACCGCGGGCGCCCTGCTCGGCCCCCTGGCGGCGTTCCTGATCCTGCGGGCGACGGTGGACGGCTACGACGCGGTGTTCACGGTGAGCTTCTGCGTGGCGGTGGTCGGGGTGTTGATCCTGGTGCTGTTCGTACCGGGTGAACACGCTCGTACGGCCGACGCGGCGGCGCGCCCCACGCTGCGCGCGGCCGTGGGTCTCCTGTCGAATCGGGACCTGCGCCGGATCACCGTCTGCGCCCTGCTCCTCGGCCTCGCCACGGTGAGCGACTCGTTCGTGTACCTGCTGCTGCAACGGCGCCTGGGCGTCCCGGACCGCTGGTTCGCGCTGCTCCCCCTCGGTACGGCGGCCGCGTTCCTCCTCCTGGCCGTCCCCCTGGGCCGGCTGGCGGACCGCTGGGGCCGCTGGCGGGTGTTCCTGGCGGGCCACGGAGCCCTGTTGCTGACGTACGCCTCGCTGCTCACGTCCTGGCACGGCACGGCACTGCCGTACGTGGTCCTCGCCCTGCACGGCACGTTCTACGCGGCGACCGACGGGGTCCTGATGGCGGCCGCGTCGGACAGCGTGCCGGAGGCGCTGCGCTCGTCGGGCCTGGCGCTGGTCCAGACGGGCCAGGCGGGGGCACGTTTCGCCTGCTCACTGACGTTCGGGGCGGCCTGGACGCTGTGGGGCGACCGTACCGCGCTGAGCGTGTCGGCGGTGGCCCTGGCGGTGTGCGCCGCGTACGCCCTGACCCTCCGACCCTTCCGGAAGGCTGCCGTATGACCCTGAGGTCCCGCGTCCTGATCCTCGTCGCGGCCCTGGCCGTGCTGGGGGCGATAGCCCTGGCCTCCGTCCTGCACGCCTCGGCGCGGGCGGAGCGCCGCGACCAGACCCAGGCGGGCGGCCCCAAGGTCACCGCGGGGACGGTCGCCCTGACCACCCCCGGTCGCATGATCTTCCGCAACATGGCCTGGGGCCCGCACCGGGACGAACTGACCACGACCCCGGCGACCGACCCGGCCGGCCCACGCACTGCTTCCGGCGTGAAATGCCTGCGCTTCTACGCCGCTTCAGGCACGGGCGTATGCCTCCGGGCCGTCCACGGCCCGGTCTCGGACACCTACCGCGCGTTGATCCTGGACGCGAAGCTGCGCACGCGCGCCCACTACGACGTCCCGGGCATCCCGTCCCGCGCCCGGGTCTCCCCCACCGGCCACTACGCGGCCTGGACGGCGTTCGTGGGCGGCGACTCGTACGCGGGCACGAACTTCTCCACGCGTACGGCGATCGTCGACACCCGCACCGGCGCGCTGATCTCGTCCCTGGAGGCGTTCCGGATCGTCAAGGACGGCCGTTCCTACCAGTCCGCGGACGTCAACTTCTGGGGTGTGACCTTCGCTTCGGACGACAACACCTTCTACGCGACGCTGGCGACGAAGGGCACCACGTACCTCGTGCGCGGCGACCTCCGCACCCGCACGGTGACCACGCTCCACCCGAACGTCGAGTGCCCGTCCCTCTCCCCCGACGGCACGCGCATCGCCTACAAGAAGCGCGTGCAGGGCCTCCCCAAGGACGCCCCCTGGCGCCTGTACGTCCTGAACCTGCGGACGATGCGCGAAACGCCGCTGGCGGAGACACGAAGCGTGGACGACCAGGCGGTCTGGAAGGACGCCCGTACGGTCGTGTACGCGCTGCCGGGCGACTATGGGGCGGACCTGTACGAGGTACCGGCGGACGGATCGGGAAAGCCGCGGCGGATCAGCGTCTCGGCGGTGTCACCGGCGTACGTCGGTCCGTAGCCGCCCCGGGTGAATGTGGGGTCCCCTCCCAGGCGGTTGCGACTCGAACGCGTCCGCCGTGGGGAGGCACTTCCCATGCCTGTGATCTTCTTCGACATCGGGGCGACCCTGGCGGAACCCCGACTGAACCCCGACGGCTCCCTGACGCTCCGTCCCCTGCCGCGTGTCCTCGCCGTGCTCGACGACCTCGGCGAGGTGCGCAAGGGCATCATCTCCAACCCCGGGACCCACGAGGGTGACGCCGAACGGGTGGCGGCCGCGCTGCACGAGGCGTTCCCGGGCCGCTTCACCGACGTGACCCTCGTGCACTGGGGCGCGAAGGACAGCCGCGCCCTCTTCGACCGGGCCGTCGCGAGCGCCGGTGGAACGGCCGACGACTGTGTCTTCGTGGGCGAGGACGCCCGCGAGCGCGCGTTCGCGCGGGATGCGGGGATGCGTACGGCGGCCCACCCGGTGTTCACCCGGGCCGCCACGGAGGACCGTCCGGTGCTCCGGGCCCGGATCGAGTCGCCCGCCGGCCCGGACGGCCCGGAGCTGGCTGCGGCCGTGGACGCGACCGAGGCCGTCGTCGTGGAGGTCGTCTCCGAGCGGCTCGCGCTCGCCATGGTGACCGCGCGGGGCACCGACGCGCTGCGGCGGGCGGGGTTCACGGTAGACCTGCGCGGGCCGGTGGACACCACCGGTGACGGCGTGCCGGCCGGCGAGGAGCCGGACGTGCTCGGCGGTGCGGAGCCGGACGGGGACGCCGAGCGGGTCGCGGCCGAGAAGTTCGTCAACGACCTGCTGGCGCGCGGCGAGGCGGTGTTCGAGGGCGAGGAGCCGACGACGCGTACGACGCATGTCATCAGGCGCGAGGACGACGGGCGGCTGACCGCCCGCCGTCTGCGCTTCTTCAGCTGACGCCGAAGCTCTCCCGGTGGATCAGTCGAAGCAGCGCCGGACCAGGGCGAGGCCCTCGCCGGTCGAGCTCCGGGCGATCTCGTGGGTCTTGATCCGCGACGGGCTGTTGTCGACGAACGCCGAGGCGGTGCGGTGCTCCTCCGGGACGTCGACGCGGCCGCGCCGGAAGAGGTCCTCGAGGAACGACGTGGCGACCCGGTCGGGGTCGGCGGCCCGCAGTGAGCCGCCGGCGGGGTCGGAGGCCGCGATGCCGAACCGTCGTCCCTCCGCCGGGGCGGACAGGGTGATCGGCTGGTTCAGGCCGTACATGGTCCCCTGGACGGTGACGGGCATCAGCCCCTCCTCGTCACCGCCGCCTGGGGTCGCCTCGGCCATGCCGACGCCCCTGCGCGACACCTCCGACTCGGTGATCGACGTGGCGGCCTCCAGGGAGAGGATGCCGTGCCGGACGAACGCCGAGCGCAGGAACGGGCCGTAGCGGCCGCCGTTGCGGCGCTGGTCGGCGGCGATCATGTGGCCGGCGACCTGCGCGTAGTAGGCGGACACGACGGGCGCGGCGACGACGGCGTCCACCAGCAGCTGCCCGGCGATCTCGGCCGCGAGGCCCAGACCGGCCTGGTCCTGCAGGTCCTGCTGCCGGAAGATCCCCGCGACGCATTTCAGGAAGGCGCCGCTGAACACCCGGGAGAACGAGTGCGGCTCGCTGGACAGCGTGTTCGCGGGGCCGCTCGGCGGCAGCAGCACCGGGTCGCGGTAGAAGAAGCTGTTCGACATGTTCCGCAGGCAGTCGGGGTCGACCGCGCTCGGGTGGCCCTGGCGGATGGCCCAGCCCAGTTGCTCGGCCATCCGGGACACCCGCGAGGAGACTTCGAGGTCGCCCTGGGTCTCGGCCAGGACGGAGGTGCGCAGCGACTCCTGCCGAAGTGCCGACACCAGCGCGCTGATGTCGCCGAACGCCTCGTGCAGGGCGGCCGCCTCCGCGCTCGACGCGCTGAACAGCTGGGGGCGCAGCGCGTCGAGGACCGCGTGTCCGGCCTCGTGCCTGACGACGTCGCCGCTCTCGCACGCGGCGACGGTGATCCCGGCCACCGTGCGGCGGAAGAACCACAGGCCCTTGCGGTCGTAGAAGGCGTTGAGGTCGTTCCCGGCGTCGAGGTGGGCGGTGAGGGCGCGGCCGACCGTCGGGTACCAGTGCGTGCCGGTCGGCACGAGCGGGCCCCAGGTCTGGCAGGCGCTGCTGAGCGCGTCGGCCGCCACCCAGTAGCGGAACGCCTCGGTGCCCGGTCCCGCACTGTCCGGCTGCGGCGCGGTCTCGGCGATGGCGGCGGGGAAGGGCTGGGTGTCGAGCTGGGGAACGGCATGCGGCACGGGCATGTTGACGTGCCCGAAGGATCCGGGGTCCTCCTCGTACACCAGGATCGTCGGGATCGTGGATTGCTGTTGCTGCACCGTCACGGTGCCTCCCTGAAGGCGGGAATGGATCACGGTTGCTGGAATCCCCCACAGGGAAACTGGCCAAAAGTCCCTCGTGTTCAGTACGAGGCCCCGGCAACCCGCTGTCAATTCGAACATCCCGGCCCGAACCCGCCGAACGGGTGACTGCCCCCGTGGCCGCGAGCGCACACGGGGGCAGTCGCATCGACTCGGGCCAGGGCGGCGACCCGCCTTACAGCGCCGGGGCGACCCGCCCTTACAGCACCGGCAGGTTCTTCCGCAGTTCGAACGCGGTGACCTCGGAGCGCTACTCCTCCCACTCCTGGCGCTTGTTGCGGAGGAAGTGACGCCGGCCCGGACCGGCGAAGTCAGTGCGGCCCGAGGGCCCTCATGCCGCCGTTAGCGCCGCCAGGGCGCGGTCCATCGCGTCGTTGAATTCTTCCGGCGTCAGCGGCAGCCGGGACTTGACGTCCCGACTCCACTGGTCGGCGAGGACCTCGGCGGAGCCCGCCTCGACACCGTCGAGCGCCGCGTCGGCCAGGTCCGACGGCGCGATCTTGGCCACGGGCCAGCCCGCGGCCATGTCGGTGTCGGCCAGGCCGAGGTGCACCGCTGTCACGAGCGTGCCCTGCTCGGCGAGTTCCAGGCGGACGCCGTTGGTCATGGCCCAGGCGGCGGCCTTGGCCAGGTGGTAGGCGTTGGCGCCCTTGCCCCCGAACCATGACATGGCGGAGAGGACGTTGACGATCGCGCCCCCGCCGTTCCTGGCGAGCGCCGGCGTGAACTCCCGGATCATTCCCAGGTGGCCGAACACGTTGGTCTCCAGTTCGTGCCGTACCGCGTCCAGCGAACCGGTCACCAGGTCGGTCCCCGTCTGGATCCCCGCGTTGTTGATGAGCAGCGAGACGTCCGGGGCGGCCTCGGCTGCGGCCCTCACGGATGCGGGATCGGTGATGTCGAGGGGCAGCGCCTCGACCCCGGGCAGGTCCACGGTCTCCGGTCGGCGGGCCGTCGCGTAGACCTTGCGGGCGCCCCGTTCGAGCAGGCGCTGGGCGAAGGCGCGGCCCAGGCCGCGGTTGGCTCCGGTGACAAGGGCGACTGAGTTGTTGATGTCCATGCCCGGTACGCTAAAACCTGACGTTGACGTCAGAGGCAAGTGCTGGTCCTCAGGGCCGGGGTGAGAGGAATCACCATGACCGTCACAGAGGCCGCGGCCGAGCGGCTGGTCCGCATCGGCGAGGTGGCGCGGGGTGCCGGCGTCTCGGTACGCGCCGTGCGCTACTACGAGCAGCAGGGGCTGCTCATCGCGGAGCGCAGCCCATCCGGCCAGCGCCTCTACCGGCAGGATGCCGTCCCCCTGGTCCGTTTCTTCCAGCAGATGTTCGCCGCCGGCCTGACCAGCCGAAGGATCGAGGAACTCCTTCCGTGCTGGGTCGCCGGGCACACCGACGCCGAGCAACGAGCCATGCTGCGCGCCGAGCGGGACCGCATCCAGGCCAAGGTCGACGACCTGCAGGCTGCCCTGGACCGCCTCGACGAGGTCATCGCGATCACGGACACGCACCCGTAGGCGCGGTCGGTCGGACGTCGCACCAGCGATCCACGGCTGGAGTATCAGGCGTTCCCTGGCACGTGTGGCAAGGATGCGTGACAGCGCTCTCGATGCAAAGACTCGGGGCTAGGACTGGCCCGAGACGGCCCCAAGGCTGTGAGAGGCCGCGGGGTGGACGGTCCGAGACCGTTGGCCCCCACGGCATCGTTTCGGCGGTAACCGGCCCTGACCTGCGCCTTACAGCACCGGCAGGTTCTTGCGCAGCTCGAAGGCGGTGACCTCGGAGCGGTACTCGTACCACTCCTGGCGCTTGTTGCGCAGGAAGAAGTCGAAGACGTGCTCGCCGAGGGTCTCGGCGACCAGGTCGCTGCGTTCCATCAGGGTGAGGGCCTCGCCGAGGTTCTGCGGCAGGGGCTCGATGCCCATCGCGCGGCGCTCCGCGTCGGAGAGGGCCCAGACGTCGTCCTCGGCGCCCGGCGGGAGCTCGTAGCCCTCCTCGATGCCCTTGAGGCCGGCCGCCAGCAGGAGGGCGTAGGCCAGGTACGGGTTGGCTCCGGAATCGATGGAGCGGACCTCGACACGGGCCGAGCCCGTCTTGCCGGGCTTGTACATCGGGACCCGGACCAGCGCGCTGCGGTTGTTGTGGCCCCAGCAGATGTAGGAGGGAGCCTCACCGCCGGCGCCCGCGGTGCGCTCGGAGCCGCCCCAGATGCGCTTGTAGGAGTTCACCCACTGGTTGGTGACCGCCGAGATCTCCGCCGCGTGCTTCAGCAGGCCCGCGATGAAGGAACGGCCGACCTTGGAGAGCTGGAATTCCGCGCCCGACTCGTAGAACGCGTTCCGGTCGCCCTCGAAGAGGGAGAGGTGGGTGTGCATACCCGAGCCGGGGTGCTCGGAGAAAGGCTTCGGCATGAAGGTCGCGTGCACCCCCTGCTCCAGCGCCACCTGCTTCATGACCAGGCGGAACGTCATGATGTTGTCCGCCGTGGAGAGCGCGTCCGCGTACCGCAGGTCGATCTCCTGCTGGCCCGGGGCGCCCTCGTGGTGGGAGAACTCGACCGAGATGCCCATCGACTCCAGCATGGTGATCGCCTGGCGGCGGAAGTCCATGCCGACGTTGGTGGGGGTGTGGTCGAAGTAGCCCGAGTTGTCGGCCGGGATCGGGCGGGAGCCGTCCAGCGGGCGGTCCTTCAGGAGGAAGAACTCGATCTCCGGGTGGGTGTAGAAGGTGAAGCCCAGGTCGGAGGTGCGGGCCAGGGCCCGCTTGAGGACGTAGCGCGGGTCCGCGAAGGACGGGGAGCCGTCCGGCATCAAAATGTCGCAGAACATGCGGGCCGTGCCGGGGGTCTCCGCGCGCCACGGGAGGACCTGGAAGGTGGACGGGTCCGGCTTGGCGATCATGTCGGACTCGTAGACCCGGGCGAAGCCCTCGATCGCGGAGCCGTCGAAGCCGATGCCCTCGTCGAAGGCCTGTTCCAGCTCGGCCGGGGCCACGGCTACGGACTTGAGGAAGCCCAGCACGTCCGTGAACCACAGGCGTACGAACCGGATGTCCCGCTCCTCCAAGGTCCGGAGCACGAACTCCTGCTGCTTGTCCATCTTGCGCTTCCCCATCCTTGCTGGTCAGGCCGCCTGCTCCCGGTCCCACAGGAGGCGGTCGGGCACCTGAGCATCACACCACAACAGCATTTCATGCGCGTTGCGGACCATGATCGCCCCGGCGTCCTCGGCCTGAACGGCTCCCGTACGGCAGGTGTACCGCCCTGGCGCCCATCTTGCCTGCTCGCACCGACATCCGTAATGGCCGATTCGATTCCGACGCACGTCACACCAAGCCCATGAACATGAATATCAGATGCAAACCCACCGGACACACGAAACCCGACACCCCGCACCCCGCACCCCGCACCCGACGCCGGCCACGCCACGCCACGTCGGCCACACCCACCCGCGCCCCCACGTCCCGGTTATCGGTTTCCTGTCGAACCACCGGCGTTTCCAGGTCTTTCCTGTGCCCTCCCTACGGCTGACCCCCTCTCCCGATTACGATCAGCTGGCCCACCTTTCACACCCCTTACCCCCCAGAAGGACACACCCCATGGGTTCCGCGAAGAAGAGCAGCAACGCCGAACGCAAGGCGCGCATAGAGCAGATGCGGCGCGCGGAGCAGGCGCGCGAGCGTCGCAACCGGATCCTCACGATCGCCGCGAGCGTGGTGGTCGTGGCCGGCCTCGTGGTCGGCGGTGTGGTGCTGGTGAAGAACCAGTCCGGTGACGACTCCACGGCGGCCGACGCGAAGACCTCGGGGCACTTCGTGACCGGCAAGGACGGGGTGAACACCTGGAAGGGCACGCTGGGCCGGACGCACGTGACGACGACCGTGCACTACCCGACCGAGCCTCCGGTGGGCGGCAACCACAACCCGGTCTGGCAGAACTGCAACGGCGACGTCTACACCACGGCGCTCGACAACATGAACGCCGTGCACTCGCTGGAGCACGGCGCGGTCTGGGTGACGTACAACAGCAAGGCGAAGAAGGCCGACGTCGACGCGCTCGCGGCGAAGGTGAAGCAGACGCCGTACACGCTGATGAGCCCGGACGACAAGCAGAAGGACCCGATCATGCTGACGGCGTGGGCGCACCAGCGCACCGTGACCGGGGCCGACGACCCGAACGTGGGCAAGTTCTTCGAGGAGTTCGTGCAGGGCAAGCAGACGCCCGAGCCGGGTGCCGCGTGCACGGGCGGTAAGGGCCAGTGATGCGGTCGGTACTCATCGCGGGCTCCGCGGTGGCGGTACTGGTGGCGGCCGGCGCGATCACCTACGCGGTCGCGGGCGAGGACGGCGACGGCGGTGGCGGTACGGTCCCGAGCGCCGACTCGGCGGACGCCGGGTTCGCGCGGGACATGGCGGTCCATCACCAGCAGGCCGTCGAGATGTCGTACATCGTGCGCGACCGCACGAAGAACGCCGACGTACGGCGGCTCGCCTACGACATCGCGCAGACGCAGGCCAACCAGCGCGGCATGCTGCTGGGCTGGCTGGACCTGTGGGGGCTGCCGAAGGTGTCGGCCGATCCGCCGATGACCTGGATGGGCATGGGCGACATGGCCTCCGGCAAGGACGGTTCGCTGATGCCGGGCATGGCGACCAACACCGAGCTGAAGAAGCTGGGGACGCTGAACGGCAAGCAGGCGGAGATCTTCTATCTGCAGCTGATGACGGACCACCACAAGGGCGGCATCCACATGGCCGAGGGGTGTGTGGCCAAGTGCACCGTCGCAGTGGAGAAGAGCCTCGCCCAGGGCATGGTGGACGCGCAGCAGTCGGAGTTGACGGCGATGGCGCAGATGCTGAAGGAGCGGGGCGCCGAGCCGCGCGACTGAACTGACGTACAAGGTGGGGGATTTGTCGACTTAACGGCACCGCAAGGGCTTACGAGCAATCGCAATCGATCCGTAACGTTTGGTACGGCATCAAAATCCGGTCAAAGGCCCCTAATCAACGCTCACTTGGGGTTTCCTTGGCCTTTTCATTCCCCTGGCATGAACAGTTCACCGCAAGAGTGACCCCCATCGTGTGATCCATTCACGGGCCGTTCCGCCGCTGGCCTCCTGATGATCACGCCTGACCGACCACTCCATGCGTCGAACCGCATAGCAGGGGGCAGTATGAGATCGAACCGTGCCAAGGTGCGGGCCAGCGTGAGCATGGCAGCGACACTGCCGATGATCGCCGGCGCGCTCGCACTCGGCATACCCGCGGCGCACGCCGCGGACAGCCCGGCCCGTGACGCCCTGAAGGGCACCAAGCCCACCTGGGCCACGGCCAAGGCGGACAAGGGCGCGACCTCCAACAGCGCGCAGGTCAAGGCCCGGGTCTACCTGGCCGGCCGGAACGCCAGCGGCCTCGCGGCCTACGCGAAGGCCGTGTCCGACCCCAGCTCGCCGTACTACGGCAAGTACCTCAGCGCCAAGCAGGCGCAGGCCCGCTTCGGCGCCACCGCGGCCCAGGTGAAGGCCGTCAAGTCCTGGCTGACCGCGTCCGGCCTGAAGGTCACCGAGGTCACCCAGCACTACATAGCCGTCTCCGGCGACGTGTCCGCCGTCGAGCGGGCGTTCGGCACCCAGCTGCACAACTACGCCAAGGGCTCGAAGACCTACCGCGCGCCGCAGAAGACCGCGTCGGTGCCGGCGGCCGTGAGCAGCTCGATCCTGACCGTCACCGGTCTGGACAACGCGCCGCACAAGGCGACCCACGACGACACGCTGCCGCCCCCGGCCGGCGTGTTCAAGAACTCCGGGCCGTTCTCGTCGTACTACGGCTCGAAGACCGCGACCACGCTGCCGGACGCGTACGGCACCAAGATCCCGTACGCGGTCGAGGGCTACACCGGCAAGCAGCTGCGGGCCGCCTACGGCGCCGGCAAGTACACCGGCAAGCACGTGCGCGTCGCGATCACCGACGCGTTCGCCTCGCCGACCATCGCCTACGACGCCGGCACCTACGCCAAGGCGCACGGCGACTCCTCGTGGAAGACGAGCCAGCTGCACCAGGTGCTGCCCGCGAACTACACGAACACCGGCGCCGACGAGTGCGACGCCTCCGGCTGGTACGGCGAGGAGACCCTCGACGTCGAGGCCGTGCACGCGGTCGCGCCGGACGCCGACGTCACCTACGTGGGCGCCGCCTCCTGCCAGGACAGCGACCTGCTGGACGCGCTCAGCAAGGTCGTCGACAACCACCTGGCCGACATCGTCTCCAACTCCTGGGGCGACATCGAGGCCAACGAGACCCCGGACATCCAGGCCGCCTACGACCAGGTCTTCCAGCTGGGCGCGGTCCAGGGCATCGGCTTCTACTTCTCCTCCGGTGACAACGGCGACGAGGTCGCCAACACCAACACGAAGCAGGTCGACACCCCGGCCAACTCCGCCTGGGTGACGGCGGTCGGCGGTACCTCGCTGGCCGTCGGCAAGGGCGACAAGTACCTGTGGGAGACCGGCTGGGGCACCGAGAAGGCCTCGCTGTCGGCCGACGGCAAGAGCTGGACCGGCTTCCCCGGCCCGTTCACCTCGGGCGCGGGCGGCGGCACCAGCAAGACGGTGAACGAGCCGTCCTACCAGAAGGGTGTCGTCCCGGACTCCCTCGCGAAGGCCAACAGCGCCTCCGGCAACCGCGTGGTCCCGGACATCTCGGCGATCGCCGACCCCAACACCGGTTTCAAGGTCGGCCAGACGCAGACCCAGGCGGACGGCACCGAGGCGTACAGCGAGTACCGCATCGGCGGCACGTCGCTGGCCGCGCCGGTCATCGCGGCGGTCCAGGCCCTCGCCCAGGAGGCGCGCGGCGGCAAGGCGATCGGCTTCGCCAACCCGCTGATCTACTCCAAGTACGGCACGAAGGCCTACCACGACGTCACCGACAAGCCGACCGGCAAGGACCTCGCGGTCGCCCGCGTCGACTTCGCCAACGGCTACGACGCCACCGACGGCCTGCTGACCTCGGTCCGCAGCCTCGGCAAGGACAGCTCCCTGTCCGCGGTGAAGGGCTACGACGACGTGACCGGCGTCGGCACCCCGGCGGCCGGCTACGTGGAGTCGTACAAGGCGCACCGCAAGCACTGATCCGCTGCGCTGCCTGAGCGGCTGAGCGGAGGGGCGTGGGGTCTTCTCGGAGACCTCACGCCCCTTTGCGTTACGCCGAATCTAACCGGCCATGGAGGAGGCGAAGGGAGACAGGGACGGGGCGAGTTGGGTGCCGGAGGGCAGGCCGAGAGCGGTGAGGGCGTCGGGCAGGCCGCACCCGGTACGGGTCGCGTCCGGCGTTCCCGGTACGGCCAGCGGGCGGCAGCTGGCGGCGATGATCTCGAACAGGTGCTGCACGCGGCCAGGCCCGCGGGGCAGCAGCTGGCCGTGGAAATCCTCATGGTGGGCCAGCACCAGCGCCGCCAGGCCCGCGATGTGGGCGGATGCGGTGCCGGTGCCGTCGAGAGCGGTGTAGCCGCCGTCGCGGGAGCAGGAGAGGACCGAGACGCCGGGGGCGGCCGCGTCCACTCCGGGGCCCTGGCTGCTGAACGGCGCGGCGAAGAGCCCTTCCGGGCTCAACTGCGGCCCGACGTGGGCGGCGTGGGAGGTGTCGGGCGGGCAGGTACCGAAGGCGCCCAGGGCGCCCACGGCGAAGACGGTGGGCAGCGAGGCGGGGAAGGAGACCGGTCCGCCGTTGTCACCTGCCGGCGCGATGCAGGCGATGCCCGCCGCGGTGGCGTCGGCGAGTTTGCGGGAGACCAGCGCCGAGGGGTACGGGGCCGTCACCTGGATGTGGGCGATGTCGACCTCGCGCTCGATGCAGTGGTCCAGCGCGGCGATCAGGTCGCTGAAGTGGCCGTCGGGCATCACCTGGCAGACCTCGAGCTCGGCGTCGACGGCGATGCCGATGATGCCCTTGCCGGTGTCCGCCCCGGCGATGACACCGGCCGTGTGAGTGCCGGTGCCGACCGGGTCGTGGGTCCAGCCCTCCTTCGTGCGGTGCACGAGGTCGGCGCCGGAGCGCACCCCCTGTTTCAGGTCGGGGTGGTCGATGCTGACGCCCGTACCGATGACAGCGATCTTGATGCCGAAGGCGCGGAAAGTGGGCGGCAGCCGGTCCAGCCGCATGGCCTGCTGGCCCCAGCCGTAACTCTGCCGCTGTTCCAGCTCCGGGTAGACCGTGGACAGCGGGGTGAGGGTGACGAGGTTGTCATGGCCCACCGACAGGTCGGGGCGGTGGATCCAGCGGTCCGTGTAACCGCCCGCGGGCCGGACGTACAGGGACTGGACGGACTGCGCGGTCTCCGTCACCAGGGCGAAGGTGACCCTCCCGTCGGGGCCGGTGACGCCCTGGCTCGGCCATGTCGCCCCGATCAGGAACACGCCCGCGCCGGCCAGCGGTTCGCCGTCCGGGCCGCAGACGCGAACCGAGAACTCCACGGGCTCCTCCAGCGGCATGACCAGCCCCGGGTCGCGCAACGGCAGCATCCCCGCGGCGGGCATGGCAACGGGTACGGCCGCGGACAGCGGCAGATCCGGCTCGACGTGCGCATGCAGCGACCGCATCGCCGGTACCTGGGCTTCGGCGGCCTCGACGACCACGATTTCAGGGCAGGAGGCCTGCCCTCCCGCCGACCGCAGTTTGTCCGCGAGGGTGAGTCTGCGGACCACCGTGACCTCGGGCATCCGTTCCAGCTGGTCGTACATCTCTTCGATGCCGAGTTCGGGCACTCCGATGGACAGCAGCTGCTGCGGCAGCGGGGTCACCATGTAGCGAGACCGCCGCGGCTGTACCGCGACCGGTGACCGGCCGCCCTTCTTGCGCGGCGCCGCTTCCTCGGGGCTCGGCCCGCCGACCCCCGCGCCCTCGGATTCGCTCTGGCGGCTGCTCCGAGGCTTGCTTCCGGGCCTGTCCTTGACCATTAAATCCACCTCAACCATGCCTGCGTCGGTTCCTGCGCTTCTGATCCGTATGACGGGCGGCTCGCGCCTTCCGCGACTGTGCGGTGTGCCCGGGAACCTGTCCCGGGCACACCGCACAGCGCACTGCCTTGTGTCAGCCGATGCCGAAGTGCTGACCCATCGGGCCGAAGCCGGAGCCGGGCTGCTGGTACTGCTGCGGGTACTGCTGGCCGAAGCCGCCGCCCCACTGCTGCTGGCCCTGCTGACCCTGCTGGCTCTGCTGGCTCTGTTGCACCAGCGCCAGGATCGCGGTCGGCAGCGCCTGCTGCACGGACTGCTCCACAGCGCTGCGCACGCCCTGCTGCAGGGTGTGATGCAGCGCGACGGCCAGGTACGGGTGGGCGTGGTGGGCGATGCCCTGCTGCTGCAGCTGCTGCTGGACCTGCTGAATCTGCTGCAGCGTCTGCTGCATGCGCTGCGCGATCTGCTGGCTCGCCTGCTGGCAGGCCTGCTGGATGGCCTGCTGGACCACCTGCGCGAGCGGCTGCTGGGGCCCGGCCATCTGCTGGCCGAACTGCTGCAGGGGCGGGGTACCGGTCATCACCGACATGAATGCTCCGTTCGATGTTCAGAAAGCCAACAAAAGAGATGATGTTGACCTTTCGGAATAAATCCGACGAACTGAAGCTAGGACGGTATCGCTCCCCCCACAATCCGGGGGACCGCTCGGGGCGAGGAATCCCCCGATTGGATCCAGCGACCGGCGAACCGGCCGGGGACACGGCAGGATGGGCCGGAGGTGTCGGACGACCGCGCGGAAGGAAGGCAGCACGGATCACCTACCGGACGCTGTTCGCCGCCAGGCCCCCCCGAACTCCGATCGACAACTCCGGGCGCGCCTCACCAGGCATCACGGAGAGCGTGAATAGCCTGGGCAACGCCCCGGCCGGCCGAACTTCCGCGGCCTTCGGGGCGAATGGGATATGGGGTAATTGGCAGCCCGACGGTTTCTGGTTCCGTTAGTTCAGGTTCGAGTCCTGGTATCCCAGCAAACATGGAGTCTCCGGCGGGGACGAGGCCGGGGACGTTGTCGGCTACTTCGACGCATTGCCGCCGTCGCCGTTGCGGTAGCTCGACTTGCGCCAGAGGGCGGCGCCGGGGAAGCCGCCGGCGACCTCGACGCATTCCCCGCCGTCACCGTGGCCGTGGCTGCTCTTGGACCAGCGAGCGTCACTCAAGTCGATCCGGTTGCTTGCCATTTCGGTAATACTCTGCCGCCGCCTTGACCATGTCGAGGGGGGGAGGACGGACGCGGTCAGCCGGCCTTTTTCTGGGCGGCCTTGAGGATCTGGTCGACGTCGAAGGCGAGGTGAGCGCCGCTCCCGCCTCTTGACGGCCGGATCCGGCAGCGGCGGCCGTAGTACCCGGTACCGCGAGCGACTGTTGCCCGACCCGTTTCCGTCGGGGCCGGCCGCCTGGAGCACAGCCGTGTCCCGGCCGGGCACCTCGGCGCCCGGCCGGGACACGGGCGGTCAGGAGTGCACCGGCTCCGCGGGCTCGGGGACGTGCGAAGCGATGACGCGTTGCCGGGCCGTCGCAGGCAGCGCACGCCGCCGGTCCACCGCGAACGCCACGCTCGCCACCCCCAGGCCCAGGACCGCGAGGGCCGCGCCCGCCAGGGCCGGGGACGTGACGCCGAAGCCCGCTGCCAGGGCGATGCCGCCGAGCCAGGCGCCGCCCGCGTTCGCGAGGTTGAAGGCCGCCTGGTTGGCGGAGGAGGCGAGGGAGGGGCCCGCGGCGGCGCGTTCCATGACCATCAGCTGGAGGGGCGAGCCGGTGATGAAGGCGGCCACGCCGAGCAGCGTCACCGCCAGGGCCGCGCTCCACTGCGCGTGCATCAGGACGGGGAAGAGGAACAGCACCGCGACCATGGAGGCCAGGCCGCCGAAGAGCGTGCCGCGCATCGCGTGGTCGGCGAGACGGCCGCCGATCAGGTTGCCGGCGGTGGCGCCGACGCCGAAGAGCGCCAGCAGCAGGGTCACGTCGGAGTCGGCGTACCCGGCGGAGTCCGTCAGCATCGGCGTGATGTAGCTGTACGCGGAGAAGAGGGCGCCGAAGCCGACGACGGTCGTGGCGAGGGCCAGCCAGACCGGGAGGGAGCGCAGGGCGGTCAGCTCCCCGCGCAGGCCGGAGACCGGGGCCGGGGCGTCGGCGCCTCGGATCAGCAGCGCGACCGCGGCCATCGCGGCGACGCCGATCAGGCTCACGCCCAGGAAGGTGGCCCGCCAGCCGAGGTGCTGGCCCATGAGGGTGGCGACGGGGACGCCCGCGATGTTGGCGACCGTCAGGCCCATGAACATCAGGGAGACCGAGCGGGCCTTGCGCTCCGGTGCCACCAGGTTGGTGGCGACCACCGCGCCGACACCGAAGAACGCGCCGTGCGGCAGGCCGCTCAGGAAGCGGGCGGCGAGCAACCAGTCGTACGTGGGGGCCAGGGCCGACAGCGCGTTACCCGCCACGAACAGGGCCATCAGGGAGATCAGGACCGTGCGGCGGGGCATGCGCGCGGTCAGCGCGGCAAGGAGCGGGGCGCCTATGACGACGCCGAGCGCGTACGCCGAGACCAGGTGTCCGGCGGTGGGGATCGATATGTGCAGGTCGTCGGCGACGTCGGGCAGCAGGCCCATCATCACGAACTCGGTGGTGCCGAGACCAAAAGCGCCGACGGCCAGGGCGAGCAGGGCCAGGGGCATGGGAGGGCTTTGCCTTTCGGGGAGCGGGGTTCCGTACTGACGTGTTTAAGTTCAGTTGCGGAACAAAGCATCCCAGGCGAAGTATTCCGGCAGGTTACAGTCCGGCGTCCGATTGTCCTTACAAAAGTGGGAGCGCGGGTCTGACCAGGAGTTTCCGCTAATCCGATGTGGTCAGGTTCACACGTGCCGCGACCGGGAGGTGGTCGCTGCCCGTCCTCGGCAGGGTCCAGGAGCTCTCCGGTTCCACGCCCTTGACCATGATCTGGTCGATCCGGGCCATCGGGAACGCGGCCGGCCAGCTGAACCCGAACCCGCTGCCCGCCGCGCCCTGCGTGGAGCGCATCTGCGAGGTGACGCCGTTGAGGGAACGGTCGTTCATCGTGCCGTTGAGGTCACCGAGGAGGATCACCCGCGGCAGGCTCTCGTCGGCGATGGCCTCGCCCAGCGCGTCGGCGCTCGTGTCCCGCTGCCGGGCGGTGAACCCCGCGTTCATCTTCACCCGCACCGAGGGGAGATGGGCGACGTAGACCGCGAGGGCCCCCTCCGGCGTGGCCACCGTGGCGCGCATCGCACGCGTCCAGCCGAGTTTGATGTCGACGGCCTTCACGCCGGTCAGCCGGTACTTGCTCCACAGCCCCACGGTGCCCTCGACCGCGTGGTACTTGTACGTCGGCGCCAGCGCCTTCTCGTACGCCGGTACGGCCGACGCCTTCAGCTCCTCCAGGGCCACCACGTCGGCACCGGACGTGGCGAGCCGGTCGGCGGTGCCGGTCGGGTCGGGGTTCTCGGCGTTCACGTTGTGCGTGGCGACCGTGAAGTCGCCGCCGGTACCGGACTTGTCGGTGAGCAGCCCGCCGAACAGGTTCAGCCAGACGATCGCCGGGAGAAGGACGGCGATGAGCGCGGTCGCCGACTTGCGCAGGACGCCGAGCAGCACCAGCACCGGGATCAGCAGGCCCAGCCAGGGCAGGAACGTCTCGGTGAGACTGCCGAGGTTGCCGATGGTGTTGGGGATACGGGAGTGCATCAGCATCACGCCGGCCAGCAGCAGGGCGATGGCGGCGAGGACGAGGCCCCGGCGCCAGATGCGCGGGTCGTCACGCCAGCCGGCCAGCAGGCGGTTCACCAGGCGCCGGAACCGGTCTCCCCGACGCTCGGGCCCCGAGCCGCCGTTGTCCGTCTCCGTCATGTACGCCTGCTGCGCCATACCGCCTGCCTCACAACCTGCCGTGCACACCGTCGTCCCCCGGGATACGACCCTAGGGGATGATCGGCTCCGATCCCGCCGTCACATGACGGCCGTACGGAAGACGAGGACGAACAAGTCGGCCGAAGGGGTTCCGGTTACCGCCCGGTCGGGGTGGACTGTGACAAAACGAGCACATTCCACCGACGGCGACAACAACCCTTACGGCTGCGGCTCCGGCCTCGGTACCGGCTCCGGCTCGGGTGAGCTGACGGGCTGTAGGCCGGCCAGTACCGAGTCGACGATGTGTTCGGCCAGGCCCTCGGGGAGCTCCGCGTCCTGGCGCAGGATGGCCCTGAGCAGCATCGGGCCGGTGAACATGTCGTTGGCCAGGTCGACGTCGATGTCGGCGCGGAGTTCGCCGTTGCGCTGGCCGCGGCGCAGCACTTCCTTGCCGAGTTCGCGCCGCGGGTTGACGACGTTGACGTGATAGGCGTTCCAGATGCGGGGGCTGCTCTTCATCTGGGCGTACACGTTGTGCAGGATCGCCGACGAACGGTTCATCAGCCCGCGCCGGCGCAGCGATTCGAGCAGCACGACGAGGTCGTCGCGCATGGAGGTGCCGGGGAGTTCGGGGTCGGGGGGCTCGGCGGCGCGCATGACGTCGACGAAGAGTTCCTCCTTGCCGTTCCAGCGGCGGTAGATGGTGGCCTTGCCGACGCCGGCGGTCCGGGCGATCCGCTCGATGGACAGTTCGGCGAGCGGGACACCGTCCTCCAGGAGCTTCATCACCCCTTCCAGGATGGCGCTCTCCACCGCCTCGCTGCGGGGACGGCCCCGGGCCGGACCCACGGACCGCGGCCGACTGTCGGCAAGCCTCACGTCATACCGTCCTCTCACTGGCTGCGGGAATTCTCCCGCAGCCCAAGCCTCCCCCCGTGGATCCGCGCCCTACCGTGTGCCCGCTCACTCCGCGGCGGCGACCAACTCCTGCTCCCGTTCGCCCTGCTGACCGGCCGGCGGCTTGCCCGGCAGGAAGAGGGCGGTGACCACGGCACCGAGCAGCGCGACGCCCACACCGCACAGGGCGGTCATGTGCATGGCGTGCAGGAAGGCGTCGTTGGCGGGCGTGACCAGGGCCTTGCCCTGCGCCCCGAGCTTCTGGGCGACGCCCAGCGTGGCCTCGATGGACTCGCCGGCGGTCCCGCGCAGCCCGGGCGGCAGCGCGCCGAGCTTGCCCTCGATGCCGTTGCGGTACGACGTCGACAGCACCGAGCCGAGGACGGCGATACCGAGGGCGCCGCCGACCTGACGGAAGGTGTTGCTGAGCGCGGAGGCGGAGCCGGCCTTCTCCCGGGGCAGGGCCTGCATGATGACGACCGAGGTCGGCGTCATGATGTGCGCCATGCCGGTGCCCATCAGGAAGAAGACGACCTCCAGGAGCCAGATCGGGGTGTCGGCCTCGAAGGTGGCGAACATGCCCAGCATCGCCGCGATCAGCACCAGGCCCGCGGTGGTGGTGGCCTTGTTGCCGATCCGGTCCACGACCAGCCGGGCCCGCGGCGCGAAGACCAGCTGGGCGACGGCCAGCGGGAGCAGCAGCAGACCGGACTGCAGCGGCGAGTAGCCGCGCACGCTCTGGGTGTAGAAGACGGAGAAGAAGGTCACGCCCATCAGCGCGAAGAAGACCAGCGCGATGGCGGCCATGGCGGACGAGAAGACCTTGTTCTTGAAGTAGGTGACGTCCAGGGACGGGTGGTCGCTGCGCATCTCGTAGACGACGAAGCCGGCAAGCACCACGGCACCGGCGATGATGGTCGCGAGCACCTTGGCGTCGGTGAAGTCGGCGAGTTCGCCGCCCTTGATGATGCCGTAGACCAGCAGGACCAGGCCGACGACGGAGAGCACCACGCCGACGGGGTCGAGGCGGCCCGGACGCGGGTCGCGCGAGTCGGGCACCAGCCACACCATCAGCGCGAGCGCGACGATCACGATCGGCACGTTGATGAGGAAGACCGAGCCCCACCAGAAGTGGTCGAGCAGCACACCGCCGGTGATCGGGCCGATCGCGATGGCGAGGCCGACGCCGCCGGCCCAGATGCCGATGGCCTTGGGCTGTTCCTGACGCTCGAAGACGTTCATCAGGACGGCGAGGGTGGCGGGCATCACGAAGGCGGCGCCGAGGGCCATGAGGGCGCGGTAGGTGATCAGCTGGCCCGGGGAGCCGGACTCGGCGGCCAGAGCGGAGCCGACGCCGAACACGACGAGGCCGCCGATCAGCACCTTCTTGCGGCCGAGCCGGTCGCCGATGAGGCCGGCGGTGAACAGCAGGCCCGCGAAGACCAGGGTGTAGGCGTTGATCGCCCACTCCAGCTGGCTCTGGGTGGCGCCCAGGCCGGTCGGGGCCGGGGTGGAGATGGTCTTGATGGCGACGTTCAGGATCGAGTTGTCGAGCACCACGATCAGCAGGCTCAGCATGAGCACGCCGAGGATCGCCCAGCGGCGCCGGTGCACCTCCTCGGGTATGCGCGGGCCGGTTGGAGCGTGGTCGGCAGGAGTTGTCATGACGAGGAGCCTAGGGCCATTTCAATACGGCACCGTCTCGTATCTGAATTCCTTTACCGAGGCCTTACGCAAGAGGGGTGACCGATGGATCACATGACGGTCCTCTGGCCGAGGACGGCACGAAGTGCCACCATGGAATCGATCCGGGGACACCGTCAGGGTGCCTCGAGATGAATTGAAGGAGCCGTTGCCATGACGCAGCTCTCGGCTGCCCAGCCTGCGCAGAACAACCCCTCCGACGGCAGCAGGACGCTGTACGGGGGAAAGGGCACCCGCCGCATCACGGTCCGCGACATCGCCCTCGCCAAGGAACGCGGCGAGAAGTGGCCCATGCTCACCGCGTACGACGCGATGACCGCGTCCGTCTTCGACGAGTCCGGCATCCCGGTACTCCTGGTCGGCGACTCGGCCGGCAACTGCCACCTCGGGTACGAGTCGACGGTGCCCGTCACCCTGGACGAGATGACGATGCTGTCGGCGGCCGTGGTCCGCGGCACCCAGCGCGCCCTCATCGTCGGTGACCTCCCCTTCGGCTCCTACCAGGAGGGCCCGGTGCAGGCGCTGCGCTCGGCGACCCGGCTGGTGAAGGAGGCCGGTGTCGGCGCGGTCAAGCTGGAGGGCGGCGAGCGCTCGCACGAACAGATCCGGTTGCTCGTCGAGTCCGGCATCCCGGTGATGGCGCACATCGGCCTGACCCCGCAGTCCGTGAACGCGATGGGCTACCGCGTACAGGGCCGCGGCGAGGAGGCGGCCCAGCAGCTGCTGCGCGACGCCAAGTCGGTCCAGGACGCGGGCGCGTTCGCGGTCGTACTCGAACTGGTCCCGGCGGAGCTGGCGGCCGAGGTGACCCGGGTGCTGCACATCCCGACGGTCGGAATCGGCGCCGGTCCCGAGACCGACGCCCAGGTGCTGGTCTGGACGGACATGCTGGGCCTGACCTCGGGCCGGGTGCCGAAGTTCGTGAAGAAGTACGCGGACCTGCGCGAGGTCATGGGCACCGCGGCCCGCGCCTACGCCGAGGACGTCGTCGGCGGAACGTTCCCGCTGGAGGAGCACTCCGTCCACTAGAGCCACTGCGGAAACACCACGGCCAGCCCGCCGATCTTCCCCCGTCGGCGGGCTGGCCCCTTTTTGCGCCTAAACCGGCGCCGCTCTCGCGGAGGTGGTTGCTCGCCGTGGGGGTTGCTCAATTGATGGTTGCGGTGGTCGGGGGGATACATGGTCGCGGTGGGCAGGGGGATGTGGTCAGGGGGATACATGGTCGCGGTGGTCGTCCGGCGTGCTCGACGCGCAGCGGCAGCGGCTCCAGCCGGTCGGTGTCCAGGGGCTGAGCAGCGGGGACGGTCGTGGCGGGCCCGGTACGCAGCCCCTTGTCGGCGGTCTGCGGGCGGGTTGTCGGCAGGAGGGCCGCCGGTGTCGGCGGCCTGTCGGCGGTTTGTCGGTGGGGCCTGGCACGGTTCTTCCCATGACGCGAATCGACAACACCGCCGTGACCGTACGGGGGCTGGTGAAGCACTACGGCGACACCAAGGCTCTCGACGGAGTTGATCTGGACGTCCGCGAGGGCACCGTGATGGGTGTCCTCGGGCCGAACGGGGCCGGCAAGACGACCATCGTCCGGATTCTGTCCACCCTGCTGAAGCCCGACGCCGGGCAGGCGACCGTCGCCGGCTACGACGTCCTGCGCCAGCCCCGCCAGCTGCGCCGGGTGATCGGACTGACGGGGCAGTACGCCTCGGTCGACGAGAAGCTGCCGGGCTGGGAGAACCTCTACATGATCGGGCGGCTGCTCGACCTGTCCCGCAAGGACGCCCGGGCCCGCGCCGACCAGCTGCTGGAGCGGTTCTCGCTGACCGACGCCGCCAAGCGGCCGGCCGGCACCTACTCCGGCGGCATGCGCCGTCGGCTGGACCTCGCCGCCTCGATGATCGGCCACCCCCAGGTGCTGTTCCTGGACGAGCCGACCACCGGTCTCGACCCGCGCACCCGCAACGAGGTGTGGGAGGAGGTCAAGACCATGGTCGACGAGGGCGTGACCGTGCTGCTGACCACCCAGTACATGGAGGAGGCCGAGCAGCTCGCCTCCGAGCTGACCGTCGTGGACCGCGGGAAGGTCATCGCCGGCGGCAAGGTGGAGGAGCTGAAGGCCAAGGTCGGCGGACGGACGCTGCGGGTGAAGCCGGTCGACCCGCTGCAGGTGCGGCCGCTCGCCGCCATGATCGACGAGCTGGGGATCACCGGGCTCGCCAACACGACCGTGGACGCCGAGCGGGGCACCCTGCTGGTGCCGATCCTCAGCGACGAGCAGCTGACCGCCGTGGTCGGCGCCGTCACCGCCCGCGGTATCACCATCAGCTCCATCGTCACCGAACTGCCCAGCCTGGACGAGGTCTTCCTGTCCCTCACCGGCCACCGTGCCAGTGCCCCGCAGGACGCCACGCCCGCCGACGACCGCGAGGAGGTCACCGTATGAGCGCCGTCACCACCACCCCGGCCGTCACCACCACCCCGGCCGCCGCCGACGCCCGGATCCCGCTGCGCGGGCACCTGCGGCACACCGGCGCCCTGATCCGCCGCAACCTGCTGTGGATCCGGCAGGACCCCGAGTCGATGTTCGACGCCCTGCTGATGCCGGTCATCTTCACGCTGCTGTTCGTGTACGTCTTCGGCGGCTCGATCGGGCAGGCCCTCGGCGGCGGCCAGGACGGCTACGTCCAGTACGTCATCCCGGGCATGATCGCGATGATGAGCATGACGCTCTCGCAGGGCGTCGGCACCGGGTTCAGCCAGGACTTCAACTCCGGTGTGATGGACCGGTTCCGGTCGCTGCCGATCGGGCGCGGCTCGGTGCTGTTCGCGAAGATCTCCGTCGAGCTGGTGCGGATGCTGTTCGCGACCGCCGTGCTGATGGTCGTCGCCGTGCTGGTCGGGTTCCACATCACCCACTGGGGCGGGCTGTTCGCCGCCGTGGGCCTGTCCGCGGTGTTCGCCTCCTCGATCATGTGGGTGTTCCTCACCCTGGGCGTGATCCTGAAGAACGCCCAGTCCGTGCAGGCCATGGGGTTCCTGGTGCTGTTCCCGCTGCAGTTCGGCTCGTCGATCTTCGCGCCGACGCAGTCGATGCCGGGCTGGCTGCAGGCCTTCACCGACTACAACCCGCTGTCCACGCTCGCCGACGCCGCCCGCGGACTGATGATCGGCGGCCCGGTCGCCCACGACCTGTGGATCACGCTCGCCTGGTCGGTGGGGATCACGGCGGTGGCGGCGCCGTACGCGATCTACAAGTTCCGCACCAAGAGCTGACGTCCGGCGACCCGGTCCCGGGTCAGAGCAGGGCGGTGGCCTCCGCGAGGGAGAGGCCACCGCCCTCGGCGTATGCGGCCTCGTAGGCGTCGTCGTCTCCGAGTGCGGCGCGGACCCGGGCCTCGGCGCGGGCGTACAGCCTGCGTTCCATGCCGGAGGGGATGTGGCCGGGCGGCTGCAGGGCACTGGCGGCGCCCAGGCAGCGGGCGGCGTCCTGGGCGCGGGCGCCGTCGTCCAGGCCGGCCAGGGCGAAGGCGGCGACGGTCAGGCTGGAGGAGCCGGAGTGCGGGGTGACAGCCTGGGACAGCGGGTCGTCGGAGTGGGATATCGCCTCGCGCAGCTTGGCCAGGGCGTCCGCGTGGAGGCCGTCGAGGGCGTCCACCCAGGCCTCCTGGATGAGGATCATGGCGTCGAAGACGACGAAGTGCGAGATCTTGAACTGGGTCCGCAGCAGCCGGAGTTGCTCGCGGGCCTCGGCGATCCGGTCGGTCAGCAGCAGCCACACGGTGAGGAAGAGCCGGGCGGCGGGCATCGCCTCGTTGTGGCTGCTGTCGTGGTCGGCGATGACCTCGCGCAGCAGCCGTTCACCGCGCTCGATCTCGCCCAGTTCGAGCAGTGCCATGCCGAGGCGGGCGTTGAGCACGGCGACCTGGGTGCGGGCGTCGAGCCGTTCGGCGCACTCGATGGCGGCCTCGTAGTCGTCGGCTGCCTCCCGGTACTCCCCCATGCGTTCCCGGGACTCGGCGCGCGCGGAGAACGCCTCGGCGGTGCCCCAGTCGTCCCCGAGGCGCCGGAAGATCTCCAGGGCCTCGTCGGCGTCGCGGGTGGCGGCACCGGCCGAGGTGGCGAAGTTGGCGAACACGTTGGCGCGCAGCTGGAGGGCGCCCGCGAGTTCCCACTCGTAGCCGGGCGTACGGCGGCTGGTCTCGACGCCGGCGTCGACGATGGTGCGCAGCTGCTCCAGGCCACCGATCAGCATCACCGCGAAGAACCAGAACATGCCGGGGGCCCGGCAGGTCTGCGGCTGGCCGGGCTCGTAGGCCCGGACGACGGCGCGCATCTTGGCCTGCGCGGCCGGGGTCTGCCAGACCTCCAACTCGGTGTCCATGCAGGCCAGATGGGCCAGATGGATGCCGCGCCGGGCCTCGACGAGGACTTCTCCGGTGTACGGCGGCGGGGTGTCGTGCACGCGCTGCCACACCGGTTCGGCACGGCGGACCGGCTCGGCGAAGGGGTCCGGTCCGAGGGCCATGATGTCGGCGCACCAGGTGCGGGTCTCGACCCGCTTGTCACGCAACTGCCAGTACCAGACCAGGGAGTGGGCCAGGCACAGCGCCTCCTGCTCGTCCTTGGCGGCGATGGCGTGGCGGATGGCGGTGCGCAGGTTCTCGTACTCCAGCTCCAGCCGGGCCACGGCGGCCCGCTGTCCGGAGCCGCGCAGCAACGGGTCGGTGGTGCGGGCGAGTTCGCGGTAGTACGTCAGATGGGCGCGCGCGGCGTCGGCGCGGGCGCCGCTCTCGTCCAGGCGGGCGCCGGCGTACTCGGCGACGGTCTCCAGGAGCCGGTAGCGCATCCCCTGCCCGTCCGAAGGGGCGGCGACGACCAGGGACTTGTCGACCAGGGAGGCGAGGGCGTCGAGAGCGGCGGGGCCGCAGACCGCCTCGGCGGCGGCCAGGTCGCAGCCGCCCGCGAAGACGGAGAGCCGGCCGAGGACGTCCCGTTCGTCGGCGTCGAGCAGGTCCCAGGACCAGTCGACGACCGCGCGCAGGGTCTGCTGGCGGGGCAGCACGGTGCGGCTGCCGGAGGTGAGGAGGCGGAAGCGGTCGTCGAGCCGGTCGGCGATCTGGCGGGGCGTGAGCATCCGCAGCCGGGCGGCGGCCAGCTCGATGGCGAGGGGCAGACCGTCCAGGCGGCGGCAGATCTCGGCGCAGGCCGCCGCGGTCTCCTCGTCGGCGTCGACCGTGAAGCCGGGCCGGGCCGCGCTGCCCCGGTCGGCGAGCAGCCGCAGCGCCACCGGATCGGGCAGCGGCTCCACCGGGCGTAGCAACTCCCCCGGGACACCTAGGGGTTCACGGCTGGTGGCCAGGATCGTCAGGTCCGGGCAGCGCTCGAGGAGCCGGGCCGCCAGATCGGCCGCCGCGTCGACGACGTGCTCGCAGTTGTCGAGGACGATCAGCATCCGGCGCCGGGAACAGTGGTCGACGAGCCGCTCGACCGGGTCGTCGTGCCGGTCGGCGGCGGCCCGCATACCCTCGGCGCCGGCGCCGTGGAGCACGGTCTCGCGGGCGCCGAGCGCGCTGAGCACGGCCTCGGGGACGTCGGCCGGGTCGTCGACGGGGGCCAGCTCGGCCAGCCACACCCCGTCCCGGGCGGCGTGCCGCACGGTCTCGGCGGCCTCCTGGGACAGCCGGGTCTTGCCGGCCCCGCCGGGCCCGAGCAGGGTGACCAGGCGGGCGGCGGCGAGGTCGCCCCGGATGACCTCCAGGTCGCTCTCGCGGCCGACGAAGGAGGTGAGCCGGGCGCGCAGGTTGCCGGGCCGGGACGGCTCCTCGGGCTCCGCCGCCGGTTCGAGCAACTCGATGTGCAGGGCGCGCAGTTCGGGCCCGGGGTCGGAGCCGAGGCGGTCGGCGAGCAGGTGTCGTACGTCGTCGTAGGCGGCCAGCGCCTCGGCGGTGCGGCCGCAGCTGTGCAGGGCGCGCAGCCGCAGCGTCTGGAGGGGTTCGTCCAGGGGGTGGGCGTCGCACAGGGCGGTCAGCTCGGGCAGGGCCTGTTCGGCGTGACCGAGGGCGAGGGCGGCGGTGTGGCGGGCGCGCAGCGCGTCCACGCGACGGACGTCGACGCGGGCCGCCTCGGCGGTGCGGTCGGGCAGGTCGGCCAGGGCCGGGCCGTGCCACAGGGAGAGGGCGTCGTCGAGGACGGTCGCCGCCTTGGCGGGGTCGCCGTCGGCGAGTGCGCGCAGGGCTTCGCCGGTGAGCCGCTCGAAGCGGTGCAGGTCGACGTCGTCGGGGGCGGCCGCGAGGCGGTAGCCGCCGTCGGTGGACTCGATCGCGTCCGCGCCGAGCGCCCGGCGCAGCCGGCCGACCAGCGCCTGCAGCGCGCCGGTCGCGTCGGCGGGCGGTTCGTCGCCCCACACCTCGTCGACGAGCAGCCCGGCGGGCACCCCGCGTCCGGCCCGCAGCGCGAGCACGGTCAGCAGGGCACGCAGCCGAGAACCGCCCACGGGGACGGCCGTGCCGTCGGGGCGGAGTACCTGGGTGGTGCCGAGGATCGCGTAGCGCACGGGGTCCATTGTCCCTGGGGGTGTCAGGAGCGGTCACGGGGTTCGGACGGCGGGGTGTCGAGAGCCGCCACGGGGGTCAGGGGCGCAGGACGTGCCTCGTGTCCGGGGCGGCCAGCGTGACGAGGGCGCCGCAGGTACGGCGGACCCGCCCCAGGCCGTCCACTGTGCCGAGGTCCACCTCCCCGAACCACTTCGGGCAGGCTTCGACGGACGTCGTCGTGACGGTCCCGGGCACCGGTTCCAGGCCGCGTCCGGTGCCCTGCAGCACCACCCCCTCCCCCGGCGGCGCCGGCACCGGGTCGGGCCGGTGGAAGCGGTACTCCTCCCGGACCAGGTCGACGGCGTGGACCCGGCCGGTGGTGGGGTGGTCGGGCCCGCCGTGGTTCTCCACCCAGGCCTCGGCGCCGTACCCGACGTCCTCCCGACGGGCCCCGGCCCGGTAGGCGACGAGTTTCCAGGCCACCTCGTCGCCGACCGCGAACGGGGTGCCGCAGCACTCCATCTGCCAGTCCTCGTAGAACACCTTCAACACCCTCAACGCCTTCGGCGGTCGCATGTCCCCAGCCTTCCGGAACCGAACGGCGGTCGCGATCCGTTTTCACCTGCGCCGAGAGGTATTTCCCCAGCACCCGACGCGTTCTTTCGCCACGCCAGGTACGGTCGGACCCGCGTCGACCGCCCCAGTCCCCAGGAGCCCTGCCCATGACCGCCACCACCACCCGCCACAGCGACCGGCGGATCAGTCCCGTCTTCGTCGGGATCCTGGCCGTCACCGCCGTCACCGGGTGGGCCACCTGGTCCGGGTTCGCCGAGCAGCCCGGGGTCGCCGTCTTCCTGTTCGTGACGGCGGCCTGGATCGTGTCGCTCTGCCTGCACGAGTACGCGCACGCGCGCACCGCCCTCCACAGCGGTGACATCACGGTGGGCGCGAAGGGCTACCTGACCCTGAACCCGCTGAAGTACACGCACGCCCTGCTGAGCATCGTGCTCCCGGTGCTGTTCGTGATCATGGGCGGGATCGGTCTGCCGGGCGGCGCGGTCTTCATCGAGCGCAGCCGGATCCGCGGCCGCTGGCGGCACAGCCTCATCTCGGCCGCCGGCCCGCTGACGAACGTGGTCTTCGCCGCCGTCTGCACCGCGCCGTTCTGGCTGCACTCCCTGGACGGCGTGCCGCGCGACTTCCGTTACGCCCTCGCCTTCCTCGCCCTGCTCCAGGTCACGGCCGCGATCCTGAACTTCCTGCCGGTGCCGGGCCTGGACGGCTACGGCGTGATCGAGCCATGGCTGTCGTACAACATCAAGCGTCAGGTGGAGCCGTTCGCCCCCTTCGGCCTGCTCTTCGTCTTCGCGCTGCTGTGGGTGCCGTCGATCAACAGCGCGTTCTTCGACGTGATCGACGCGCTGCTGCGCGGCCTGGGCGTGGGCGACTTCGACCAGTACTGCGGTCAGGAGCTGTACCGCTTCTGGCAGGGGACGAACGAGTACTGCTCCGTAGCCGGCTGACCCTCACGCGGAGATCGGGAACTCCTCGCCCAGCGCCCGGAACACCGCCATGTTGAGGGCGAACGCCCGCTTGCACTCGGCCACGACGCGCTGCTTCTCCAGGTCGTCGGCGTGCACCGCGTCGAGGAGTTCGCGGTAACCGCGCTTGAAGGCGGCCGGGTTGGCGATGCCCTCGAAGACGTAGAAGCGGACCCCGTCGCCCTTCTTCTCGATGCCCCAGGTCCGCTCCGCCCGGTCCCGGATGATCTGGCCGCCGGAGAGGTCGCCGAGGTAACGGGTGTAGTGGTGGGCGATGTAACCGGCGGGCCACCGCTCGGCGCACTCTCGCACCCGTGCCGCGTACTCCTCCGTCGCCGGCAGCGCCGTGAGCCCCGTCCGCCACCCGGCCCCGCGCAGATGCGCCAGGTCCCGCTCCAGCGCCGTCAGCCGGAACAGCTCGGGCCGGACGAACGGCCCGGCCACCGGGTCCGACGCCAGCCGGTCGGCCGCGCCCTCCAGCGCGTCGTACACGAACCACAGCTGCTCGGTGTAGCGGGTGTACGCCAGCACGCCGAGCCGGCCGCCCAGCAGATCGCTCATGAACGTCGAGGTCCCCACCTCCACGTGCTGCTCGTGGGACGCGCTGCGGATGAGTGTCGAGAAGGAGTCCATGGGCAACATCCTCAAGGTAAGGCTTACCTGATCCACTGCTCTTACCGGCACCCTGTCGGCAACGTTACCGACACGCTGTCGGTAAAAGCGTACCCGAAAAAGGCCCGCCCTCCGAGGGGAGAGCGGGCCCGGTGCCACGGCGGGGCTACGGCAGGGTGAGGATCTCCGCGCCGGTGTCGGTCACCACCAGGGTGTGCTCGAACTGGGCGGTCCGCCTGCGGTCCTTGGTGACGACCGTCCAGCCGTCGTCCCACATGTCGTACTCGTGCGTCCCGAGCGTCAGCATCGGCTCGATCGTGAAGGTCATCCCGGGCTGCATCACGGTCGTCGCGTGCGGGCTGTCGTAGTGCGGGATGATCAGCCCGGAGTGGAAGGAGGAGTTGATGCCGTGGCCGGTGAAGTCACGGACGACTCCGTAGCCGAAGCGCTTGGCGTACGACTCGATGACCCGGCCGATGATGTTGATCTGCCGGCCTGGCTTGACCGCCTTGATCGCCCGGTCCAGGGACTCCCGGGTCCGCTCGACCAGCAGCCGGCTCTCCTCGTCGACGTCCCCGACCAGATAGGTCGCGTTGTTGTCGCCGTGCACCCCGCCGATGTACGCCGTCACGTCCAGGTTGACGATGTCACCGTCCTGGAGGACGGTCGAGTCCGGAATGCCGTGGCAGATGACCTCGTTGAGGCTGGTGCACAGGGACTTGGGGAAGCCCCGGTAGCCGAGCGTGGAGGGGTAGGCCCCGTGGTCGCACATGTACGCGTGCGCGACCTTGTCCAGCTCGTCCGTGGTCACCCCCGGCGCGATGATCTTCGCGGCCTCCGCCATCGCCTGGGCGGCGATACGGCCGGCGGTCCGCATCGCCTCGATGGTCTCCGGGGTCTGCACCTCGGGCCCGGTGTACGGGGTCGGCGCGGGTTTGCCGACGTACTCGGGGCGGCGGATGTTTCCGGGTACCGGACGGGTGGGAGAGAGCTCCCCTGGTACGAGCAGCGACTGGCCAGACATGCCAGCGAGTCTAACCAGCGGGCATGGGGGAACATGTGGATGGCGAAAGGAGCCGGTCATGGCCCTGTTCAAGAAGCGGACCGTCGGCAAGCCGGGCGAGTGGTACTACTGCCTGGAGCACAAGAAGGTCGAGGAGGGCCCCGAGTGCCCTGCCAAGGACCGGTTCGGCCCCTACGCCAGCCGGCAGGAGGCCGAGCACGCGATGGAGAGCGCGCGGGAGCGCAACCTCCAGTGGGAGAACGATCCGCGCTGGCACGACGCCCCGGCGGGTGACTCCTCCGAAGAGGGGTGATCAGAGCCGGGTCGGTGCGGCCGTGCGCTGAGCGCGCAGCCGCACGGCGTGCTCGTTGGTCCGGGCGTCGTACGACATCAGGGCGGGCAGACACAGGGCCAGCAGGCCGACCGTGCCCGCGCACAGCAGGCCGCCCACGCCGACGGACGCCCGGACGCCCAGCCATCCGGCCATGCCGCCGGCCCGTACCTGGCCGAGGGTCGGGCCCACGGAGTACGACAGCAGCTCGATCCCGGCGAGCCGGCCGCGCAGCTCGTCGGGGATCGTCTGGTTCCACATGGCGCCCCGGAAGATCCCGCTGACCATGTCGCAGCCGCCGGCGACGGCCAGCAGGAGCAGGACCAGCCATACGTCGCGCACGGCGCCGGCGGCGGCGATCGCCAGGCCCCACAGCGCGGCCGACAGCACCACCATCCGGCCGTGCCGGCGCACCCGGCCGGTCCAGCCGCTGACCAGGCTCACGAGGAGGGAACCGGCCGGGATGGCCGCGTACATCAGTCCGAGCGACCACTTCGCGTCCAACTCGTCGGCCAGGAACGGCAGGACGGCGAGCGGCATCGCCAGGAACATCGCCGCGAGGTCGACGGCGTAGGTGCCGAGGAGTTCCTTGCGGCCCCAGGCGTAACGGGCGCCCTCCGCGATGGAGCGGAGGGAGGGCTTCACGGCCTCGTGGGCGGCGGGGGACGCGGCGATCGGCAGGATCAGTACGACCGAGACGGCGAACGTGACGAGGTCGGCGCCGTACGCCCAGCCGAGACCCGCGTAGGCCACGACCAGGCCGGCGACGGCGGGTCCCGCGACGCCGCCGACCGTCCAGCGGAACGAGTTGAGGGCCGCCGCGGCCGGGAGGTCGTCGTGGGCGACGATCCTGGGCCAGAGCGAGTCGAGGGCGGGGCGCTGGACCGAGCCCAGTGCGGCGGAGAGCGCGGCGACGGCGTACAGCGGCCAGACGGCCGGGTGCGGCAGCAGGGCGTTGAGCAGCAGGGCGGCGCTGAGCAGGCCCTGCCCCGCCTCGGTCCACAGGATGAGCAGCCGCTTGTCGAGGGCGTCGGCGAGGGCGCCGCCGTAGAGGCCGAAGAGGATGAGCGGGAGCAGCTCCACCGCGCCGATGGCGCCGACGGCGGTCGCGCTACCGGTGAGGTCCTTGATCTGCACGGGGAGGGCGACGAACGTCAGGAAGGTCCCGAAGTTGCTGATCAGGCCGGAGGCCCACAGCCGACGGAAGTCGACGGAGGCCCGCCAGGGGGCGAGGTCGGGAAGCACGGTCACGCTGAGCCATGCTGACCGCCCACCGCCACCACCCTCAACCCCTTTTTCGCCCACCCACCCGACTCGGTCAGGAGAGAGGTGAGGTGAGGAGCCTATTCGGGGCTGCCGCAGGCGGGTAATCAACCGAGTCGGGTGGGTGGGTGGGGAATTACCAGGGGGTGGGGGGCGGGGCCGTTACTGTTTCGGCCAGCCTGGAGAGGCGGTCTCGGAAGCGGCGGTGGGTTCTCGGGGAGGGGCCGTTCTCCCCCGTCGCCGCGCTGACCAGGTGCTGGACCGTGTCCAGGTCCAGTTCCGCGCCGTCCGGGACCGTGAGCGTCTCGTGGGCCATCGCCGTCAGCGCGTCGTCGGCCGTGGTGGAGAGGGCCAGTACCGTCACCCCGGCCCGGCGGGCGGTGTGCACGTGGTCCAGGAGCGGTGCCGATCCAGCCGGCGCCACCACCAGCAGCGTCTCGCCCCGGCGGGCCGCCTCGATACGGCCGGGGCCGACCGCGAGGTGCGCCGGGTCGGACGGGCGCGCGTCGTGTCGTACGAGCGTCGGCGCCAGTTCCGGCGTACCGGACCACGCGGCCTCGTCCACCAGGTGCGCGGCGAGATGCCACGGCTCGTACTCCGGCGTGCCCAGCAGCAGCAGTCCGCCGCCGTGCGTCACCACCGAGCCCCGCAGCGCGCCCGCGAATCTCCGCGTCGCCCCCAACCACTCGGTCCCGGCGAGCACTTCACGCAGCAACGCGACCCGTACGGCGTCCATGCCCCCGCATACTGCCGCAATCGGTCACTCGTGACGCGGAGTTCACCCCGAATTCGCCCGACCAGGGGAGAAGGCGGCCCATGAGCGACGTAGAAGCAAGCATTCCCTTTCGCGCGGGCACCGAGGGCTACGCCAGTTTCCGGATCCCGGCCGTGGTGGTCTCCCGGGCGGGCACCGTGCTCGCCTTCTGCGAGGGGCGGGTCAACTCCGGCGCCGACTACGGGCACATCGACGTGGTGCTGAAGAGGTCCGGCGACGGGGGGCGTACCTGGGGGGCGCTCCAGGTCGCCGCCAGGAACGGCAGTGACCTGGCCGGCAACCCCGCCCCCGTCGTCCTGGACACCGGCCGGATCCTGCTCGTCCACGTCCGCAGCGCCGCCTCCGCCACCGAGGACGCCATTCTGCGCGGGCAGGTGTCGGACGCCGACGGGCGCCGGGTGTGGGTGCAGCACAGCGACGACGACGGGGTGACGTGGTCCGCTCCGAAGGAGATCACCAAGACGGTGAAGAAGGCCGGGTGGCGGTGGTACGCGACCACCCCCGGGCACGCCATCCAGCTGCGCGCGGGGCGGGTCGTCGTGGCCGCGAACCACACCGTCGCGCCCGCCGGGACCGACAACGGCACCGAGGGCAAGTACAACAGCGGCCACTGCCTGCTCAGCGACGACCGGGGCGAGACCTGGTACCTCGGCTACATCGACGAGAACACCAACGGCTACATCAACGTCAACGAGACCACCGCCGCCGAACTTCCCGACGGACGCGTCTACTTCAACACCCGCAACGACTCGCCGTCCCCGGGCAACCGGGCCGACGCGCACTCGAAGGACGGCGGGAAGACGCTGGTGAAGCCGTTCCGGCCGCAGGCCGGGCTCACCGCGCCGGTCTGCGAGGCCTCCGTACTGCAACTGCGGGATCCGGACCTGCTGCTCTACTCGGGCCCCGCCGACCCCGCCACGCGCGCGCTCATGACGATCCGTGCCTCCGGCGACGGCGGTACCACCTGGCGCCCCGTCTACCCGCTCGACGGCCTGCCCGCCGCGTACTCCGACCTGACCCGGATCGACCCGGCCACCGTCGGACTGCTGTACGAGACCGGGGACTTCGGCGCGTACGAGACGATCACCTTCCGCCGGGTGCCCGTGAACCGGCTCACCTGACCGGGTACGGCCGCCGCCACGGACGTAGAGTCGGCCCATGACCTCTTCCGACACTTCCGACAACGCACAGCAGGCGGCGGCCGAGAAGGCTCCCGCCAAGGATCCCTGGGACCTGCCCGACGTCTCCGGCCTGGTCGTGGGTGTACTCGGCGGCACCGGCCCGCAGGGCAAGGGCCTCGCCTACCGGCTGGCCCGGGCCGGCCAGAAGGTGATCATCGGCTCCCGGGCCGCCGAGCGCGCGCAGGCCGCCGCCGACGAACTCGGTCACGGTGTCGAGGGCGCCGACAACGCCGAGTGCGCGCGCCGCAGTGACCTCGTGATCGTCGCCGTACCGTGGGACGGGCACGGCAAGACCCTGGAGTCGCTGCGCGCGGAACTGGCCGGGAAGCTGGTCGTGGACTGCGTCAACCCGCTCGGCTTCGACAAGAAGGGCGCCTACGCGCTCAAGCCGGAGGAGGGCAGCGCGGCGGAGCAGGCCGCGGCGCTGCTGCCGGACTCGCGGGTCACGGCGGCCTTCCACCATCTGTCGGCGGTGCTGCTCCAGGACCCGGAGGTCGAGGAGATCGACACCGATGTGATGGTGCTGGGCGAGGTGCGCGCGGACGTGGAGATCGTGCAGGCGCTGGCCGGGCGGATCCCGGGGATGCGGGGCATCTTCGCGGGGCGGCTGCGCAACGCCCACCAGGTGGAGTCCCTGGTCGCCAACCTGATCTCGGTCAACCGCCGCTACAAGGCACACGCCGGCCTCCGCGTCACGGACGTCTGAGTGGATGGGGGACACTGGTGGCTGCCACCGGTGTCCCCCCTCGACCGGTTCGACCGGTTCGACCGATCCGAAAGCGACCGCCATGCCCCGCCTCGCCCTCTACGCTCTCGTCGTCTGCGTCCTCGCCGTCGCCGCCGCCGTCGTCTCGTTCGTCCAGGGCAGCTGGCTGATGGGCGTCGTCTGGGTGCTGCTGACGGGGCTGTCGTCGAACATGAGCTGGTACTACGTGCGGCGCGGGCGGCAGGACACTTCGGTCACCAGCTGATCCCGGGCTGATGCTCCGCGCCCTCCAGGAGGACCCGCCCGCCGATCTCCACCCAGCCGTACGGCTGCGGTGCCGTGAGGATCTGCGAGCCCCTGCCCTGGGTGATGTTCAGGGCCCGGCCCAGCCGGTCGGTGAGCAGCAGCGCGGCCGCCCCGGTCGCCTCGTCCTCGTCGATGCCGTCGCCGCGCCCGGGAAACGCGCGGGCGCGCACCCGCCCGGCCGACTCGTCCTCCCATGCCCAGGCGTAGATCCTCCCCCGGACTTCGTCCGGGGGGACCCCCATCTCGCTTCGCTCCCCCGGTGACGGCACCGCCAGGGCCTCCACCTCGGCGGCCGTGGCGTACTGGCGCAGGGTGCACGGCGGGGCCCACTCGGGGCGCGCCTCGATCCAGCTGAACTCCCCGTCCAGCCGGGCACCGACCACGCCGGCCGGTGTGACCAGTTCGGGCACGTCCAGCAGCCAGGCGGTACCGACGCAGGGGTGGCCGGCGAAGGGCAGCCGCAGGGTGGGGGTGTAGATGTCGATCACCCCGCGCTCGGGGTCGTCGACGAACACGGTCTCGCTGAACCCGAGTTTGGCCGCCAGCGCCTGCCGGTCCTCCCGCCCGGGCAGCACCGAGCCGTCCCGGACCACCCCGAGTTCGTTGCCGTAGCCGCCGTTCGCCGCGCAGAAGACCCGCAGCACGTCGTAATCAGTCACTTCGGCATTGAAGCACTGCCGTCCTCTGCGCTCACCCGCCCATGTCATCGCCGACGCCCACCCCACTTGACCTTCTCTTGACCTTTCCTTGGTGACGACATTGGGCCACCGATATCAAGCCGTAGCTGTGATCTTTCTGTGTCTGGTCAATCCCGACCCGGCCGGGTATCAGTGAGGTAAGCCTCATGTAAGTTAGGCCAGCCTCACCACACCTCCCCCGCTTGGAGCCTGCATGCGTGCCGTCCGACTCACCGTCACCGCCGCCGCCACCGCGGCCGCTCTGACCGCCCTATCGGCCTGCACGGCGAAGAGCGACGCCAAGGGCGACGACGCGATCCAGGTCACCGCAGCCGACTCCAAGTGCGAGACGTCGGCCAAGTCCGTGCCGGCCGGACACGTCACGCTCGCCATCGAGAACAAGGGCTCCAAGGCCACCGAGGTCGAGATCCTCTTCCCGGACGACCGCATCGTCTCGGAGAAGGAGAACATCGGCCCGGGGACCAAGTACACGCTCACCGCCGAGGTGAAGCAGGGGGCGTACGAGATCGCCTGCCGCCCCGGGATGAAGGGGCACGGCGTCCGGCAGAAGCTGACCGTCACCGGCTCCGGCGCGGTCGCCAAGCGCAACCCGGCGCTCGACAAGGCCGTCGCCGACTACCGCGAGTACGCGCAGGAGCAGGCCGACGCGACGATCCCGAAGGTGGAGACGTTCGTCAACGCCGTCAAGGCGGGGAACATAGAGGCCGCCAAGAACGCCTACGCCCCCTCCCGCGTCGGCTGGGAGAGCACCGAGCCGATCGCCGAGTCCTTCGGGGACATCGACCCCAAGACGGACACTCGCGTCAACGACCTGGAGAAGGGTCAGAAGTGGACCGGCTGGCACGCGCTGGAGAAGGCGCTGTGGCAGGACAAGAAGATCGGCGCCGAGCAGAAGACCCTCGCCGACGAACTGCTCACCGACCTGAAGGACTGGCAGAAGCGGGTCGGCAAGGCCGAGATCACCCCGACCTCCATGGCCAACGGTGCCAAGGAACTCCTCGACGAGGTCGCCACCGGCAAGGTCACCGGTGAGGAGGACCGTTACTCCCACACCGACCTCAGCGACTTCAAGGGCAACGTCGACGGCGCGCAGAAGGCGTACGAACTGCTGAAGCCGGTCGCCCGGAAGAACGACGCGGCCCTGGCCACCGAGCTGGACAAGCAGTTCGCCGCACTGAACACGCTGCTCGACAAGTACCGCACGACCTCCACCTCGGACGGCTTCGTGTCGTACGAGAAGGTCACCAAGGACCAGCGCAAGGAGCTGTCCGACGCCGTCAACGCCCTCGCGGAGCCGCTGTCCAAGCTCGCCGCGACCGTCGTCAAGTAAGGGGCGCGACATGGCCGAGAAAACCAATCCTTCGCGACGCGCGCTCATCGGCTGGGGCGGGGCCGGGCTCGCGCTCGGCGCCGCCGTGGCCGGGGGCGCGGTGGCGATGACCGAGACCGGCGACGACCTGGACCCGGCCGCCGCCGAAGCCGGTGGCGCGGTCGAGTTCCACGGCGCCCACCAGGCCGGTATCGCCACCCCCGTCCAGGACCGGCTGCACTTCGCCGCGTTCGACGTGAAGACCGACGACCGGGCCGAGTTCGTCCAGCTGCTGAAGGACTGGACGGAGGCGGCCCGGCGGCTGACCGCCGGGAAGGCGATCGGCGACGGCGCGTACGGCGGGCTGGCCGAGGCGCCCCCGGACGACACCGGTGAGGCGCTCGGGCTGAAGCCGAACCGGCTGACGCTGACGATCGGCTTCGGGCCGTCGTTCTTCGAGAAGTTCGGACTGGGGGACAGCCGCCCGGCCGCCCTGGTCGATCTGCCGCAGTTCCCGGGCGACAACTTCGAGTCCGCCCGCACCGGCGGTGACCTGTGCGTGCAGGCCTGCGCCGACGACCCCCAGGTCGCCGTGCACGCCATCCGCAACCTCGCCCGGATCGGCTTCGGCAAGGTCGCCATCCGCTGGTCCCAGCTCGGCTTCGGGAAGACGTCCTCGACCACGCCGGACGCCCAGACCCCGCGCAACCTCATGGGGTTCAAGGACGGCACCCGCAACATCGCGGGGACCGAGACCGACCGGCTGAAGAAGTTCGTGTGGGTGGGCGACGGCGACGGTCCGGCGTGGATGAGCGGGGGGTCGTATCTCGTCGCCCGGCGCATCCGGATGAACATCGAGACCTGGGACCGGACCTCGCTCCAGGAGCAGGAGGACGTCTTCGGCCGGGACAAGGGCGAGGGCGCCCCGGTCGGCAAGGCCAAGGAGCACGACGCGCCGTTCCTGAAGGCGATGAAGCCGGACGCCCATGTGCGGCTCGCGCACCCCGACTCCAACGACGGGATCACCATCCTGCGCCGGGGCTATTCGTTCACCGACGGTACGGACGGGCTCGGCCGGCTCGACGCGGGCCTGTTCTTCCTGGCCTACCAGCGTGACGTACGCAAGGGGTTCATCCCGCTGCAGCGCAGGCTGTCGGCGTCCGACGCACTCAACGAGTACATCCAGCACGTGGGTTCGGCGGTCTTCGCGGTCCCGCCCGGCGTCCGGGACAAGGACGACTGGTGGGGCCGGACGCTGTTCTCCGAGTCCTCCAAGGGGGCGTGATCCGTGTTCTCCAACTACCTGATCGGGCTGCGCGAAGGCCTTGAGGCCTCGCTCGTCGTCTGCATCCTCATCGCCTACCTGGTCAAGACCGAGCGCAGGGACGCCCTGCGGCCGATCTGGATCGGCATCGCCGTGGCGGTGCTGATCGCCATGGGCTTCGGCTGCGCCCTCGAATTCGGCTCCCAGGAGCTGACGTTCCAGGCGCAGGAGGCGCTCGGCGGGTCCCTGTCCGTCGTCGCGGTCTGTCTGGTGACCTGGATGGTGTTCTGGATGCGGCGCACCGCCCGGCACCTCAAGGCGGAGCTGCACGGCAAGCTGGACGCGGCCCTCGCGATGGGGACCGGCGCACTGGTCGCCACCGCCTTCCTCGCCGTGGGCCGCGAGGGCCTGGAGACCGCCCTGTTCGTGTGGGCGTCCGTGCACGCGGCCAGCGACGGCACCCCGCGCCCCCTGATCGGCGTCGCCCTCGGCCTCGCCACCGCGGTCCTGCTCGGCTGGCTGTTCTACCGCGGCGCCCTGCGGATCAACCTCGCCAAGTTCTTCACCTGGACCGGCGGCATGCTGGTCGTGGTCGCCGCAGGCGTGCTGGCGTACGGCTTCCACGACCTCCAGGAGGCCGACTGGATCCCGGGCCTGACCAACCAGGCCTTCGACATCAGCGGCACCATCCCGCCGGACAGCTGGTACGGCACCCTCCTCAAGGGCGTCTTCAACTTCCAGCCCGACCCGACCGTGCTCCAGGTCACGGTGTGGCTGCTGTACCTGGTCCCGACGCTCGCACTCTTCTTCGCCCCGGTAGGGTTCGGCTCCGGGAAGGGGAAGGTGAAGGCACCTGATGACGCACCTGACGACCAGGGATCGCGGCCCTCGGCGGCTCCGCAGACGTGATCGGAACGCGCTCCTGGCGGTCTCGCTGACCGCCATGTCGCTGACGGCGAGCGGATGCGTGGTGGTGCACGGGGAGCGCGAGGTGCTCCCCACCACCACCCGCGCCGAGGCCGCCAAGGCGCTCAAGCAGTTCACGAACGCCTACAACAAGGCCGACAAGGCCTACGACGGCTCCCTGGACGCCGACTACACGACCGGCGCCCTCGCCGACATCGACTCCGCGCGTCTGAAGGCCGGGCACGTGAACAGCCCGAGCGGCAACTCCGGCCACTCGGCGCTGGAGTTCGACGACGTCACCTACACCATCCCCAAGAAGGCCGGCTGGCCGCGCTGGTTCCTCGCCGACGCGCACGGCAACAAGGGCGGCGACGACCGCTGGCTGCTGGTCTTCACCCGCAACAGCCTCTCCGAGCCGTTCCAGGTGGCGTATCTGACGCTGGTCGCGCCGGACGCCGTACCGAAGTTCACGACCGACAAGGACGGCTGGGCCGAGGCCGTGCCGGCCAACAGTGCCCAACTGGCCGTCTCCCCCGCCGACCTGGGCCAGGACTACACCACGTACCTGAAGAGCGGCGGCACCGTCTTCGCGGACGGCGCGCACACCAGCGGCTGGCGCACGGACCGCAAGAAGTCGACCAAGCCGGGCCTCGCGACCCAGTACATCGACGAGCCGCTCACCAACGGCGACTACGCGCCGCTCGCCCTGCGCACCACCGACGGCGGCGCGATGGTGTTCTTCACCACCCGCTACTACGCCAAGGAGACGGCGGCCGCGGGCACTTCGGTGCCGACTCCGAACCAGGACGTGAAGGCCCTCACCAAGGGCGAGATCAAGCAGTCGCTGACCATGGAGTTCGTCTCCAACCAGGTCGCCCTGGACCCGGCGGGCACCGGGAAGGTCTCGGTCCTCGGACGCATCCAGGGCCTGACCTCCGCGGAGGGTTCCTAGGGCCAGGCCCTAGCGGCGGACCGGCCAGGCGGCGCCCACCTGGTCGGACTCCTCGCCGGCGTGCCGGGCGCCGGCGTCGGTGAGGATCTCCAGGAGGGACAGCGGGTCGGGCAGCGGGTGCTCGGGGCCGCGCACCCAGTGCACCCGCCGGTCGCCGTCACCGGGCAGCCGGGCGGGCGGTACGAGGACGTACGACCCCCGGCAGTGCCAGCGCAGGCCGGGGTGCTCGTCCATGGTCTCGGGGCGGCAGTCCAGCTCGCACGGCCACCACTCGTCCTCGTCCTCGGGGGTGCCGCGGGTGAGGGTGAAGAACAGCATGCGGCCGTCGTCGCTCTCGGCGACCGGACCGACCTCGACGCCGTCCGCGAGCAGCCGGTCAAGCGCCTGCCGGCCGGCCTCCACGGGGACGTCCAGGACGTCGTGCGTCATGCCGGTCGCGGTGATGAAGTTGGCCTGCGGCTGGTGCCGGGCCCAGCGCTCGATCTGCGCGCGGTCGGTGGTGGACTGCGTCTGCCACGCGAACGACACCGGGTGCCGGGCCGGGGTGGGACAGCCGACGCGGTCGCAGGAGCAGCCGTAGCCTGGGGCGGGATGCGCGGCGGGGGCCAGCGGCAGGCCCGCCTCGGCGGCGGCGAGCAGCAGGGCCGCACGGCTGTCGGCGTCGGTGGCGGCGGCATCCCTGGGCCGCCGTCCGAGCAGCCACTGGGAGAGCTTGCCCTGCCGGCCACTACGGCCGCGGAACGTCCCGCTCATGTATCGCCTCGCCTCGCTGTGGTCCCGACAGCATGCCTTATCGTCCCATCTGGGCGTGAAGGGGGGTACGCGAGCGACAAGGGATCGCGGGAGTTACACCCTCGAACCGGGCGAACCGGGCGGCGGCCACTCGTCGCCCCAGTCCGCGTCCCGCGCCGCCTTGTACAGGTCGCCGTGGCGTTTGGTGATCGTCGTCCGGCGCAGCTGTTCGTCCCTCTCGCACAGGTCGAGGAGGACCTGGCCCTTGCGGATCTGCGGGCGCCGGACCACCCGGGCCGGTGCCGGGGCGGCCGGCAGGCGGGTGGCGGCCACATAGCTGAACTTCTCGTCCTCGTAGGGCAGTGATCCGCCCTTGACCTGCCGGTGCAGGGAGGAGCGGCTGACCCGGGCCGAGAAGTGGCACCAGTCCGTGCCGGGGACGATCGGGCAGGCGGCGCTGTGCGGGCAGGGCGCGGCGATGCGGAAGCCGGCGGCGACCAGGCGGTCGCGGGCCTCGATGACCCGGGCGTAACCCGCCGGGGTGCCGGCCTCGACGATGACGACGGTCTGCGCGGCGGTCGCGGCGGCGTCGACGAGAGCGGTGCGGGCGGCCTCGTCGAGTTCGTTGAGGACGTACGACACCGTGACCAGATCAGTGCTCTCGATGGTGAGCGCCGCTCCGATCCGAGAGCGCTGCCACACCGCCTGCCGCAGCTCCGGGTTGGCCGCGGCGATCTCCCGGCCGAGGGCCAGCGCCGGCTCGGCCCAGTCGAGCACCGTCACCGGCCGCACCCCGGCCCAGGTGTCGGTCACCGCCCAGGTCGCCGCGCCCGTCCCGCCACCGACGTCCACATGGCTTCCCGGCACCCAGCCCTCCGGCGCCGCGTCGGCGAACGCCGCCAGCGCCGCCCGTACCGCCTCGAAGGTGGCCGGCATCCGATAGGCCGCGTAGGCCACCACGTCCGCCCGGTCCCGCAGGATCGGCGCGTCGGTCGGGGTGGCCCCCCGGTAGCTGGCGATCAGCCGCTCGACGGCTCCGGCGGCCTGCTTGGGAGGAAGGCCGTCGAGGAGTTCGGCGAGCGTGGCACGGAGCCGGTCGGCCGGGGATGCGGGGTGGTTCACCCGGCGATTGTAGGGGGCTCCGGCGCCACGCCGACCGCCCGCCGGCCCGCACCCTCACACCCCCGCCGGGCTGAGGAACACCGCCCTCGCCAGCCGGGTGGCCGCCGCCGCTCTCGGGGCGCTGTCGCCCGGCCGCCGCCGTGGATGCACGGTGTTGGCCAGCAGGACCAGGAACGTGTCCGTCGCCCGGTCCAGCACCAGGCTCGTCCCCGTGAACCCGGTGTGCCCGGCCGCGCCCCGGCCCGCCAGCTCGCCCATGAACCACCGCTGGTCCACCAGGAACCCCAGACCGGGCGGGCCCAGCAGCAGGTCCACGAAGTCGGGGCCGAGGATGCGTGCCGGGCCGTAGGCACCGCCGGCCAGCAGCGCCCGGCAGAAGACGGCCAGGTCCCGGGCCGTGGAGAAGAGGCCCGCGTGCCCGGCCACCCCGCCCAGCGCCCAGGCGTTCTCGTCGTGCACGACACCGCGCAGCATGCCCCGGTCCGCCTTGGCCCACGGCCGCCGCTGGTCCTCGGTGGCCGCCGCGCCGGGGCAGGGGCCGAAGTCGGTGGCGGTCATCCCGAGCGGGCGGGTGATGCCCTCGTGGATCAGGACGTCGAGGGTGCGGCCGGTGATCCGTTCCAGGACGGACTGGAGGAGGAGCATGTTGAGGTCCGAGTAGCGGTAGGCGCCGGGCGCGCTGCTCGGGGCCTCGGCGCGCAGCAGGTCGAGGCGGGACGCGTCGTCGGGGCAGTCGTGGAGCGGGAGTTCGGGGCGCAGGCCGGAGGTGTGGGTGAGGAGCTGGCGCACGGTGATGCCGTGCACGGCGGCCGCCCGGAAGTCGGGGAGGTAGGCGCCCACCCGGGCGTCGATACCGAGGGTGCCGCGTTCGAGTTGCTGCACGGCGGCGACCGCGGTGAAGAGTTTGGTGAGGGAGGCCAGGTCGAAGGGGGTGTCGACGGTCATCGGGACCCGGGCGGCGGGCGGCAGTTCGACACCGGCGTCGGCCTCGGGGTCGTACGCGGACCAGCGCACCGCCCAGCCGGCCGCCTGCTGTACGGCGATCACGGGACCGCGTCCGGCGACCACCACGGCTCCGGCCGCCCAGGGGCGCTCACCGACGGTGAGGGCCTGCACTTCGCGCACGAGGTGCCTGAGTTCCGCGGGGTCGAGCCCGGCCCGTTCCGGTGTCTCGACGCGCAGTCTCGGTACGCTCAGCTCCCTGCTCCCTCCATCCCCGCACGTGTGTTCCCACGTGTTCTCCAGGGACGGCACATTCCCACGAAGCAGGCCAGTGCCACCAGTGCCCCTGCCAGTTGGACGATCGCCATGGGCACGGCGGTTCTCTCTCCGGCGATCCCGACCAGCGGCGAGGCGACCGCGCCCACCAGGAACGAGGACGTCCCGAGCAGCGCGGAGGCGGTTCCGGCGGCGTGCCGGGTGCGCAGCAGGGCGAGGGACTGGGCGTTGGGAAGGGTGAAGCCCATCGCGGACATCAGCACGAGGAGGGCGGCGGCGACGGGGGCCAGACCGACCGGGCCGAAGACCCCGGTCGACATGAGGAGCAGGGCGGTCGCGGCGAGCACGGTCACGGCCAGGCCCGCGCCCAGCACCCTGTCCAGGCTGACCCGGCCGACCAGCACCTTGCCGTTGATCTGCCCGGCGATCACCAGCCCGACCGAGTTGAGCCCGAAGAGCAGGCTGAAGGTCTGCGGGGAGGCGCCGTAGATCTCCTGGACGACGAAAGGGGAGGCCGATATGTAGGCGAAGAGCGCGGCGAAGGCGAAGCCGCCGGCCAGCATGTAGCCGGTGAAGGGGAGGTCGGCGAGCAGGGCGCGCATGGCGCGGACGGCGGCGGCCGCTCCCCCGGCGTGCCGGTCGGCCGCCGGCAGGGTCTCCGGGAGCTTCGTCCACACCACCACGGCGAGGACCGCGCCGACGCCGGTCAGGACGACGAACACGCCCCGCCAGTCCGTCACCCGCAGGATCTGCCCGCCGATCAGCGGGGCGACGATCGGGGCCACCCCGGAGACCAGCATCAGGGTGGAGAAGAACCGGGCCATCGCGACACCGTCGTAGAGGTCGCGTACGACGGCCCGGGCGATGACTATGCCGGCCGCGCCCGCGAGGCCCTGGGCCAAACGGAAGGCGACCAGCGTCTCGACGTTCGGCGCGAGGGCGCACAGGGCGGTGGCGGCGACGTAGACGGCGAGGCCTGCCAGCAGCGGGCGGCGGCGGCCCCAGCGGTCGCTCATCGGGCCGACGACCAGCTGGCCGAGGGCCATGCCGGCGAGGCAGGCGGTGAGGGTGAGCTGGACGGTGGCGGCGGGGGCGTGCAGGGAGCGGGTGACCTCCGGCAGGGACGGGAGGTACATGTCCATCGCCAGCGGCGGTGTCGCGGTGAGCGCGCCGAGGACCAGCACCAGCAGCAGACCGGCGCGGCGGGCGGTGGGGGTGGTCGTGGGAACGGCGGTGTCCTGGGTGTCCGGCGTCGGCGGTGCCGGCCGCTCCGGCATCTGGCGCATGTGTCCCCCCGCTCCTTCGGTTCCCGGCGGTCTCGCCCTGCGGATCCGCTCTTGTTGAACCCCGATGTCCGCCGCCTATGCTCTCAGCTCGTACGGACTGCCTGGAAACACATGAGCGAGGGTGGGGCTGCCGGGATGGCTGAGCAGAGTGTGCGGTGGGGGATCCTGGCGACCGGCGGGATCGCGGCCGCGTTCGCGGCGGATCTGGTGGATCTGCCGGACGCGGAGATCGCGGCGGTGGCCTCGCGGTCGGCGGAGTCGGCGGAGGCCTTCGCGGAGCGGTTCGGGATCGGGCGGGCGTACGGCGACTGGGAGTCGCTGGCCCGGGACGAGGACATCGATGTCGTGTACGTCGCCACTCCGCACTCGGCGCACCGGGCGGCCGCCGGGCTGTGCCTGGAGGCGGGGCGGAACGTGCTGTGCGAGAAGGCGTTCACGATCGACGCCCGCGAGGCCGGGGAACTGGTGGCGCTGGCGAAGGAGCACGACCGCTTCCTGATGGAGGCGATGTGGATGTACTGCAACCCGCTGGTGCGGCGGCTGAAGACACTGGTCGCGGACGGGGCGATCGGCGAGGTGCGGACCGTGCAGGCGGACTTCGGGCTCGAAGGGCCGTTCCCCCCTGCGCACCGGCTGCGGGACCCGGCGCTGGGCGGGGGCGCGCTGCTCGACCTGGGGGTGTACCCGGTGTCGTTCGCGCATCTGCTGCTCGGCGAGCCGGACGGGCTGTCGGCGCGAGCGGTGCTCTCGGACGAGGGCGTCGATCTCCAGACGGGTGCACTGCTCTCCTGGGAGAGCGGCGCTCTCGCGTCGGTGCACTGCTCCATAGTCGGCGGCACCGGCACCACCGCCTCGGTCACCGGTTCCCGAGGCCGGATCGACATCCCGGACGGCTTCTTCAACCCCGAGCGCTTCGTCCTGCACCGCGACGGCCATGACCCCGAGGAGTTCGCCCTGGGCCCGGCCGACGGCCCCCGCAACACCCTCCGCCACGAGGCCCGGGAGGTCATGCGCGCCCTGCGGGCCGGCGAGAAGGAGTCCCCCCTGGTCCCGCTCGCCGGCACCCTCGCCGTCATGCGCACCCTGGACACCCTCCGGGAGCAGATCGGCGTCCGCTACGCGGTTGAAGCGTAAAAGCCCCCGACGAGAGAGCGCCCCGTAGGGGCGCGGGGAACTGCGCGCCCAGCCACGACGCAGCCGCAGACAGCCAATGACCCAACACGGCCCTCCCCAGCGGAGCGCCTACGCTGCGACTCCATGAACACCAAGCAATCGAAGATCGCGGTGGTCACCGGCGCCGGTTCCGGTGTCGGGCGGGCCGTGGCCGTGGAACTGCTGCGGGCCGGCTGGTCGGTGGCGCTGGCCGGGCGCCGGCCCCGGACGCTGGAGGAGACGGCGGGGCTGGTGCCCGAGGGCGCCTGTCTCGTCGTACGCACGGACGTGGCGCAACCGGAGGACGTGGCCGGGCTGTTCGCGGCGACCGTGGCGCGGTTCGGGCGGGTGGACCTGCTGTTCAACAACGCGGGGACGTTCGGGCCCGGCGGGGTGCCCGTGGAGGATCTCGCCTACGACGCGTGGCGGCATGTCGTGGACACCAACCTCAACGGGGCGTTCCTGTGCGCGCAGGCGGCGTTCCGGCAGATGAAGGAGCAGGAGCCGCAGGGCGGGCGGATCATCAACAACGGGTCCGTCTCGGCACACACGCCCCGCCCGAACTCCGCCCCCTACACCGCGACCAAGCACGCGCTGACCGGCCTCACCAAGTCGCTGTCCCTGGACGGGCGGCCGTACGGCATCGCGGTCGGGCAGATCGACATCGGCAACGCGGCCACGGACATGACGGCCCGGATGCAGACCGGCGCCCTCCAGGCCAACGGGGAGATGGCCCCCGAACCCGTGATGGACGTGGCCGACGTGGCGCGTACCGTCCGGCACATGGCCGAGCTGCCTCTGGCGGCGAACGTGCAGTTCGCGACGGTGCTGGCGACGACGATGCCGTACGTGGGGCGGGGCTGAACCGCCGTTCAGCCCGGGCCTGCGCAACCTGCACAACCGGAATTCAAACATCCGCGGTATTGCGGCCGGTAGCGCGCCTATGCTCAACTTTCCTCCACCAGAGCTTCACAGTTGAGGCTCTGGTGTTCCGCCAACCACATCGAGGGGGAGGCGGCAGCCGTCCTACCGGACCGGGTGGGGGTGGACCCGTGCGGGACCGCGGGTACGCACCGGTGGGTGGGACGGCTGCCGCGTGACGTCAACTCGCCGGTGTGTCGGCCGAGTCGGCGCCGGCCGCCCGGCGACGCCGGCGCAGCGCCCAGGCCCCCGCGCCCAGCAGCGCGAGCGTTCCCGCGCCGCCCTCCGCGAGCCGCCACGGTGACGGTCCGGACGAACCCGAACCGGCCGCGGCGCCCGTCCCGGCCGCCCCCGCGGCGCCCTTGGCCGTGCCGGGCGACGGGCTCGCGCTCGCGCCGCCCTCGCTCAACGGGTCGACCAGGGTGCCGACCGGCTGTGCCGAACTCCCCTTGCCGAAGCCCCAGTCGAGCAGCGCGGCGGTCTCCTCGTAGACGGCGTTGCTGCCGCTGTCGGGGTGCATCACGGTGACCAGCAGGGTGCGGCCGCCCCGGGTGGCGCCGCCGGTGAAGGTGTTGCCTGCGTGACTGGTGTAGCCGTTCTTGACGCCGAACAGGCCCTTGTAGACGCCGAGTCCCCAGGAGCCGGTGAGCAGGCGGTCGGTGTTCTGGATCTGGAAGGTCTTCTTGCCGCCCGCCGGGAAGTCCGCGGTCCTGGTCCCGCAGTAGCCCCGGAAGTCGTCGTCCTTCAGCCCGTGCCGGGCGAAGAGCGTCAGGTCGTAGGCGGAGGACAGCTGGCCGGGGTGGTCGAAGCCGTCGGGGCTGACCACATGGGTGTCCAGGGCCTGCAGGTCGGCCGCCTTGGCCTGCATCTCGGCGACGGTCTTCGCGATGCCGCCGTTCATGTGGGCGAGGACGTGCACGGCGTCGTTGCCGGAGCGCAGGAAGACGCCCTGCCACAGCTGCTCGACGGTGTAGGTGATGCCGGGCTTGATGCCGACCAGGCTGGAGCCGGCCGGGACGTCGGAGAGGTCGCTGTCCTTGACCCGGTAGCGCTCGGTCCGCTCGAACTTCTTCAGCACGGTGTCCGCGAAGAGCATCTTCAGCGTGGACGCGGGCGCCAGGCGCCGGTGCGCGTCGTAGGAGGCCAGCACCTCCCCGCTCGCGCAGTCGGCGAGCAGCCAGGCATGGGCGGTGATCTTCCTGGGAAGGCCGGTGGCACCGCGCACCTGGACGCCGCGGCGGGCGAGGCGCCCGCCGCCTATCACGGTGGCCGCGGAGGCAGTGGTCGCCGCGGAAAGGGGAAGAGCGGCGGCCGTCAGTCCGAAGACGGCACGCCTGGTCAGCCGAGAGGAATCGCGCACCCCGGGACCGTACACCGCATCGAACAGCGGATTCCTGGGCGGGCCTCCTCGCCGCGATAGAAATTTGCTGTCTTATGAAAGTTTGATAAGACTACGGGCTTTCTCAGCTCTGACACATCTTTTACCCAGTGTGACTCAAAGGTTTCTCCCTAGCTTGAGCTCGCGTCCACAGCGGGCGCCAAGAACCTTCGAGGAACGGGATGTTTGGCATCTATCTCAAGCGCGAGCTGGGCCGGAGAAAGAAGGCGGCCCTGGTCATCGCACTGGGTCTGGCGCTCGGAATCGCGCTGGTCATCACGGTCAACTCGGTGTCGGCCGGCATGACCCAGGCGCAGGACAAGGTCCTCAAGTCGCTGTACGGCCTCGGGACCGACATGACGGTCACCAAGGCCCGTACGGCACCCACCTCGGGCAGCTCCGGCGGCCCGAACTTCAAGTTCGGCGCCAAGTCCAGCAGCAGCTCCACGCAGAGCTCGGACCGGGTGCAGACGCAGGGAGGTCAGGCCCTGAAGTCGACCCTGGTCACCAAGGTCGCCGCACAGAAGGGCGTGGAGAGCGCGGTCGGAGCACTCTCCCTGAACGTGACCAAGGTCGACGGCTCCTTCACCCAGGGCAAGGCGCAGAGCTCCGGCGGCAGCAACAGCGGTGGCGGCGGCCAGGGCCAGCCGGGCGGCACCTCCACCGGCCAGCCGCAGGTCCAGGGCGGCGGCGCCAACTTCAACGTCAACAGCTACTCCGTCGTCGGCGTCGACGTGGCCCACCAGGGCCTCGGCCCGCTGTCCACGATGAAGATCACCTCGGGCCGGACCTTCACCTCGGCGCAGACCGCTGCCAAGGTCGCGGTGGTCAGCAAGTCGTACGCCAAGGAGAAGAAGTACAAGGTCGGCTCGACCTTCAAGATCTCCGGCACCAAGTTCACGGTCATTGGCATCGCGACCCCGGACAGCAGTGAGTCCGACACCGACCTCTACATCCCGCTGAAGCCGGCGCAGACCCTCGGCGACGCCCAGAACCAGGTCACCACGATCTACGTCAAGGCGACCGACTCCAAGCAGATCTCCACCGTGAAGAAGGAGATCACGTCCAACATCTCCGGTACGACGGTCACCACCTCCGCCGACCTGGCGTCCACCGTCTCCGGTTCCCTCTCCACCGCCTCCAGCCTGGCGACCAGCGTCGGCAAGTGGCTGTCCATCGCCGTCCTGGTGGCGGCCTTCCTGGTGGCGGCGCTGCTGACCTCCTCCGCGGTCTCCCGCCGGGTGCGTGAGTTCGGCACCCTGAAGGCGCTGGGCTGGCCCTCCCGGAACGTCACCCGGCAGGTCGTCGGCGAGTCCATGGTGAACGGCCTGATCGGCGGCGCCCTCGGTATCGCCCTCGGCGTCGGTGCGGCCTACGCGGTCACCGCGATCAGCCCCAAGCTGACGGCCCAGCTGGGCAGCACCGGCGGCGTGGGCGGCGGCCCGGGCGGCGGCGGACCCGGCCGGCAGGCCACCCAGAACACCCTGGAGATCGCGCTGACCGCGCCGGTCTCGCTCACCACCATCGCGCTCGCGGTCGGCCTCGCGGTCACCGGCGGTCTGATCGCCGGTGCGATGGGCGGCTGGCGCGCCTCCCGGATGCGCCCGGCCGACGCCCTGCGCAGCGTCTCGTAAAGCCGCCAGTCCCCCTCGGACCGGGGCGCCGCTTCCGATCCCCCCGGGACGCGGCGCCCCACCCCACTCACCACCCAGTGGAGAACCCATGTACAGACTCACCGGAGTCACCAAGCGCTACACCCGGGGCAAGGAGACGGTCGAGGCGCTGCGCGGCATCGACCTGACCATCGAGGACGGCGACCAGCTCGTCATCCAGGGCCCGACCGGCGGCGGCAAGTCGACGCTGCTCCAGATGATCGGCGGCCTGGACCGGCCGACCGAGGGCAGTGTCGAGCTGGACGGCGTCGACCTCGCGCGGATCAGCGAGGCGAAGCTGACCCGGCTGCGGGCCGAGAAGATCGGCATCATCTTCCAGTCGTTCAACCTGATCCCGACGCTCACCGCGCAGGAGAACGTCGAGACGGCCCTGGTGCCGCTCGGCGTGAAGCCGGCCGAGCGGCGCGAGCGGGCGGCGGAGGCGCTGCGCTCGGTGGGCCTGGGCGAGCGCCTCACCCACGCCCCCGCGGAGCTCTCCGGCGGCCAGCAGCAGCGGGTCGCCATCGCCCGTGCGCTGGTGAAGAAGCCGAAGGTACTGCTCGCCGACGAGCCCACCGGCAACCTCGACGAGGGCACCCGGGACGACATCATGGGCCTGCTGGAGGGCCTGTGGCACGAGTACGGGCTGACCTTCGTCATGGTCACCCACGACTCCTCCATCGCCCGCCGCGCCCCGCGCCTGGCCACCATCAAGGCCGGCCAGATCACCCTCACCGAGCAGGGCCGCGGACAGCAGTACGCGCAGCAGGCCGCGGGCCACGGCGGCCCGCAGCAGCAGGATTACGGCCGGCAGCACGCCCAGCAGCCTTACGTGCAGCAGCAGTACGGCGGCGGACAGGGCCACTGACCCGTCCGCAGGGGCCGTTCAGCGCCCGAGCAGCCGGTCGATCTCGGCCAGCTGTCCGGCGGTGAGCGGCCCCTTCGCCATCGCCCCGGCGTTGTCCTCGGCCTGGGCGACGGACCGGAAGCCGGGGATGGGGACCGTACGCGGGCTGCGGGCCCAGATCCAGCCGAGGGCACCCTGCGCCAGGGTCCGGCCGCCGCTGGTGAGGACCGCCCGCAGCGCGTCGATCCGCGCGATCCACTCGGGATCGGCCTCGTCCCCGTCCCCGAACCCGGGCAGCCAGGCCGGCGGCCTGCTCCGGATGTCGCCCGCACCGGCCGCCTGCCGCCGGCCGCCGAGCAACCCCATCGCGAGCGGGCTGCGGTTGACGGCGGCAAGACCCAGGTCATCCGCCGCCCGCAGGAGTTCGGGCGCGTCCTGGAGCACGTTGAGGGTGTGCTGCACGGCCGTACAGTGCGGGCCCTCGGCGAAGACGGCGGCACGGGCCGGGTCGTCCGTGCTCCAGCCGTAGGCACGGATGAGCCCCTCCGCCACCAACTCCTCACAGACGTCACGGAGTTCGGCGGCGCGGGCCGGGTCCGCGTCGGAGAGGTGCAGCTGGTAGAGGTCGACGTGGTCGGTGCCGAGGCGGCGCAGCGACGCCGTGAGGGCACGGCGGACGTACGCCGGGGAGTCGTCGCTGCCGGTGAGGGTGCGGGTCTCCTCGTCGAAGACGTTGCCCCACTTGGTGGCGACGACGACCTCGTCCCGGCGCTTGCCGAGGGCGCGGCCGAGGACGCGCTCGCTGTGCCCGGCGCCGTAGGTGTCGGCGGTGTCGAAGAAGGTGACGCCGAGGTCGAGGGCGCGGTGCACCGCCCGTACGGACTCCTCGTCGTCGACCTTGCCCCAGCCGAGCGGCTGCCCGGTGCCGTCCTGCCACTCGCCGCCGATGGCCCAGCAGCCGAAGCCGAGCGCGCTGACCTCGATGCCGGAACGTCCCAGGGTCCTGGTGGTGCTGTAGCTGTCCATGCCCGAGGACGCTAGGAGTTGAAGTGCACGCGAGGGCAAGGGGGCAGGCGAGGTGGTTGTCAGGCCTGCCCGGTCTCGAAACGGGAGATACGGCCGTCGTCCTCGACCGTGAATTTCCAGCGGGTGACCATCTCGCCCCAGGTGTCGTTGCGGTAGTGGGCGAGCAGCGAACGGCCGCCGTTGGACTCGTTGTCGACGTCGAGGTGGCCGTTGGAGGAGAAGATCTCCCGGTCGATCCACTCGTCGAGGTTCCGGTCGGAGCCGTCGTCCGCCATGGTCGCGTCCGGGGTCAGGACTCCCAGGAGGCGCTCGCGGTCGTTGGCGTTGACGGCGGTGACGAAGGCCCGGACCGCCGGGTCGCTGAGCTTGGCTGTCTTGATCGTCATGCGAGCCAGCGTCACACCGGGGCCGGGGGCCCGCCACCCGAACGGCGGCGCGGGCGAGCCACCCGGGTGGCCCGGTGCGACGGTGGAGACCTGATCGCACCCCCGGCCCGAGGAGCCACCGTGACCTGCTACGACCGACGTGATGTGGGCCTGCTGCTGCTTCGGCTGGGCACAGGCGGGGTACTGGCGGCGCACGGCGCGCAGAAGCTGTTCGGCTGGTTCGGCGGGGGCGGGATCGAGGGCACCGGCCAGTTCATGGAGTCGGTCGGGTACGCGCCCGGACGGCAGAGCGCGCTGGCGGCGGGCCTGGCGGAGGCGGGCGGCGGCACCCTGCTGGCGCTGGGCCTGGCGACCCCGGCGGCGGGGGCCGCGGCGGCCGGCGCGATGGCGGGTGCGGCCGCGCTGCACATGCCGAACGGGTTCTTCGCGGCGGAGGGCGGCTACGAGTACGCGGCGAGCCTGGGCCTGGCCGCCACGGGGCTGGCGGTCGCCGGTCCCGGCCGGCTCTCCCTGGACCACATGTTCTGGCATGTCTTCGACCGGGGCTGGATGGTCCCGGTGACGCTGGGAGTGACGGCGGCGGTCACGGCGGCGGTGATCGGGGGCCGGAACCAGCGGTTGCAGCGGCGACGGGAGGGCGAGCAGGAGGCGTTGTTCGAGGAGTAGCGCCGGGTCGGTGCGCGGCAGACTACGACCCATGAGCGAACAGGACACCCCCGTCACCATCCCCGTCGCCACCCCTGTCACCCCCGTCACCCCCGTCGAACTGTGGCCCACCGTGGACGGCCTCTGGGCACGCCTGGAGGCCACCCGCGTCCACGCCGGACCGGAGGGCGTCCTCCTGCGCATCCTCAAGCTCTCCGAGGAGGTCGGCGAGGTCGCCGAAGCGGTCATCGGTGCCACCGGGCAGAACCCGCGCAAGGGCGTGACCCACACCTGGGACGACGTACAGGGCGAACTCTGCGACGTGGCGATCACGGCCCTGGTGGCACTGCGGACGCTGACTCCGCAGGCGCAGGAGGTGTTCGAGGCACACTTGCAGGGCGTCAGGGACCGGCCACTGGGTCCGTCGGCGTGAAGCCGTTCCTGATCGGCGCCGGACGGCACGTCGGCTGCGCATCGCCGCACCAGCGGTGGACGGCGTTCCCGCAGGCCGCCGCGTGAGTCATTACTCGTACTGTTCCGAGGAGTCCTCCATGTTCCGCGGCCTCAGCGCCTTCCCCCTCACCCCGACCAGCGAGGACGGCATCGACGAGAACGCCTTCCGCACCCTCGTCTCCCGCCTCGCCGCCGCCGGCGTCGACTCCATCGGGGCCCTGGGCTCCACCGGCGGCTACGCCTACCTCACCCGCGAGCAGCGCGCCCGCGTGACGGCGCTCGCGGTCGAGGCCGCCGACGGTGTGCCGGTCATGGTCGGTATCGGTGCCCTGCGGACCTCGCAGGTCCTCGCCCACGCCGAGGACGCCCAGAGGGCGGGCGCGTCCGCGGTCCTGCTCGCCCCGATGACGTATCAGCCGCTCACCGACGACGAGGTGTTCGGCCTGTACGAGGACGTCACCCGCGAACTGTCCGTGCCGCTGTGCGTGTACGACAACCCCCGCACCACCCACGTCGACTTCACCGACGAACTCCACGGCCGTATCGCCGGGTTGCCGAACGTCGCCGCCGTCAAGATCCCGCCGGTGCCGGACGACCCGGCCGCCGCGGAGCAGCGCGTGACGGCATTGCGGGCACGACTCCCCGGGACGGTGAGCATCGGCGTGAGCGGTGACTGGGCGGCGGCCGGCGGTCTGAACGCCGGATGCGAGGCGTGGTACTCGGTCCTCGGCGGCCTGTTCCCACGAACCGCCCTCGCCCTCACCCGCGCCGCCCAGGCCGGCGACACCGAGCAGGCCACCACCCGCTCCCAACGCCTGGAACCTCTCTGGGACCTCAACCGCCGGTACGGCGGCCTGCGCGTGATGTCGGCGGCCGCCGCGCACCTGGGCCTCACCACCGAGCCCAACCTGCCGCTCCCGCTCCGCGGCCTGCCCGTCGACGCCCGAGGCCGGCTGGTCACCGTACTGGACGACCTGGACCTAGGAACGACGGCGTGACCCCTGCCCCGGGCAGGCCTCGCGATCACTGTGCGCTCGACGCGGTCCGCAAGGTGGCGGCCATCAACTCGATGGCCTCCTTCGCGCCCCCCGGTTTGTCACGCAGGCGCCCGGACGCCCGCCGCCGGCGGTGTGCTTGTGCCGGCCCCACACCGGCGCGCCGTCAGGCGGCGTCCGGCTTGTTCCCAGGTGCCGTGAACCTGGGTGCGCGTAGGCGCTCTTCGAGGAGCGACGGCGGCACCGGCCTCGAGCTGCGGATGCCGAAGCCCACCGAGGAGGTCGGCGAGGAGGCCGGCGAGGAGGCCGGCGAGTTCGCCCAAGCGGACGGCCCCGCGCCCCGCCGTGCCGACCAGACGCCGTAAAACACGCTGACCGGCGGCGACGCCACTAGCGTGATGACGCATGAGACGCTCCTTGCCCCTGGATGCCGTGCCCCGCCTCGTCATCGCGGCGGTCGTCGGAGCGGTGGTCGGCGTGGCCGCGGCGCTGGCCACCGACGGAGCACTGGGCGCACTGGCCGCGATCGCCACGACGGAACTGTGCTTCGTCCTGGCGGGCTGGGCGGTGCTGTGGCCGATGGACGCCACGGTCACCCACCGCAATGCGCGGCGTGAGGACTTCCGCCCCGGGACGGAGGAACTCGTTGTGGTCGCGGTGGCCCTGTGCGCGCTGGCCGCCATCGTGCTGCTGCTCCTGCGCGGCAGGTCCGATCCCGGCCACGTGGCGGCGGCCATCGCCCTGTGCGGCGTCTTCACGGCCTGGGCCGCGCTGCATCTGATGTACGCCGCCCGTTACGCCTACGTGTACTACGACTCGGCGGGCGGGATCGACTTCAATTCGGACGACCCTCCGGCGTACCGGGACTTCTTCTACTTCAGCTACAACCTCGGCATGACCTACCAGGTGTCCGACACCGATGTGTCGAGTTCGGCGATCCGGGCGATCGTGCTGCGCCACACCCTGCTGTCCTACGTCTTCGGCACCGGCATTCTCGCCACCGCCATCAATCTCGTCGTGGGCCTCGTCAGCGGCTGAAGGGGCGGCCACGGGGCAGGGCGGGTGGCCGCGCGGCGTGAGCCGGTGTGTCCAGGGTAGGAAGCATGCGTCGCGCTGACGTGGCCGGACGGCCGGCAGTCAGACGGAGCGGGAGGGCAGGGGTGGGTCATGATGTCGGAGCAGGCTGCCGGGAGCGTGGTGGCCGCGGTCGTCGTGTACGACGGGCGTCTGCTGCTGGTGAACGAGAAGGGCGGCTGGGAACTGCCGTCAGGGACTCCTGAACCAGCCGAATCGGCGACGGCCACCGCGGCGCGCCTGGTGTACGAGCTCACCGGTTATCTCACCGACGGCTCAACGCTGCTACGACCGGCGGACGCTGCTCCGAGGGAAACGGCTCCGACGGACACGGCTTCAACGGATACGGCTTCAACGGATACGGCTCCGACGGACGCGCGCTCGTTCGCGGTGTGCCAGTTGTTGTCCGAAACCCCGTCCGCAGAGGCTCGGCTCGGCCCGGAGCAGTTCCGGTGGTCCCCGTTCGCGGAAGCCATCGACGCCGGGCTTCCCGGACTCGTACGGGTCTATCTGGAGGGCCATACGCCCGTCTAGTCATACGCCCGCCCGCGCAGAGGGACCGGCCGGGCGTCGCCACCTCCCGGGCGGGCCCGCGCGACGCGCGCACCGGCTGTCCAGTCCCGGCACCGGCCCGTCCGTCACCAGGCGGGCCGCCTCGTGGAGGATGACCACACGGATCCGCTTGCCGCCGCGCAGGGACAGTTCCCTCAGCAGGTCCAGGCACTCCGGGGTGAACCTGCTGAACGAGGGGGGGTCGAGGGCACCGCCCAGGGAGTCGAAGTACTCCGCGAAGAGCTTCTCGAAGGCCTGGGTGTGACCGGCGAGACGAGCCGTCAACTGGTCATGGCCACCAGTGGGGTCGGGCATGGCGGGGCTCCTGGGGCGGGCGGGTGGACGCGGGTGTCCCATCATGCGCGACGGGATGCCGACCGCCCCACCGAAGGAACAGGAGCGCAAAGAACGCGCTACGTCTGTCCGGACTGTTCACTTTCCGGGTCGGGGCCGTTGGCCGACGGCAAGTTGTCCGGACGAGTTGGACGGACACCGTTCCCGATGTGAGTACGGCCAGGTATCCGGAGATCAGGGACCGGCCCGACACAGCTTCGCGCAGGGCTTCCGACACGGAGGAATCATGAACACACTCACGAGTGACCGACTGGCCGAACTGATCGACGGCCTCGCGGTCCTCCCCTACGGCGGGGAGCCGGTCGACCAGCGCACCCACGCCCTCCAGGCCGCCCACCTCGCGGCGGCGGCGGGCGCCGACGACGAACTGGTGGTCGCCGCCGCGCTGCACGACATCGGCAGGGCGAAGCAGGTGCGGGCCGAGCACCCGGGCCTGCCGCACGAGCTGGCGGGCGCGGCGTGGGCCCGCCGGCACCTGAGCGAACGCGCGGCCTGGATCATCGCCCAGCATGTCCCGGCCAAGCGCTACCTGGTGGCCACGGACCCCCCGTACCGGGCCCTGCTCAGCCCGGCGTCCATCGCGTCCCTGAAGGTCCAGGGCGGCCCGATGGACGAGACGGAGACCGCCGCCTTCGCCGCCCACCCGATGGCCGAGGACGCGGTGTCCCTGCGCCGCTGGGACGACGCGGCGAAGGACCCGGAGGGGCCGGTACTGGGGGTGGGGGAGCTGGTGGCGGCGTATGAGCGGTGCACGACGGGCGGGACCGGCGGCTCCTGATCGCCGTTACGGCCCCCGCCCCTCCCCCCTCGCCCAGGTTCCGATCGAGGCGGACTGCCGCTTCACCGTCCCCCTGCGGGGCGGCGCAGCGGGCCGACCGGGGTGCGCGCGGTCAGCGCAGTCCGGCGAACAGGTCGTTCTCGGGCACGGCCGCGCCGGTGGTGTCCTGGACGCGTACGAAGGTCTCGACGCCCATCAACTCGGTGAACTTCTCCGGGCCCATCCTGAGGAAGAAGATGTTCTCGCCCTGGCTGGCGTGCGCGGCCAGCGAGTCGAACTTCTGGCCGCCGAACCCGGTGGTGTCCACCCAGGTGGTGATCTCCTCGTCGGGCAGTCCGATCTCGGCAAGCGCGGCGGCCTCGGCGGGATCCGGCTCCGGCATCTCCTCACCGAACTCGCGCATGACCTCCCCGAACCGCTGCATCGCCGAGCGGGGCATCGTCGTCCAGTACACCTTCGACGCGGAGTCGGTCATCGCCAGCGCCGCCATCGTGATGCGGTTGGCCTGGATGTGGTCGGGGTGCCCGTAGAAGCCGTTCTCGTCATAGGTGACGACCACATCGGGCTGGTACTGCCGGATGAGTTCCGCAAGCCGTGCGGCCCCCTCCTCCACCGGCGTCTGCCAGAACGCCCCGGGGGCGTCGTTGGACGGCCAGCCCATCATCCCGGAGTCGCCGTAGCCCAGCATCTCCAGGTGACTGATCTTCAGGATCTCGCAGCTGGCCTCCAGCTCCTGACGCCGAATCGCGGCGACGGCCGCCGGGTCATGCCCGGGATCACCCGGTTTGACACCCCCCGGCCCGTCACCGCAAGCGCCGTCGGTACAGGTCACGAGGACCGTGCGCACGCCCTCCGCCGCATACCGCGCGAGGACGCCTCCGGTACTCGTGGCCTCGTCGTCGGGGTGGGCGTGCACGGCCATGAGCGTCAAGGGCCGGTCGTTCATAAAACAGTCCTCCTGCTGGGAAATCCTCGGTCTGAGTCCACGGCGGGTACATGGTCGAGCGCCCGCCCCCTAATGAAAGACGACCGGGCACACCGATTTTCATCGCCCTCGCGACACCGCTTCCTCGACCGCTGCAACAGCGCCGGCCGAACATACTGTTCCCGCCGCACACCGGCAGGTTCCCCGGCCGCCCCGACCAACGCCTGTCGCGGAAGGCCGGAGCACCCAGCAACCAGCACCCGAATCCGGCACCCGGCACCCGGGATCCGCACCCGGCAACCGGCACCGGTCTCGGCCCCCTGCCTGCGCCACCGCGACACCGTGATATACGGCACAGTGGCGCCCGTACAGGATCACCAGGTGTGAGCCACGTCCACCACGAGATGGTTGGCCGTCTGGAAGACCCGGAACGGCAGCCGGGCGCGGACGCCCAGTCCGGCCTGGGTGTAGCCCTCGGAGCCACCTGTGACCTTGAACTCCCGGAAGGTCCGGTACCCGGTGACGTTGACGGACGGAAGCGTCGGGTACGGCTGTCCGGTTGCCGGGTCGTAGCGCGGGGAGAACAGCGAGATCTCCAGAATGGCTCCGCCCTTGATCGGAACCACGACGTCGGACGGGTCCTGGTGCAGCACGTCGACGTAGCGAACCGTGTACCCGATCGGGTCGGCCCCCGTCCCCTGGGCATCGAAGACCAGCCGGTCGAAGCACTCGTGCTGTCCGGCCCGCACGTCGGCCAGGCGCCGTGCGGCACCAGAGTCACCGCTCTTCTCGAGACTCCCCCACGTCACGGCGCAGTCCACGGCGGCCGTCGGCGCGGCCACCGCCGGAACCGTCCCGGCCAGCAGACCGCCGCCCGCCAGCATCATCGCGGCCAGTGCAGTACCTATCCGTCGCATGACTACCCCCGGTAGCTCGCGCAGGTGTGTGTGTCTGTTCAGACCGGCGGCGTTCCGGAAGGTTGTGCGCAGTGGAGCAGCCCATCGCGGCGCAGGGGCCCTTCCGGCACCAGGCGCCCCGTGAGACCACTCCTGTCGTTACGGCTTACGCGCAAGTCCACCGTGCTCGGCGACGACCTCCGGGACGCCCGAACCGGGCTCCGGACGCCACTCCGTCACCGAGACGACACCGGGGTCGACAAGCTCCAGACCGTCGAAGTACGCGGTGATCTCATCGATGGAGCGCAGGTTGTACGGAACGGCGCCGCTGCTGTTGTAGGCGTCCTGGGCCTGCTCGAACACGGGGTCAATGCCACGGGACCCGTCGTTGATGGAGAGGTAACTACCCGAGGGCAGAGCGCCCATCAGCCGGGTGACGATGGAACGCGCCTGGTCGTAGTCGGCGACATGGCCCAGGATGTTGCTGAGGATGAGCGCGGTGGGACGACCGAAGTCCAGCGTCCTGGCGGCGACTTCAAGAATGCGATCCGGGTCGTTCACGTCGGCGTCGATGTAGGCGGTCGCGCCCTCGTCGGTGGAGTACAGCAGCGCACGGGCGTGGGCGAGCACCAGCGGATCGTTGTCGACGTAGACGATCCGCGCCTCGGGAGCGAGCCCCTGGGCGACCTCGTGGGTGTTCTGCGCGGTCGGAAGCCCGGTACCGACGTCCAGGAACTGCCGGATACCCGCCTCGGAGACGAGATACGCGATGTTGCGCCGCAGGAAGCCACGGCTGGAGCGGGCGATGGTGACGATCCCGGGAAACACCTCGGTGTACGCGTCACCGGCCTGCTCGTCGACGGGGTAGTTGTCCTTGCCGCCCAGCCAGTAGTTCCAGATACGGGCGGAGTGCGGCACCGACGTATCGATCTTCTGCTGCTCCGCCGGCTCGGGCGTCGTCACAGGGTCACTCATGAGTCGTGCACGTCCTTCAACCGGGGCGGGGACCATCCGCAGCACATCCTACGATCGAACTCCCTTCCCCTGCCCGCTAGTTCACGTCTCCTTCCGAGCGGTCGGGACAGGGGCGCCCGGTTTTCGACCGACCGAAACCGTTCCGCCAACCAAGCCGGTACTCGCTCGTGGAATCGGCCCATGCCGCCCGCACGATGCGCCCCCGCTCTGCCTCCGTCACCAACCGCGCGCCTCGGACGCCCACGTACCCGCCTTGTGAACTTCCGGTCCCTCGACGTGCGTGGCACCGGCCACGTACAGCAGCCACAGCAGCTCAAGGGAGCCGAAGAAGGACTCCCCCCAGCTGTCGACCCAGACGCAGACCCGCGACGGCCCCACCGGGACGATGTCCCAGAACTCCCAGCCGCGAGAGTCCTCTTCCGGGTCGAACCGATAGATCCAGTTCTGCAAGGACCAAGAGCCTCCACCGCTACGGTCCACGTAGGCGGTGCGGCCGTGTCGGGCGAATTCCGGTTGCGGCGCCTCACCGTCCCGGACGGACACCGCCCTGAACCAGTCAGGGAACTCGTCCGTCGGCAGATCTTCATCGCCGAACTCCACCGTGCAGGCCAGGTGGAGGGCGGCCGACAGAACGCGACGTACGCGTAGCGCGTACGCCTCGGGAGTCCCTTCAAATACATCGACAGTGAAAGCGGCCAGAACCGACGGAGCCGAATCGATCGCGGGGCGCTGCCGAACGCGGTCCAGTTCGGCGGCGACACTCTCCCCGCTGTGAATCATCGCACGATCCTATCGTTCCTGTACGACACTTCCGGAGCCCGTAATGATGTTGTCGCGGAGTTCGTTGAGGAGCTTGGCCGGCATTCCGTAGAGGTCTTTCCCCTTGTTCGTTGAGGAGCTTGGCCAGCATTCCGTAGAGGTCTTTCCCCTTGGTCGAATCGGAGTTTTCCGGCAGGCTTTCCATTCCGCGCGGGTGAAGGCGGCACCGTCAGGATGATCGTCCTTGTTCTGCGGCAGAGCGGACTCGCGGGTCTTGGCCAGGTAGTTTTCGGGGATCTTGAAGGAGACGCTCTGGCCGCCGGCACCCCGATATTCCAACGTGTGCTTGATATTGCCGCTCATGTTCAGATAGAGCTTGCCTTTCCGGTGATCTTCACCTCGCCGTTCTCACCGATGTGGATCCGTTGGCTCAATGGGTGGTCGGTCTGTTTGCGGTAGACCGAAATCAGGTCCTCGCCGCTTCATCCGTCGTACTGAAAGCGCGTCGGCTCGCCAAGCACCAAGCTGGCGCTTTCGAAGTCGGCCAAGCGGGCCGCCACCGTGGCCACGGCGAGGCGTTCCGGGAGGGCGGCGGAGAAGAGTCTCGATCAAACCCGGACCAGTTCACATTCCCCTCTGCTCGGAGGGCTGGCCATAAGGACGCTCATCCCCAGTGTTCATCCTGGTAGCGCAGGAGGTCATCGCCGTGGAGCTGCTTGGTGGCGTTGCCGACCCGGACCCAGAAGTCGGTGGCGCCGTTGCCGCCCTTGGCGGGCTTGGCGAACACCGGCCTACCTGCTGCGGCAACGCTGATCTGACAGACGACGTTGCCGGAAATTTCGGGGAAGCGTACGCGGACGGTGGTCGCTGTGGGGGTCGACAGGCTGCTGTCGAGGAGTTGGCGTACGAAGAGCTCGTATCCGTCGACATCGGCCTGCGACTCCAGAGTGGTGAGGTCGTTCTCGATGCCGAGGACAGTCCCGTCGTCGGCGACTCCGATAAACAGGTTTCCGCCCTCGCCGTTCAGGAAGCCGCAGACGGCCTTGACGATGTTGTGCCGTAGGGACTTGTCGGCCTGCCGGGTGTGCACGTTCCAGCGGGCGCTGGCCTTGAACTCGGTGCCCTGGGACTCGCCGGCGGCGATCATGTCTGCCGGGGTGGTCGGGACGTACGAGGGGCGTTCCCCCGTAAGGGTTTCGAACGCTTCCCGCACGACCTTGGCGATCAGCTGGCGCCGCCGTTCCAGGAAGGTGAAATAGTCGAGCTGTTCCCAGCCGACCGGGAGCGCGTGCCACCGTACCTGCCGCTCGAGCGCCTCCGGGTCCATCGCGTCCGTGATTCTCGGCCAGTAGTCATGTGGTGCGTCGGTGTTGGACTGTCCATCTGCCGGCCACGTCACGTAGGCCATGTTGGCGATGGCATTGACTTGGCGCCGGTCGGTGATACCCAGTCTGGCGAGCGCCTTGCGGTGGAACAGGTTGTCCCGGTCGACAGCCTTGGCGGGTTTGACTGATGGGTCCAGCAGATCACGGATTCGTTGGTCGCCGAAGAGCATTTCGGCGTCAAGGATGTTGAGCGCCGCCTGGTAAGCGAACAGCACCGGTGAACGCGACGAGGAGGTGTCCAACCGGTTTGGCAGGGAGATGTCCCAGTAGTCGCCGGTGAAGTTCGCTGCGATGATCCGGTCGAGCTCCGCGGTGAAGGCTCGGCCGTCACCTGGCGGCAGACTTCCGATGCGTCCCAGATCGAACTCCATCTGTGACTCCGGCGAGTTGGAGTACCGGCCGGTGGTGTGCGCCATGAAGAACCACCGTCCGATCACGGGGCGGAGTTCATCGGCAGTCAGCCCGAAGTCGTGGCGTCCGATCAGCCAGATCGTGTAGCTGTACAGCAGGGCATTGTCGGAGGTGATCATCTTGCGGCTGCGGAAGCCGGCCGCCGTGACGCACTGGAAGAACTCATGCCAGCAGGTCAGGTCCAGGACCTTCGTATGTGCTTGGGCGAGCCGGTCGAACTGCTCCTGCCGTCGAGCGGCGGTGACCTTGCCGGTTTCGAGGTCCTTTCCTCGCAGGACGCTATAGACGTGCTGCAGCCGGGCGCGCCGGAAGGCAAAAGCGACGGCTACGCGCAGCAGTTGGTCCGGGCTGGGATCCAGAAAGGCGTTCCGAGGGCTCGGACCGGGGAGTCCTGCGATCACCGCGCTGCGGCTGAAGTCTTCGAGCTGGCGGCGGCCCTTCTCCCAATGCACTGACATCAGGGTGAGAATGAAGTCGGACTGGTTGAGCTTCACGCCTTCGGAGTTGATGCGCACGAAGATGTCGGCGACCTGCTCCTCGTTGGCCGAAGCGCCCAGTTCCACAACCTGGAAGCGGAACTCGTGCAGGTCCCGGACCCTGTCAATGCGTTCTTCGAGCTCATCCTTGGCAGCGTCCGACAAAGGCTGTCCGCTGGTCTGTTCGAGCCGTTGAAAGAACTGCCGGACGGTGGGCTTGTAACCGCCGTGGGTCCAGAGCGCGGTGATGTCCGGAATGAAGTGGGCGTCACGCTCGATCGCCGCGTCCGTGACCTCGAAAGTCTGGTCCTCCGGGCGGAACGCGATGCGAACGTTGATCTCGTCGAAAGACTTGGTGACGATCTTGCGTCCGGTGAGGACAGCGAACAGGGCGGTGAGCCGCTGCTGCCCGTCAACGACCAACAGCTGGGGTGCTCGATCGCCGGCTTGCGTTCCGATCTGCCGCGTCCCCACCTCAGCGCCGGTCTCCCAGAACATCAGGGTGCCGATCGGGTAGCCCCGATACATCGAGTCGAAGAGATCGCGGGTCTTCGCCGCGGACCAGACGAACGGGCGTTGGATGTCGGGGAGTCCGATACGGCCGCCTTCGATGTTCTCGATCAGGTGCCGGAGCGTGTAACCAGTGTCGCGATACAGAGTGGGTGGCACAGCCGAGGGCTCCTAACGTCCGAGGGCAACTGGCCGGCGGAAGCGGTCAGAGCGTGGGAACAGCATCAGGTTTCTACCACGCGGACACGTCGCAACGCAGGACCAATGGCCCTCGCCACAAGGAGGATTGCACGGCGGCGGGACCCAACTAGGCCTGTCTGAAGTCGTGATCACCGGAGGCTGCACATCCAGATCGCTGCTCCTCGCAGATGGAGGCGGGCGAGGTAGTTCTGGGGTGTCTTGTCGCAAGGCGTCCCGCAGTCGCAGTAGTTCGCGTCGGCGGCGCCGCGCCCGTACCAGGGTGAGCATCGCGGCGGCGGTGAGGATGACCCCGCCCGCAGCGGTGGCCACCAGGTCGGCGGTGCTGCCGCGGACTGCAGGCAGCGCCACCCCGGCCAGGCGGTCACCACGGTCGCCGCCAGTGCGATCCGGGCGGACAGCACCCGGTCCCGGGCGAACAGCGGCCGACGCCTGCTCAGCACCCAGCCGGCGAGGACGGCCCAGGCCAGGCCGATGGCGATCAGTCCGGCGAAGGCGGCCTGGGTACGCGTCGGCAGAGCATCCGGCTCGGTGGCCCCGCGCCGCATCCCCCGGCCAGGCCCACTGCCACGTGGCGCAGCCGGGACCGCATCGACACCTCCGTGGCCAGCGCGCGCTCCAGTTGCTCGGGCACGGCCCGCTGCGCTGCGCGGTTCTGCTCGCTCATGCCTCGTATCCCTTCTCGGCAAGGTGGTTGCGCAGCATGCGCCGAGCGCGATACAGCCTGCTCTTGACCGTGCCGGCCGGTACACCGAGCGCCTCCGCGCAGACTCCAGTGGCAGGTCCTCCAGGTGGAAAAGGATCAGCACCTCGCGCTCCAAGGGCGGCAGAGCGGTAAGACCTGCCTCGATCTGCATCATGGTGAGCACGCTGCCGAGCTCGTCGTCGGCGACTACAGTCGCGGCTTCCTCCATGGCCGTCTCCGGAGCCTTGTACGTCTGTCGCAGATGCTCGGTGACCGTGCGCCGGACGATGGTGAACAGCCAGGGGGCGAACCGCTCCAGCTGCCGCAGCCGCGGCAGACCGCGCACCAAAGCGCCCCACTGACCATGCCCCGGACATAGCGGCACAGCCGGGGGTGCCACAGGGCCACCAGTTCGCCGAACGCCTCCCTCTCCCCAAACTGGCAGCGCACCACCAACAACCCGTCGCCGCCCACCACGCCTCCCTGCGCTGCACCGTCCGTCACACAGAGAGTCGGCATTCCGGGCGAGAAGGTTCACGGAATCCCGAGCATCTTGACCTTGGCGGAGAGATGGGGTCGACCACGCCGGTAGGTCAGCAGGCGACAAGCATGCTCAACGCGGCCGCGGCTGCAGATATCCCGGTGATGACCCGGGCAGGTCACGGAGCCAGTCTGGACCGACGCATGTGCGCTGGCGCAGCGTTAAGGGGCGTTCGGGCTTGTAGGTAGCCACGCACGGACATTCGGAGGGCCACCACCCGCGACCGATCGCTCGCTCTCCTGGACAGTCATTCATCGCCAGTGAAGCGCCGTGGCCATGAACTCCGGCCCTGCCCGTCGGCTCGCTTCCAGAGCGGTTTCTCAAGCAGGGCTGTCTGAGAGGTACGAGCCAGGAGCGGCTGCACTGCATGCTCAAGCATCGCGGCGGAACCGTCCCGATGCCCCAGGACAGAGGCCGTCTGCACCTGGCCAGCCCCCTCCGCGGCCGATCTCCGGCCCCACGATTCATGGCTACTCTCGCGGCTACTTACGCAGCCGAGCGGTCCGGTTTGAACCGGTACGGAACTGGGTGCGAGCGAGCCCTTGATCCCGCAAAGAAAGGCCTTTGACCAGCGCTTTCGCTGGTCAGGGACCCTTGGCGGCAGACGAGTCGGGCTGTACGCCGGGTTCTGTTCCCCGGTCCCTCGCGGGTGCCGGGGTGACGGCCATCCATCTAGGGCCGGTGTTGCCACCGGCCTCGTGCGGTCTACCCGGGGGCTCGGGCGGGCAGCCCTCGAACGTCCCCGCAGAAGCACCGGGGTGCTTCCTTTTGACCTTGCTCCGGGTGGGGTTTACCTAGCTGCCCAGGTCACCCTGGGCACTGGTGGTCTCTTACACCACCGTTTCACCCTTACCGAGGACCGAGGTCCCCGGCGGTCTGCTTTCTGTGGCACTGTCCCGCGAGTCGCCTCGGGTGGCCGTTAGCCACCACCCTGCCCTGTGGAGCCCGGACGTTCCTCGGGAAGCCCCCTGAGGGGACTTCACGCGGCCGTCCGCCCGGCTCGTCTGCCGTGTGGACCATGCTACCGGGCGCCGGCCTCGTCTCGTTCCGGCCGGGGCTCCGGCCCGCGGCGGAGCCACTGACGGGCGGGACGGCCCAGCACCGGGGCTGTCGGCGCCTTCGGTGCCGAGGCCCCCAGCACCGGGTCTGCCTGCACCTTCGGCGCCGAGGCCATCGTCGCCAGCACCGACCCCGCCAGGATCAGCGCGAAGGAGACCGCGATCGTCGCGGTGAAGCGCTCGTTCAGGAAGAGGGCCCCGGCCGCCACCGCCACCGCCGGGTTGACGTACGTGATCACCGTCGAGCGGGTCGGTCCTATCTCCTTGATGAGTTCCAGGAAGGCCACGAAGGCGACCGCTGTGCACAGGACGCCCAGGGCGAGGAGGGAGAGGAGGGCGCCGGAGGAGGGCATCGAGGTGGGCCAGGTGACCGCCGCCGCGGGAGCGTAGACCAGGGTGGCCAGGGTCAGGCAGGGGGCTATGAGCTGCAGGGTCGGGACGTCCTTCAGGCGGCGGGCCGCTATCAGGGGCGCCGTCGCGTAGCCGACCACCGTGAGCAGGACCTCGCCGAGGGAGCGGGCGTCGCCGCCGGTCAGGTGGGGGACGGTCAGGACGCCCACGCCGGCCAGGCCGATCAGGAGGCCCGCGATCCGGCGGGCACCCAGGTGTTCCGTGTCGCCGAAGTAGCGCGCCGCGACCACGCCCACGATCGGCACGCCCGCGATCAGCAGGCCCGCCGTCGAGCTGGACAGGTGGCGTTCGGCGTCCGTGAGCGTGAACCAGGGGCCCATGATCTCTATGCAGGCGAAAGCCAGCATCGGGCGCCAGTGGGTGCGGATGGTCAGCCACAGGCCGCCCTGGCGGATCGCCAGCGGGAGGAGGAGCAGGGCGCCCACCGCACAACGCGCGAACACCACCATCGACGGGGACACCTCGTCCACCGCCACCTTGATCATCAGATAGGGGATGCCCCAGATCACTCCCATGAGGGAGAAGAGGAACCAGCCTCGTGCAGTCATGTACAGAGCCTGCGCGTCAGGGCCGTCCCGCGTCTTGAACGCTGTTGCGGTACGCCGCCGGGGTCACGCCCAGTACTCGGCGGAACCAGCGGGTGAGGTGGGCCTGGTCCGCGAAGCCCACCAGGGTCGCCACCTCCGCCGGGCGCAGGCCCGAGTCCAGGAGGGCGCGGGCCCGGGTCACCCGGTACTGCGCCAGCCAGGCGTACGGCGGGACGCCCATCGTCGTACGGAAGGCCCTGAGGAGCTGGTAGCGGGAGAGGCCCAGGTCGGCGGCCAGGTCGGAGAGTGAGGGTGGGGCGGTGAGTTCGTCGGCGAGTCTGTCCCGGACGAGGAGGGATATCCCCTGCGCCCCGGGGACGGGGTCCGCTGCCGGGCGGGCCGTGGAGTGGCGGCGGGACAGGGCCGTCAGCAGCCAGGGGAGGCGGGATTCCGCTTCCAGCGGGTCGGGGCAGGTGGCCAGGTCGGTGTGGGCCTGGCGGAGGGCCGCGGCCAGTTCCGGGTCGTCCAGTACCGGCTCGCGGAAGTGCGGTGTGCCGGAGCCCAGGGTGCCCTCCGCCAACAGGGACGGGTCCGCGTACAGGGCACGGTAGGCGTAGCCCTCGGTCGGGGTGGCCGGGCCGCCGGTGTGCATCTCGCCGGGGGCCAGTACGACGATCGCGCCGGGGCCGTTGCGGATGTGGCCGCCCCGGTAGTCGATGATCTCGGAGCCGCCCACGCACACCCCGATCGTGAACTCCGCGTGCGCGTGCGGGGCGTAGATGTGGCGCTCGAAATGCGCCGTCAGCAGGTCGAGCGGCGGCCCGCAGCGGCCCAGTCGAGCCCTCGTCCACCGTGCTTGTTCCGCCACCTTCGGTACCCCCTAGACCTCACACCTGCAACGCGCTCAGGTGCCGGTTTCATGCCCCGTCCGCTCCATCCGCTCCAGTGCGTCGAACGCTGCCCCCATCCGTTCCCGGTGGTCCCGCGCGATCTCCGGGAACGGCTCGCCCGCGAGCTGGCGCCGCACGGAGGTGACACACACCGAGCGGTACGCGGCGACGGTCACGGCCGCCAGCAGCTCCGGGTCGGTCTGTCCGGCCTCGGCGAGCGCTCCGGCCAGCGCCCGCTCCACCTCCTCGGCCCCCTCGCGGGCGCGCGCCAGCAGCGCCGGCGAGGCGGCCACGACCGGCCAGAAGCCCTCGAAGCCCTCCCCCACGCCGCCCAGCGGGTGCCCCGCGTCGATGAACCGGAAGGCAAGGCGGCGCAGCGCCGTGAGCGGGGGTTCGCCGGGGGCGCGGTCCCGTACCGCCCCGGAGAAGGCCTGGACGGCCTCCGGGATGCGGTCGAGGAACAGGTCCTCCTTGCGCGGGAAGTAGTTGAAGACGGTCATCGCCGAGACGCCCGCCGCCCGCGCGACCTCGGCGACGGTCACCTGGTCGAAGCCGTGTTCCCGGAACATCACCGTGGCGACGTTCGAGATCCGCTGCCGCGTCTGCCGCTTCTTGCGCTCCCGCAGGGACTCCCCTGGCCTGTTCTCATCGATCACAGGAAAACTATAGCCGCTCGAAACTTTTAGTGACTACAGTGAAGTCATGACTACGACGACAACAGAGCGCAAGGACGTGGACATGTACGACGTGGTGGTGGCCGGCGGCGGCCCCGTCGGGCTCTTTCTCGCCGGGGAGCTGCGGCTCGGCGGGGCGCGGGTGCTGGTCGTGGAGCGGCTGGCCGAGGTGGACGTGACCATCAAGGCGGGCGGCATCAACACGGCCGGTGCGGTGGCCCTCTACCGGCGGGGCATGCTGCCCGAGCTCGCGGAGGCCTGGGAGAGGAACCGTTGGCGGTTGCAGGCCTTCCTCGGGGACCGCGGCGCCGACGCGCCCGGCACCCCCCTGAAGGACGCGCCCCGGACTGCCCCGCAGGACGCGCCCTCCACTCCCCCGAAGGACGCGCCCCGTACTCCCCCGAAGTTCGCCGGGCACTTCGCCGGGATCATGATGCGCGGTGACCTGTTCGACGGTTCCGACCCGGCGTTCGCCGACATCGGCCCCGCCGACCGGGTCGGCCTCGGTGTCCCGCAGGCCGACCTGGAGCGGATCCTGGGCGCCCGCGCCGAGCGGCTCGGCGTCGAGGTCCGCCGGGGCGTGGAGCTGACCGGCTTCGACGCCGGCGACGACAACGTCACCGTACGGCTGGGCACCTCCGAGACGGTCCGGGCCGGCTGGCTCGTCGGGTGTGACGGCGGGCGGAGCACCGTCCGCAAGCTCGCCGGGATCGACTTCCCCGGTACCGAGCCGGAGATCACCGGTTATCAGGCGGTCGTGGAGATGAGCGGGGGCGAGCGGCTCGGGAAAGGGTGGAACACCACCGACGTCGGGACGTACGTCAACGGGCCCTTCCCCGGCCGGATACTCACCGTCGAGTTCGACGGGCCGCCCGCCGACCGCTCCGCGCCCATCACCGCCGAGGAGCTCCAGGCCGCCCTGCGCCGGGTGTCGGGGGTGCCCGAGGTGACCATCCACGAGGTGCACTCGTCGACCCGGTTCACCGACAACGCCCGGCAGGCGAGCACCTACCGCGAGGGCCGGGTGCTGCTCTCCGGGGACGCGGCGCATGTGCACTCGCCGTTCGGCGGACAGGGGCTCAACCTCGGCCTCGGCGACGCCATGAACCTCGGCTGGAAGCTGGCCGCCGTCACACGCGGCCGGGCCCCGGAGTCGCTGCTCGACAGCTACACCGGCGAACGGCATCCGGTCGGCGCCTGGGTGCTGGACTGGACCCGGGCCCAGATCGCCGTGATGCGGCCCGACCGGCACGCCCGCGCCCTGCGCCGGGTGGTCACCGATCTCGCGCTGACGAGGGACGGGACGACGTACCTCGTCAAGCAGATCTCCGGTGTCCGGCAGCGGTACGAGCTGCCCGGCGAGCACCCGCTGACCGGGCGGAGCGCCCCTGACCTGGAGTTCTCCGACGGCACCCGGCTCGGCGACCGGCTGCACGACGGCCGGGCGGTCCTCTTCGACCTCGCCGACGACCCGAAGCTGCGCGCCCGGGCGGAGGGGTACGGCGACCGGGTGGACGTCGTCTCCGCGGTCTGCCCGGGGCGGCCCGAGCTGACCGGTCTCCTCGTGCGGCCCGACGGATTCGTGGCCTGGGCCGCGGACGGGGCGGACGGGCACGACCAGGGAGACGGCCTCGACGACACCCTGGCCCGCTGGTTCGTCGGCGCGTGACGCCCGTCGTTTGACCCTGCCGCGACGTCAACGTCTGTACTGGTGGCATGCGGATCGGAGAACTCGCCGCCACCGTCGGCGTCACCACGCGCGCGGTGCGGCACTACCACCACCTGGGCCTGCTGCCCGAGCCCGAGCGCCTCTCCAACGGCTATCGGGACTACACCCTCCGGCATGCCGTGGTCCTCGCCCGGATCCGGCGGCTGACCGAGTTCGGGCTCGGGCTCGCCGAGGTGCGGGACGTGCTCGCGGACGACGCCGGCAAGGACCTCGTCGAAGTGCTCACCGAACTCGACGAGGACCTGGCCCGGCAGGAGGGGGAGATCCGGGACCGGCGGCAGCGGCTGCGAGCCCTGCTGGACGCGGGTGAGCTGCCCGCCGAGGGGCCGGTCTCGCCCGAACTGGCCGCGCTGTTCGCCGAGACAGCTCCGCGGCTGGCCGGTTCCCCGATGGCCGCCCGGGACCGTGAGGTGTTCGCCCTGATGGACACGGTGGCCGACCCGGCGGCACGGGAACGGCTGCTGTCCCTCGCCGGTGCCATCGCCGGGTCGTCGCAGGCGACGGCCCGGGTCCACGAGGCCTACGCCCTGCTCGACGCGCTCGCCGACGCGGACCTCGGCGACCCCCGGGTGGCCGAGGCCGCCCGGGTCCTCGCGGACTGCATCCCGCGCGAGGTCTTCCCCGACGGCGCCGTGGACCATGAGGACAGCTTCCTGCGCGCCCTCTACGCCGACCTCGCCCCCGCGCAGGCCGCCGCGATCCGCCGGGCGCTGGACATCGTCAGCGGAGAACGGCCGTGAAGGCCGTGTACGCCGTGCTCCGGCACGAGGTGCGGCTGCTGGCGAGTCTGGTGCTGTGGGCCGCCCGCCGCACCAAGGGGACCGGGGAGCGGTTCGGGTACGCCCGGGGCCAGGGCGCCATGATGGCCGGGCTCGCGTTCGTGTGCGTGATCGAGACGGTCGCCCTGTCGGTGCTGCTGCGCGACTGGCCGGTCGTGCACCGGATCGTGCTGGTCCTGGACGTCTACACGGTCCTCTTCGTCGTGGGCCTGCACGCGGCCTCCGTGGTCCACCCGCACCTGCTGACCCCGGACGCGCTGCACGTCCGCCACGGCGTCCGGCTCGACCTGCGCGTCCCGCTGGACGCGATCAGGTCCGTGCGGCGCGAGACGCGTTACCAGCACGACCGCGGCGCCGAGGACCGGCTCGACGTGCCGATCGGCTCCCAGACCTCCGTCACCCTCGAACTGGCCGTGCCCCTGACCCACTTCACCCTGCTGGGCCGCCGCCGCGAGGTGAGCGTCGTGCGGTTCCACGCCGACGACGCCACCGGTCTCGTACGACGGCTCACGCGGGCGCGAACCGCACCTTCGCCGTCCCCGGATCGGCCTGGGTCAGCCGCACCGGCAACCGCTCGCCCAGCGGAAGAGGCGCGCCGGCCTCGATCCGGCCTATGACGGCGGGCTGCTGCAACAGCACCTTCCCCACGCTCGGCTGACGCGGCTCGACCTCCACCACGCACCCGTCGAAGACCTCCCCGACCCGGTCCTTGAGCAGGGCCGCCTCGACGATGTCGACGCACTCCCGCTCCACCGTGCCCGCCCGCCGCGAGCCCTCGGCCATCTCCTTGGGGAGCAGGTCCAGCGCCATCAGCACCCAGTCGGGTGAGGACTCGCCGGCCGCCGCCGCCAGGCACAGCTCCGAGGCGTAGCGGTCGGCCAGGCGGCGCAGCGGCGCGGTGCAGTGCGCGTAGGGGGCGGCCACGGCCGCGTGGGTGCTGGCCGCGGGCAGCACGCCGTCCCGGAAGACCGTGTAGCCGGCGCCGCGCAGCAGCGTGGTGCACTCCTGGAGGAAGGCCGCGTGGCGGGGGCGGCGCGGGTTCAGGGAGCGGATCAGCGCGGCGTACGAGACATGGTGCGGCCAGTCGATGTGCAGGGCGGTGGCGGTGCGCCGCAGCCGCGCGACGGCGCCGTCGGGGGCGGTGGGCAGGGTGCGCAGGACGCCGGTGCCGTGGGCCAGCATCAGATCGGCGGCGGCCATGCCGGTGAGCAGGGAGATCTGGGCGTTCCAGGACTCGGCGGGCAGCGGGGCGCGGTAACTGAGCCGGTAGGTGTGGTCGTACTCGACGATCTCCTGCTCGGGCACGTTGAGCGAGATGCCGCCGCGCTCCACCTCGAGGCGTTCGCGCGCCTCGCCGATCTCCTTGAGCAGGGCGAGGGGTTCCTCGGCGGTCCCCTCGTCGATCTGCTGCTGCACGCCGGCGTAGTCCAGCTTGGCCCGGCTGCGGACGAGGGACCGGCGGACGTCGGCGGTCAGGGTCCGTCCCTCCGCGTCCAGGTCGATGGTCCACAGGATGGCCGGACAGGCCTGGCCGGGGAGCAGGCTGGCCGCGCCCTCGCTGAGCACGGCGGGGTGCAGCGGGACCCGCTCGTCCGGGAAGTAGAGCGTGTTCACCCGGTGGTGTGCCTCGGAGTCCAGGTCGCCGCCGGGCACGACGAAGGCGGCGACGTCGGCGATGGCGTACCGGACGCGGTAGCCGCCGCGGCGCCGGGAGAGGTGCATCGCCTGGTCGAGGTCCTGGGCGGTGGGCGGGTCGATGGTGATGAAGGGGAGGTCGGTCGCGTCGTGGGCGGGCACGGCCGGGTACGTGGCGGCGCTCTCGGCCTCCGCGAGCACCTCGGGCCGGAAGCCGTCCGGGATGCCGAGGTCGTCCCGGAGCGCGGCGAGCGCGGCCCGCAGGGGCGCCTCGGGGGCACCTTCGACGCGTATGTGGCGGCTGGGCATACGACGAGCGTAGTCACATCGTGCCGGTCCGGCGCTCTACGCTGGCGCGAAGCGTCAAACGAAGAACCTGATGGTGAAGAGGAGTACGTGTGCTGGTCCTGCTGCCGCCCTCGGAGGGCAAGGCGTCCTCGGGCCGTGGTGCCCCGCTGGAGCCCCGGTCGCTGTCCCTGCCGGGGCTCGCGGACGCCCGCATGGCCGTGCTCGCCGAGCTGGTCGACCTGTGCGCCGGTGACGAGGAGAAGGCGCGCGAGGTCCTCGGGCTGAGCGAGGGGCTGCGCGGCGAGGTCACCAAGAACGCGGAGCTGCGGACGGCGGGCGCACGGCCGGCCGGGGAGATCTACACGGGGGTGCTGTACGACGCCCTCGGCCTGGCCTCCCTGGACGCGGCGGCGAAGCGGCGGGCAGCACGGTCGCTGCTGGTGTTCTCGGGGCTGTGGGGTGCGGTCCGGGTGACGGACCGGATCCCCTCCTACCGCTGCTCGATGGGGGTGAGGCTGCCGGGGCTCGGGGCGCTGGGGGCGCACTGGCGCAAGCCGATGGCCGAGGCGCTGCCGGAGGCGGCCGGGACGGGGCTGGTGCTGGATCTGCGGTCGGCGGCGTACGCGGCGGCGTGGAAGCCCAGGGGGGAGGTGGCCTCGCGGACGGCGACCGTGCGGGTGCTGCACGCGCCGACGCGGAAGGTGGTGAGCCACTTCAACAAGGCGACGAAGGGACGGATCGTACGGAGTCTGCTGACCGCCGGGACCGCGCCGCGCGGTCCGGGTGAGCTGGTGGAGGCGTTGCGGGACCTGGGGTACGAGGTGGAGGCCGCGGCACCGGGGAAGGCGGGGCAGGCCTGGGCGCTGGATGTGCTGGTGGACGAAATCCACTAGGAGACGCCAGGAGACGCCACCCATTGCAGCATGCGCAACGGGCTTTGCGCCGTGTGCATCACCCCGGCAGGATGTCGGCCATGCCCACCTCCGTGCTGGACCTCGCGCCCGTCGTCCCCGTCGTCGTGATCGAGGACGCCGGCGATGCCGTACCGCTCGCGCGGGCGCTGGTGGCCGGGGGGCTGCCCGCGATCGAGGTGACCCTGCGGACCCCGGCGGCGCTGGACGCGATCCGGGCGATCGCCGCCGCGGTTCCGGACGCGGTGGTCGGGGCGGGGACCGTGCTGACGCCCGCCCAGGTCACGGAGTGCGTGGCGGCCGGGGCGCGCTTTCTGGTGAGCCCGGGATGGACGGACGGGCTGCTGGGGGCGATGGCCGCGTCCGGGGTGCCGTTCCTGCCGGGTGTGTCGACCGCCTCGGAGGTGGTGGCGCTGCTCGAACGCGGGGTGCGCGAGATGAAGTTCTTCCCGGCGCAGGCCGCCGGCGGCACGGCCTACCTGAAGTCCCTCGCCGGTCCGCTCCCGCAGGCCCGCTTCTGCCCGACCGGAGGGATCGGCGCGGAGAACGCCCCGGAATACCTCGCCCTGCCCAACGTCGGCTGTGTGGGCGGCACTTGGATGCTCCCCGCGGACGCCGTGGCCGCCCGGGACTGGGCCCGCGTCGAGTCGCTGGCGCGGGCCGCGGCGGGCCTCAGGGGCGCAGGTGGGACGTGTCGTTGAAGAGGCGCACGCTCGCGTTGCCGTCCGCGTAGTACGCCACCGCCGACAGCGAGGCCGCCGACAGTTCCATGCGGAACAGGGACTTGGCCGGGGCACCGAGGGCGAGCCGCACGAACGTCTTGATCGGCGTGACGTGGGTGACCAGCAGGACCGTGCGGCCCGCGTAGGCCGCGACCAGCTTGTCCCGGGTGGCCGCGATGCGGGTCGCCGTCTCGGCGAAGCTCTCGCCGCCGCCGGTGGGGTGGGCCTCCGGGTCGGCGAGCCAGGCGTTCAGGTCGTCCGGGTAGCGCTCGCGGACCTCGCCGAAGGTGAGGCCCTCCCAGGTGCCGAAGTCCGTCTCCTTGAGCCCCTCCTCGATCGTGACGTCGAGGCCGAGGCGCTCGGCGACGGCTGCGGCGGTCTGCCGGGTGCGGGTGAGCGGGGAGGCGAGGATCACCTCGATCGTGCCGCGCCGGGCGAGGGCGTCGGCGGCGCGCCTCGCCTGCTCCTGGCCGACGTCGGAGAGGGCGGGGTCGGTGCCGCCGCTGCCGGAGAAGCGTTTCTGGGGGGTGAGGGGGGTCTCGCCGTGGCGGAGGAGGACGAAGGTGGCGGGGGCGCCCATGTCTGGCGACGCCCAGCCGGAGGTTGGCTGAGGTGCCGTCGCGACATTGCGTGCGGCGCGGGTGTCGGGGGCGTCGGCAGTCGTCACAGTGGCGGTGAGTGGGGGCTGGTCGCGCAGTTCCCCGCGCCCCTTACGGGGCGCTGTTGTCGCCGTCGGTGACCACTGTTCGCCCCGCTTGCCCGCGTCCATCGCCTCGTTCGCCAGGCGGTCGGCGTGCTTGTTCTCGGCTCTCGGGATCCACTCGTAGGTCACCCGGTCCGCCGGGAACACCCGTGCCGCCTCTGTCGCCAGGGGCTTCATGTCGGGGTGCTTGATCTTCCAGCGGCCGGACATCTGCTCGACCACCAGCTTGGAGTCCATGCGGACGTGGACGGTCGCGGAAGGGTCGAGTTCCCGGGCCGCGCGCAGGCCCGCCAACAGCCCCCGGTACTCGGCGACGTTGTTGGTGACGACGCCGAGGTACTCGGCCGCCTCCGCCAGCGTCTCGCCGGTCGCCGCGTCGATGACCACCGCGCCGTAGCCGGCCGGCCCCGGGTTGCCCCGCGAGCCGCCGTCCGCCTCGACGATGAACTCCCTTGCCACGTAAGCCCCTTACTACAGGCCGGACTCGGCCGTGCGGACCAGGATGCGGCGGCAGTTCTCGCAGCGCACGACGGTGTCGGGCGCGGCCGAGCGGATCTCGTTCAGCTCGGTGATGGCGAGCTCCTGGCGGCAGCCCTGGCAGCTGCGGGCGTACAGCTTGGCCGCGCCGATGCCGCCCTGCTGCTCGCGCAGCTTGTCGTAGAGCTTCAGCAGGTCCGCCGGGATCGCGCCCGCGATGACCTCGCGCTCCTTGGTGACCTTGGCCGCCTCGGCGTCGAGTTCTCCGGACGCGGCGTTGCGGCGGGCGGTGGCCTCGTCGATGCGGCCCTGGACGGCGCCGGTCCGCTCGGTCAGTTCGGCGACCCGCTCCTGGGCGGACTCGCGGCGCTCCATGACCTCCAGGACGACGTCCTCCAGGTCACCCTGGCGCTTGGCGAGGGAGACGATCTCCTTCTGGAGGTTCTCCAGGTCCTTCGGGGAGGTGACCGCGCCGGAGTCCAGGCGCTGCTGGTCGCGGGCGGCGCGCTGGCGCACCTGGTCCACGTCCTGCTCGGCCTTGGTCTGCTCGCGGGCGGTGTCGCTCTCCTCGGTCTGCGCGGCCACCAGCAGGTCGCGCAGCTGGGTGAGGTCCTTCGTCAGCGAGTCGATCTCGGCGTGTTCGGGCAGCGACTTCCGCTTGTGCGCCAGCTGCTGGAGGCGGACGTCCAGGGCCTGGACGTCGAGGAGTCGGATCTGGTCGGCGGGCGCGGCGTTCAGTTGGGGGCTCCAAGGGAGGGGGAGTGGCTGGTCCAGGGGTCGGTGACCGTCTTGGAGACGTGCACCCGAAGGTCCCAGCCGTGGCGGTCGGAGATCTCGTCGAGCTGGGCTGCGGCCAGTTCGCACCAGGGCCATTCGGTGGCCCAGTGCGCCGCGTCGAGCAGCGCGAGGGGGCTGTGGGCTACGGCTTCGGAAGCCGGGTGGTGGCGCAGGTCCGCCGTCAGGAAGGCGTCCACCCCGGCGGCGCGTACGACGTCGAAGAGGCTGTCGCCGCTGCCGCCGCTGACGGCGATCGTACGGACGAGGGCCTCGGGGTCGCCGGCGACGCGGATGCCCTGCGCGGTGGCGGGGAGGCGCTCGGCCGCCCGGCGCGCGAGTTCGCCGACGGTGACCGGGTGGTCCAGTTCGCAGACGCGGCCCAGGCCCCGGCGGCCCTCCGGGTCGGTGGGGTCCGGGACGAGGGGGCGTACCACCCGCAGGTCCAGGGCGCCCGCGAGCGCGTCGGAGACACCCGGGTCTGCGGTGTCGGCGTTGGTGTGGGCGACGTGCAGCGCGATGTCGTTCTTGATGAGGGTGTGCACCACGCGGCCCTTGAAGTGGCTCGCCGCGACCGTGGTCGTCCCGCGCAGGTAGAGGGGGTGGTGGGTGACCAGCAGGTCGGCGCCCAGCTTCACCGCCTCGTCGACGATGTCCCGCACCGGGTCCACGGCGAACAGGACCCGGGTGATCTCCTGGTCGGGGTCGCCCACGACGGTGCCGACCGCGTCCCAGGACTCGGCCCGCTCGGCGGGCCACAGGTTCTCCAGCGCGGCGATGACTTCTGACAGACGGGGCACGGGGAAAGGCTACCTGCCTGTTCCCCGGGGCCGTACCTGCTCGCCCACGGGAGGCGACGCCCAGCACACCCGTCCCCGTTTCCTCAGGCGAATCGTCGAGTGTGCACCCGTATGTGTGAAGCCGTCGGCTGCCGCTCCCCCGTCTGTGCGTGCGAAAACTAGCTTCGTGGCCGGAGGTGACCGAGCGATGACGGTCTGTGCGATCGAACCCTCGGCTGCGGACGAGGACGACAGCGCGCCGAGAGCGGGCTGCACCATCACGGCGGACGGGGCGTACGCGGCCCGGCTGGTCCAGCAGGAAGGTTCCTGGTACCCGGAGCGGTGGACGCTGGACGGCTTCGAGCCGTACGCCGTGCCGCTGCCCGGCAACCAGCCCGAGGAGCCGGGCACGGAGGTGCAGCCGATGGGCGACGGGCGGGTGCTCATCCACCGGCTGGTGGACGACCGGCACCACTTCGCCCTGCTCTATCCGACCGGGCCCGGCACCGGTGAGCTGCCGCTGGGCGCGGTCGTGTGCCCGGACGCGGGGACGTCGCTACGGCTGCTGCCGTCCGCGCCGGGGGGCCGTGCCGCGTATGCGCTGGCCGTGGGGGAACGCTCCTCCACCGTGTGGCTGGTGGCGGGCGGGGCCTTCGGGCCGGAGCGGCTCGCGGTGGTTCCGGGGCGCTGTTCGGGCGGGGTCTGGCTGGACCGCGGCGGGCGGATGCTGGCCCTGGACCGGAAGCTGGGCGGGCGGACCAAGGCGGTCGTGGTCGATCTGGAGCGGGGCGGCGAGGTGTCGCCGCTGCTGCAGATCGCGGCGGACAGCGACGACCGGCTGCTGGTCGCCGACCCGGACAGCGGGCTGATCCTGGTCGGCTCGGACGCGCCCTCCCCCGGGCAGGAACGATTGGGCTGGGGTGTCCTCGGCAGCACGCTGCCGGTGCGCTTTCCGGAGAGCCTGCGGCTGGCGGAGTGCACGGTGACGCCGTTCGCGATCCAGCCGGGGCTGGTGCTGATGCCGGAGAGCTGCGGGGTGGCGCTGCGCATCGACGGTCCGCTGGGCAGCTGGGTCGGCGCCTGGCGGCCAAGGGACCGCGGGGTGTGCCATCTCCCGGCGCCGGAGGGGTGGTTGGCGGGCGCCGGGCTGTGGACGCAGGACGGGGTGCTGCGGCTGCCGTACGCCACGGGGGAGGTCCCGTGCGGCGTGGCGGAGGTCGCGGTGCCCTGGGGGGGAACGGGGGGCTCGGGGGAGACGGGGGAGAACGGGGGGCCGGGGGACGCGGGCCCGGGGGATCCGGTTCGGGACGGCACGGCTGCCGGGGCGTCGGGTACGCCCGGGGAGTCGGCGGAACCGGATCCTCCGGAGCCTGTCATGGCCCGGCCGGTGCCCCTGCAACAGGCCCCGCTGGGAGGGCACGTAACGAAGTAGAGAAGGCTTGTAACGAAGTAGCACCGGTCGGCGTGGCCGCCTGGATTCGCCCCGTGGTGGGTTGGTTAAACTCACCGCGCTGTAAGAAAGATCATGTTGACGGGGTGAATTCTTCCGATGAGCGACACCAGCACGTCTCAGCACCTGTCCGCCGACCTGCAGGAGTCCGACAGCCACGGCAGGCACCGTGGTCCGGTCTCGGCCCAGGACGGCGAATCGGCCCCGAGCGGCCGGCACCGCAAGCCGGAGCCGGCCGAGACCGCGGCCTGACGGTACGTCGTACGACAGCGGCTCCGCCCTTGGGGGTGGGGCCGCTGTCGTCTGTGCTGCTACTGCCGTTTCAGCCCCAGTACCTCCGCCGCCGCGAAGGTCTCCCCCGGCGGCCGGTCGGCGTAGTGCGGGGTGAGCACGGCGTCGAGTTCGTCGTAGCTGAACGTGTCCTGCTTGCTGTCGAACCGGGCCTGGACCCGCGGCCGTTCGACGATCGCGACCATGCCGCCGTGCACGACCAGCAGCTGGCCGTTGACCCGCTCGGCGGCCGGGGACGCCAGGTAGCCGACGAGCGGGGCGACATGCTCGGGGGCGAGCGGATCGAGGCCCTCGGCGGGCTGTTCGAACCCGGCGAAGACGTCCTCGGTCATCCGGGTGCGGGCGCGCGGGCAGATCACGTTGGCGGTCACGCCGTACTTGGCGAGGGCGAGGGCGGTGGAGGTGGTCAGGCCGACGATGCCGCCCTTGGCGGCCGCGTAGTTGGGCTGGCCCGCGGAACCGGCGAGGAAGGCCTCGGAGGAGGTGTTGACGATCCGGCCGTACACCCTCGCGCCGCCGGCCGCCTTGGACCGCTCCCGCCAGTGCGCGGCCGCGAAGCGGGTGGTGTTGAAGTGGCCCTTGAGGTGGACCCGGATCACCGAGTCCCACTCGTCCTCGGTCATGGAGAAGACCATGCGGTCGCGCAGGATGCCGGCGTTGTTGACGAGGATGTCCAGCTTGCCGTACTGGGTTGCCGCCAGGGTGAGAAGGTCGCGCGCCTGTGAGAAGTCCGCGATGTCTCCGGTGTGGGCGACGGCCCGGCCGCCCGCCGCGCGGATCTCCTCGGCGACCTGTTCGGCGGGGCCGGTGGAGGCCGTGCCGGAGCCGTCCCGGCCCGGCTGCCCGAAGTCGTTGACGACGACGGCCGCGCCCAGCCGGGCCAGTTCGAGCGCCTCGGCCCGGCCGAGCCCCCGGCCGGCGCCGGTGACGATCGCACTGAGCCCTTCGAGCGGCTTCTCCGGCAGCGATCCCTCCGGCAGTGGCTTCTCCGACATACGGCGGCCCCTCAGATCTCTATGCAGGTGCGCAGCGCGGTGCCGGTGCGCATCTGGTCCAGGGCCTCGTTGATCTCCGCCAGCGGCAACCGGTGGGTGATCAGGCCCTCCAGGTCGACGCGGCCGGCCCGCCACAGGGCGATCGTGCGCTCGTAGGAGCCGACCACGTCGCCGCCGCCGTACATCGACGGCAGGATCCGCTTCTCGTCGAAGAACAGCTCGAACATGTTGAGCTGGAGGAAGTCGTCCATGGCACCCGCCCCGACGACCACGAGGGTGCCGCCGCGCCGGGTGTTCTCGTACGCCGTGCGGGCGGTCGCGGACCTGCCGACGACCTCGAAGACGTAGTCGAAGCCCTCGCCGGCGGTGACCTCCTGCTTGGCGCCGGGCAGTTCGTCGGGCGAGACCGCCCTGGTCGCGCCGAACCCGATCGCGGCCTCGCGCCGGGACGCGACCGGGTCGACGGCGACGATCTCCGCCGCCCCCTTGAGCCGTGCCCCCTGGATCGCCGAGATCCCGACCCCTCCGCACCCGATCACGGCGACCGACGAACCGGCCTCCACGTCGGCCGTGTTGAGGGCCGCGCCGAGCCCGGTGGTGACCCCGCAGCCGATCAGCGCGGCGATGTCGAAGGGCACGTCGTCCGGGATCGGTACCGCGCACCCGGCGTCGACCACGACCTCCTCGGCGAAGGTGCCGGTGCCCGCGAAGCCGAAGACGTCACCGCCGGGGCGCCTGAAGTTGGGGGTGCCGGCGTTCATGAACCCGGCCAGGCACAGCTCGGTCTGCCCGCGCCTGCAGGCCGGACAGGCCCCGCAGGCCGGCAGCCAGCAGACGACGACCCGGTCGCCGGGCTTGACCCGGGTGACGCCCTCCCCCACCTCCAGGACCTCGCCCGCGCCCTCGTGGCCCGGCACGAACGGGGCCGGCTGCGGCAGCACCCCGTTCATCGCCGACAGGTCCGAGTGGCACAGCCCGGTGGCGCGCACCCGGATCCGCACCCTGCCGGGGCCGAACCCGACCGCCTCGACGTCGTCGAGGACCTCAAGCTTCTCCTGGCCTGTTTCCTGCAGTACGGCTGCGCGCATGGTGCGGCTCTCCCCTCGACTGCGTTCCGGAACAAAGTGGATCAAGTTGGCTCAAGCAGGATCAAGCCGGCTCGAGCGGGATCAGGAGTGTTCGACGATCGTGTCGGCGAGGACGGGTGCGTCGTCCCGCTCGACGGCACCGACGGCCACGCGGACCTGCGCGTCGCCCCGCCACATGCGGATGCGCAGGGTCTCCCCCGGGTAGACCACCCCGGCGAACCTCGTCGCGTACGACCGCACCCGGCTCACGTCCCCGCCGAGCAGCGTGTCCACGACCGCCTTGAGCGTCATGCCGTAGGTGCACAGCCCGTGCAGGATGGGCCGGTCGAAGCCGGCGAGCTTGGCGAACTCCGGGTCGGCGTGCAGCGGGTTGTAGTCGCCGGAGAGGCGGTAGAGCAGGGCTTGGTCCTCGCGGATCGGCCGCTCGACGGTCCGGTCGGGCTCGCCGGCGGGCGGGTCGAGCCGAGTGGACGGGCCGCGGTCGCCGCCCCAGCCGCCCTCTCCCCGTACGAAGATCTGCGCGTCGTTGGTCCACAGCGGGCCGTCGGCGTCCGCGACCTCGGTGCGCATCACCAGGACGGCCGCCTTGCCCTTGTCGTACACGGCGGCGATCCGGCCCGTGGCGGTGGCCGAGCCCCGCACGGGGAGGGGACGGTGGACGGTGAGCGACTGGCCGCCGTGCAGGACCTTGGCGAGGTCGACGTCGACGCCGGGCATGGACAGTCCGCTGATCACTCCGGGTGAGCCGGCCCCCGCCACGGTGGCGAAGCTGGGCAGGACGTGCAGCCGGGACTCCAGGGTGTAGCGCAGTTCGTCGGGGTCGGTGGCGGGGCGGCCCGCGCCGATGCCGAGGTGGTAGAGCTGGACGTCCCGGCGCTCCCAGTGGATCTCCCCGGACCGGGGTTCGGCGGCGAGGGCCTTGGCTGCGTCGATGGGCATACGGCTCCTGAGGTGTCTCAAGACCTCGGCACGACCGTCCGCACCGTCGGCCGCACCGAGGTCGTCCACGGGGCGGGTCCAAGGGGAAGCCCCTAGAACGCGTTCCAGTCCAGCGCCCCTTGTATAGCCGAGCGCTCCACACTTGTGAAGGCTCCTGACACAGTGTCAGATTCAGTCGTGACGGGCCATGACATTTGTCATGCGCGAGTCCGTACAAGAACATCTGCCGCGCGGGAGCCCGGTTTCGTAGCGTCGTAGCCATGACATGGACAGGTGGGACAGCAGGCCCGACAGAGCGTGCCGTGTCCTTCGCGGGGGCGGTCAAGACCTTCGGGACGGTACGCGCGGTGGACGGGGTGGACCTGGAGATAGGGCGCGGCGAGACGGTCGCGCTGCTCGGCCGCAACGGCGCGGGCAAGTCGACGACGATCTCGCTGCTGCTCGGGCTGAACACGCCCGACGCCGGCACGGTCGAACTCTTCGGCGCGCAGCCGGCGAAGGCCGTACGCGGCGGGCTGGTCGGAGCGATGCTCCAGGAGGCACGGGCGGTGCCGCGGGTCACCGTCGGCGAGCTGGTCACCTTCGTGGCCCGGCGCTATCCGGCTCCGATGCCCGTCACACAGGCCCTGGAGCTGGCCGGTATCGGCGAGTTGGCCGGGCGCCGGGTGGACCGTCTGTCGGGCGGCCAGACACAGCGCGTGCGGTTCGCCGTGGCACTGGCCGGGAACCCGTCGCTGGTCGTCCTGGACGAGCCGACCGCCGCCCTGGACGTGGAGGCGCGGCACGCGTTCTGGCGCTCGATGCGCGCGTACGCCCGGCGCGGCCACACCGTCCTGTTCTCCACGCACTACCTGGAGGAGGCGGACGCCCACGCCGACCGCATCCTCGTCATCGACCGCGGCCGGATCGTCGCGGACGGCACCGGCGAGCAGCTCAAACGGGCGGCCGGCGGCAGCCTCGTCTCCTTCGATCTGGCGGGCCGCGGCACCGAGGGCCTGGCGCGGCTGCCCGGTGTGCGGTCCCTCGAAGTGCGCGGCGACCGTGCGCTGCTGCGCACCGACGACTCGGACGCGACCGTGATCGCGCTGGCCGCCCGGAACGCGATCCGTGGCCTGGAGGTCACCCCCGCCTCGCTCGACGACGCCTTCCTGGCCCTGACGTCCGGCCCGGGAACCGGAGACGGCGCGGTGCCCGGCCCGCTGCCCCGCGAAGCCGCCCCGAACGGCACCTCCCCCACCCGCACCGCCGCTGAGACGGAGACCGTCTGATGCTCGACTACCTGCGCCTCGAAGTACGCCGGACCCTGCGCGACGTCGGCTTCGTGATCGGCGGGATCGCGATGCCGGTGATGATGTACCTGCTCTTCACCAACCTGGGCGGCGACGACAGCGGCTACCGGACCCAGGCCATGGTCGGCATGGCCGCCTACGGCGCGGTCGGCTCCGCCCTCAACACCGGCGGCGGGGTCGCCGAGGACCGGGCGATCGGCTGGCTGCGGCAGCTCCGGGTGACCCCGATGACCCCGCGCCAGGTCGTCCTCGGCCGGGCGCTGACCGGCTCGGTGACCGTACTGCCCGCGATCCTCGCGGTGCTCCTGGCGGGCGGCCTGGTCAACGGCGTACGGCTGGCGCCCTGGCAGTGGGCGGGGATCGCGCTGCTGCTGTGGCTGGGCTCGATCCCCTTCACGCTGCTCGGCCTCGCCAACGGCTACGGCCTGACCGCCCAGACCACCGGCGTGGCGAACATGGCCTGCAACCTGGGGCTCGCCGTGATCGGCGGCCTGTGGTTCCCGATCAGCCTGTTCCCCGGCTGGCTGCGCGCCGTCTCGGCGTACACCCCGACCAACCGCTTCGCCGAACTCGGCACCGCCGTCGCCGACGGGCACACCCCGGCACTCGGCGCGATCGCGGTCCTGACGGCTTGGCTGTTCGCGTTCGGTTCGTACGCTGTGGTGGCGTACCGCCGGACCGGGCGGACCGTGTGACCGGGGGAGCGAGAACGATGTCCTGGATGCGAGGGATCACCTGCCAGGCACGCCGCTGGCGGGCGGCGCGGGCTCAGTGGAAGACCGACATGAGGGAGTTCAAGGCCGCGCGGAAGGAGGCGCGCCGCAAGGGCGAGTGGCCCGAGAACCCGGGTCCGCCGCCGACCGGCTTCTCCCTGCTGCCGTGGCTGCTGCTGGGCCTTGGCTCCTTCTCCAACCTCCTCCAGGGCAAGACCCCCAACCCCTGGATCGGCGGCCTGGGCCTGTTCGCGTTCAACTCCCTCTACATCTACGTCGTGTTCCGCTCCTTCGTGAAGGAGGCGCGCGAGGCGGTCTCGACGCGGGTGGCGCTCGGCCTGATGGGCCTGATCACCTGCGGCCTCGCCCTCGGCTACGGCGGCAGCTGGCTGTACTTCTTCCCGTTGCTCGGCCTCGCCACCGGGGCCTGTCTGCGCGGCCCGCGGCTCGGTCAGATCGGCCTCTCGCTGACCGCCCTCGCGGCGGCGGTCTCCGTGTTCCGGGCGGGCTGGGACGCGATCAACGTCGCCTATGGCACCTTCCTGTCCACCATGGTGACCGCCGCGATCCTCTCCCTGTCCGAGGCGGTACGGGAGCTGCGCGCCGCCCGCGAGGAGCTGGCCCGGCGCGCGGTGGAGAAGGAGCGGCTGCGCTTCTCCCGGGATCTGCACGACCTGCTCGGCCACACCCTCTCGGTGATCGTCGTCAAGTCGGAGGCGGCCCGGCGCCTCGCCCCCCGTGACATGGACGCGGCCCTCTCCCAGATCTCCGACATCGAGTCGGTGGGCCGGCAGGCGCTCACCGAGATCCGCGAGGCGGTCACCGGCTACCGCGAGGGCAGCCTGGCCACGGAACTCGACCGGGCCCGCTCGGTCCTGTCGGCGGCGAGCGTCGAGCCGGTCGTCCGACAGACCGGGACGCCGCTCGCCCCGCAGACCGAGACGCTGCTGGGCTGGGTGGTGCGCGAGGCGGTCACCAACGTGATCCGGCACAGCGACGCCACCCACTGCCAGATCACCGTCGACAGCGGCGCCGAGCGGGTCCGGCTGACCGTCGGCGACGACGGCACCGGCACGAGCGCCGCCGAGCCCCGCCGTGCGGGCGTCGGCGGCACCGGTCTGAAGGGGCTGACCGAGCGCCTCGCGGCGGCGGGCGGCTCGCTCGAAGCCGGCCCGTCGCCACGCGGCGGTTTCACGGTCACCGCGAAACTCCCCACCGAGTCGGTGGAGTTGCTGGCCGCTATGACGGTGGCGCCTACGGCGCCCAGGGCGAGCTGACGACCCAGCTCACGTCGTCGGTCCACGAGGTGGCGCTGTCCCAGGCGTTGGAACCGCCGTCGCTCGCTATGTAGACGTTGTAGTTGTAGTGGCGCAGATATCGCGTCGGGTAGTTGTACGAGGCGAACGAGGTGCCCGTGCCGCTCTTGCCGGTCTCCGGGCAGAACGTGGCGTCGGCTCTGAACGTGGCGGTGCCGTCCATGGGCTGTCGCAGGAGCTTGAAGTTGTAGTGGCGCAGGAAGTCGCCCGGGTAGTTGCGCGACTCGAAGGAGACACAGGAACTGCCGGCCAGTCCGCGGCGGACGATCCAGGTGGCGTCGTTCTTGTCCAGGGCGGAGCTGCCGGCGGTGATGGCGGAGAGGACGGCCGCGTTGGCCTGGTGGCGGACGTAGTCGGTGGTGCAGCAGGACGTCGTGGCCTTCAGGGAGATCTCCGAGCCGGGACTGAGGGTGCCGGTGGAGCCGGTCGCGCCGCCGTAGCCGACGGAGACGATGTTGGACTGGACGGCGTTGTCGGCGGCGTCGGTCGGGATGCCGGAGGTCATCACACCCTCGAAGAAGGAGCCGATGGAGCCGTTGCTGTTGTCACCGCCGGTGCCGAGGACGATCGCGCCCTCCTGGTGCATGGGCGAGTAGCCGCTGGTGGTGGGCTCACCGCCGGAATACGTGGTGGTGAGACCGCCGGATTGCGCGTTTCCCCATTTCAGTGCGAAATGGTCCTGTCCGTTGTTCTTCAGCAACGCGGTGACGAAAGGTGTCGCGCCCGTGCCGGTGTTGGAGGAGTTGGTGCTGTAGCCGAGGTTGGACTGGAACAGCCCGTTCTCCAGGTCCGCCTGCACCCAGGGCCCCGAGCCGTAGCAGGGCGCGAACCAGCACTCGGTGCCGAAGTTGATGGCGTCCATGTGGCCGTTGCCGGTGTCCTTGTTGTTGGTCTCGGCGTTGCCGTAGTCGAAGCAGCAGCTGCCGTTGACATGGGTGCCGGAGGTGACCATGTACATCCCCTCGGCAGCGCCGTTGGTGGCCACACCGGAGGTGGAGTTGTCCCGGTAGCCCATGCCGGCCGAGATCTCCAGACCGTAGACCTGGTGGCCGCCGACGGTCACCGGCAGCGCGTCCGCAGGGGCCCCGACGTCGGCCGCGCCGGCCCCGCCGGCGCCCTCGACGGTGAGGTCGTTGTGCCGGCTGGACTGGTCGTAGATCTTGGTGACGATGCAGGTCGTGCCGGAGCAGAAGGAGTCCTGCGCGGCCGCGTTGGCGTATCCGCCGGTGGCCAGCAGTCCGATGTTCGCGGTGGCGCTGTCGGAGGCGCGCTGCACCTGGTAGAGGGAGCCGCTGTACGACGAGTACAGCGCCCGGACCATGCTGTGCGCGGCGACGCACGGCGTGCCGGCGGTGGCGTAGACGTCACAGGGCAGCGGACCCGCGGCGGCGGCCTGCGGGGCGCCGGCCCCGACGACGAGCGCGGCGACGGTGGCGAAGGCCGCGAGCGCGGAGAGCGCGGCTCTCCTGACCCGTGGCGGACAGGAGCGCAGAACTCGTAGGGACACTGAGAACACGATGCACCTCTTCTTCGGTTCCTCGTAGGGCGGTGCGGGTGCCTGGCCGGTATACCGAACGCCGTTCGACCGAAATACCGAACCTATTCAGCGGTCGAAATACCGACCATTGGCCGGGAATTCAGAGAATTGCAGAGGTGATTGTTTGAGCACGGTCAACCGCCGTCAAGCCCTGCGGCGCGGAACAATGACCACTCTTTAATTCCCGGGCCTGCGGCTAGGCTTGGGCTGTGTACGAGCCTGCGAACGAGATGCCCCGGGACCACCGGCCCGCCAAGTCCATCAGGGTGCTGCTCGCCGAGGACCAGGGCATGATGCGCGGAGCCCTCGCCCTCCTGCTCGGAATGGAGCCGGACATCGAGGTCGTCGCCCAGGTCGCGGCGGGTGACGCGATCGTGGACGCCGCGCTGACCCACCGGCCCGACGTGGCCCTCCTCGACATCGAACTGCCGGGCATCAGCGGCCTGGACGCGGCGGCGGAGCTGCGCGACCAGGCGCCCGACTGCCGGGTGCTGATCCTGACCACCTTCGGCCGGCCCGGCTATCTGCGCCGGGCCATGGAGGCCGGCGCGGCCGGCTTCCTCGTCAAGGACGGTCCGGTCGAGGACCTGGCCCGGGCGATCCGGCAGGTGCTCACCGGGGAGACCGTGGTCGACCCGGCGCTCGCGGCGGCCGCGCTCAGCGCCGGGCCGAATCCGCTCACCGTCCGCGAGTGCGACGTCCTGAAGGCCTCGGTGGACGGCGCGACCGTCGCCGACGTCGCGGCGAAGCTGCATCTGTCGGAGTCGACGGTCCGCAACTACCTGTCCGCCGCGATCGGCAAGACCGGCACCCGCAACCGCACGGAGGCGGTACGGGAGGCACGGCAGCAGGGCTGGCTGTGACCTCCCGCCACGCTCCGCGGTGCTACTTCGTCACCTCCGCCGACTCGTAGGTGGTGCCCTGTGGGGCCACGCAGACGAACCAGTTGGCCCCCGGGTAGTCGCGGACCGGCCGGAGCTCCGACTCCCCGGAGTAGGACGGGGAGTCGGCGGAAACGCGCGTGACCCGGGTCGAGGTGCCGTCCTTCCAGTGGCAGGTGACCTCCGCGGCGGTCGTGGCGACCTTGCCGACGACCAGCCGGTCGGCGCTCGCCGGATCGTCGCCGAGCCTTGCGGCGGCGGCGTCCAGGTCGGTGCCCGAGAGCGGCTCCACCCCCCGCACCGTGTTGAACATGACCACCTGGCGGCGGAATCCGGCGTAACTGCGGGCGGCGAAGAAGGACGTCTTGCCGATCAGGTCGGCGGGCTTGTCCGCGTCCGCGGGTTCGACCCCCCAGTCGCCCATCGCCTTCCACTGTTTCTCGGCCTCGGCACGGGTGAGCGGCGCGCCCCACACCATGACCCCGACGCCCCACTCCTTGCCCTGGTAGTCGCCGAACGCCAGGTCCGTCGACTCCGGCGTGTACACATGACGCTCCTCCGGTGACGCCGGCCGGACCGCCACCTCACCGCCCCGGTCCCCGTGACCCCCGCCCGGCAGCCCCGTCACCGCCAGCGTCCCCGCCGTCGCGCCGACGGCCAGCGCCAGCGCCGTGGCCCCCGCCACCGCCCACCGTCGGGCACGGCGCCGCCTGCCGCCGCGCATCACCGCCTGGACAGGGGCTATGCCGATCTCGACCTCGTCCGCGGCGTCCGCGAGGAGGAAGGCGATGTCCGACTCCGTCTGTGTCATGCCGTGGTTCTCCCGGTTCGCGCTCATCACCCACGCCCTCCCTGCGTCACCGTCTCGGCCAGTCCCGGTATGGCACGGAGTTTCGCGATCCCCTTGGCCGCGTTGCTCTTGACCGTGCCCACCGAGCAGCCCATCGCCTCCGCCGCCTGGGTCTCCGTCAGGTCCTCCCAGTAGCGCAGGACCACCGCCTCCCGCTGCCGCGGCGGCAGTTGGGCGAGTGCCTTGAGCAGGGCGCTGCGGTCGTCGGCCTGGGCGATCCGGTCCCCCGTGTCGGGCACCTCGCGCACCAGGCCCGAATCGTCCCTGGGCGCGAGGAACTCCTTGAGTTTCCTTCTGTGCCGGCGAGCGTGCGCGTTGATCATCACGCGCCGTACGTACGCCTCCGGATCATCGGCCGAGCCGACCTTGCGCCAGGCCACGAAGACCTGTTCGAGCGTCGACTGGACCAGGTCCTCGGCGGCGTGCTGCTCCCCCGTGAGGAGAAAAGCCGTACGCATCAGCCGTGGCCAGCGGCCGGTCATGAAACTCTGGAACTCCTCGTTCCGAGCGTTCTCCCGCTCCCCCATGGGCACCTCCTAGATGTAATGAGGAGTCCACGAGCCGTCCGGACCGTTGCCTCATCCGGCAGACGTCGGCGGAATTCTTCCCGGCAGCCACAGCAGCATCAGTACCGTGCCGGCCAGCAGCACCCCGGTGCTGGTGCGGAAGGCCAGCGCGTACCCCTCGGTCAGGGCCGCGGCCCCGCCGCCCGTGCCGGTCCGGGCCGCCGCGACCGTCGACATCACCGCGAGCCCCAGCGAACCGCCCATCGTGCGCGAGGTGTTGATGAGCCCCGAGAGCAGTCCGGCCTCCGCCGGCGCCGCCCCGGAGGTGGCCAGTGCGGCCAGCGGGGTCGCGGCCAGGCCCGCGCCCAGCATCATCAGGATCCCGGGGAGCATGATCGCCGTCAGGTAGGCGCCGTGCGGACCCATGGTCGACTGCCAGCCGAAGCCGGTCGCCGCGACCAGCGTGCCCGCCACCGCCACCGTCCGCGCGCCCGCCCGCCGCATCAGCCGGGGCGCCGTCTTGGAGCCGACGAGCACCGCGACCGAGCTGGGTATCAGGGCGAACCCGGCCTCCAGCGGGGAGTAGCCGAGGACGTTCTGGGCGTAGAGCGTCATGAAGTACCACATGCAGAACATCGCCGAACCGGACACCAGCATGGCCGCGTTGGCCGACGCCACCCTCCGTCGCGCCAGCAGGCCGAGCGGCATCAGCGGGGCCGCCGTGCGCGCCTCGACGGCCAGGAACAGCCCGAGCAGCGCGAGCCCGGCGGCCAGCGGGACCAGGGTGGCGGCCGACGTCCATCCCTTGGCCTCGGTCTGCGAGACGCCGTACGCCAGGGTCGCCAGGCCCGCCGTCACCAGCAGCGCGCCGGGCAGGTCGAGCCGCCGTCCGGCCCCGGCCCGGCTCTCCGTCAGCCACAGCACGGACCCGGCGAGGACCAGCGCGCCCACCGGCACGTTGATCAGCAGCACCCAGCGCCAGGACAGGGTGTCCACCAGCACCCCGCCGACCAGCCCGCCGGCCGCGCCGCCGCCGGCACCGACCGCCGTCCAGGTGGCGATCGCCCGCGCCCGGGCCGGGCCCTCCGGCACGGCGGCCGTGAGCAGGGTCAGTGTCGAGGGTGCGAGGACCGCCGCGCCCAGCCCCTGCACGGCCCGGGCGAGCAGCAGCTGCCAGCCGTCCTGGGCGAGGCCGCCGCCGAGCGAGGCCAGCGTGAACAGACCGAGCCCGACCAGGAACATCCGCTTACGGCCGTAGAGGTCACCGGCCCGCCCGCCGAGCAGCATGAACCCGGCGAAGGCGATGGCGTACGCGTTCACCACCCACTGCAGGCCGGACGCGCTCAGCCCCAGGTCCGCACGCATCGACGGCAGCGCCACGTTCACCACGGACACGTCGAGCACCACCAGGAACTGCCCGGCGCACGCCAGCGCCACCACCAGCCAGGTGGGGGGTGCGGTACGGCGGGATATTCGTGAGGTGTCCGCGGCTTCGAGCATGACCGTCATGCTCTCAAGCCGGTTACGGTCCTTGCATCGGCTTTTCGGCCCACCCGGCCTCGGTCGTGCGGCCTACACCGCCCCTTTCGCGGTCGGTCACACGGCTGACACCGCCCCGCACCGCGCCCTTCGCCGTACCGCCTGTACGGCCCCGCACCGCGCCTTTCGCCGTCACACCGCCTACACCCGCCCCGCACCGGCGCCTCGCCTACACCGTCTTCCGGAGCATGGTCACCACGGCCGCGCCGCCCAGCCCGATGTTGTGCGCGAGCCCCACTCGCGCGCCCGGCACCTGCCGCTCCCCCGCCGTGCCCCGCAGCTGCCACACCAGTTCGGCGGTCTGCGCGAGGCCGGTCGCGCCCAGCGGGTGCCCCTTGGAGATGAGCCCTCCGGAGGGGTTCACCACCCAGCGTCCGCCGTACGTCGTCGCCCCCGACTCGACGAGCTTGCCCGACTCGCCCACCGCGCACATGCCGAGCGCCTCGTACGTCAGCAGCTCGTTGACGGAGAAGCAGTCGTGCATTTCCACGACGTCGACGTCCTCGATGCCGAGTCCTGAGCGGTCGTACACCTGGCGGGCCGCCGCCCGTGACATCGGCTGCCCGACGACGTCGATGCACGAGCCCGACGCGAAGGACTCCTCGGTGTCCGTCGTCATCGCCTGCGCGACGATCTCGACGAGGCCGGTGAGCCCGCGCCGTTCGGCGAACCGTTCCGAGACGACCACGGCCGCCGCCGCGCCGTCGGAGGTGGGCGAGCACTGGAGTTTGGTGAGCGGGCGGTGGACGGTGCGGGCGGCGAGGATGCCGGCCACGTCGTACACGTCCTGGAACTGGGCGTACGGGTTGTGCGCGGAGTGCCGGTGGTTCTTGGCGGCCACGGCCGCGAGCTGCGCCTCGGTGGTGCCGTACCGCTCCATGTGCTCGCGGGCCGCGTCGCCGAAGATCTGCGCGGTGGGCGGGGTCGTCTCGAAGCCGTGCCGGGCGGCCATGACGCCGTAGTGCCGGGCGACGGGAGAGGTGGAGAAGTCCCCACCGTCCGCGCCGCTTCCGAGCGCGCCCTTCTTCATCTTCTCGAAGCCGAGGGCCAGGACGCAGTCGGCCGCGCCGCCCTCGACGAGCTGACGGGCCAGCATCAGGGCGGTGGCGCCGGTGGCGCAGTTGTTGTTGACGTTGTAGACGGGGACGCCGGTGAGACCCAGCTCATAGGCGGCGCGCTGGCCGGCGGTGGAGGGCTGGAAACAGTAGCCGACAGGAACCTGTTCCACATCGGCGTACGAGATCCCCGCGTCCGCGAGTGCGGAGCCGCCCGCCTCCCGGACCATTTCCCAGTACTGCCAATCACGGGTCTCAGGCTTCTCGAACCTGGTCATTCCGACCCCGGCGACGTACGCCTTCGCGGCCCTGACGGAACTCATCGCGGCACTCATGGCGCGTGAGGCTAGAACACGTTCCATAAATTGACCAGGGCCTGACGGCAGATCAGAAACCCATGGGACGGTCAAGAATTCGTTAGCAGCTCGAAGCAACGGAATAGTTGCCTGTGCATACGAGGTTTACCCACCACTTATCCGCGGCGGATCCCGCCTCTCCCCGCTCTGCCCGTCACTCTCTTGGCCCGGAGGCCTCACTCAATGACGCACACGACGACCGACCAGCCCGCCCGGGGCGCGAGCGGGGCCGTGGTCCCGGTGCTCGCCTTCGCGGGCATCGTGGTCGCGGTGATGCAGACCCTGCTCGTTCCGGTCATCAAGGACCTGCCGCAACTGCTGGGCACCGAGCCCAGCAACGCCACCTGGGTGCTGACCTCGACGCTCCTGTCGGGCGCCGTGGCCACTCCGATCATGGGCCGCCTCGGCGACCTGTACGGCAAGCGGCGGATGCTGATATTCAGCCTCTCCGTGATGGTGGTGGGTGCGCTGATCAGCGCACTCACCAGCGAACTGCTCACGATGATCGTGGGCCGTACCCTCCAGGGCTTCGCCATGGGCGCGATCCCGCTCGGCATCGGCCTGATGCGCGACATGCTGCCGCGCGAGAAGCTCGCCTCGGCGATGGCCCTGATGAGCTCCTCGATCGGCGTCGGCGGCGGCCTCGCGCTGCCCGCCGCGGCCCTGGTCGCCCAGCACGCCGACTGGCACGCCCTGTTCTACGGCGCCGCCGGCCTCGGTGTCATCGCCATCGTCCTCACCCTCGTCGCGGTACCCGAGTCCCCGGCGCGCGCCGCGGGCACGTTCGACGTGCTGGGCGCGATCGGGCTCTCCGTGGGCCTGGTCCTCTTCCTCCTCCCGATCACCAAGGGCAGCGACTGGGGCTGGACCTCCGGCACCACGCTCGGGCTCTTCGCCGCGTCCGCCGTCGTCCTCGTCCTGTGGGGCGTGATGGAGCTGCGGGTCAAGGCCCCGCTGGTCGACCTGCGCACCACCGCCCGCCCGGCGGTGCTCTTCACCAACCTCGCCTCGATCATGGTCGGGGTCAGCTTCTACGTCGTCTCGCTGGTCCTGCCGCAGCTGCTCCAGCTGCCGAAGGCCACCGGCTACGGGCTCGGCCAGTCGATGGTCACCGCGGGTCTGCTGGTCGCCCCGCTGGGCCTGACGATGATGGTCACGGCGCCCGTCTACGCCCGGCTGTCCGCCAAGTACGGCCCCAAGACCACCCTGATCCTCGGCATGCTGATCATCGGTATCGGCTACGGCGCGGGCCTCGGCCTGATGAGCGCGGCCTGGCAGAGCCTGGTCATCGCCGTGGTGCTGGGCGCGGGCATCGGCCTCGCGTACTCCTCCCTCCCCGCCCTGATCGTCGGTGCGGTCCCCGCGTCGGAGACGGGCGCGGCGAACGGTCTCAACACCCTGATGCGGTCCATCGGTACGTCCGTGTCCAGCGCCGTCATCGGCATGGTGCTGGCCAACACGGCGAACCACGTGGGCGGCGTCGCCATCCCGACCATGCACGGTTTCCGGGTCTCCTTCATGATCGCGACGGGCGCGGTGGCCGTGGGCCTGGTCCTCGCCCTGCTGCTGCCCAAGCGGAGCCGGCCGGCGGCGGAGGCCGCCCAGCACACGCAGCTGCGCGCGAGCAGCGAGGAGGACGTCGCGCTGGCCAACGCCGAGGAGGTGCTGCGCGGTTTCCGCGGGCGCGTGCTCGACGCGGCGGGCGTCCCGGTGGCCCGCGCCAAGGTCACGCTGATCGACCGGCGGGGGCGGCAGGCGGGGGCGACGCTGTCCGGCGACGACGGTACGTACGTGCTCGCGGTGCCCACCGAGGGGGCGTACGTGCTGGCCGCGAAGGCACTGGGGCACGGGCCGTTGGCTTCCTCGGCGTCGCACGCGGGGGATGACCGGGCCGTCGACCTCGATCTCTCGTTGCCGGTGGAGACCGTCTCGGCCTGACGCCAACCCTGAGGACCTTGCATCCGCACCCCCTGTCGGACTCCGGCAGGGGGTGCGGCAGCATGGGTGGCCGGAACGTCGTACGACCGAAGGGACCCCCATGGCCGTGGCCGCGCCCCAGCCCGAGACGCTCGCCGCGTTCGAGAAGGCCAAGGGGTTCATGCCCCTGCACGAGGGGCTGGCGCTGTACGCGGCCGCTGTCGAAGCCGGGGAACTCGGCCTCCCGCTCCTGGAGGTCGGGACGTACTGCGGGCGTTCCACGCTTCTCCTCGCCGACGCGGCGCGTGCCGCCGGGGTCACCGCTGTCACCGTCGACCACCACCGGGGCAGCGAGGAGCAGCAGCCGGGCTGGGACTACCACGACCCGGAGACGGTCGACCCGGAGCTGGGGCTGATGGACACGCTGCCCACCTTCCGCCGGACGCTGCACCGGGCGGGCCTCGAAGACCACGTCGTCGCCCTGGTGGGCCGCTCCCCCCAGATCGCCTCCTTCTGGAACTCGCCCCTCGGCCTCGTCTTCATCGACGGCGGCCACACCGACGAGCACGCCACCGCCGACTACGAGGGCTGGGCCCCCCATGTGGCGCGGGGCGGGCTCCTGCTGATCCACGACGTCTTCCCGGACCCGAAGGACGAGTTCACCGGCCAGGCCCCCTACCGCGTCTACCTTCGTGCTTTGGAGTCGCGCGCGTTCACGGAGGTCTCGGCGCAGGACTCGCTGCGCGTGCTGCGGCGAACGGGGGCCGGGATCTGAGGGCGCGGCCGGAACCGGCGTCCCCTCTTGCCGGGGGCCGGTGTCGCGCCGTCATCCCATCGGCCCTCTTGGACCGCGTGGACGCCGTGGACGGCCGCTAGGGTGGCTGATGTGTCGTACACAGGCCCCGAATTCGATTCCCCGCAGCAGCGGCGCTCTCGGCGAGCGCCCATGACTGTCGCTCTCGCCGCGCTCGTGCCCGGTGCGCTGCTCGGATGGGTGGTGTTCGAGGGGGTGGGGAAGCCCGGTGGGAGCGGTGGCGGGGAGGCGAACGCGGCGGCGCCTCGGTCGGCGCCCGTGTCGCCCGGCGATGACGCGAAGGTGCCGAGCCCCAGTGCGGCCCCTCCGCTCAAGGGCAAGATCGTCGTCATCGACCCGGGGCACAACCCGGGGAACTTCCAGCACACGTCCGAGATCAACCAGAAGGTGGATATCGGGACGAACTGGAAGGAGTGCGACACGACGGGGACGGCCACCAACGCGGGTTACAGCGAGGCGCGGTTCACGCTCGACGTCGCGCACCGGTTGCGGACCCTGCTGGAGCGGCAGGGCGCCACCGTGAAGTTCACCCACGACGGGGACAAGCCCGCCTGGGGGCCGTGCGTGACCCAGCGCGCCCAGATCGGGAACGACGCGCACGCGGACGCGGCCATCTCCATCCACGCCGACGGGGCGCCCGAGGGCGACCGCGGCTTCCATGTCATCCTCCCGGCCACCGTGCACGCCGGCGGCGCCGACACCCGCCCGATCGTCGGCCCCTCGCGCACCCTCGGCGAGCACATCGAGAGCGATTTCGCGAAGGTGACCGGCAGTTCTCCGTCCAACTACGTCGGAAACGGCACCGGCCTCGACGTACGCAAGGATCTCGGCGGTCTCAATCTGTCAACGGTTCCCAAGGTGTTCATCGAGTGCGGCAACATGCGCGACAGCAAGGACGCGGCACTCCTGACGAGCGGGACCTGGCGGCAGAAGGCGGCGCAGGGAATCTCTGAGGGAATCGTGAGTTTCCTGCGCGGGTAGGCATCGGCGGACTGGTCCGGGCGGACACGCCGATCGTACGAACGATAGTGTCCTTCCTGCGATTCCTACGATGAGGGGCACCCCCGCGACGCCTCCTCCGCCGACGAGACGACCTACGAAGGACCTGAAGTGAATATCCGCTCCCTCACTAGAGGCGACGGCGTGGTGATCGGAGCAGCGGTGTTGCTGTTCATCGCGTCGTTCCTCGACACGTTCGACAAGTCCGGCAACGGTGCCCCGAACGCCTGGGACAACCTCGGCCTGGTGATGAGCATGTACGTCGGCGGTATCGCCGGCGCGGTCCTGATCGTCCTCGCCCGCGCGCTGCCGCAGCCGCTGAAGTTCGTCGGTCTCGACCTGGGCCAGATCGGCGTCGGTCTCACCGTGTTCTCGGTGTGGACCGCGTTCTGGTCGACCATCGACCCGCTGGGCGCGTTCGACGACTTCAACACCCTCGACATCGGCGCCGGATCCGGTCTGATCCTCGGCTTGATCGCCGCCCTGCTGCTGGCCGCGGCCGCGATCGCCACCCCGCTGGTCCCCGCCCTCCAGGCGGCCCTGGTCCCGGCCCCCAAGCCGCAGACCCCCCAGCCCTACGGTGCCCAGCCCTCCGGCGGCTACGGCTACCCCGGCGCCGCAGCCCCGCAGCCCGGCCAGCCGTACGGCGCCCAGCCGCAGGCCGGTCAGCCGTTCGGCCAGCAGCAGACCCCGGCCGCCGCACAGCAGCAGCCGGCCGGCCCCGCGCCCGACTTCTCGCCGTTCTGGTTCGCCGTCCCGGTGGCCCGGCCGCTGTTCGCGGAGGACGGCTCGGCCGCGCCGATCGCTGAACTGGCGCCGGGAACCTGGTACTTGGCCGTCGAGCAGCGCGGTGGCGCGCTGGTGGCGCAGACCCAGGACGGCCGCCGCGGCGTGCTGCAGGACACCTCCGGGATCCAGCGCGGCTGATCCTCGCAGGACCGCGTACGGCCCCTCTCCCTTCCGGGTGGGGGGCCGTTGTCGTACAGTCCGGAACTCGGTCTGACATGCCGTCAGGAGGCTCGTATGCGGCTCGGGTTGGCACTCGGATACTGGGGGCGGGGTCCCTCTCCGGACCATGTGCCGCTGGCGCGGGAGGCGGAGCGGCTCGGGTACCACTCGGTGTGGACGGCGGAGTCCTGGGGCTCGGACGCGTTCACCCCGCTCACCTGGATCGCCGCGCAGACGTCAACGATCCAGCTGGGTACGGCCGTTGCCCAGATGGCGGCCCGCTCGCCGACCACCACCGCGATGCACGCGCTGACCCTGGACCACCTGTCGGGGGGCCGGGTGATGCTGGGACTCGGCCTGTCCGGGCCGCAGGTCGTGGAGGGCTGGTACGGCCGCCCGTTCCCGAAGTCGCCGCTGACCGCGACCAGGGAGTACGTGGACGTCGTACGGCAGGTACTGCGCCGGGAGGGGCCGGTGGAGGCGGCGGGGCGCTTCCACTCCCATCCGTACCGAGGGCCGGACGCCACCGGTCTCGGCAAGCCGCTGAAGCCGATCACCCACCCGCTCCGGGCCGACCTGCCGGTCCTGCTCGGCGCGGAAGGGCCGAAGAACGTCGCCCAGACGGTCCGGATCGCCGACGGGTGGCTGCCGCTGTACTGGGCGCCGAGCCGGCCCGAGGTGTACGGGCCCGCGGTGACGGAGCTGCCGGAGGGCTTCCTGGTCGCCCCGATGGCACAGGTGAAGGTCTGTGACGACGTGGCCGCCGGGCTGCTGCCCGTGAAGGCCATGCTCGGCTTCTACATCGGCGGGATGGGCCACGCGGCCCGCAACTTCCACGCCGACCTCATGGCGCGCATGGGGTACGAGGAGGAGGCGCGGCGGATCCAGGAACTGTTCCTGTCCGGGCGGCGCGAGGAGGCCGTACTGGCCGTGCCGGACGCTTTCGCCGACGAGATCTCGCTGGTCGGTCCGCGCGAACGCATCGCCGAGCGGCTGGAGTCGTGGCGCAAGGGCCCGGTGACCGACCTGCTGGCGCTGGCCCCCGACCCGCACACACTGCGGGTCCTCGCGGAGCTCAACTCCTAGCCGCCCCGGGCGGCGGACCGGAGGAGGGGCGAGCAGGACGCGGCGGCGCACGGCGCCGGGGTCCGCCTCGGACGGTCGCCGCCCAAAGCGGTTCGGACACTCCGGCGCCGAACCCGAACCACGTTGCTCAGTGGGTGAGTTGAGACGTCGAAGGCACCTTGTTGGTGACCGGGGCGTCGGCGCTCTTTCCGGCGTCCTTCACGTTGTTGATGACGTCGTTGAACGAACTGGCCGCGTTCCCGTCGCCCTTGCGGAGCTTGGACGGCAGGTCCTTCAGCGCGTCGATGCCGGACGAGAGCGGGGCGACGGCCTTGGACAGCAGCGGGTCGCCCTGGGCGTTCCGCTTGGCGGCCTGGAGCCGGTTGTAGGCGAAGGTGCCCGCGAGACCGGCCTTGATGAGGGCGAAGGTGCGGCCGTGGGCGCCCTTCTTGAACTTGCCGGCCTTCCAGGGCTTGACGATCCACTGGTAGGTGGCGCCGGCCGCGAGTGACGCGTTGGCGACGAACCGCGTCTTGGCGAACTTCTGTTTCTCGGCGGACGTACTCGGACTGGGCGTGTCGGCCACGGGCACCGCGGCCATGCCGGTGTCGGTGGACTTGCTCTGCGTGGTGCTGCATGCGGTCACACCGGCGACGAGTGCGCAGCAGAGGGTCAGCGCGACGACCAGGCGCCGTATCGGTACGGGCACGGGGTCCTCCCGTGTGTCTCGATGTCCTCCCCGAGCGGTTGCTTCCTCCGGCAGCCTCACCCAGATGGCGGCGCTGCGCCACTCGGGGGCACCAGGTTCAGGTTTCAAGGACCGATCGGCGGCAACCCGGAGGGCATGTCCCCTCGATATCGTCACAACCAGGCCGGCACGGTCGTCGCGGTCGTCGCCGACATCATGGCCCTCATACTGGGCCTCTGGATAATGATGTACCTGCTGGACGCGAACCGGGCGAACAGCCTGGTCCAGTTCATCCACAACGCGGCCGCCTGGCTGGCCGGCTGGTCACGCGACCTGTTCACCTTCGACGAGGCGTGGGCGAGGGTGGTGGCAGGATACGGCCTGGCGGCGGTCGTCTACCTGTTCATCGGCCACGCGATCGCCAACCGGATGCAGCGGCACTGAGCAGTTCCGGTCAGAACTGCGCCCGTAAGGGGCGCGGGGCTGTGTGGACGTGCGGATCCGCCGCGTGGGTGCTACCAGCCCGTATGGCGCCGCACCCGCCGTACGCCGCGCCCCCGCCCCCTAGGCGCAGCAGTCCACCTCAAGCCCAGAAGGCAGCCGCCCACCTCCGAACACCGCACACGTGGCGTCATGCCCTCCGAGCGCGGCGACCGCCAGCAGCAGCGACCCCGCCGTCCACGTGGTGAGTTCCCGCGGCCAGATCGCGTCGTCCTCGAAGACGTATCCGGTCCAGTACAGCCCCGACTCCGCGTCCCGCAGATGCTGGATCGACTGCAGGATCTCCAGCGCCCGGTCGGACTCCCCGACCGCCCACAGCGCGAGGGCGAGCTCGGCCGACTCCCCGCCCGTCACCCACGGATTGGGGACGACGCACCGCACCCCGAACCCGGGTACGACGAACCGCTCCCAGTCCTTCTCGATCCGCGCGGCCGCCTCCGCACCGGTCAACGCCCCGCCCAGCACCGGGTAGTACCAGTCCATCGAGTACCGGTCCTTGTCCAGGAACCGCTCGGGGTGGCGCCGTATCGCGTGCCGCAGCGCGCCCACCGCCAACTCCCAGTCCGGCTGCGCCTCTTCCCGCTGCTCGGCGATGGCGAGCGCACAGCGCAGCGCGTGGTGGATCGACGAACTCCCGGTCAGCAGCGCGTCGTCGGTGGGCGTCCCCTCGTCCTCGCGCCGCCAGCCGATCTCACCGCCGGGCTGCTGCAGCCGCAGCACCCACTCGACGGCCGCGTACACGGCGGGCCACATCCGGTCGAGGAAGGTGTCGTCGCCGGTGGAGAGGTAGTGGTGCCAGACGCCCACGGCGATGTAGGCGACGAAGTTGGACTCGCGGGCGCGGTCGGTGACGTCGTCGTGCGCGCCGTCGGCGTAGGCCGCGTACCAGGAGCCGTCCTCGTTCTGGTGCTCGGCGAGCCAGGTGTAGGCCCGCTCGGCGGCGGCGTGCTCCCCGGCCGCGTCCAGCGCCATCGCGGCCTCGGTGTGGTCCCAGGGGTCGAGGTGGTGCCCCCGGAACCACGGGATCGCGCCGTCCTCCCGCTGTACGGCGAGGATCCCGCGGACGGTCGCGGCAGCCTGCTCGGCGGTGAGGACCCCGGGCAGGACGAGGTGTTCTGTCCGGGGGGTGGTCACTTGGCGGCCACCTCGGCGTCCGACGGGGCGTCGGTCCCGGTTTCGGTTCCGGTCCCCGTTCCCGTCTCGGTCCGGGGCAGGTGCGGCTTGGTGGCGTAGACGACGAAGCTCTTGCCCATCACCGGGTTCAGCGCCTGCTCGGCCAGGCGGGTGGCCAGCGGCTTCTTCATGATGTCCCAGACGAGCAGCTTGTGGTACGCGCGTACCGGCAGTGCCTTGTCGTTGTCGACGCCGAACGCGCACTTCAGCCACCAGTAGGGCGAGTGCAGCGCGTGCGCGTGGTGGCTGCCGTACGGCCGCAGACCGGCTTCCTTGATCTTCCCGACCAGCTCGTCGGCCTTGTAGATGCGGATGTGGCCGCCCTCGACCTCGTGATAGGCGTCGGAGAGCGTCCAGCAGACCTTCTCGGGGCCATAGCGCGGCACGGTGACGGCTATCCGCCCGCCGGGCCTGAGCACGCGCACCATCTCGGCGAGCACGCCCTTGTCGTCGGGGATGTGCTCCATGACCTCGGAGATGATGACGACGTCGAAGGACTCGTCGGGGAAGGGGAGCGCCAGCGCGTCACCCTCCATGGCGGTGGCCGTCGCGCCGGCCGGTGCCTCGCCGGCCTCCGCCATCGCCGCGAACCACTTGGCGACCTCGCGGATCTCCTCTCCGTTCTGGTCGAGCGCCACGACCTGGGCGCCGCGCCGGTAGCACTCGAAGGCGTGGCGTCCTGCCCCGCAGCCGAGGTCCAGGACGCGGTCGCCCGGGGCGAGCGGGAACCGGGAGAAGTCGACGGTCAGCACGTGGCCCTGCTTTCACTCTCGTGACGAACACCAGCTGAGGCCGCGGAGCGGCCGGGATTGCGGGGCGCGCGGGCCACGGCCTCGGCCGCGGAGCGGCCGGAAGCGGCGTCCGTGCCGCCCGCGGAGCGGGCGATCGCCTCGCGGTACCGGGCCACCGTGCCCTCCGCGGCGCGCGCCCAGGTGAAGTGCCGTAGCACCCGCTCACGGCCGGCCCGGCCGAGGCGCGCGCGGAGCTCCGGGTCGCCCAGCAGCCGGCTCAGGCCGGCGGCCAGCGCGCCGGCGTCGCCCGGCGGCACGGCCAGGCAGGTCTCCCCGTCCCGTCCGGCGACCTCGGGGATCGCGCCGCCCGTCGTCGCGAGCAGCGGGGTGCCGGTGGCCATCGCCTCGGCGGCGGGCAGCGAGAAGCCCTCGTAGAGCGACGGCACGCAGGCGACCTCGGCCGAACGGACCAGGTCGACGAGTTCGGCGTCGGAGATGCCCTTCACGAACTCGACGGCGCCCTCGAGGCCGTACCGCTCCACGGCCTGCGCGACGGGCCCCTCGGTGGGCTGTTTGCCGACGACGACGAGGTGGGCGGCGGGGTGCTCGGTCCGCACCTTGGCGAGGGCCTCGACGAGGAACACCAGCCCCTTCAGGGGCACGTCCGCGCTGGAGGTGGTGACGATCCGGCCGGGCACCTGGGGTACGGCGGGATTCGGCGCGAAGAGGTCGGTGTCGGCGCCGATGTGGACGACGTGGACGCGGTCCTCGCGTACCCCGAGATGGTCGACGATCTCCTGGCGTGAGGTGCCGGAGACGGTGAGCACGGAGGGCAGCCGGCGGGCGACCCGCTTCTGCATCCGGGTGAAGGCGTACCAGCGCCGTACCGAGTACCGCCGCTTCCATCCCTCGGCCGCGTCCAGCTCCAACTGCCGGTCGACGGTGATGGGGTGGTGGATGGTGGTGACGAGGGGCGCGCCGACGTCCCCCAACAGGCCGTATCCCAGCGTCTGGTTGTCGTGGACGACGTCGAACTCCCCGGCCCGGGCGCGCAGATGGCGCCGGGCGCGCAGCGAGAAGGTCAGCGGTTCGGGGAAGCCGCCGGTCCACATGGTGGCCACTTCGAGCGCGTCGACCCAGTCCCGGTACTCGTCCCGCCCGGGCGTCCGGAAGGGGTCCGGGGAGCGGTACAGGTCGAGGCTGGGCAGCTCGGTGAGGGTGAGCGCGGGGTACCCCTCGTCCAGGACGGGGTACGGCTGTGAGCCGATCACCTCGACGCGGTGCCCGAGGCGGGCCAGCTCGCGGGAGAGGTGCCGTACGTAGACGCCCTGGCCGCCGCAGAACGGGTTCCCTTTATAGGTGAGGAGCGCGATGCCGAGCGGTCGCTCGCCGTCGGCGGCGGGTTCCTCGTCGGTACCCGTCCGCCTGGCCTCAGCGGTCACTCTGGGCCCCCTTCTCCCTGCACTTTCCCGCGAGATTACGCCGGGACGCTAATCTAGAACAAGTTTCAGACTTGATCGTTCAAGAGGCTCTGAATCTACCGGCAGGTAGGGGCGGAGTGAGCAGTGGATCAGGTGATTCGCGCCACGACGCGACCCCTGCCATGCTGTCTGATCACTCGCCCTGAGCACTGCCCTCACCGACTGTCACGGACGGGACCCATGCCTGCGGAAGCCAAGGTGGACATCGGCGCCAGATCGGCCACTCCGCCGCTCACCGAGCGGCAGGAGGCCCGGCGCCGCCGCATCCTGCACGCGAGCGCCCAGCTGGCCAGCCGGGGCGGTTTCGACGCGGTGCAGATGCGCGAGGTGGCCGAGTCCTCCCAGGTGGCGCTGGGCACGCTCTACCGCTACTTCCCCTCCAAGGTCCACCTGCTGGTCGCGACCATGCAGGACCAGCTGGAGCACATGCACGGCACGCTGCGCAAGAAGCCGCCGGCGGGCGAGACGGCGTCCGAGCGGGTCGCCGAGACCCTGATGCGGGCCTTCCGGGCCCTGCAGCGCGAGCCGCACCTGGCCGACGCGATGGTCCGCGCCCTCACCTTCGCCGACCGCAGCGTCTCTCCCGAGGTGGACCAGGTCTCCCGGCAGACGACGGCGATCATCCTGGACGCGATGGGCCTGACCGACCCGTCCCCCGCCCAGCTCTCCGCCGTCCGCGTCATCGAGCACACCTGGCACTCGGCCCTGATCACCTGGCTGTCGGGCCGCGCCTCCATCGCCCAGGTGAAGATCGACATCGAGACGGTCTGCCGGCTGATCGACCTGACGGAGCCGGGCGGGAAGCAGTAGCCCGGGCGCGCTCGGGGCATGGCTCGGTGCGCGGCTCGGGGCATGCGAAGACCTACGAGACGGGTTCCCTTCGCCGGCATGGTCCGGATCAGGTGATGGGGGTCGCCGTCCGGCAAAACCGCTGCCTTCCGACCTCTCAGCCCGACCGTCGACGTCGGCACTGGCGGATGCGTATGCATCTGCGTCACGCCTGAGTCGGCTACGCCGCTCGGACTCCCTCACTCGCCTCGTAGGCTGATTTCAGGATAGAACGCCCGAACGGGAATAGACCACCCCAATGGGGGATTTTTTCTACTTTTCTTGATATGGGTCACACGCGAGCGCCTGCGGCGCGCAACCCCGCCGCTCACGACCCGCTACCCCACCCCTCACAACCCGCTACCCCACCGCTTCCGGCGCGCTACCCCACCGTTGTCAGCCCGCTCCAGCTCCGCCCGAGCGCGGTCTCCCCGGCCCAGCGCTCCAGCAGCAGCCGGGCCTCGGCCTCCGGGGCCGCCAGGGACACCCGCTGGGCCCCTGCGTGGACCTTGCGCGACTGTTCGTGGGTGCCCTCGCTGCAGCAGGAGCAGAGCATCTCCAGGCTGCTCGCGGGTTCCGCGCCGAAGTCGTGCTCGACGAAGAGGGCGAGCAGCGCGTCGAGGTCGGCGGCCTCCCCGGCGTTCACCGTCACCTCAAGGGTCGGCAGCCCGGACGCCCGGAGGAGGAGCAGTTCGTCGAAGACGGGGAACTCGCGGCCCTCGACCACCCGGCGCCCCGTGGGCTCGCCGTCGTGCACGACGATCTCCCCGAACCGCCGTCCCGCCGTCACCGGCACGTTCATCACCCTCCCCCGCGTCGGGCACAGCCGGTCGATCCACACGACCTCCCGCTCACCACCGGTGTCCAGCCGCACACAGGCCGCCCCGAACCGCCCGTCGATCTCCCCCTCCCCTGCCGGGAGTTCGATGCCGAAACCGGCCCAGGCGTCCCGGGCGGTGGCCCAGTCGCCCTGGATGGTGGCCGCGATACCGAGGTTCCAGAAGGCCGGGTCGCCCTCGCCGCGCGGCGCCCGGGCAGCGGCCTCGCGACCCAGTGCGCAGGCCTTGGCCCAGTTGCGCAGGAACTTGTGGGCGAGCGCGGCGTCGTACCACCACACCGCGCTCCGCTCCTCGTCCGGGAACCGCGCGAGAACCTGCTCGAAGAGCCCGGCGGCGGACAGCCACTCCTCGGCCTCCCACGCCTCGTAGGCCGCTTTGATCAGGCCCTCGGCCTCGGTCTTGCGCACGTTCCCCACCCTGGTCGGCCTGTCGGACCGCTGGAGCGTATCCCAGGCCACCGACAGACCAGGCTGGGCCACCGAGGTGCCGCGCCGGGAAGTTGCCAGGCCACGCCGGGCGGTTGGCAGGCCGGCGCCAAGCCACCCCGTCAGCTGCCGGATCAGCCCCGGATCAGCCGCCGAGTCAGCGCTCGGATCAGCCCTCGGGTGAAAAGCCCCTGGCGGGGCCCTGCCCCTGATCGGAGAATGTCCCCATGGCACTCATCCACCACACCACCCTCAAGCCCACCAAGGTCGAACTCCTCGCCGGCTGGCTCCCCACCCGCCCCTGGTACCGCGGCCCCGCCGCGCCGGAGTTGGTGAAGGCCGGCGGGTTCCGGCTGGACGACCCGGAGGGCGAGGTGGGGATCGAGTTCATGATCGTCACGGAGGGCTCGGACGCGTATCTCGTACCGCTCACCTACCGCGCAGCCCCGCTCGACGGCGCCGAGCACGCGCTCGTCGGGACCATGGAACACGGTGTGCTCGGCACGCGCTGGACCTACGACGGCTGCCACGACCCCGTGCTGACGGCCGGGTTGGTGGCCCTGATCGAGGGACGTACCGCGGCGCAGGCGCAGAGCGTCACCGACACGCCCGACCAGGAGGTCGCCCGCGGCTACACCGCGGCGGCTCCGCTCCCCGGCCTCGGCGCCCCCGTCGACACCGACGAGAGCACCGAGTTCGCCGTGGCGGACGAGGGCCTGGTCCTGCGGCTGCGCCGCGTACTGACCCCCGGCTCACTGCCGGCCGCCGACGCGGCCGGGTATGTCACCGGAGCCTGGCAGCAGCCGGACGGCACCCGGGCCAGGGCGCTGTTCGCCGCTCTCGAGCCTCGCTAAGCCCACGGGCGGGAGCCAGGCCTCGGTCAGGAGTCGGTCCCCAGGCGGAAGCCAGTCCCCAGGCAGGAGCCGGTCCCCAGGCAGGAGCCGGTCCCCAGACGGAAGCCTGTCCCCAGGCGGAAGCCAGGCCTCGATCGGAAGCCGGCCCTCGATCGGAAGCTACTCCTCGGGTGGGAAGACAGGTTCCCCGGTGTCCAGCAGTGTGATCGTGATCGCCTCCACCGGGCAGTTCTCGGCCGCGTCGAGGATCCTGCCGTTGGCGTCCGTCTCCGGGTCCACGGGGTGGGACTGCATGGCGGAGTCGAGGCGGAAGGCCCCGGTGGCGCGGTTGACGCACTGAGCCGAGCCGATGCAGATCGAACGGTCGACCTCGACGTGCCAACGGTCACCCATGGCGTCCTCTCACCCCTCCCAGCCGGCCGGCAGGTGGATCATCTTGTGTTCGAGGAACTCGCTGTAGCCCTCGGGCCCGAACTCCCGCCCCAGACCGGAGTTCTTGTAGCCGCCGAACGGACCGAGCATGTCCAGGCTGAAGGTGTTGACGGAGTAGGTGCCCGTACGGACCTGCCGCGCGACCTCGATACCGTGCTCCACATCCGCCGTCCACACGCTGCCGCTCAGCCCGTAGTCCGAGTCGTTCGCGATCTTCAGGGCCTCGGACTCGTCGCCGTAGGGGAGGAGGCAGATAACCGGGCCGAAGATCTCCTCCCTGGCTATCCGCATGGAGTTGTCGACGTCGCCGAAGAGGGTCGGCTCGACGTACCAGCCCTTCTCCAGACCCGCAGGACGGCCGCCGCCCGTGAGGATCTTCGCGCCTTCCTCCTGGCCGATCCGGATGTAGTCCAGGTTCCGCTGTTGCTGGCGGCGGGCGACGAGGGGGCCCACCTGGGTGGCCGGGTCGAGCGGGTCGCCCACCTTCAGGGCGCTCGCCGCCGCCGCGAGGGCGTCGGCGAACTCGTCGTAGCGGGAGCGCGGGACGAGGATGCGGGTCTGGGCGACGCACGCCTGACCGTTGTTCATCCAGGCCGCCGGGACGATCCCGGCGACGGAGGCGGCCACATCGGCGTCCGGCAGTACGACCGCGGCCGACTTGCCGCCCAGCTCCAGCGTCACCCGGGTGAGGTTCTTCGCGGCCACCTCCATCACCCGCTTGCCGGCCGCGACCGAGCCGGTGAAGGAGACCTTGTCGACGCCCGGATGCGAGACGAGATACTCGCTCACCTCGCGGTCCGCCGGAAGGATGGACAGCACCCCGTCCGGCAGTCCGGCCTCCTTGGTGATCTCACCGAGTATGTAGGCGTCCAGCGGCGACTCCGGGGACGGCTTGAGCACCACCGTGCAGCCGGTGAGCAGCGCGGGGGCGAGCTTGGCGGCGGCCACGAACTGCGGCACGTTCCAGGGCACGACGGCCGCCACGACCCCGACCGGCTCCCGCCGGACCAGGATCTTCCCCAGCACCCCGTCGCGCGTCTCCTCGTACGTGAAGTCGCGTGCCACCCTGATCGCCGCGTCCCACACCATCATCGCGCCGAGCGCCTGCGCGAGCACGCTCCACGAGTACGGCGAACCGTTCTCGGAGGAGATCACCCGCGCGATCTCCTCGTGCCGTACGGCGATCGCGTCCTTGATCCGAGTGACGACCTCGACCCGCTCCGCAAGGCTCATCCGCGGCCAGGGCCCCTCGTCGAAGGCCCGCCGCGCGACCCCGACGGCCCGGTCCACGTCCTCCCGCGAGGCATGCGGCACCCGCCCGAAGACCTCCTCGGTGTGCGGCGACACCACCTCGATGACGTCCTTGCCCAGGGGGTCGGTCAACTCCCCGCCGATGAACAGCTGCCCATGTTCCAGGAACTCGGTCATGGCGCCCCGCCACCCTTCCTGACGATGTTTCAGAACTGATACCAGTTCTAGTTAAAGTAGTCCACGGACAGCACAGGAATGCCCCTGACCAGCGGTTTCCCGATGATCAGGGGCGGGTGCGAAAGTCGTGGGCCGTCAGGGGGCCGTCGGGTCCTTGTGGGCCGTCCGGTACATCTCGTCGACGGCCTTGCGCGTACGCGTCTCGCTGCTCGGCATGAGATGGGTGTAGGTGCGCAGCGTGAACCCGGCGTCGGCATGGCCGAGGTAGGCGCTCAGGGCCTTGATGCTCTCCCCGGAGTCGAGGAGCACCGAGGCGTAGAAGTGCCGTAGCGCGTGCATGCCGTCTTCGCGGGCTTCCTTGTACCGCTCCCCCGGCGCGGGCTTGGGGATCACTCCAGCTGCGGCCAGCGCAGGCTTCCAGGCGTGTGCGTTGAAGGCGTTGCGCCAGACTGCCCCGCCCTCAACGCCACTGAAGAAGAGGAGCAGCAGGTCAAGGTCGTGGAACGGAAGTTGGTCTTCGCTCCGCCCAAGAACGGCAACTGCCGGACTCGGTCGCCTTCGCGCTCGCCGAGCACATGACGGCCTTGCATCCAGGGCAGCGTGACGTCGACCGGCGGGAGGCGACCCGGAGTCCGTGGCTGTTCGCCAGCGTGACGAGGAGGAGGGCATCGGCGACGACCTGGCGGCACGAGCGCGGATCACTCGCCGGTACTTGCAGCCCGCCATGTCGACGCCCGGCGTCGAGATCCGGCTGCACCACACGATCCTCTACAACTCGATCTACCGCTTCGATGACGACGTGCTGGTCAACCCTCACGTGCTGGGAGCCCCCGCAGGACAGAACCCGGTGATGCACTTCAAGTACCTGCCGGGTGCACGGACGTTCCGGCACTACATGCGGAGCTTCGACTACGCGTGGGACCAGGGCCGGAAGGCGTGAACCGCGTTCGACGTGCGAGGCTGAACGCATGGCACGCGTCGACTACTTCAACGACCCGAACGCCCCGAAGGCGAACAGCCTCGTCCCCTCCGTGACCGCCGTAGCCCGCAACGAGGCCGGGGAAGTGCTGCTCATCCACAAGACCGACAACGACTTGTGGGCCCTGCCAGGAGGCGGAATCGACCTGGGCGAGTCAGCCCCCAACGCGGCCGTACGCGAGACCAAGGAAGAGACCGGCTTCGATGTCGAGGTGACCGGCCTGGTCGGGATCTACACGAACCCCGGGCACGTCATGGCGTACGACGACGGCGAAGTCCGCCAGCAGTTCTCCATCTGCTTCCACGCGCGCATCGTCGGCGGCCAGCTGCGGACGAGCAGCGAGAGCAAGGAGGTCGCCTTCGTCGATCCGAGCAGGCTGGACGAGCTGACCATCCACCCGTCGATGCGCATGCGGATCGACCACGGGCTCGCCGACCGGACCGAGCCCTACATCGGTTGATGCCCTCGATAGGGTCCCGCCATGAACGAAACCGACCCGGCGACAGAAGCGGCAAAGGGCCGAGTGCCCCTCTGGCTAGACCCCGATGACCTGCGATGGCTGGCTAGCCACTGCTGCTGCCCCGAGGACGCGTCCGATGAGGAGAAGGACCGCTGTGGACGTATGCGCTTCCGCGCCAGCGCGGCGCTGCACAAGCACGGGCACTCGCGCTGAGCAAGTGATCAGGAGCCGACGCCGAGACGGACGCGCGTCCGCTGGACAGCCGCACGGAGGTACGGCCGCGCCTTGCTGATCGCGTTGTGCACTTCGCTGCCCGGCTCATAGCGGACGAGGATCTCGTCGATCCGTGTATCGAAGTCGAAGGGCTGTCCGGCGGGACCGGTCGTCATGTCGGCGAAGATCAACGCGTCGAGGACGGGGGAGTCTTCGCGCTCGTAGACGGCCAGCTCTGCCGAGAGGCCGCGCTGCTCTGCTTCGTACACGGCCCCGGAGTGGTGGGCGACGAGCCGCACGAGACGCGCCGGCGCTCCCAGCGCTTCCACATAGCGAGCACCGTCGAGGGGATGGAACCCGGTCTCGCGCAGCTCGGGTGCGTAGCCGATGTCATGGAGCCACGCTGCGGCGACGAGAAGATCACGATCAGCCTCCGACACAGCCGCGGCAGCCTCTTGAGCGCGTGCGGCTACAGCCAGAGTGTGCAGCCAACGGTTCCCGAGCTGGGAAGCAGAGACTCGGCTAGCTCGGCCGCTCCCTGAGGCGTGTCCAGTGCAGAAGGCATGCCTGGAACGGTAGCCGAGGCGAGTGCTGAGCCGACAGGCCACGATCGAGCGGTTCCGATCAATGGGTGCGGTACAACTTTCCCTACTTCATCAAGGCGGCTCGCTCCGCTCCCCGCGCGCGGCCCGGCCCCCGGCCGGGCCTGCGCTCCTGTCTCCGTCCCGCTCCAGCCCGGCCGGCGCCCGTGCCGCGCGCACAGCAATCAGCCGCCTGACGTCAGAGAAGGGGTACGTCGTGGCTGGGGCGGTCGGCTCCACGGCTTTACGGAGCCACTTTGGCGCGAGCCTCGCAGATCGTGGAGGACCTTGATCCTTACGATAAAATTGGCTTCTATGAACGCATGGTGCAGCTGCAAACGAGCGCCCCTACTCGAATTGCGTTCGATAGTATGAGGCCTTGTGACTAGTTTCCGATGCCGGCATCGTTCTGCGAAGCCTTGGTAGGCTATCTCAGCTCGCTGACGTGAGTTGATCCCGCGCACCGAGTGCCGTTAGGTGAGTGTCTAACTGCGTGACAACGCCGACGAATAATCGCGGACGAGTACGGACACCTGCGGATATCAGCGCAGGTGAAGGGTGCTCTGATCCAAGGTGGCGCGCCTACCCTAGTTACTTCGGGACGAAGAGGTCACCACCCAAGGTCTCACCGTCGCGCTTCCGCCGGCGCGGCTTGCTGCTCTGGTCGACGACATGGCAGCGTGGCTGATACCGGTGGGGTGCGTCGAGGCACACGCGTGCGTGGTCGGTCGACGCACCCGCCATCGTGGCTGACTGTCGTCGGCTGAGAATCAAACACTCCGGGCTCTAGCTCCGCCAAGGAACGTTCGAGGCGAAGGGAACGTGCCACTCACGTGCCAGATCCTGCGGGGAACCACGGGGAACAGCGGGAACTTGCCCCTGGTGCGACCAAGACTCCAACACCGCTCCGCCGCAGGTCAGCTCAGCATCTGCCGCCGCAAGACCCGAGCTTCCCAAGCTCATGGCACAGGTACGAACGTCTGCATGCAACTCGCTTGACGTCACAGTGTCAGACCCGGATGGCACTGTAGGCGACCAACCACGCAGATGGGGGCGGGACATGACGGTGATTCCGAGTGGACGGCGGGTCGAACAGGCAGCAGTGAACGCTCTGCGCACTCTCCTGCAAAGTCACGATCACGTCGTAGAGGAGATCTCGGGGCAGAACGACTACGGCGAGGACCTGTATGTCACCTTCGCTGACGCCGGGCGAGTGACCAACGACGTCATAAAGGTACAGGTGAAGGGGGGCGTCTCATGGAGACGTTCTTACGGCTACGCAGTACCGGTGCGACAGCACTCCGAGACCTGGGCAAACGGCAACGTGCCTGTATTCTGTGTCGTCTTTGACCCGGAAACAGATAAGTTGTACTGGGCGAACGCTACGAAGCAGCTCCGTGTTGGAGGGCAGAAGGGCCGCCGTCCGCGCACCATCAGGCTGTCTGGGGCGTCAATACTGGATGCCAGCACCATAACGGACTTCGTAAATGAAGCCCGTGCGTACGTCGGCGGGTATCGGGGACGGAACGCGGTCCTGAGTCATCTCGGAGAGATGGCAGGCGTAGTCTTCGATCGCTCAGACTACGTCCTGCATTGGGTCAATGAGTTCGATGAGCAGTTGATCTTCTGGCAGCGCCCCGGGGAGTTTTACGCCACGCTTCTGCACAGTGACCTCGACTGGGATCCGATCCCGATCATACCTAGCGGGTTGCTCCTGCCCGGCGCATGGGCTCAGGGACTCGATTTCGGCGAAGACTTCCCTGAGGAGTTGCGGCGTAGCTCGCCAATCCCGGTCATCAGTGGCGTGATCCTGAACATGCCGGAGGCCTTGTGGCTCGCCTCCTGCTTCTCTACGACGGAGAGGTTCCGGCATGGTGTTGAGGTGCCGAGATGAGAGAGCTGCCGACCACACGCACGCTCGACCGGCGGGCTGCCAGCGACCGTGTGTCTAACTGCGTGACAACCGCGACGCACAACCGCGAATAACCGCGGACGTCAGCGGACCATCAGCCCAGGTGAGGGACACCGCAACCCAAGAACAACGGGCACCCCGAGTTGCTTCGGGACGAAGAGGTCCTCACCCAAGGTCTCACCGCCATGCTTCCGCCGGACGCTTTGCTCCGGTCGACCGCATGGCAGCGTGGCTGAGGCCGTTGGGATCGCAGCGAGGCACACGTATACGTAGTCAGTTGGCGCAGCCGCCATCGTGGCTGACGGTCGTGGGCTGAGGTCCAGACCTCCGACGGCTTACCGCAGTCCAGGATGGAGCTCGCGGCCGCTCCCCAATAAGGTGCGCTGCATGACCAGCGACGCGCCGGCCTGTCTCGAGTGCAATCAGCCCGTGAAGTCCGGTGGCTTCGTGCTCTCCGGCCGGGAGGACGACAACCGGCGCGCATGCCGCGCGTTGTGGCAGTGCGCGGACCGGCACACATGGTGGCGCTGGGCGGACCGACCAGACGATCCGTTGGAGGTCTGACCAGTTCCGGAGCTGTCTCGGTGACATCCAACGCTGACATCAACGAGCCCGGACGGCGGCATACGTCAACACCCTCGCACGACCTCCGGAGCTGCCGACTACGGCCCCACGAACAGGTGTAGATCGAACTCCTAATGCTGGGGTCACACGGCGGCGCCACCGACGGCAGTGACGGCGGTGCTGGCGGCAACGACGGCGGACGGCAGCGGTACTCGGCAACCCGGCACGGTGCCGGCATAGAACGAGCGGACCGCCTCACCAGGGCGTGCCCGCATCTTCTAAGCACCGGACCACAGATGCCGTACAGCAGTCAGTGCAGCAACCACCGCTTCGCGGGCTGGGCCGTATCTGGGCCGTCCGGCAGTGACCAACGTCGACAGGCGGCGACAGGTGATGCGGACATCAGCGCAGGTCAGCCCAACATCCCATAGTGTCGGTCGACTTGAGCACCCATTGAAACCAGTTCTAGTTATAGTGAGCAATGGCCGTGAGGCGGTGCGGGGGCGGAGGGCGACGAATGGCGAACAGTCAGGGCGAGCAGGACGAGTCCGCGGCGGGGCGGGCGGAGGTGACCGTTCACGATCACGGCGGGGGCGTACGGTCCGTCGAGGTTCCCATTCCGGACAATCCCCTCGGCTACACGCTGGTGTACGTCGTGGACACCGACCGGGGGCCGGTCCTCGTCGACACCGGCTGGGACGATCCCGGGTCGTGGGACGTACTGGTGGCGGGGCTGGAGGCGTGCGGCATCGGCATCGGGGAGGTGCACGGGGTCGTCATCACCCACCACCACCCCGATCACCACGGGCTGTCGGGGCGGGTGCGGGAGGCGTCCGGGGCCTGGCTCGCCATGCACGCGGCCGACGCGGCGATCGTGCGTCGGGCCCGGGAGACCCGGCCCGAGCGGTGGTTCACCTACATGGCGGCGAAGCTGACGGCCGCGGGAGCGCCCGAGGAACACGTGGCGCCCCTGCGCGGGGGACCCCGCCGCCGCGACTCGCCGCCGGGACTGTCCCCGGCCCTCCCCGACCGCGAGATCCTCCCCGGCGAACTCCTCGACCTGCCCGGCCGCCGGCTGCGCGCCGTCTGGACGCCGGGGCACACGCCCGGCCACGTCTGCCTGCACCTGGAGGAAGAGCACCCGGCCCGACTCCCCGGCCTGGGGCGCCTGTTCTCCGGCGACCATCTGCTCCCCGAGATCACCCCGCACATCGGCCTGTACGAGGACCCCGACGACGCGACCGTCACCGACCCCCTCGGCGACTACCTCGACTCCCTGGAACGCATCGGCCGTCTCGCCCCCGCCGAGGTGCTCCCGGCCCACCAGTACACCTTCACCGACGCGCCGGCACGGGTACGGGAGCTCCTGGCCCACCACGAGGAACGCCTCACCGCGCTCCATGTCCTCCTCCAACAGCCCCTGAACTTGTGGCAGTTGGCCGTACGGATGGAGTGGAACCGGCCCTGGGAGCAGATCCCCTACGGATCGCGGAACATCGCCGTCTCGGAGGCGGAGGCCCATCTGCGGCGCCTGGTGAAACTGGGGCTCGTGGAGCCGGTGACGGGAAGCGAGCCGGTCACGTACGTGGCGGTGTAGTAAGGAGCGCATGGACCCCTTGGACCCACTCCTCACCGAACGCGCCTGCGGCCCCGTTCATGCCTGGTTGGCAGGCTAGTTGGCGGCCGTCTCGGACGTGATGAGCATCTCTGCCAGGTCGGCGAGGGTGGTGAGCTGGCGTGGGTTCATCTGCGGGGCGCGGGCGGCCAGCCGGACCAGGCCGCTCTCCCGCAGCCGGGACAGCGGGTCGGCCTGTGCCTCCAGTCCCTGCAACACCGGCTGGAGCGCCTCGTACAGTGCCTCGGGCTCGTCGGCGGTGAAGAAGCCGGGCGGCAGCCCGAAGAACCGCCGTAGCCGGTCGGTGTGTTCGAGGCCCGGCATGCCGCTCTTGCGCCACTCGCTCAGCCACTGCCTGCTGGTGCCTGCGATCGCCGCGAGCTCGCCCAGCGAGTACCGCTTGCCGTCGGGCCGGCGCCGGTTCTCGCGGATGAAGTCCAGCCGCTGGCGGACCCGTTCGGCCAGCCCCGCCTCGGGCGCGGTCCCGCCGGCGAGCAGTTCGGCGACGGTCCCGACGGGGATCCCGGTGCGGTGGGACAGGTCGGCCACGTCCAGCACCTCGGACAGCCGCCCGGGCCGTCCGGTCAGTTCCCCGAGCCGTGCCAGTACGCCGGTCAGCGGGGCATGGGCGTCACTCACCAAGGTCCCCCAGGAGACACGTCGTTGACCGGTCGGTCGGCCGAGCAGTCGGTCGGCCGAGCAGACGCGAGGTTATCGAATTCCCGTGCCCGGTCACCAGACATGACAAGGGTCACTGCGGAACGGGGCAGCAATCGTTGACATATGACGGTTCGCCAGAAAGGATCGGGAACGATCACGTCACCCAGGCCATGGTCGAACCGACCCGCCCCGGGTGCCGCCTATGGGGGAGCGGCATCCGGGGCGACCAGCCGCCCCGCCTCCTCCCTGAAGGTGAGGCGAACGGATGTCGCAGCCCGTCCTGCTCCTCGGTGCCGGCCGCCGGTGCGCGTACGACGAGTTCGTGCTGACGCGCATCGCCGCGGCCCGCCCCGTGGTGCTGGTGGACGCCGCGCCGCCCGACTGGGCACGTCCGTGCCTGGCCGGTCACCTGGCGGCGGACCCCGGCAAGGACGGGGCGACGGCCTCGGCGGTGGTGCGGTTCGCGGCCCGGCACCGGGTCCGCGGGGTGCTGGCCCGGTCGGCCGGGTACACGGTCGCCGCGGCCAGGATCGCCGGGCAGTTGGGGCTGCCCGGCCCCTCCCCCGCCACGGCCGCCGCCTGCGCCGACCCGGCCGCGCTGCGTGCCTCGCTCGCCGCCGGCGCGGTCCCCGTCGACGACCCGGGTACGCCCAGGGTCTGCGCCGAGACCGTCGTCCTGGACGGCGAGATCCGTATCGTCGCCATCACCCGTACGACCCTGGGCCCGGCGCCCGCCCGGCAGCCGCTCCGGCACACCGTGCACGCCCACGACGGCCTGCTGCACAACCGTTTCCTGCGTCTTGCCGTCGACCGCACCGTGCACGCCCTCGGCCTCACCCGCGGTGTGCTGCACATCGGGTTGCGGCTCACCGACCGCGGCCCCCGGGTCACCGACGTCACCCCGTGTCTCCCGGGCGACCTGATCCCGCTCCTCGTCAAACGCGCCACCGGCGTCGACCTCGCGCAGGCCGCCGCCGCCCTGGCCACCGGCGAGGTGCCGGACACCACGCCCACCCGGCAGCGGGCGGCCGCGATCCGGTTCGCCTACCCGGCCGCCACCGGCCGCCTCGACCACCTGACCCTCTCCCCCGACGCGGCCGGGGAACCCGGCGCCGACCGCATGATCCTCACCCGGGACGCCGGCCACCACGTCACCGCCGGGCCGCACGCGACCGTCGATGACCGGCTGGCGCTCTGGGTGGCCGTCGGCGAGGATCCCGCCGGCTGCGACGACGCCCTGCGCCGGATGGGCCGCCACCTGTCCGCGGGCATCGCCCCGGTCGTGACAGCGGCCTGAGCGCCTCGCCGCAAGCGCCGTGATGTCCGGCCGCAGTTCGGCGGCGGCACCGCCGTGGCCGGTCGCGCCTCGCGGCGGAGCCGCACACCGATGCGGCCGCCGCGCCCCTGTGAGCCGCCACCGGATCGCAGCCGAAGTGAGCCCGCGGTCACATCAGGGTTCGTATCAACCTCTCGGCCGCGCCGAGCAGTTCGACCTCCCGGTGGCTCATCGTCGGATTGGCCGCCCGTCGCCGCAGGGCCTCCGCCAGCCCCTCCTCGGTCAGTTCACCCGGATCGGCGAGCAGGCCCGCGAGCAGTTCGCGGGCCACCGGCAGCTCGCCCACCGCGACCTGGGCGAGGATCACCGCGGACATGGCCCAGTCCAGGCCGGGCGGCCCGTCCTCGGCGTTGGTCCAGTCGATGACCCGAGGCCCGTCGGGGGTCATCATCACGTTGTCCGGATGCAGGTCGAGGTGGAGGACACGGGAGCCGGGGTCGGCCGGGTCCCGTCCGGGCACCGCGTGCAGCCGCCGCAGCAGCGAGGCGAGCAGCGCACCGCCCGCCGCCGGGCCCATCTCCCCCGCGAGCAGCGCCGCCAGCATGGTCGGTCCGGTCAGCCGTTCCATGACCAGGTCGGTACGGGACCCGGAGGGCCGCACCCGGGGCACCGGATACCCGTGCTCCCGTACGTACGTCATCACCGCGCCCTCGGCGGCCGCGTCCCCCCAGCCGTCCCGGTCCCGGCGCAGCACCCACGCCTCGTCGACCTCGTACACATCCGCCGAACGCCCCGAACCGAGCAGTCTCCCCGTCATGGCATGACCATAACCAGCGGCTACGACCCACAGCCGCCCCTCAGCTTCGATTCGGCGGCCGGTAAGGTAGCCGGGTCGTCATCACCCGTACGGGGGAAAGCCGGTGCAAACCCGGCGCTGCTCCTTCCCCGGTTCACGGCTTCGCCCGAACCGGGGGACACCCCTGTCCGTGAACCGTCGCACCGACGGTGAGCCGGACCGCCCCGCGCGGGACGTTGATCGGCTCATGTGCGCCGGCACCCGTCGGCGCACGGCACCGTCGAGGTTCACGGAGCCGAGCCGCCGGGGTGTCCCGTGCCGCCCGGTTCCCCCGCAGGGAGAGGCACCCGCCGATCATGACCGTCCTCCGCCGCAGCGCCGCGGTGCTGGCCGCCACCGCCGTCATCGGCGCCGCCACGCCCGCCATGACCGCGACGGCCGCCGACAGCCCGTCCCCGTCCGCTTCGACGGTGCTCCCGTCGGGGCTGTTCGGCAGGACGGACCCCAAGTACGACGGCGTCTGGCGCCAGTCGCTCGCCCTGCTCGCCCAGCACACGGTGGGCCTGACCCCGGCCGCGAAGGCGGTGGACTGGCTGGCCGGGCAGCAGTGCGCGAACGGCTCGTACGCGGCGTTCCGCGCCGAGCCGACCGTGGCCTGCGGTGCCAAGGTGACGGTGGACACGAACAGCACGGCCGCCGCCGTACAGGCGCTGGCGGCGGTCGGCGGTCACGACGACGCCGTCGGCAAGGCGGTGACCTGGCTGAAGGCGCAGCGCAACAAGGACGGCGGCTGGGGCTACTCCCCCGGCTCGCCCAGCGACACGAACTCCACCGGCGTGGTGATCGGCGCGCTCACCGCGGCCGGCGAGAGCCCGGACAAGGCGGCGGCCGACCTCCTCGCCAAGTGGTCCCTCCGCTGCGACGCGGCGGGTGGCGGCGGCCTCGCCTACCAGCCGGACAAGAAGGGGAAGCTGGCGGCCAACGCGGACGCGACCGCCGCCGGGGTGCTCGGTCTGCTCGGCAAGGGGTTCGCGGCGACGGCCGGGAAGGCCCCGGAGGAGGGCTATGCCTGCGAGAACTCCGACAAGGCACTGACGCCGGCCGACGCGTCCCGCAACGGCGCCGCGTATCTGGCGGAGGCCATGGACGACCACGGAAACCACCTGGTCTCCGCGCTCGCCGGCGCCAAGCCCCAGCCGGACTACGGCAACACCGCCGACGCGGTCGTGGCCATGGCCGCGCAGGGCTCGACCAAGCCGGCACGGAAGCCGTACGCCTGGCTGGAGGCCCACGCCGAGCCGTGGGCCACGCAGAGCGGGCCCGCGGCCTACGCGGAGCTGATCTTCGCGGCGCACGCGATGGGCGCGGATCCGCGTGACTTCGGCGGTACGGACCTGGTGACGGCGCTCAACGCGACGGGCCCGGCCCCCGAGGCCGCGGCCGCACACACCGAGGAGAAGAAGGAGAAGAAGTCCTCGGGCACCAGCGTCTGGTGGATCGTCGGTACCGGGCTCGTCGTCGGCATCGGCATCGGCTTCCTGTTCAGCGGGCGCCGGAAGCAGCGGCAGCCGTGACCGGCGTCCGCGTCCGCCGTGCGGCGCTGCTGGTGATGGCCGCGCTGACCCTGCTGGCGACCGCGGCGCCAGCGGAGGCCGCCGGTTACCGCTACTGGTCCTTCTGGGAGCGGGACGGCTCGCGGTGGACGTACGCCACGCAGGGACCGTCCACGGCGCGGCCGGACGACGGCGCGGTCGAGGGGTTCCGGTTCGCGGTGAGCGAGGACTCGGGGGACGCGTCGCAGCCACGCGGGACGGCGGGCTTCGGGACGATCTGCGCCGACACGGCCGCGGTCCGGGGGAAGAAGCGGGTGGCGCTGGTCATCGACTTCGGTACGGCGGCGGACGCGCCGTCCGCGGAGCGGCCGCCGGTGCGGCGGACCGCGTGCGCGGTGGTGCCGGACGACGCGACGGCCGCGGACGCGCTGGCCGCCGTGGCCAAACCGCTGCGGTACGACGCGAACGCGTTGCTGTGCGCGATCGGGGGGTATCCCGAGAAGGGATGCGGGGAGAAGGTGGCGGCGGGCGGTACGCCGGCCGGTGGTACGTCGGGCGGTGGTACGTCGGGGGCCGGGCCGTCCGTGGGGCTGCTGGCCGGGGTGGGGGTGATCGTGGTGGTGGCCGCGGGTGCGTTCTGGCAGGCGCGGCGGCGGAAGAATGCGTGATCGTCACAGTGCGAGCCGGTGGGGGCTGGTCGCGTCCACGCGGCGGAGCCGCGGATCGCTACGGCCCGCACCCCTTACGGGGTACGTCCTGGCCGTGGACAGTAGTGCCTCCCCCAGAGCCCGAAAGGCCTGGGGGGACCCCCAGTCGGCACTGGCGGGCGGGGCGGCACCCCGCGAGCGCGGGCGAGTGAAACCCCCCGTGCCCCGGTCCCGGCGTACCCGCACTCTGCATCCCGGTGCCTGGTGGCTCTGGGCGCTCTCGCTCGGTGTCGCCGCCTCTCGGACCACCAACCCCCTCCTCCTCGCCCTGCTCGTCACGGTCACCGGCTATGTCGTGGCCGCCTGCCGGAGCCGGACGCAGGGGTCCCGTTCATACTCCGCCTTCGCCAGGCTCGCCCTCGCCGTCCTGATCGTCCGCCTCGCCTTCACCGTCCTCCTCGGCTCTCCCGTCCCCGGCTCGCACACCCTCGTCACCCTCCCCGAGATCCCGCTCCCGCACTGGGCGCAGGGCATCCGGCTCGGTGGCCGGGTCACCGCCGAGGCGCTGGCCTTCTCCCTCTACGACGGCCTCCGGATCGCCACCCTCCTGATCTGCATCGGCGCCGCGAACGCGCTCGCCGATCCGGCCCGTCTCCTCAAGTCGCTGCCCGGCGCCCTGTACGAACTGGGGGTGGCCGTGGTCGTCGCCCTGACCTTCGCGCCGAACCTGATCGCCGACGTCCAGCGGCTGCGCGCCGCCCGCCGGCTGCGCGGCCGTCCCGACTCCGGCGTCCGGGGGCTGCTCCAGGTCGGGCTGCCGGTCCTGGAGGGTGCGTTGGAGCGCTCGGTCGCCCTCGCCGCCGCGATGGACGCGCGCGGTTACGGCCGCAGCGCCGACGTACCGGACCGGGTCCGCCGTACGACGGCCGCGCTGACCCTCGGCGGGCTGCTCGGCGTGTGCGCGGGAACGTACGGGCTGCTCACCGCGGAGGGCGGCGGTTACGGGCTGCCCCTGCTGCTGGCCGGGGTGGTCGCCGCGCTGGCGGGGCTGCGGCTCGGCGGCCGCCGTTCGCTGCGCACCCGCTACCGGCCGGACGCGTGGGACGCGCGGGCCTGGCTGGTGTCCGGGTCGGGTGCGGCCGTCGCCGGGTTGCTGGCGCTGGCCGCGGTGCGGGATCCGGACGCCCTGCAGCCCGGGGTCGTACCGCTGATCGCCCCCACGCTTCCGCTGTGGCCCGCGGCCGCCGTGCTGCTCGGGCTGCTGCCCGCCCTCGTCGTGCCGAAGGAGCCGTCGTGATCCGTTTCGAGGACGTCTCCGTGACGTACGAGGGCGCGGCCGGGCCGGCCGTCCAGGGCGTCGACTTCGAGGTGCCGGAAGGTGAACTCGTCCTCCTGGTGGGGCCGTCCGGTACCGGCAAGTCGACGATCCTGAACTCCGTCAGCGGGCTGGTGCCGCACTTCACCGGCGGCACCCTGCGCGGCCGGGTCACCGTCGCGGGGCGGGACACCCGGACGCACAAGCCGCGTGAACTCGCCGATGTCGTCGGCACGGTGGGGCAGGATCCGCTCGCCCACTTCGTGACCGGCACGGTGGAGGACGAACTCGCCTACGGGATGGAGTCGTTGGGGATCCCTCCGGCCGTGATGCGGCGGCGGGTGGAGGAGACCCTCGATCTGCTGGGGCTCGACGGGCTGCGGGACCGGGCGATCGCCACCCTCTCCGGCGGGCAGCGGCAGCGGGTCGCCATCGGGTCGGTGCTCACCCCGCATCCGGAGGTCCTGGTCCTCGACGAGCCGACCTCCGCGCTCGACCCGGCCGCCGCCGAGGAGGTGCTGGCCGTGCTCCAGCGACTGGTGCACGACCTGGGGACCACGGTGTTCCTGGCCGAGCACCGGCTGGAGCGGGTGGTGCAGTACGCCGACCGGGTGGTGCTGCTCCCGGAGCCGGGGGCCGCGCCGGTGTGCGGCACTCCCGCCGAGGTGATGGCCGTGTCGCCGGTGTGTCCGCCGGTGGTGGAGCTGGGGCGGCTGGCCGGTTGGTCGCCGCTGCCGATGACCGTGCGGGACGCCCGGCGCCGGGCGGCCGGCCTGCGGGAGCGCCTCGCAGGACGGGCGGTCCCGGAGCAGCGGACCCCCACCGACTCCGCGGTTCCCGCTCGCGCTGCCGTCGCTCCTGGCACCGGGTGGGCCGAAGCCCGGCGGCCGGCCGGCGCCTCCGCCGCGGCTCCCCGCGTGGGGGCAGCAGACCGGCTGCGGGCCGCCGCCCGCCGCGGTCCCCGGGCCGGGCGGCCCGGAACACAGGGGGCCGCCGCCCCGGTGGCCCCCGCCGCTCCGCTCGCCGAGGTCCGTGCCCTCGCCGTCCGGCGGGACCGGGTGGACGCGCTGTGCGGTGTCGGCCTCACCGTCACGCCCGGCGAGACCGTCGCTCTCATGGGCCGTAACGGCGCCGGGAAGTCCACGCTGCTGGGCGCCCTGGTCGGGCTGGTGGAGCCGGGCTCCGGGACGGTCCGGGTCGGCGGGGCGGTACCGCATCGCACCCGTCCGCGTGACCTCGTACGCCTGGTCGGCCTGGTCCCGCAGGAACCCCGTGACCTGCTGTACGCCGACACGGTCGGCGCCGAGTGCGCGGCCGCCGACCGGGACGCGGGGGCGGCCCCGGGAACCTGCCGTGACCTGGTGTCCGAGCTGCTCCCCGGGGTCGGCGACGACACTCATCCGCGCGATCTGTCCGAGGGACAGCGGCTGGCGCTGGCACTGGCCGTCGTCCTGACCGCCCGGCCGCCGCTGCTCCTGCTGGACGAGCCGACCCGGGGCCTCGACTACGCGGCGAAGGCACGGCTGGTCGGCGTGCTGCGCGGACTCGCCGCCGACGGGCACGCGATCGTGCTGGCCACGCACGACGTGGAGCTGGCCGCCGAGATCGCGCACCGGGTCGTGCTGCTCGCGGAGGGCGAGGTGATCGCGGACGGACCGACGGACGAGATCGTGGTCTCCTCGCCGTCGTTCGCGCCGCAGGTGACGAAGGTCCTCGCGCCGCAGCGGTGGCTGACCGTGGCCCAGGTGCGCGAGGCGCTGGCATGACCGGCCCGGTGCGGCTCGGCCCCCGCTCGCTGGCCGCCCTCCTTCTCGTCAGTGCCGTCGGCGTGGTCGCCGTCGGCTGGCCCTTCTTCGCCCCGCCCGGCTCCCGGATCACCTCCCACGCCCAGGACGCGCCCTGGCTCTTCGCGGGCCTGCTGCTCCTGCTTGTCGCCGTGCTCGGGGCGACGATCTCCGAGTCGGGGCTGGGTCCGAAGGCGGTCGCCATGCTCGGCGTGCTGGCCGCGACGGGGGCGGCGCTGCGGCCGATCGGCGCGGGCACCGCCGGGATCGAGCCGATGTTCTTCCTGATGGTGCTGAGCGGGCGGGTGCTGGGGCCGGGCTTCGGGTTCACCCTGGGCTCGCTCACCATGTTCGCGTCGGCGCTGCTGACCGGCGGGGTGGGGCCGTGGCTGCCGTTCCAGATGCTGGCGATGGGCTGGTTCACGATGGGCGCCGGGCTGCTGCCGGGGGCCGGGCGGCTGCGCGGGCGCGGTGAGCTGGCGCTGCTGGCGGGCTACGGCTTCCTGGCCGCGTTCGGCTACGGCATGGTCGTGGACCTGGCCGGCTGGCCGCTGCTGGCCGGCACCGCCTCGAACATCGCCTTCGACCCGCACGCCGGGCCCGCCGCCAATCTGCCCCGGTTCCTCGCCTACAGCCTGGCCACCGCCATGGGCTGGAACCTGGGCCGGGCCCTGTGCACGGTCGTCCTCACCCTCGCCCTCGGGCCCGCCCTGCTGCGGGCGCTGCGCCGGGCGACCAGGAAGGCGGCCTTCGAGACCGCGGTCACATTCGACGACCCCGGGGCGTGAGGCGCCGTACGCACCCGGTGACGAGACCGGTGAAGCACCCCACATGACGCACGTCACCTACGGCCCGAGCTAGTAGTCAGACTCTTCCCAAATGTCCGATTCGCCAACCCCTCTGACCTGCACTTTGAGAGCCACGCCACACAACGGGCCATCAGCGCCTATGCGACCACAACTAGTAAAAGGGGTGATTGCGGACGGGTTGGCGGCCTGCTTCTCTGGACGACGTCGCCAGGCGCCACCGGCTCCCAGCGGGCCACGGAGCCGACGCACACGGCCACCGCCCGCGGGTGGTTCCGGAGCGCGGCGACCCCCTGTCCCCGACGAACGAGGTTCTCCGTGTCCGTGTCCATCATCCGCCGCATCGCCTCCCCGAAGAAGGTCCTCACCGCCGCCGCCGTGGCCGCCGCCACCGCCGGTATGGCGCTGAGCGCGGCGCCCGCCCAGGCCGCCACCGGCTCGGCCTCCTCCGCTCAGGCGATCGCGCACAAGATGATCCCGGACGCCGCACAGTTCAACGCGTTCAGCAAGATCGTCTCGCATGAGAGCGGCTGGAACCCCAGCGCCACCAACAGCTCCTCCGGCGCCTACGGCCTGGTCCAGGCCCTGCCGGGCTCGAAGATGGCGTCCGCCGGGTCCGACTGGAAGACCAACCCGGCCACCCAGATCAAGTGGGGTCTGGACTACATGAACTCCCGCTACGGCAGCCCGACGGCCGCCTGGAGCTTCTGGCAGGCCAACGGCTGGTACTGAGCCGGCCGACCCGCTCCCCCGCACCTCGGCACCCTCGCCCCCCTCCTCCCGGGCGAGGGTGCCGACGCATGTCCGGACGTGGTGGACTGATGCCCCAGAGCCGCCGAACCCGGGACCGCCGAGCCGCCCGGTCCGGCGCGATCCACCGGAGGAGCGATGCCCACGGCGTCACCGACCCCCGATCCCGAGACCCGCGGTGTGCGGCTGGTGTTCGTACTGCTGGCCCTGACCATGATGAGCGGCATGATCGACGCCGTCAGCTATCTCGGCCTGGGTCATGTCTTCACCGCGAACATGACCGGCAACGTGGTGGTCCTGGGCTTCGCGGCCGCCGGGGCGCCCGGCTTCTCCGTCCCCCACTCGGCGGCCTCGCTGGCCGCCTTTCTGCTGGGCGCGGCGGTGGGCGGCCGGGTCTCGGCCCGGTTCGGCGGCAGCTCCCGCCGGCGGTGGATACGGGTGACCCTGGCCGCGGAGGCGGTCTTGTTGGCCGCGGCCGCCGTGGTGGCCTTCGCCCGGCCCGCCGGAACGGCGACGACGTACACCCTGATCGCGCTGACCGCCTTCGCGATGGGCGTGCGCAACGCGAACGTCCGCAAGCTGGGGATCCCCGACCTGACGGCGACCACGGTCCTGACGACCACCCTGACCGGCCTGGTCTCCGAGTCCCACCTCGGCGACGCCACCAGGCCGCACTCCCCGCGCCGCGTGGCCGCGGTCCTCGCGCTGGTCGCCGGCGCGGTCCTGGGTGCCTGGCTGGTCCTCCACGAGAACCTGGGGATCCCGCTGCTCGTCGCGGCGGTGGTCGCCGGGGTACTGGCGGTGGTGGCGTCCGGGCGGGAGTGACCGCGGGGACGGGGTGAGCGGCACCGGCGTCTCGGGGGAGGCAGGAACGGGGCGTAGGGAGGGGGTGCTCCTGCCTCCCTCGGGGCGGGCCGGCGGCGCCGGGAGCCGTCGGCCCGGGTCGAGGGGTTACGCCGTGGTGACCTGGAGGTGCTTCACCCCGTTGATCCACGCCGAGCGCAGCCGGTCCGGGTCGCCGACCAGGCGCAGGGTCGGCATAGCGTCGGCTATCGCGTTGAAGATCAGGTCGATCTCCAGGACCGCCAGGGACTTGCCCAGGCAGTAGTGGGGGCCGCCGCCGCCGAAGCCGAGGTGCGGGTTGGGGTCGCGGGTGATGTCGAAGGTGTCGGGGTCGGTGAAGACCTCGGGGTCGTGGTTGGCGGAGGCGTAGAAGACACCGACCCGGTCGCCCTTGCGGATCAGCTTGCCGCCCAGTTCGGTGTCCTGGGTGGCGGTGCGCTGGAAGGAGTTGACCGGGGTGGCCCAGCGGACGATCTCCTCGGCGGTGGTCGAGGGGCGCTCCCGCTTGTAGAGGTCCCAGGCCTCGGGGTGGGTGAGGAAGGCGTGCATGCCGTGGGTGATGGCGTTGCGGGTGGTCTCGTTTCCGGCCACCGCGAGCATCAGCACGAAGAAGCCGAACTCGTCGGAGTTCAGGTTGCCCTCGTCCTCGGCCGCCACCAGCGTGGAGACGATGTCCTTGGCCGGGCACTGCTTGCGGTCGGCGGCCATGTTCATCGCGTAGGCGATCAGCTCGGTGGCCGACTCGGCGCCCACCTCTTCGGTGATCGCGTACTCCGGGTCGTCGTACGAGATCATCTTGTTGGACCAGTCGAAGATCTTGGCCCGGTCGTCCTGGGGGATGCCGATCAGTTCCGCGATCGCCTGGAGGGGGAGTTCGCAGGCGACCTCGGTGACGAAGTCGAAGGGGCCCGGGTGGGCGCGGGCGGCGTCGGTGATCGCCCCGGCGCGGGCGCGCAGCCGGTCCTCCAGGGCGCGGATGGAGCGGGGCGTGAAGCCGCGCTGGATGATCTGGCGGACCCGGGTGTGCTCGGGCGGGTCCATGTTCAGCAGGATCAGCCGCTGGGCGTCGATCGCGTCCCGCGGTATGTGCTCGGTGAAACGGATGATCGCGGTGTTGAGCCAGGACGAGAAGATCTCGGGGTGCGTGGAGACGTACTTGACGTCGGCGTGCCGGGTGACGGCCCAGTAGCCGCCGTCCGCGAAGCCGGCGATGCCGTGCGGCTGTTCGATCCAGCGGACCGGTTCCGCCCGGCGCAGCTCGGCGAACTCCGGGAGCGGTACCCGGTGATGGAGCAGATCGGGGTCGGTGAGGTCGAACCCGTCGGGCAGTGCGGGACAGGGCATGGCGACTCACTCCCACCGTGTACGAACCTGGATACGTGTGCCTTACGACACCCATCTGACGGACCATCAGAAAGGGTCGGTTGCCGTGAAGGTAGTAACGGGTTCTACAAGTCGCAAGGGGCACGGTCACCCCAATTGCGTGCAACCCTCTTGCGGTTGTGCAGGGGCTGTCAGCAGACTGCACACAGAACTAGTACGCGTTCTAGTTCTGCGTGGCGGGCCGGGCCGGGACGCCCCTGCGCCGCGCGGGTGACCGAGGAGAGGACCGAGCCCCCATGGCCGCGGAACCCGTGATCGTCGAAGCCGTACGCACCCCCATCGGCAAGCGCGGTGGCGCGCTCGCCAATCTCCACCCCGCCTATCTCCTGGGCGAGACCTACCGTGAACTCCTCGGCCGCACCGGCATCCCCGCCGACTGCGTCGAGCAGATCGTCGGCGGCACGGTGACCCACGCCGGCGAGCAGTCCATGAACCCCGCGCGTACGGCCTGGCTGACCGTCGGGCTGCCGTACGAGACCGCGGCCACGACCGTCGACTGCCAGTGCGGCTCCTCGCAGCAGGCCTCGCACATGACCGCCAACATGATCGCCGCCGGGGTCATCGACGTCGGGATCAGCTGCGGGATCGAGGCGATGTCGCGGGTGCCGCTCGGCTCCGGCTCCAAGCACGGGCCGGGCAAGCCCTTCCCCGACGAGTGGAACGTCGATCTGCCCAACCAGTTCGAGGCCGCCGAGCGCATCGCCCGTCACCGGGGTCTGACCAGGGAGAACGTCGACTCGCTCGGGCTGCTCTCGCAGGAGCGGGCGGCGCACGCCTGGGCCGAGGAACGCTTCAAACGGGAGACCTTCGCCGTGCAGGTGCCGACGACGGAGGAGGAACAGCACGCCGGGCAGGGCATGTGGCGCCTGGTCGACAAGGACGAGGGCCTGCGCGACACGTCCATGGAGGCGCTGTCCGGCCTGAAGCCGGTGATGCCGACGGCGGTCCACACCGCGGGCAACTCGTCCCAGATCTCGGACGGCGCGGCCGCCATCATGTGGGCCTCGAAGCGGATGGCCCGCGCCCTGAAGCTGCGCCCGCGGGCCCGGATCGTCGCCCAGGCCCTGGTCGGCGCCGACCCGCACTTCCACCTCGACGGCCCGATCGACGCGACCCGGGCCGTGCTCGGCAAGGCCGGCATGACCCTCGGGGACATCGACCTGGTCGAGATCAACGAGGCGTTCGCGTCGGTGGTGCTGAGCTGGGCCCAGGTCTTCGAGCAGAGCCTGGACAAGGTCAACGTCAACGGCGGCGCCATCGCCCTGGGGCACCCCGTCGGGGCGACGGGAGCCCGTCTGATCACCACCGCCCTGCACGAACTGGAGCGCACGGACAAGGAGTTCGCCCTCATCACGATGTGCGCGGGCGGCGGCCTGGCCACCGGGACGATCATCCAGCGGCTGTAAGCAGGTCGGGGGAAGTCCGCTGCTGTTCGGCAGCGCCCCGAGGTTCAGCGCCCCGAAGGGGCGCGGGGCTGTACTGAATGTGCGGCTGCCGCCGCGTGGGCGCGACCAGCCACGACGGCGCCGCAGACGAACGACAGCACGCCGCGGCAAGGCGTCACCCGGGAGCCGGCACCGTTACCGGCTCCCGGTCTCCTTTGTCGGCCCTCGCCGCCCGCAGGGCCTGCGGCCCCTGGAGCAGGTAGCCGACGCCGAAGCCCGCGCCGACCACCGCCGCGCCGCCCACCGCGTCCAGGACCCAGTGGTTGCCGGTGGCGATGATCGCCGAGACCGTCAGAAGGGGGTGGAGCAGGCCGAGGGGCTTCAGCCACCACTTCGGGGCGACGACGGCGATCACGATCCCGCACCACAGCGACCAGCCGAAGTGCAGCGAGGGCATCGCCGCGTACTGGTTGGTCAGCTGGGTGAGGGTGCCGTAGTCCGGCTTGGCGAAGTCCTGCGGGCCGTGCACCGTGTCGGTGATGCCGAGGCCCGGCATCAGACGCGGCGGGGCCAGCGGGTAGAGCCAGAAGCCGATCAGGGCGAAGGCGGTGGCGAAGCCCAGGGCGGTGCGGGCCCAGCGGTAGTCGACCGGGCGGCGGACGTAGAGGACCGCGAGGACGGTCAGCGGGACGACGAAGTGGAAGGACTCGTAGTAGAAGTCGAAGAAGTCCCGCAGCCAGCCGATGCCGTGCACGGCGTGGTTGGCCCAGTGCTCGATGTCGACGTGCAGGAACCGCTCGATGCCGAGGATCTGGTGCCCGTGGTGCTCGGCCCGGGCCCGCCCGGAGGTGCCGTCCCCGTCCCCGGCGGCGGCCAGCCGGATCTGCTGGTAGGCGAAGTAGACCAGCCGCATCGCGACCAGTTCGAGGAAGAGGTTCGGCCGGGTCAGGACCCGGCGCAGCCCGGGGGCCAGTGGCACCCGGCGGAAGCGGGCCGGCACCGGCTCCGCGTAGTCCGTCGGGATCGGGCGGGCGAACTCCGGGGCGGTACGGGACAGGAACGGTACGACCGTGGCCGCGGCCAGGGCGGCCAGCAGGACGGCGTTGTCACGCACCGGGACGAAGAGGGACTGGTTCGGCAGCAGCGCCTTGGCGGGCAGCGTCATCACCATGACCACCACGACCGGCCACACCGACCGGTCGGCGGCGCGCCGTCCGGTCCGGCCGACCACCGCGAGCAGCACCCACAGCAGCTGGTGCTGCCAGGCGGCCGGCGACACCGCCACCACCGCGCAGCCGGTGATCGCGACCGCCAGCAGCAGCTGCCCGTCCCGGGCGTAGCGGACCGCGCGGCGCAGCGCGAGGACGGCCACGGCCGCGGCGAGCGCCAGGAACAGGACGATCTCCAGCGGGCCGCTCAGCCCGAACCGCAGCAGGGCGCCGTGCAGCGACTGGTTGGCGAGCGCGTCGGCCGCGCCGCCCAGACCCACGCCGGCCGTGTGGTGGACCCAGTAGGTGTACGAGTCGTGCGGCAGCGCCGCCCAGGCCAGCACCGTGCACGCGGCGAAGGTGACGCCGGAGGCGAGGGCGGCCCGGCGGCGGCCGGTGAACCAGAGCAGCGGGGCGAACAGCAGCAGGGCCGGCTGGAGCGCGGCGGCCAGGCCGACGCACAGTCCGCCGTCGCGCTGCCCGCGGGCGGCGAAGCAGCCGAGCAGGACGAACAGCACCGGGATGATGCTGGTCTGGCCGAGCCAGAGGGTGTTACGGACCGGCAGCGAGAGCATCAGCAGGCTGATGGCGACCGGAGCGGCCAGCAGCGAGGTGCGGCGGCTCACCGGCCGCGGCAGCGCGCGGGCGGCGACCAGGCCGAGGGCGACCACCAGGAGCAGCGTGCCGAAGGTCCAGCCCCAGCCGAGGGCCTGCTCGGCGGCCTTGGTGAGCGGCTTGAGCACCAGCCCGCCGAACGGGGAGCCGGTGAACTGGGTCGAGTCGTAGAGCGAGCCCTTGACGTGCAGCACGCCCTCCGGGCCGACCCAGGTCTCCAGATCCGTCAGCCGGTCCCCGCTCGGCGTGCCGAGGACGACGGCCATCTGCCGTACGGCGAGGATCGCGGCCATCGCCCACAGCCCGAGCCGGGCCATTCTGAACCGCGTCTCTGGCTCCGCTCCCCCGAACGCGTCTCCCGGTCTCCCACTGTGTTCCACGTTCGCCACGCCGCGCCGGCCTCCCGCCCCGCTCGTTCGCTCTGAGAACCCTGAGAACCTTTACGAGGCTCCCATTCCTTTCTGTGAGAGACGCAGGCGGCCCCCTCCCCACCTGACGTCCGGCCGCGTTTTGTCCGGATGGCGACAGCGTGGAAGGGGTGCGGTTGCCTCCGTGGAGCGCGACAAGGATCACAGTGCGTGGTCCGTATCCGGGCGCGGGAGCGGGCATACGTCCCTGCATACACCGCATTTAGCTGCACTATGCACGGATGCGTGTACGCGACGTAACGAGCCCAAGTCCTCCTATCGTCGCTTTTCGACCCGTCCGGCGCCGTACGGGCCGCGCCCCCGTCCCCGTCGAAAGGTAGGCGAGCCCCGTTTTGGCGACCGCCACAGCCGTCACCCCGTCCGTCAAGATCCCCGGCCCCCGCACGGCCGCGCCCGCGCCGACCGTCACCGACCCCGCGCTGGTGAAGCGCGCCGTGAAGGCGGCCGCACTCGGCAACGCCATGGAGTGGTTCGACTTCGGCGTCTACAGCTACATCGCGGTGACCCTGGGCAAGGTCTTCTTCCCGTCCGGCAACCCGACCGCCCAGCTGCTGTCCACGTTCGGCGCCTTCGCCGCGGCCTTCCTGGTCCGCCCGCTCGGCGGCATGGTCTTCGGCCCGCTCGGCGACCGCGTGGGCCGCCAGAAGGTCCTCGCCGTCACCATGATCATGATGGCGGCCGGCACCTTCGCGATCGGCCTGATCCCCTCGTACGCGACGATCGGCGTCGGCGCCCCGATCCTGCTCCTCGCCGCCCGCCTGGTGCAGGGCTTCTCGACCGGCGGCGAGTACGCGGGCGCGTCCACGTTCATCGCCGAGTACGCACCGGACAAGAAGCGCGGCTTCTTCGGCAGCTGGCTGGAGTTCGGCACGCTGGCGGGCTACATCGGCGGCGCGGGCCTGGTCACCCTGATGACGGCCCTGCTCTCCGACGGCGACCTCACCTCCTGGGGCTGGCGCGTCCCGTTCCTGATCGCGGGCCCGATGGGCATCATCGGCCTGTACCTGCGGATGCGCCTGGAGGAGACCCCCGCGTTCGTCGCGGAGGTCGAGAAGGCCGAGCAGTCCCGCTCGAAGGTCCCGCTGCGCGAGATGATCACCGGCCAGTGGAAGGCCCTGCTGCTGTGCATGGCCCTGGTCCTGGTCTTCAACGTCACGGACTACATGCTGCTGTCGTACATGCCGAGCTACCTGACCAGCGAGCTGAAGTACGACGAGACGCACGGCCTGCTGGTGGTGCTCGCCGTCATGGCCCTGATGATGATCGTCCAGCCGTTCGCCGGCGCCCTGACCGACCGCGTCGGCCGCCGCCCGGTGATCGCCGCGGGCTGTGCCGGCTTCCTCCTGCTCTCCGTCCCGGCCCTGCTCCTGATCCGCCAGGGCAGCCTGCTGGCGGTCGCCCTCGGCATGGGCGCCCTGGGCCTCCTCCTGGTCTGCTTCACGGCGGCGATGCCGGCGGCCCTCCCGGCCCTGTTCCCGACCCGGGTCCGCTACGGCTCCCTGTCGATCGGCTTCAACGTCTCGGTCTCCCTCTTCGGCGGCACGACCCCGCTGGTGGTGACGGCCCTGATCGGAGCGACGGGCAACATGATGATGCCCGCGTACTACATGATGGCGGCGGCCGTCATCGGCGGCTTCGCGGCCTGGCGCATGACGGAGACGGCGGGCAAGCCGCTGCCCGGTTCGGCGCCGTCGGTCGAAGCGCCCCGTTAGGGGCGCGGGGCCGTGTCGATGTGCGGCTCCGCCGCGCGGGCGCGCTCAGCCCCACCCACCTGCACCGTCCGAACGATCCGCCCGTCCTGTGCGTACCGTCGGTGGACAGACGGTGGCTGTCCGGAACGGGCCCAGGAACCATGCCCTCCGCTATACCGTCTGCAGTCGGTGATGCACACACGGGCGGAGGGCATCGGTTCATGGTCGGGCGCGCACGTGTTCTCGCGGTCCTGCTCACACTCCTCGGTATCCAGCTGAGCTGGCTCGCCGCTCCCGCCTTCGCCTGCGGCTGCGGTGCCCTCGTCCCCGGCGACCGGCAGCAGGTCACCGTCGGCCGGGAGGAGTCGGTCCTGCGCTGGGACGGCACCCGCGAACAGATCGTGATGCGCCTGACGGTCGACGGCGACGCCGACCACGCCGCCTGGATCATGCCCGTCCCGCACCGCGCCACCGTCGCCCTCGGCGACCCGGCCCTCTTCGACGAGCTGCACACCCTCACCGCCCCGGCGCACCGCACCCGCTACCACCTCTGGCCCCAGAGCGGCGACTGGCCCCTCACCACCGGCCGCACCACGGCCGCAGGCCCGCCCGGCGGCGCCGCGAAGGCCCCTGGCGTCGGTATGGTCGACCGCCGGCGGCTCGGCCCGTTCGACGTGGCCCAGCTGACCGCCACCGACCCCGGCGCCCTGGACGGCTGGCTGCGCGGCAACGGCTTCCCGATCCCGCCCCGCCTGGACACCGCGCTACGGCCCTACGTCGACCAGCGCTGGGAGTACGTCGCGGTCAGGCTCGCCCCCGAGACCGCGGGCTCCACGCTGACCGGCGCCCTCGACCCGCTGCACCTCGCCTTCGCCAGCGACCGGCCGGTCTACCCGATGCGGCTGTCCAGGCTCGCGGCCACCCCGCAGTCGCTGGGCCTGTACGTGCTCGCCGCGCACCGCATGGAGCCGCGCGCGTCGATCGGCGGCGAACCCCCGAGGGTCGTCTACGCCGGCCGTCTCAACCGTCCGGCCGGCGATCTCCGCGGACTCGCCGCCGGCACCCCGTATCTGACGGCCATCGGCCAGGAGTTCCCCTACCCGTCGCGGATCTCCGGCGACCACGTGCTGCGCCGGGCCTCCTCGGACACCGCCTTCCAGCAGGTCGTCTACGAGGACCGGCTGCGCGAGGCGGCCGGGATCCCGCTGTGGCTGCTGACCGTCGGCGGCGCGCTGCTGCTGGTCGTCACGGTCACCTCCGTGGCGGCCGTACGGCGCTCCCGCCGCCCGCCCCCGGCCCGGCCCCCTGCGCCGATCGGCTGAGTTCCGTCCGGAACCGGGGCGGTGGATCACCGAGGCACCCGTCGCCTAAGTAGTGCTAAGCAGATAGCTGTCAGAGGGCAGTTACCGGACATCCGAAAGGCAGCGGACGCATGAGCGGCTCTCAGCTCTGGGACGACGTCGACTTCTACTTCACCAGCCACCTCTCGCCGGACGACGAGGCGCTCCAGGCGGCCCTGCGCGAGAGCGAGGCGAACGACCTTCCGCACGTCAGCGTGACCGCCAACCAGGGCAAGCTGCTCCAGCTGCTCGCACAGATCCAGGACGCCCGGAACATCCTGGAGATCGGCACCCTCGGCGGCTACAGCACCATCTGGCTGGCCCGCGCGCTGCCCGAGGACGGCAGGCTGATCTCGCTGGAGTACAACGCCCGGCACGCCGAGGTCGCGCTCCGCAACATCGCCCGCGCCGGCTTGGAGCGGCTCGTCGAGGTGCGGGTCGGCCCCGCCCTGGAGTCGCTGCCCAAGCTCGCCGACGAGAACCCGGCCCCCTTCGACCTGGTCTTCATCGACGCCGACAAGGCCAACAACCCGCACTACGTCGAGTGGGCGCTGCGGCTCACCCGCACCGGCAGCCTGATCGTCGTCGACAACGTGGTGCGCGGCGGCCGGGTCGCCGACGCCGACAGCAGCGAACCGGACGTGGTCGGCACCCGCGCCGCGATCGAGCTGATCGCCGCCCACCCGAGGCTGAGCGGCACGGCGATCCAGACGGTCGGCAGCAAGGGCTACGACGGCTTCGCCCTGGCCCGGGTGCTCGACTGAGGGGTGTCGCTCAGCCCTCGTGGTAGAAGCCCACGTTGACGCTGCGCGGGGCGGTGCGGTCCCGGACGACGATCTCGCCGGAGCCGCCCCGGGGCAGTGCGACCGTGCCGCCGTATCCGATGGCCTGGGCGTACTCGCCGACGGTCAGCAGCACCTCGGAGGACGGTTCGGCCTGGGAGCCGCGCAGCCAGGTGACCTGCCAGCCGCCCTCGGGCCCGCACAGGAACTCCAGGTGCACCCGGGAGACGAACAGCCAGTCGTCGGGCGTGGTGAGCCGGCAGGCGGAGGCATCGCGGCCCACTCGCAGCACGGCGCCCGGTTCGCTGGGCGCGTCGGCCATGAGCATTCCGGCCGTCTCGCCCGCGTCCCCGGACACGGAGGCCATGGTGAGTTCGAGCACGTGCGTTCCCCCTGCGCGGTTCCTGAATCGTTCCTGGATCTCCGGCGCATGATAAAACGCCCGGCGCGGTGGCGTCCGGCACAATGAAGTCATGACCGAGCGAAAGCCACCCGGGGTGCCGTTCGAGTCCTGGGTCGACAAGCAGATCCGTGATGCGCAGCAGCGCGGTGACTTCGATCAACTCACGGGCGCGGGCGAGCCGTTGCCGGCCGACCTGGACACGCCGTACGACGAACTGTGGTGGATCAAGCGGAAGATGGCCCGGGAGGGCCTGGTGATGCTGCCTCCGGCCCTCGCGTTGCGCAAGGAGGCCGAGGACGCCCTGGCGGCCGCCTACGCGGCCCCCTCGGAGCGGATCGTCCGCGGGATCATCACGGAGGTCAACGTGAAGATCCGGGACATGATGTTCAAGCCGCCGCCCGGGCCCCCGCTGGGCAAGAAGCCGTACGACGTCGATGAGGTCGTACGCCAGTGGCGGGAGCGCCGGGCGGCGGCCGGGTCGGAACCGGACTCGGGTGACTCAGATGTGCATTAGCCGGTCCGCCAGTTCGCGGTAGTCGCGCAGGGCCAGCCGGAGCTGCTCGGTGTCGGCCGTGCCGGGGTGGTCCCGGTCGGTCTCCTGCCAGCTGCCCCGCAGGGTACGGCGGCGCCGGTCGACGGCGTCGGTGAGGCGGGCGCTGAGTTCCTCGAGAGCCCGGTCGGCCTCCTCCACGGCCGCGCGCGGCTCGTCGACGAAACCGGTGACCGCGTGCTGCAGGCGTCGCTCCAGCTGCCCGCACTCCTCGTTCGGCATCAGCCGGTCGTCCTGCGCCGCCGGCCGGTCGTCGGACGTCCGGCGGTCGTCGTTGCGCGTCGGCCGGTCGTCGCGGGCCGTCGCCGGCGCGTGGCCCGGACCTTCGCCGGCCACCAGCACCGCCTGCCCGGGCGCCTCGTCCCGGTCGGCCCGACGCCCCGCCGCGATGTCCTCGCGTCCGGGGGTGGTCCCCCCGACGGGGGCGTCGCCCTGGCCGGTCGTGCGCTCGGCGGTGCGCTCCTCACGTCCCGGCATCGCTTCGTCGCCGGGGTATATGTCGCCGCTCCCCTGCGGGCGGCCCTTCTCTGTCCTCGCGTCGGTCATGTCGGTCAGCTCTCCTTCGGACGGCTCCGGTCGGCGGACCAGGGCAGATGCGGGTGGCCGCCGGTGTCGGCACCGACACCGGCGCGGTGCCGGCCGGTCTCGCCGGTCGACGGGGTGACCAGGTCGTCGAAGAGGGAGCGGGCCTCGATCATGGCCGTACGCATCTCCTCTGTACCCCCCTGGTCCTGCTGGGCCCCGTCCACGGGCGCCTGGGCGGCACGGTGGACGCGTCGGTAGCCGTCGACGTGGTCGGCGTGGTGCACGGACAGCGCGGCGATCTGGTCGTCGAACTCGGCACCGGCCGGGAATCCACGGGCGGCCGCCACTTCGGCGAGCAGCCGGTCGATCTCGGTCACGGACTCCCGCGGCGAGTCGACGAAGTGTTCCTGTGCGGTCGTCCAGCGGGCCGCGTAGCGTTCGCGCTCCGCCGGCTCCAGCGGCCGCTCGTTCAGGTCGCCGTGGCGCTGCACCCGTTCGGCCAGCTCCTGCTCGGCCGCCTTGGTGTCGCCGCTGTGCTGGGCCACGGCCCGCTCGTACTCGGGCCCGAAGCGCTGCTTCAGGCCGTGCGGGCCATGGCTCCTGGAGCGCGCGGCCAGTACGGCCGCGACGACGACCACGGCGGCCACGATCACGATCGCAATGATCAAGCCTGTGGACATGGTTGCCTTCCGGTGTCTCGGCCCGACGGGCCGGCTCGCCCTCCGGGTGACCCGTACGGCGCCCCGCAAACAGCCCCGGTTCATGCGGGCCGAACCGGGCCCGCACCGAATCCGGTTGCGCGACCCACCCGCACCCGCTGGAGACTGCCGTCCATGACCACCTGGACGATCACCCCGGAACGCCCCGACTCACCCGTGGCCGCCGCCCTGTGGCGGGCGTACTACACAGAGGTCAGCGACCGCTGGTACCTGCGCCACGAGGGCCGGCGCACCGACGCGGCTGAGCTGGAACGCGAGATCGCCGCCCTTCCGGGGTCCGAACTCGCCCCGCCCACCGGGCGGTTGCTGATCGCACGGTACGAGGGTGCACCGGCCGGCAGCGCGGGCGTACGGCTCCTGGACCCGGCCACCGCCGAACTCACCAGGGTGTTCGTGCACGAGGGGCTGCGCGGCAGGGGTGGTGCCGCGCTCCTCGTCGCGGCGGCCGAGGACGCGGCCCGCGCGCTCGGGGCCGGACGGCTCGTGCTGGACACCCGCACCGACCTCGTCGAGGCCCGCGCCCTGTACGCACGGCTCGGCTACACCGAGACCGCACCGCACAACGACGACGTCTACGCCGAGCACTGGTTCCGCAAGGAGCTCGTCAACTGACCTGCCGGGTGGCCGGGTTCTGGGGCTGTTCGCGTTCGGTGCCGCACAGTTCGTCGGTCAGGTCGCGCACCAGGCGGTCCAGGTCGGTGGGCCGGTCGGAGCTCCACCAGTCGCCGAGCAGGCCGGCCAGGGACTCCTCGCGGGCCGTGGCGAGCCGTTCGGCGATCGCGCGGCCCTGCTCGGTCAGGGTCAGGTCGAGGCCCAGGCGGTCGACGAGGTGCCGCTCCTCCAGCTGGCGGGCGCCCTCCAGGACGACGGTCATCGGGACGGCCCCGCGCTCGGCGAGCCGGCCCGGCTCCACCGAGCCGTACCTGCGGATGCGCAGCAGCAGCCAGCCGGCGGCGGGCAGCAGGTCCACCCCGGCCCGGTCGTTGATCTTCCGGTAGATCTCCCGGCGGCCCTCGCGGGTGCCGAGCAGCGAAAGGGCCCGGCAGCACTCGTCGTACGACGAGCGCTGCACCGGGTTGGGCGGGATGGTCTCCGACGCGTCCGGCGCGGTGACCGAGCCGCGCAGCCGGTCCTCCTTGAGGAACCAGGCCAGGACGAAGCCGAGGGCGGCCACCGGGGCGGCGTACAGGAAGACGTCGGTGATCGAGGACGCGTACGCGTGCAGGGCCGCCGGGCGCAGCGCGGGCGGCAGTTCGGTGATGCCGCGCGGGTCCGCCTTGAGGGAGTCGGGGGTGACACCGGCCGGGAGGCGGACGCCCTGGAAGGCGTCGGCCAGCTTGTCGGCGAGCCGGCTCGCGAAGACCGAGCCGAAGATGGCCACGCCGAAGGAGGCGCCGATGGAGCGGAAGAAGGTCGCGCCGGAGGTGGCGACGCCGAGGTCCTCGTACGAGACGGAGTTCTGCACGATCAGCACCAGCACCTGCATGACCAGCCCGAGGCCCAGGCCGAAGACGAAGAAGTAGCAGCTCATCTCGATCGTCGAGCTGTGTTCGTCGAGCCGGTGGAGCAGCAGCAGGCCGAAGGCGGTGACGGCGGTGCCGGCGATCGGGAACACCTTCCAGCGGCCCGAGTGGCTGACGATCTGGCCGGACAGGGTGGAGGACAGCAGCAGGCCGATCACCATCGGCAGCATGTGCACACCCGACAGGGTCGGTGAGATGCCCTGCACGACCTGGAGGAAGGTCGGCAGGTAGGTCATCGCGCCGAACATCGCGAAGCCGACGATGAAGCTGATCACGGCGGCGAGCGTGAAGGTGCGGATGCCGAAGAGCTTCAGCGGGAGCACGGGTTCGGCGGCCCGTCGCTCGACGGCCACGAAGGCGACGGCGAGCAGCACCCCGAGCACCGCCAGCCCGGTGATCTGCGGCGACCCCCAGCGCCAGGTCGTCCCGCCCAGCGAGGCCACCAGCACCAGGCAGGTGGCGACGGCGGCGATCAGCAGCGTGCCGAGATAGTCGATCCGGTGACGGGCGGTCCTGCGCGGAATGTGCAGCGCGACCGCGATCACGGCGAGCGCGACCACGCCGACGGGCAGGTTGACGTAGAACACCCAGCGCCAGCTCAGGTGCTCGGTGAGCACCCCGCCGAGCAGCGGCCCCAGCACGCTGGTCGCGCCGAAGACGGCACCGAACAGGCCCTGGTAGCGCCCCCGTTCACGCGGCGGCACGAGGTCCCCGACGATCGCCATCGACAGCACCAGGAGCCCGCCGCCGCCCAGCCCCTGCAGGGCGCGGAAGCCGATCAGCTCGCCCATGTTCTGGGCCATCCCGCACAGGGCCGACCCGACCAGGAAGATCACGATCGCCGCCTGGAAGAGCCGCTTGCGCCCGTACTGGTCACCGAGCTTGCCCCACAGCGGGGTGGCGGCGGTGGAGGCCAGCAGGTAGGCGGTGACCACCCACGACAGGTGCTCGAGCCCGCCCAGGTCGCTGACGATCGTGGGCAGCGCGGTCGACACGATGGTCTGGTCGAGCGCGGCCAGCAGCAGGCCGAGCAGCAGCGCACCGATCGGGACGAGCACATTGCCGGGTACGTGCTCCGCGTCCTTCGCCTGGGTGTGCGTCATGTCCAGGGCCATGGAGACCTCCCGGGGTGCTTTCAGCCATCTTCCATCGTGGAGGTTGTCACCCGGTATGGCCCGTCGAGACCTCTTCGCCCCGTCCGAAACAAGGGGATCCGGCGAACGTACGTGTGGGTGCGCCGCATAACCTGTGGAGTTCGTGAGGGGACACGGGGGGACCACGAGGGGACACGAGGGCACACGAGGGGAGGGGACGAACACCGTGACGGACACGACCGGAGCCCATCGGTGCCCGGAGTGCGGGGCGCCGAGAGGGGCGGACAACACGCCCTCCTGCGACTGCACCCGGCGGGCATCGGACGCACTGCGCGACGCCCGTACGGCAGCACAGGCGGCCGCGGAGGACTTCGACCCACTGCGGATACGGCCGTACGTCGATCTGTCCGGGGCCGAGACCGCAGCCGGGGCCGGGACCGGAGCCGGGGCCGGGACCGGGGCAGGGACCGGAGCCGGGGCCGGGACCGGGGCAGGGACCGGAGCCGGGGCCGGGGCCGCCGAGGCGGAGGCCGACGGCGGGGACGGAACCGGCGGCAGGGGCGGTGGTGATGCCTGGGCCGACGAGGGGAAGACGCAGCCGCTGACGGTGGTCGGGTCGGCGACGATGCCGTTGCGGGTGGTGCGGGAGCCGGCGGGCGCCGGTGCGGAGCTCGGGGAGGCGTCCGCGGCCTCTCCCGGTCAGGGAGAACCCGGTCGGCGCCGGCCCCGGTGGGTGCTGGTCCTGTCGATCGCTGGGGCGGTGGTCGGGATCCTCGCGGTGGCCGGTTTCGCGAGCGGGCTGTTCTCCCATGTGACGCCGACACGGGACACGGCGGCGCCGAAGGACGTCCGGGAGAGCGTTCCCGACGTGACACCGAGTACGGGGTCGCCTTCACCCACGGCGCCGGTGACGTCGGCGGGGGCGCCGGCGCCGGCCGTGCCGTCCGCGACCGCCGACGTGAGCGCGTCGCCGACGGCCTCGCGCTCACGGACGGTGAGCGCGAGTCCGTCCGCGACCGCATCCCGCTCGGTCGCACCGACCCAGTCGGCGTCGACGACCGGTACGGCCGCCTCCGCCCAGCCCACCTCGGCACCGGTCCTGCGCCTCGGCGACAACGGCGCCGAGGTGACGGAACTCCAGCTGCGGCTGGCGCAGCTGAGGCTCTTCTCCGGGAGGGCCGACGGCCACTACGACCGCACGACGGAGGGCGCGGTGCGGACGTACCAGCTGGCGCGGGGGATCCTGACGGACGAGTCGGGGGTGTACGGGACGGCCACCCGAGCCGCCCTGGAGTCGGAGACGACCGAACCGTAGGGAGGGGGCCGGAGGGGGTGGCTGCGGTTGTCGGTCAGGTGCGGGTGGGTGGGGGCAGAGCGCGCAGTTCCCCGCGCCCCTTCCCGGCGTTGACCCTGAAGCCGACTTCGAGGACAACCTCCTGGGGGCGCGGGGACCTGCGCGACCAGCCCCCACCGGGCTCGCACTCACCCCACAACCGCACCACCCCCACCGCCGCCTCAGTCGACGTACACCCGCAGTGAACCGTCGGCCGCGGTCTCCACGCGCACCCCCGTCAGGTCCCGCACCACCGCGTCCGGCCCGTGCACGCCCGCCCGGGCCCCGACGCCCACCACCCGCATGCCCGCCGCGCGCCCCGCCGCGATCCCCGCGCCCGAGTCCTCGAAGACCACGCAGTCCGCCGGGGCGACGCCCAGCTCGGCCGCGCCCTTCAGGAAACCCTCTGGGTCCGGCTTGCTCGCGCCCACCGACTCCGCCGTGATCCGCACCGCCGGCAGCGGCAGCCCGGCCGCCGCCATCCGGGCCGTGGACAGCGCCACGTCCGCCGAGGTCACCAGGGCGTGCGGCAGCCCGTGCAGGGAGGCGAGGAAGGCCGCGGCGCCCGGGACCTCGACCACGCCGTCCATGTCGGCGGTCTCCTCGGCCAGCATCCGCGCGTTGTCCGCGAGGTTCTGCTGGACCGGCCGGTCCGGCAGCAGCACCGCCATGGACGCGTGCCCCTGGCGCCCGTGGACGACCTTCATGACCTCGTCGCCGTCCAGCCCGTGCCGCTCGGACCAGCGCCGCCAGATGCGTTCGACGACGGCGTCCGAGTTGACGAGGGTGCCGTCCATGTCGAGCAGGAGGGCGCGGGCGGGGAGGACGGTGGCCGTCATCGGGCAGCTCCTAAGCAGGCCGGGCAAAGCAAAACAGAGCGGCCCCGCCCGCCGGTCAGGGAAAACGGGCGGGAACCACTTTGTTTCTCTACGGTACAAAACGGAGCGCCCATCCCGCCACCGCCGTCCCCGACCGTTCACCGACTCTTCAGCTCGCCGGACCCCCCACGGGACACGTCCGGCTCAGCCGGCGATCGCCTCCCACAGGCTCCACACGCCCAGCGCCAGCATCAGCACGGCGGCGATCTGCGTGATCAGCCGCAGCGGCACCTTCTTCATCAGCGCCTTGCCGCCGACGATGCCGAGTCCGGCCACCGCCCACAGGCCGAGCACCGCGCCGAGACCGACGGAGATCGGGTCGTCGTACCGGGCCGCGAGGTTCGCCGTCATGATCTGCGTGAGGTCACCGAACTCGGCGACCAGGATGAGCATGAACCCGGTTCCGGCGACCTTCCAGAAGGACTGGTCGGCGGGCTTGCGGATCTCCTCTTCCTCCTCGCCCTTCTTCAGCAGCAGCACGGCCGCGCCGCCGAGGAAGAGCACGCCGGTCAGGGCGTGCACGATCTGCTGGGGCAGCAGGGTCAGCGCACTGCCGGCCGCGACGGCGAGCACGACGTGCAGGAGGAAGGCGGCCGCGACGCCCGCGAAGACGTAGGACGCCCGGTAGCGCGTGCCCAGGACGAGGCCGGCGAGCGCGGTCTTGTCGGGCAGTTCGGCGAGGAAGATGACGCCGAAGACGAGCGCCGTCACGGTGATGCTGATCAAGGGTCCTCAATCGGTCGGGGCCACCCCACCGAGAGTGCTGCACTTCGCGCGGAACACACGACACCTCGGCACGGCAGCACACATGGATCACCCGCGCCGCTGTGCGGCACAGGCGTGCACTGCTTGCCGAAGGTCTCGCTGGCGGCCTCGTGATCGAGGTCCGCCTCCGGGCGCCGGCTCAGACGGGCTGAGCAGTATGTCGACGGTCCGGCGAAGAGCTACTCCCCTTCAACGCCGTCCACGGTACGTGACCACCACACCGATTTCCAAGGCCGAAGTTCCCGCCTGTGAGTCACGTCGCACACCTTGTCGTGTCATGCACACGTCACTAGCTTCTTACCCAACGCTCACCCCTCGGCAACACGGCCACGCGAGCATTCCCTCGCTCGCGCTCCAACACCCCACCCCCACCAGGGAGTTCGCATGCCGAAGTTCTACGCGCGTCGACGACTCAGCATACTCGCGGCATTCACCGGCCTGATAGCCTCCGCCGCCCTTTTCAACTCCCCGAGCGCCTCCGCCGCCCTCCCCACGCCGGTCAGCGCGTCCACCGCGCGCACCTACCTCGCCTCGCTCACCGTGGCGACCGAGGTCAGGACCGGCTACGCGCGCGACCTGTTCCCGACCTGGGACACCATCAGCGGTACCTGCAACACCCGTGAGTGGATCCTCAAGCGCGACGGTTCCAACGTCGTCACCAACTCCGCCTGCACCGCCACCAGCGGCAGCTGGTACTCCCCCTACGACGGCGCCACCTGGACCGCCGCCTCCGACGTCGACATCGACCACCTCGTGCCGCTGGCCGAGGCCTGGGACTCCGGTGCCCGCAACTGGACCACCGCCCAGCGCGAGGCCTTCGCCAACGACGTCACCCGCCCGCAGCTGCTCGCCGTCACGGACAACGTCAACCAGTCCAAGGGCGACCAGGACCCGGCCACCTGGATGCCGTCGCTGACGTCGTACCGCTGCACCTACGTCCGCGCCTGGGTCCAGGTGAAGTACTACTACGGCCTCTCGGTCGACTCCGCCGAGAAGAGCGCGCTCACCAGCTACCTCTCCGGCTGCTGACCCGACCGGCGGGCAGCCGGGCGCACAGAGGGTCCCGCTTCCCCCGCGTTCCGGTCACGCTCCACCCCCCTTCCCGCCTCTTTCCCGGGTCGAAGCCTCCCCGCTGACCTCCGTCGTTCCGTACCGTACGGGGCGACGGAGGCGAACCGACCGGGAAAGAGGGCGGGCGAACGTGGCCGGACTGCGCCTGGGACCACTGCTGAGGTACACCGACGGCTCGTCGGCGACCGTCTGGGTCGAGACGAGCCGTCCGTGCACCGCCGAGGTGCGCTGCCCGGACGGGGCCGGCGGCAGCACGCGCACCTTCCAGGTGGCCGGCCACCACTACGCCCTGGTCCCGGTCACCGGGCTGACGCCGGGGACTTCGACGCCGTACGAGGTGATCCTGGACGGCACGCGGGTGTGGCCGCTGCCGGACTCCCCTTTCCCGGCCCCGGTGATACGTACGGCCGCCGAGGGCGACGAGCTGCGGGTGACCTTCGGCTCCTGCCGCTGGGCCGCTCCCCCGGCCGACGACCAGGACCCGGTCGGCCCCGACGCCCTGGACAGCCTGGCCGCACGCGTCGCCGCCGGCGGTGAACGGCCGGACGTACTGCTGCTGCTGGGCGACCAGGTGTACGCCGACGAGACCTCGACGGCGACCCACCACTGGCTGGCCGCCCGCCGCGACCTGTCGGAGCCGCCCGGCGCCGAGGTCGCGGACTACGAGGAGTACACCCACCTCTACTACGAGTCCTGGCTCGACCCCGAGGTGCGCTGGCTGCTGTCCACCGTGCCCAGTTGCATGATCTTCGACGACCACGACGTCATAGACGACTGGAACACCTCCGCCGCCTGGCTCGCCGACGTACGGGCCACGCCCTGGTGGCGGGAGCGGCTGCTGAGCGGGCTGATGTCGTACTGGGTGCACCAGCACCTGGGGAACCTCTCCCCCGCCGAGCTGGCCGCCGACCCGCTGTACGCGGCCGTGTGCGGATCCCCCGACGGCACCGACGCGTTGCGCGCCTTCGCGGCCGAGGCCGACACCGATCCGTCCTCGGTGCGCTGGAGTTACCGGCGCGACTTCGGGCGGGTACGGGTGCTGATGGTGGACACCCGGGCGGCCCGGGTACTGGACGAGGACGACCGCGCCATGCTCGACCCCGGCGAGGCCGAGTGGCTGCGCGAACAGGCGCTGGCCGACCGGGAGTCGTACGACCATCTCCTGGTCGGCACCTCGCTGCCCTGGCTGCTGCCGCATCTCGTACACGACCTGGAGACCTGGGACGCGGCCCTGTGCAGGGGCGAACGGGGCGCCCGCTGGGCCAAGTTCGGGGAGCGGCTGCGCCGCGCGGCCGACCTGGAGCACTGGGCGGCCTTCCCGGCCTCCTTCGCCGAACTGGCCGGCCTGGTCGCCCGCACCGGCTCTGGTCCCGGGGCGCCCGCGTCGATCTGTGTGCTCTCCGGGGACGTCCATCACGCCTACGTCGCCGAGCCCGCTTGGCCGGCCGGCACCGGGCCCGCCGCCCGAGTGCTGCAACTCACCTGCTCGCCCGTCCACAACTCGGTGCCGCCGACGATCCGGGTCGGATTCCGGTTCGGCTGGAGCGCCCTGGCCCGGTTCCTCGGGCGGCGGTTCACCCGGCACGGACGCTGTGCGCCACCGCCGGTGACATGGCGGAAGAGGGGCGGGCCGTGGTTCGGCAACCAGCTCATGACGCTGACCCTGCACGGCCGTTCGGCCCGGCTGCGGCTGGAGCGGGCCCGGCGCAACGGGACGCTGGAGACCGTGGAGGAGTCCGCCCTCACCGCTCCATGAGGGACATCCGAGGCGAGTGGGGCGCGCGTTGGCTTCTGTTAACCGCGGCGGCATGATGAGGCGGACCGTCCGCTTCCTGATCCCGTGCGGGCGGTGTTCCTGCCCAGCGCCCCACACGCCCGGGAGTCACGTACTTGTCTGCCTCGCCCCAGGAATCCGCCCCGGTCGCCGTCGCCCTGGTCGGCGCCGGCCCGCGCGGCACCAGCGTCCTGGAACGCCTCTGCGCCTCCGCACCCGAACTGCTGCCCCCGGGATCGCGTCTGACGGTCCATGTGATCGATCCGGCGCCGCCGGGCCCGGGCCGGGTCTGGCGTACGGCGCAGTCGGCGGAGCTGCTGATGAACACCGTGGCGAGCCAGGTGACCCTGTTCACCGACGACAGCGTGGAGTGCTCGGGCCCGGTCCGGTCCGGCCCCAGCCTGTACGAGTGGGCGGCCGGCGAGCTGGGCCCCGACGACTACCCGACCCGCGCCCACTACGGCCGCTACCTGGAGTGGGTGTTCGCGAGGACGGTCGCCCGGGCACCGGAGGCGGTCCGCGTGGAGACCCACCGCGGCCGTGCCGTACGGCTCGCCGACGACCCCGACGGCCGCCAGACGCTCACCCTCGACGACGGCCGCGCCCTGTCCGGTCTGGCAGCCGTGGTGCTGGCCCAGGGCCATCTGCCGGCGACGGCGACCCCCGAGGACCGCCGCCACCTGGCACACGCCGCCCGGCACGGCCTGCGCCACATACCGCCCGCCAACCCGGCCGACGTCGATCTCACCCCGATCGCCCCCGGCGAACCGGTGCTGCTGCGCGGCCTCGGCCTCAACTTCTTCGACCACCTGGCCCTGCTCACCACCGGCCGGGGCGGCCGTTTCACCCGCTCCCCCGACGGCGCCCTGCACTACACGCCCTCCGGCCGCGAGCCCCGCCTGTACGCGGGCTCCCGGCGGGGCGTCCCCTACCAGGCGCGCGGCGACAACGCCAAGGGCCCGTACGGGCGGCACACCCCACTGCTGCTCACCCCCGAGGTGATCGCGGGCCTGCGCAAACGCGCGGACTCCGGCGAGGCCCCCGACTTCCTCGCGGAGGTCTGGCCGCTGGTCGCGAAGGAGGTGGAGACGGTCTACTACACGGCCCTGACCGGCGACCCGGACCTCACCGAGCGCTTCCTCACGGCCGACGGCCGACCCGCGGAGACCGCCGTGCTCGACGGCGCCGGCGTCCCGGAGGCGGACCGCTGGTCCTGGGAACGCCTCCAGCGCCCGTACGGGGGGCGGGAGTTCGCCGGCCCGGCGGACTGGCACGACTGGCTCCGCGGGCACCTGCGCGAGGACGCGGCACAGGCCGCCCTCGGCAATGTGCGCGGCCCGCTCAAGGCGGCCCTGGACGTGCTGCGCGACCTGCGCAACGAGATACGGCTGGTGGTCGACCACGGCGGCCTGACCGGCGCCTCCCGGCGGGCCCACCTGGACGGCTGGTACACCCCGCTCAACGCGTTCCTGTCCATCGGGCCGCCCCGCCGCCGCGTCGAGGAGCTGACCGCGCTGCTGGCGGCGGACGTGGTGGCGGTGCTGGGCCCCGGTCTGGAGGTGGACCGGGCGGACGGCGCGTGGCTGGCGCACTCGCCGGAGGTCCCCGGCTCGGCGGTCCGGGTGACCACGCTCATAGAGGCCCGCCTCCCGGAGCCGGACCTGCGCCGTACCGCCGACGAGCTGCTGGCCGGGCTGCTGCGCGAGGGCGCGTGCCGCCCGCACCGGGTGGACGGCCACGAGACCGGGGGGCTGGACGTGACCCCACGCCCGTACCGGCTGATCGACCGCGACGGCCTGCCGCATCCGAGGCGGTTCGCCTTCGGCGTGCCCACGGAGGGCGTGCACTGGGTGACCGCGGCGGGCGCCCGGCCGGGCGTGGACTCGGTCACCCTGTCGGACGCCGACGCGATCGCACGAGCGGTCCTCCGAACGGCCACGCCGGCCGGAGAGCAGCCGGGGGCGGAACGAGGAGAGCAGCGGGGGGCGGCGCAGGGAGTGCAACCGGCGCCGGAGCAGGGAGAGCAACCGGAGGCGGAGCAGCCGGACGCGGCGCGGGGCGCCGGGCGGGACACGCCGGTGGCCGCTTAATCCTTTGCGGATTACGCAAACCCCCCGTGAAACTCCTGTCACACCCCCCGCGTACGCTGTATGGCTGACGTCGGGGGGCGCAACAGGACAATCACGGGGGAACCGTCGTGTGGGAAAGCATGGGGTCGCTGGAGGCCGGGCCATGGATATACGCCATGGTGGCGCTCTCCGTGCTGCTTGATGTGTTCCTGCCGGTCCTGCCCAGCGGTGTGCTGGTCATCACCGCGGCCACGGCAGCGGCGGCGGGCACCGGGGCGGCTCCCGGGCGCGTCCCGCACGTCATACCCGACATCCTCGCGCTGACCTTCTGCGCCGCCGCCGCGTCGGTCCTCGGCGACCTGGTCGCCTACCGGCTGGCCTGGCGCGGCGGGGCCCGCCTGGACCGTGCGATCGCCCGCTCCCGACGGCTGAGCAGCGCGCAGGAACGTCTCGGCGAGGCCCTGTCCCGGGGCGGCGGCGCCCTGGTCGTACTGGCCCGATTCGCCCCGGCCGGCCGCTCGATCGTCTCCCTGGGCGCCGGCGCCACCCACCGCCGCGTCCGCGAATTCCTCCCCTGGTCCGCGCTGGCGGGCCTCAGCTGGGCGGTCTACAGCGTCGCCCTCGGCTACCTGGGCGCCCAGTGGCTGGGCGCGACCTGGCTGGCGACGGCGGTGTCGGTGGTGGCGCTGTTCGGGGCGGGAGCGGGCGCGGGGTTCCTGATGCGAAGACGCCCGGCCTGATCCGTACGTCCCCCGGCGCTTCGAGGGGCCGGGAGCGTCCGGGAGCCCCGCGTCCTCAGCCGGCGGCTTCGCGCACCGCCTGCCCCCGCACCTCCAGCCCGCCGAGCAGCGCGGCGGTGGCCTCCGCCACCGCGTCCACCGCCCGCTCGAACACCTCCCGGTTGTGCGCGGCGGGCGCCCGGAACCCGGACACCTTCCGTACGTACTGCAACGCGGCAGCACGGATCTCGTCCTCGGTGGCCTCCTCGGCCAGCTGAGGCGGACGCAGGGTCTTGATACTCCGGCACATGTCCCCAGTCTCCCGCAGTCCCCCTTCTTCCTGCGAGGATCGTCCTGAGGCGGCCACCGCTCCCGGGGCCGACCGACGAGAGGACAGCCCCCCATGACGAACACCCCGAACACGCCGAGCAGCCCGAACACGCCGGACAACCCGGACAACGAGTTCGGCCCCCGGCTCACCGTCGCCGTTCTCGGTCCCGGCGGCGTGGGCGGCCTGCTCGCGGCCCTGCTCTCCCGCGCCGGCCACCGGGTGCTGTGCCTGGCCGGCGAGGACACGGCGCACACCCTGCGTACCGCCGGAATCCAGGTCCGCAGCGCCCTGTTCGGCGACTTCACCGCCCCCGTGGACGCCGACACGGCCCTGCGCGAACCGGTCGACGCCTGCCTGATCACCGTCAAGGCCACCGCCCTGGACGCGGCCCTCACCCGGATCCCGCCCACGGTCCTCGACGACGCCCTCCTCGTACCGTTCCTGAACGGCGTGGAGCATCCCGCCCTGCTGCGCGCCCGCTACGCCCCCGACCGCGTGGCCCCCTCCGTGATCCGCGTCGAGTCGACCCGCACCGCCCCCGGCCTGGTCGAACACACCAGCCCCTTCGCGGAGATCGACCTGACCGGCGCCAAGGTCCCCCGCCCCCGTCTGGAGGACCTGGCCGCGGCCCTCACCGCGGCCGGCCCGGCCACCCGGGTCCTGGACGACGAGACCACGGCCCTGTGGGCGAAGATGTCGTTCCTCGCGCCCTTCGCCCTGCTCACCACCCGCTACGGTCTCCCCCTCGGCGAGGCCCGGACCGGGCACCGCGACGAACTGGCCTCGCTCGTCGCGGAGACGGCCGCGGTCAGCCGCGCCTGCGGCTCCCCGGTGGACCCGGCCCAGGCCCTGTCCCGCTACGACGCCTTCCCGCCCGCCGCCAAGTCCTCGATGCAACGTGACGCGGAGGCCGGCCGCCCCCTCGAACTCGATGCGATCGGGGGCGCGTTGCTGCGCGCGGCGGACCGGCACGGGGTACCCGTACCGGTGACGGCCCGTATCGTGCGCGAGCTGCGCGAAGCCGGGCACTGAGCCGGGCGGGCGCAGTCGGCTGCGGCGCGGTAACGCCCCCCCGGGAGGCGGGGGGTGCCCGGCACCCTCCCCGGGGGAGGCGGGGGTGCCCGGCCGCGTCGGCGTCGCGGGCGAACGACGGCCCCTCACGGCGCCTTTGGCGAAGCGCTCAGCGGCTGTCCCGCCCGGCGGTGCGGGCGGCGGCGATGAAGGAGGCCATCTTCTCGCGGCTCTTGATCCCCGGCGCGGTCTCGACGCTGCTGGAGACGTCCACGCCGTAGGGGCCGAAGGCCTCGATGACACCGGCCACGTTGTGCTCGTCGAGGCCCCCGGCGATGACGACCCTCCCGGGCACGTCCGCGACCCAGGCGGGGATGTCGGCGAACACGCCGGTGCCCGCGCTGGCGTCGTAGAAGAAGTACTGCAGGGCCTCCGGCCGTTCGGGCGGGGTGCCGGAGGCGAGGGCGAGGTTCGGGACGGCGGCGGTCTCGTAGATCTGGACGGTGTCGAAGTCCTCGGCGACCTCGGCCGTCTCGGCGTACGTCAGGGCCACGGCGAAGACCGGGATCCGGCCGCGGGCGTACCCGGCGAGTTCCAAGGCCCGCTCGGGCGGGCAGTACCGCTTGCTCCTGGGGGTCACGACGATCCCGACGGCGTCGTATCCCAGCTCGACGGCCCAGTCGATCTGCTGCTCCTGGGTGAGCCCGCACACCTTCACGAACGTCGGCTGCCGTTGCCCGCTCATCCGTCCCCTGCTCCGTTCTCCCGCCCAGCGGGAACGTGATCGTGCCGTCGCCCCCCAGGCTCTCATTGCGGGCCGGGGCCGTGCGCGCCGCGCAGTGCGGACCCACGAGCCGACGGGTCGTCAGACCGCCGTTCCCCGTGTGGTCACCGACGTCGACAACCGAATCAACCTGCCGCCGAACGCCTCGACTTGACGCGTGTGCTCGGCCGCACCGCAGGGGCGCGGCCGGTGCCGTGGAGCGCCGGATCAGCGGACCGTGACAGCGCTCGGCATCCGGTACGTGAGGTCACCACGGGGTCGTCCGGGGCGCGTGGGTCCGTGGGCGGCTGTCGCGGTACGGTGTGCGGCAGTCGATCGCCCGTTCTGTGATCGCTGACCCACGAGGGGGTTTCATGAATCACCGCCGCCTGCGCCACCGCCGCAGAATGATCGCCGTAGCGGTCGGCTCGGCGGGTGCGCTGGCCGTTGCACTGGGTGTGGGGCTGACCTCGGCGATGGCCACCGGGACGTCGTCCGCCACGCCTGCGCCCACCGCGTCCTCGTCCGCCCCGAGCACGCCCTGGGCGCCCGAGAACGACGAGGCGCCGCTGGGCCGCCACAAGGCCGTGCAGCCCAAGACCCTCGCGGCCGGCCGCACGGCCTCGAACGCTCTGCAGCTCAAGATGCCCGCACCGTCGGGGAAGTACAGCGTGGGCATGGTCGGCCTGCACCTCGTCGACACGTCCCGTACGGATCCGTACGTGGGCGGGACCCGCGAGCTGATGGTGTCGCTCTGGTATCCGGCCACCTCCACGTCCGGGCACTACCAGGCGCCGTGGATGCCCTCGATCTCCGGCGCCCACTTCCTCGCCACGCGCGGACTGTCGCCGCAGCAGGTGACCCTGCCGACCACGGCGGGCCATGTTCTCGCCCCGGTGAACACCACCCTCGGCAAGCTGCCCGTCCTGCTGTACTCGACCGGGCTGCACTCGGACCGCGCGATGGGCACCGCCCTCGTCCAGGACCTCGCCAGCCGCGGCTACCTCGTCGTCACCGTCGACCACACCCACGACGCCAACGAGGTGCAGTTCCCGAAGAGCCGGCTCGAGGTCAACAAGATGCCGGCGGGCGCCCACTCCTCCGACACGCTCAAGGTGCGCGCGGCCGACATCAAGTTCGTCATCAACAAGCTCAACACGCTCAGCACGGGCGGCAACCCGGACGCCGGCAAGGCCACGCTCCCCTCCGGGCTGACGAAGTCGGTCGACATGTCCCGAATCGGGATGTTCGGCTGGTCGCTGGGCGGCGCGGCGGTCGACACCGCCATGCAGCTCGACAGCCGTATCGACGCCGGTGCCAACCTGGACGGCCAGTTCTTCGGGACGGCTCCGAGCAAGGACCTGAAGCGCCCCTTCATGCTCTTCAGCTCCGGCAGCCACAACCGCAACAACGACTCGTCGTGGCGCACGCTGTGGTCGCACCTGAAGGGCTACAAGGTCGACATCAAGCTCAAGGGCGCGGCGCACCTGTCCTTCAGCGACAACGAGTGGATGATCCCCCAGGAGGCGCGCCTGCTCGGGCTCTCGCAGGCGCAGATCCAGCAGAGTTACGGCACGATCGACCCGAACCGCGCGATCGCGGTCCAGCGCGTCTATCTCGCGGCCTTCTTCGACCAGGAGCTGCGCAAGCAGCACAGCACCCTGCTCGACGGGACCAACAGCAAGTACCCGGAGATCTCTTTCGTCCCCTGACCGGACAGCCGTCCGGACAGCCGGCCGGACATCCGAAGGGCGGGTCCTGCTCGTGGGTCCGCCCTTCGGCTCGCCGTGGGCCCGCATGTGTCGGCCGTCGTCTCCGGCGGCCCGGTTAACACGTACGAAACAGGCGTGAAAGTGTGATGGTTATGTAATCGCATGGCGCTAGAGTGTTCGAGCTGACGAACATTCGGGCGCCCGGCGCCAATTGACAAAGGACCTCCTGCCCTGCCCTCCGCCCCTCGGGCGCCGCGCCGACACCGCACCCGCCGCCGCGCCGATATGCCGATCCTTGGCGGGGTGCGCCCGCCGATCGCCTCACTCGTCGTACTCCTGCTGGTGGTCGCCGCCCTGACCATGATCGCCCTCGACGGCATCCGTTCCGCGGGTGTGCCGCAGGCCGTGGCGGACGGGGAGCAGCAGATCGCCGCCGACACCGCGCTGTCGATGCGCACCACGATCGACGCCGAGGCGAGCACGGTACGCCGTACGGCCAAGGCGTACCCGGCGACGAGCGCATCGACCCCCGCGACCACGCTCAAAGCACTGGCTTCCGCCAGGAAGGGGATCCTGGGCAGCGCGCTGCTCGACCCGAAGACCGGCAAACTGCTGGCGGCCGGCGGCAAGACGGTGCAGCTCGTCGGGGTGGACGTCGCCAGGACGGCATCCGGGCACGGGGCGATCGCGCCCCGGCTGGTGACGTCGGACGGCACGCGGCAACTGCTGTACTTCGCCAAGGTCACGCTGCCCGCGCAGCAGGAGGACGCCAACCAGGACCAGAACCAGGTCCCCAGCGGGCCCGACCGGCAGTGGCTGCTGGTGGTCTCCGAGGCGCTCCCCGCCCCCACGGCGTACGGCGACGGACGCACCGCCGAGGTGCTGGACGCGAACGGCACCGCGCTCGCCACCGCGTCCCACGGCACGGCATCGCCGGCCGCCGACAGCGGTCTGCCCTCGGCGGCGGCCCGCGCGGCGAAGGGGTCGGGGCATGACACCGACGCCTCGGGAAGCCTGCTGGGAGCCGCCACGGGCAACCGGCGCACGGTGGCCGGCTGGGCCCAGGTCGCTTCGACGACCGGCCCGGGCGACACCGACGGCCTCGGTCTGGTGGTGCTCACCTTCCGCGCGGTGCCCGCCACGACCACCGCCGTCGACTACTCGGGCTTCGCGCTCCAGGCCGCGGGGGCGCTGGTCCTGCTCGCGCTGCTGCTCGGGCTGGCGCTGCACCTCTTCCTGCAGCGGCCGCTGCTGTGGCTCTACCTGTCCGCCGGCCGCCTGGCCCGGGGCGCGACCGAGAACGGGCCGGCCGCGTGGGAGGAGCTGTCCCGGCCGGTGCCGGTGAACGGCTTCGGGGAACTGGCCCGGATCGGGCGGGCACTGGAGTCGCTGCGCCGGCAGTTGCTCGGCGAGAGCGGCCCGCAGGAGTTCCCGCTCCGGCGCGGACCGGGCTACCGGGCGCTGGCCGGGGTCGGCGTGCTGGTGCTGGTCTGCTGGGCGGCGCCGATGATCTTCGTGCTGAACCGGGCGGACACCGCGACCGCGGTGCCGGCTTCGGTCCTCGCCATCCAGCAGACACGCACCGAGATCGCTTCGAACCGGGTCCGGCAGTCCCTCGACCAGCTGTACACCGACCTGAGTGGCGCGGCCGCAGGTCTGCCGGGCAGCGACCGGGCCGCCCAGACCGAGGTGCTGCGGCACACCCTCGCCGACCACAAGCAGTTCCGCTCGCTGTATCTCCTGGACAGCTCGGGCGGCATCTCGCTGCGCGTGGGCGGGTCACCGCTGCGCACCATCGTCCACGTGCCCGGCGGCGGCGGGATCACCACCGTCAACACCTCGGGCCGGATCCCGGCGATCGCCGCCTACACCCAGGTCCGGGCCGTCAAGGGCAAGACCCCGGCGGCCGGCGTGGTCCTGTTCGGCGAGATCGACGTGAAGGCACTCAACTCCATTCTGTCCAGACCGAAACTGGGCAGCGTCTGGGTGACGGACGGCGACGACAGGGTGCTGGCGGCGAACGTGGGCTACCGCGCCTTCCAGTCGCTGCCCGACTCCGGTCTGAGCCGTCTCGCCCGCGCCACCCAGGGCGCCCCGGGGACCGCGGGGACCGCGACCTCGCGGGTGCTCCGCACGTCCTCCGGCCCCTCGGTCGACGCCGCCGCGCCGCTCGCGCAGAGCGGTCCGACGGCCCGACTCGGTTGGCACGTGGTGACCGCGGAGCCCGCGGCAGCGCTCCAGATTCCCGCGGTGCAGGCCGAGCAGCGCACCATGCTCGCGGGGATCCTCGGCCTCACCCTGGGCGCTGCCTGCCTGGGCTGGCTGCATGTCGTAGTGGTCCGGCCGCTGCGCTCGGTCGCGGTGCTCGTCGAGCGGCTCGCCGGCGGAGACCGCCGCACCGTGCTGCACCCGGTCAACCACGACGAGATCGGCTCGGTCACCCGCAGCCTGGAACTGATGCGCCAGGCCCTGGCGGAACGCGACCGGGCGGCCAGATCCGGCCAGGCCGCCGGGCCCTTCCCGTCCCTGCCTCAGACCACCCTCCAGCGGTAGAAGGACGGAATCGGCATGCTTTTCCTCTATGTCATCGTCCTGCTGTGCTGCGCCGGGCTGTGGATCGCCGGAATCGTGGAGCAGCGGCGGCACTTCGCCTCGCTGGAGCAGATACCGACGCGGGTGCTGGTCAACGGCATCCGCGGCAAGAGTTCGATCACCCGGCTGTGCGCGGGCGCGCTGCGCGGCGGCGACCTGGTCACGGTGGCCAAGACCACCGGCACCGCGGCCCGGTTCATCCATCCGGATGCCACCGAGGAGCCGGTGTACCGCAAGTTCGGGCTGGCCAACGTCGTCGAGCAGATCGGCATCGTGCGGCGGGCGGCGGCCTACCGGCCGGACGCGCTGGTGATCGAGTGCATGGCGGTGATGCCCGCGCTGCAGGAGATCAATCAGGAGAAGCTGATCCGTTCCACGATCGGCGTGCTGTGCAACGTGCGCGAGGACCATCTGGAGGAGATGGGGCCGACGCTGGACGATGTCGCCCGCTCGCTCTCCCGCTCGATGCCGGTGGGCGGGGTGTGCGTGACGGCGGAGAAGGACCGGCTGCACATCCTCCAGGAGGAGGCCGACAAGCGGAACTGCCGTCTGATCGCGGTCGATCCGGAGTCGGTGACCGACGCCGAGCTGCGCGGCTTCAGCTGGTTCACCTTCAAGGAGAACGTGGCGATCGCGCTCGCCGTCGCCGAACTGCTCGGCGTGGAGCGGCAGACCGCGATGCAGGGCATGTGGGACGCGCCGCCCGACCCGGGCGTGCTGTCGGTGGAACGTTACGTCACCCCTGAAGGCAAGCAACTGCGGTTCGCCAACGTCTTCGCGGCCAACGACCCCGAGTCGACGCTGATGAACGTCCAGCAGCTGGAGGATCTGGGCGCGATCCGACGGCCTCTCAACGTGGTCATCAACTGCCGCCCGGACCGGGTGGAGCGCAACGGCCAGATGGGCGCGATCGTCCCCGGCCTCGCCCCCGAGACGGTGTTCCTGATCGGCCACCCGACCAAGAGCGCCCGCGATGCGATTCCGGCCGGCTTCACCGGGCGGGTGGTGGATCTCGGCGGCGACCGCCGGGATCCCGAGGAGGTGACCGAGGCGATCCTCGCGGAACTCGGCCCGACCTCCTCGATGGTGGCGATCGGCAACATCCACGGCCAGGGCGAGCTGTTCCTGGAATGCCTCGCCGGGCTGCCGCTGGACGACTCCGAGGATCCGTTCGACGCCGTTCCCCAGGGCGACGGCCTGGACCAGGAGACCATGCAGATCGCGCTGGTCCGGCCGCAGGTCGCGATGGGCCGGCCGCCCGAGCCGGAGCCGTACAGCTGGGTGGCCCCGCTGGAGACGACCCACATCTTCCACATCCCGAATCAGAGGGAACTCGCCCGCCAGTTCGCCGCCCGCCACGGCCGGCCCGACAGCCAGAGCACCACGGACGACCCGCGCCACTCCTACGATCAGCCCCAGTCCACGAGGAACCCGTGATCCCCGCCCACCTCACCGCACAGACCGCCGCACTCGGGATCGCCCTCGGGCTGGTCTTCTCACTCGTCTGCTACCTGACCACCAACCTCTCCCCGGGAGGCATGATCACCCCGGGCTGGATCGCCCTGACGCTCGTCACCGACGTGCAGTTGGCCGGGCTGATGGTCGTCGTGGCGGTGCTCACGTACTTCACGACGAAGCTGCTGCAGCGCACCGTGATTCTCTACGGCAAGCGGCTGTTCGCCGCCGTGGTGCTGAGCGCGGTGCTGATACAGACCACCGTGATGCTCGCCCTCAGCCACGAGTTCCCGCTGCTGTACACATCACAGACCCTTGGCTTCATCGTCCCCGGTCTGGTCTCCTACCAGATGGTCCGTCAGCCGATGGCGGCCACGGTCATCTCGACCACGGCCGTGACGCTGGCCACGTACGTGGTGCTGGTCTCCGGTCTGCTCATCGGCGTCCTGCCCACCGGGTGACCTGCCCACCACCCTCACACCCAGTACTTCCAGGAGGATCGGCCATGCACTCCCACTCCGCCGGCAGAGGCAGCCGCCCGAATCGCCGCGCTCTGCTCGGGACGATCGCGGGCGTGGCGGCCGCCGGGTTGACGGGCGGGTACGCCTGGAACCGCCTCGGGCACGGCAGCGGCGACGACGGCGACGGCACGGCCGCCGACGGCACGGGCACCGGTTCGAGCGCCGGGAAGCGGACCTTCGAGCGGCTGTCCGCCCCCGACCGCACCGTGGTCCGTGCCGCCGACGGCGGCACCCTCGCCACGTTCACCGACGGAGCCCGTACGGCCGTGCTCACCGGCCGCACCCGCAGCTTCAGCGAGCCGCGGACCACCGAGGCCAAGGTGACCACGGACGCCTGGGTACGGGTGCTGCCGCACCCGTGGCAGCGGGGCATGGAGAAGTCCGCCTGGTTCGAGGGCTGGTTCGACAAGACGCTCGGCGACACCAGCCCGGACGTCTTCGCGGTGGCGTTCCAGTACAGCAGCGCCGGGGCGCCCGACAAGCACAACGCGAAGGGTGTGCGCTACGCGGGCACCGCGCACTTCGGCCCGCGCAATTCCGAGGTCAACAACCCGTTGGACTTCGCCTACCACGACGAACAGTCCGACTTCTACGACTATCTGGGCGTTCCCTGGACCTTCCCGGACGGCTCCCGCGTGCAGCCGGAGCAGGCCCGCTACGGCGACGTCGACTGCTCCGGCTTCCAGCGTCTGGTGTGGGGCTACCGCATGGGCATCCCCCTGCACAACACCAACACCAAGGGCACCGGCCTGCCGCGCCGCGCCTTCGCCATCGCCGCCTATGGTCCCGGCCGCCTGGTGATCCCGCACACCGGCACGAAGCAGGCCACCGACCTGGGCGTCCTGCAACCCGGCGATCTGGTGTTCTTCGCCATCATCAAGGACCGGCCGGACTTCATCGACCACTGCGGCATATACATGGGCCTCGACGACCAGGGCCGGCACCGCTTCTACTCCAGCCGCTCCGCCGCCAACGGCCCCACCCTGGGCGACCTGTCGGGCCGCTCGCTGCTGGACGGCACCGACTTCTACGCCCGCGGCTTCCGGTCGGCCCGCCGCCTGTGATCCCGCCGCCAGCGCACCGCGGCTCCACCTGACCTGCTGATCCAAGGACCACTGCCATGACCGCCATCCCCGCCGCCCGGCCCACCGGAGCGCACCGAGGCCGCCGGGCGGCGAACCGCCGATCCGGCCTGCCGGAAGACGCCCCGCGCTGGGAGCGCCCGGCGCTCGCCGCGGTGCTGGCCGTCGCCACGCTGCTGTACTCCTGGGGCATCGGGCACGCCGCGCTCCACCCCTTCTACGGTGCGGCGATACGGTCGATGGCCGGCAGCTGGCGGTCCTTCTTCTTCGGCGGACTCGACACCAGCGGCTCGGTCAGCATCGACAAGCTGCCCGGCGCCCTGTGGCCCGACGCCGTCTCCGTCTGGCTCTTCGGCCCGCACACCTGGGCGGCCGCTCTTCCGCAGGTCGTCGAGGGCGTGCTCACCGTATGGCTGTTGCACCGGATCGTACGGGCCTGGGCCGGGCCGTTCGCCGCGCTGATCGCCGCGCTGGCGCTCACCGTCACCCCGGTCACCGTGGTCCTCAACCGGGCCACCATCCCGGACACCGCGCTCACTCTGCTCCTGGTGGCGGCCGCCGGAGCGCTGCAGAAGGCGGTGCGCACCGACCGGCTGCTACCGCTGATCACCTGCGGGATCTGGGTCGGGCTCGCCTTCCAGGCGAAGATGCTGCAGGCGTGGCTGGTGCTGCCGGTCTTCGCCGCGGTGTACCTGGTCGTCGCGCCCGGAACGCCGTTGAAGCGGGCTCTGCGCGTCCTGCTGGCCGGTGCGGTCGCGCTGGCGGTCTCCTGCTTCTGGGTGCTGATCGCCTGGGCGACACCGGCCGCCGACCGCCCGTACCTCGACGGAACGTCCGACAACAACCCGTTCGCCCTGGTCTTCGGCTACAACGGCCTGAGCCGCTTCACCAGCGACTCGACCGCGTTCGGTGCCGTCGCGGGCACCGCCACCAGCCGCACCACCGGCAACACCGGCTGGGACATGCTGATCAACCAGACGGTCGGCCCCCAGGTCGCCTGGTTCCTGCCGCTCGCCGTGCTCGCCGCGGTCCTCGGCGTCGTCTGGCGCGCCGGTCAGCCGCGAACCGACATGCTGCGCACGGGATTTCTGATGTGGGGCGGCTGGCTGGCCGTGCACGCCGTGGTGTTCAGCGCCTCCAACGGCAACCACGCCTACTACATGGCCGTCATCGCCCCGGCGCTCGCCGCGCTGGCCGGCGGCGGGCTCGCGCTCTTCCGGTCGGAGTACGAGTCGGCGTACAAGCCGAAGGACGGGTCGGAGCACGAACCGGAACACGGATCGGAGTACGAGCCGGAGCAGGGATCGGAGCACGAGCCGGAGCCCTGGTCGCCGTACCTGTCGGCGTACGGTTCGCAGGGCTGGTCGCCGCCCGTGTCGGCGTACGAATCCGAGCACGGGCCGGCGCACGAATCGGAACCCCGGTCCGAGGGCGAATCGGGCGGCCGACGGCACCTGGCGCTGCCGGCGGCGATCGTGCTGACGGCGGCTTGGGCGCTGGTGCTCGACTGGCCCACCCGATTCGTCTCCTGGCTGCTGCCGGTCACCGTGATGCTCGCGCTGTGCGGCGTGGTGGGCCTGTGGACCCGTGGCCCGCGCACCTCCTCGCGGATGGTCCGCGCGGCCCTCGCCGCCGGAGTCGCGGCCACCCTGGTCGCACCGGCCGGCTGGGCCGCCTCCAGCCTCAACCCGCTCTACGCGGGCGCCGCCACCGCGCCGATAGCCGGTCCGGTCGGCAACGCGTATTACGACAGCGTCCGTCGGCACCACGCTCCGCAGCGGATAGGTCTCGACAAGCCCAGCGCCCGCGACACCGCCCTGCTCGACTACCTCACCGAGCACCGCCACGGCGAGAAGTACCTGCTGGCCACCCAGGCCGCCTACGGCGCCGAGCCCCTGCTGCGGGCGAAGTCCGAACCCATCCTCGTCATGGGCGGCTTCACCGGCAACACCCCCTTCCCCACCGCCCGGCAGCTGGGCAGCCTCGTCGCCGCCCACCAGCTGCGCTACGCGCTGCTCACCAGCCAGCGCCCCACCACCGCGGTCACCACCTGGGTGAAGTCCCACTGCGCCCGTGTCCAGCCCACCGCCTACGGCCGCAGCGCGGGCGGCAGCTTCACCCTCTACGACTGCAACGCCCAGAAGTGAGACCGACGGGCCCGCGCCCGGAGCAGCCACTCGATCCCTGCCGACCCGCAGGGCTCGCGGGGCCCGCCTGAGCCGGACGCCGTCAGCACCGCACGTCCGGTTCCGCGGGGCGCCGGGGATCAGCGCTGGTCCCCGGCCACCCGGCCACACTCGAACACATGAACCCCACGGCCGAACTCGCCACCCAAATTCGAACAGGCGTAGCATTGCCGCGTGGCTGCGACCTATGACTTTCCGAGTGACCTCCTCGCCGGTCAGGAGGAGCTGCATCAGGTCCGGGCCGAGCTGTCGGCCCTGCTGAAGCGGCTCCCCTGGTCGGTCGAGCCGCTGGACGGATTCAGTGACGACGGCGGCTGGCGCAAGGTGGAGCGCCCCGCCTCCCCGGGCTGGACCGAGGACGAACAGGCCGAAGTGGAGAAGCTGCGCCGCCGCGAACACGAACTCACGGTGTTCGTCAGCGGCCACCGCTTCTGGGCGGAGATAACGGCACCGGACCGCATGGACGCCCGAAGCCGCCTCAAGCACGCTCACGAGGAAGGCTGAGAACACGAGAAGACCCCGGCCGATGCGGCCGGGGTCTTCCTCGAAGTGGGCGCGGACGGTTTCGAACCGCCGACATCCTGCTTGTAAGGCAGGCGCTCTACCCCTGAGCTACGCACCCGAGACGATTCGACAGCCTACATCGTCCCGGACTCAGTCCCGCAATTCCGTTTTCCGGGTCGGGCAGGCGGCAGCGGTTCCCATGGGGTGCCGCCGCTCGAGCGGGGTCGAGAGTCGAACCGTTGCCGCCCGATCGCCTCCCGGCCGGCGAAGTGATCACGCGAACCGCGAACTGACCGACCCGTGTGTTCGTCTTTCCTGGGTGGGAGAATGTCAGCACCGCCAGCACACAGGGGCGCACCGCGGCACGGGAGAGGGAGAAGTGACGGCGACATCGGCGACTTCGGCGGCATCCGAGCCGTATTCGCGTCCCGTACGGGCCCGGCGCTCCCCGCTCCGGGATGTCCTCGGCCTGATGAGTGTGCCGTTGCTGGCCGTGCTCGTGGTGCCCGGGGCGTTCGCCGGTGGCGGCACCCGGCGGTGGTTCGGGGGGCGGGCCGAGAGTCAGCGGGCCGAGGCCCAGGCGGCCAAGGACGCCGCGGCCGCCGCCTTCTACGAACTGGACACCGCCCAGCGGGATCTGCGGATCTCCATAGAGACCATCTCCGCCGTCGACGACTCGCCGGACGCCCGTCGTGCCGTCTCCGACTTCGATGCGCTGGGGCGGCGGATCGACGAGGTGAGCAACCGGTACATCCAGGCCATCGACGCCTACGACCTGGACCGGGACGATCTGGAGGCCGCCGCCGCCTCGCGGGCCCGGGGGGAGATCACCCGCGCCAAGGACGAGCTCGTCGGCGTCAAGCGGGACCTGGACCGGTTCGGGGAGTCGCTCGGGCCGCTGCTCGGCAAGGCCGAGACGCAGCTGGCACGGCTCGCGCCCGCCGTGGAGCGGGCCCGGCAGGCGCTGCTGGCCGCCAGCAACGCGCTCGATGCCGTACGGAAGACCCAGATCAGGGCCGACGATCTGGCGGCCCGGCTGGCCGCGCTCGCGCCCGAGCTGACCAGGCTCAATCAGGGCGCCGGACAGCATGGTCTGCAGACGACGCTGGAGCGGGCCGGGCGGGTGCAGCGGGAGGCCGAGGCCATCCGGGTCGAGGCCGAGCGGCTGCCGGAGAGGGCCGCCGAGATCGATCACCGGCTGGTGAGCCTGCGGACGCGGGCGCAGGCGCTGACCACCCGGGCCGGGCAGGTGGATCCGGTCCTCAGTGAGCTGCGCCGACGGTTCTCGGCCGCCTGCTGGCAGGATCTCCAGCAGGTGCCCGAGCAGGCCGCGCAGAACGTACGGCAGGCCGAGCTGAAGCTGCGGGATGCGCAGGCCGCGCGGGACGCGCAGAAGTGGGCGGACGCCACCTCGCTGCTCTCCACCGTGCGGGCGCTGCTCAACGGCACGGACGAGGCGGTCTCCGCCGCCGGTGACCGGCTGAGCCGGCTCAACGCCGCACAGAAGGATCCGCAGGCGGAGATCGAGCGGACCCGGTTCGCGATCCGGGACGCGCAGCGGCTGGCGATGGCCGGGCGGACCAGCCCGGATCCGCGGCACGCGCGGCCGCTGGACGACGCGGTGGCGCGGCTGGAGCGGGCGGGCGGGTCGCTGGAGGGGCGTCATCCCGACTACTGGCACTTCCTGACGGAGACGGAAGCGGTACGGCAGTCGGTCGCGCGGGTGGTCGCGCAGATCAGGGAGGACCGGGGCACCGCTCACTGAGGCGTTTGCCGATGACCCGCTCCGGGCGGATATTGGAAGGCGACCCGCATTCGAGAGCAGGAGGCGGAGATGGCCTCACACTCACACGTATCGCACCCGGGGACACGGCGGCGGATCATGTTCGACGAGGCACTGCCCGTCGACCACCGCCTGAACAGGATCTACCGGATCGGTGCGGGCCTGATGGGCCTGTTCCTGGTGGCCTTCGGGATCCTCGGGCTCACCAACAACATCGGTTTCTTCGACACGGGCGGAAACACCGCGATCGGCCTGAACACCAACGGCGCGCTGAGCGTGCTGTCGATCTGCGTCGGGCTGCTGCTCTTCGTGGGCATGGTGATCGGCGGGAACTTCGCCTCCACGCTGAACATGGTGCTCGGCGTGCTGTTCATCCTGAACGGTTTCCTGTTCCTCGGCCTGCTCGGCACCGACTCGAACTTCCTGGCCTTCGGGATCCAGAACGTGCTGTTCAGTTTCGTGGTGGGCCTCGTGCTGATGGTGTTCGGAATGTACGGCAGGGTCAACACGAACCTGCCACACGACAACCCGTACTGGCGGGCCCGCCACCCCGAGGCGGAGGAGCAGCCCGAATCACGGACTCAGGTGCGGTAGAGACCGCCGGGCCACGTGCACCGGGGCGGCCCGGGAAGACGAAATCTTCCCGGGCCGCCCCCTGTTTCGGCTGCCACCCCACCGGCGCTGCCCCAGACCGCGCCCTGTGCGATCGCACGGTGGCCGGCCTTGTTCAGGACCACTGCGACGTACGGCTTGTTCTTGTACGTGAGGCGCAGCGATACCCGTCACCCCCGTCGCTCCCGTTAGCCTGTCCTCATGCCCCGCTACGAGTACCGCTGCCGCGCCTGCGGCGACACCTTCGAACTGTCCCGCCCGATGGCCGAGTCGTCCGCTCCGGCGGCATGCCCCGAGGGGCATGAGGACACGGTGAAGCTCCTGTCGACGGTGGCGGTGGGAGGCACCGCGTCCGCGCCCGCCGCCGGCCCCACCAAAGGCTCCGGAGGGGGCTGCTGCGGCGGCGGCTGCTGCGGTTAGCCCTCCGTACGGACCGTCTTCAGGAATTCCCGCAGGATTCGTTCTCCGGCGAGCACTCCGCGCTCCGGCAATGCGACGACGGCCGGCCCGGCCCATCCGGCGTCGGCCAACTCGCCGTGCCCCGGCCGCCAGCCACGGTCCGCGGCCAGCAGCAGGTCGGCGTCGAGCAGCGAGTCTCCGGCGGCCAGCGTGAGCCCGGCGCCGGTCCGCCGCGCGATCTCCCGCATCGCCGCGCTCTTCGTCAGCGGCTTGGGCACGGCGTAGATCTTCCGCCCCTGCAACGACACCGTCCAGCCGCGGTTCTCCGCCCACACCGCGAGGCTCTTCACCCACTCCTCGGGCAGCAGCTCCCGCTCCACCACCAGGTAGGCGAACAGGTCCTCGGCGACCCGGAGCTTGCGCAGCCACACCGGGTCGGCGTGCTCGGCCAGGTACGCCTGTACCTCGTCCAGCGGCGCGCACTCGTCGGCCAGCCGCGCCAGCACCTGCCCGTGCCAGTCCCCGTCGGACACCCCGTCGACCAGCAGATGCCCGCCGTTGGCGCAGATGGCGTACCGCGGCGCCGGCCCCGGCAGGTTGATCCGCTCGTACTGCTTACGGGTCCGGGTGGTCGTCGGCACGAAGACGGCCGCGTCCCCGAGTTCGGTCAGCAACCGCGCGGACGTCTCGGTCAGGTACGACAGCGGCCTGCTCTCGTGCACCTCGACACAGAGCAGCCGGGGCGCCCGCGCGTCCGGCATGGTCAGGGAGAGCGCACCCGCCGAGTAGATGAGCGTACGGTCGAGATCGCTCGCCACCAGCACCGCCATCAGACGTTCACCGTCCTGCCGTCGGCGCCGGTCGCCCCGCGCGTGAATTTGGGATGGATCAACCCGACACAGGTGTAGGGCAGTTCGCCGACCTCCTCGACCGGCACACCGCGCTGCTCGGCCAGCAGCCGCACGTGGTCGAGGTCGGCGCCCGCCCCGGCCCGCGCCAGGATCTTCCAGGGCACCCGGCGCAGCAGCACCCGGGTGGTCTCCCCCACGCCCGGCTTGACGAGGTTCACGTCGTGGATGCCGTACTCCTCGCTGATCCGCTCGACGGCCGCCCAGCCCTCCCAGGTCGGCGTGCGGTCGGCGACGGCCAGCTCCTTCACGGCCGCGTCCACCGCGTCCACGACCTCCCCGAACCGGGCGGCGACCGCGTCCAGGAAGGCCACCGACACATCCGCCCCGGCCAGTTCGCGGTAGAACTTCGCGCCGTGGAAGTCGTCGGGACCCACCAGGTCGGCCCGCAGCACGGTCCGCGAGATCAGCCCGGAGACGGTCGAGTTGAGGCAGGCGGAGGGGATCAGGAAGTCCTCCCGGGTGCCGTACGTCCGCACGCACGATCCGGGGTCCGCGAGCACCGCGATCTCCGGGTCGAACCCGGAGACGCCCTCCCGCTCCTCGAACTCCTCGACCGCGTCGGCCAGTTCCCGGGTGATCGCGCCCTTCCCGGTCCAGCCGTCCACGAAGACCACGTCCCGCGGGTCGTGGTGCGCGGCCAGCCAGCGCAGCGCGTTCGCGTCGATACCGCGGCCGCGCACGATCGACACGGCGTAGTGCGGCAGCTCGACGCCGTACCGGAACTGCGCCCAGCGGCGCATCAGCACACCCACCGGGGTCCCGGCACGGGCCAGCGAGACCAGCACCGGCCGGGCCGCCCGTTCGGCCAGCACGGTCTCCGTCACGACCCCGACGGCCTGCGCGATCCGGGCGGCCGAGGTCTCCAGGGCGGCGTGGAAGAGCGCCTGGTACCGCTCGCTCGGCTGGTACTCCACCGGCAGCGACTCCGCGTAGTGCGCGCCGCCGCTCTGGATCGCCTCCTCGCGTTCCTCGGTGGGCGCCTCCAGCGTGACGTCCGAGAGGTCCTGGAGCAGCCAGCCGACGTCCTCCGGCGGGTACGAGGAGAAGGCGGGGCCGCGGAGGGGCTCGGGCAGCATGGCGGGGCTCTCTTCGGTCAGCGCGGGGACGTACGACGGTACAACCGCGAGCAGGACATGCGGGGCATGCGCGCCGAGCCGGGCCAACAGGCCGTCCGGGGCGTGGAGTTCGGGGGTGTCGCCGGCCGAGTCGACGAAGACGACCACCGCGTCGAAGCCGGCGCCGGCCACGTTGTACGCGTAGCGCTCACCGGGGCCGTCGGCGGGGTTGTCGTGGGCCGGGAAGACGAGCCGGCTGCGGATGGCGTAACCGGGGTCGTCGACGGCCAGCACGGGTGAGCGGGTGGTGGTGGAGTACCGCACGTCGGCGACGACGAGGGGCTCCAGCTCACGGGCGACTCTGAGGGGGGCGTACATCAGCTCCTCGAAGCCGAGGGTGAGTACGCGGCGGGCGTCGGAGGGCAGGGCCTCGGCGAGGCGCGCGGCCATGGCGGGAAGGGCCGCTTCCAGGCGTATTCGGTGAGCCGGGGTGAAGCCGTGGCGCCCGCCGTCCGGGAGGCCGTGCGGCCAGTGCAGGTCGACGCGGGTGAAGTGGGGGGTGGTGCGGTCGTCGGCCGCCTGCGGGCCGACGGGGGCCGTTCGCGCCCGCGCGGCGGTAGCCGCAGATTCGACACAGCCCCGCGCCCCCAGGGGGTTACGGGCAGCGCCGGTAAGGGGCGCGGGGAGCTGCGCGACAAGCCCCGACGGCGCCGCACCCGGCCCACCGGCGGCCGCGGCACTCTCCTCGTACTTCGCCACCAGCGCCTGCCCCTTTTCAAGGACACCCTCGGGCAGCTTCACGGTGCCGGATGCGCCGGCCACCAGGTCCACCCTCGCGCCGATCTCACCGGCGAGATCCGCGAGGCGCCCCGCGTCCGCGGGCGACCGCATATCCACCAGAGCCACCACGACGTAACGTTTCCGCGGATAACGGGCGTGCAGGTCCCTGATCGTGTTCAGGACCGTGTTACCCGTGGAGAACTCGTCGTCGACCAGGACCAGCGGGCCCTCGCCGGAGAGCAGAGCGGGGTCCTCGGGGAGCAGCAGGTGGGACGTCGCGTGCGAGTGGGACTCCTCGAAGCCCCCCGCAGGCTCGACCCCGGCGACCGGCCGCCGCGTGGAGTGCAGGTACGGGGCGAGGCCGATACCGTCGGCCACCGAATGCCCGAGGCCCGTGGCCGTCTCGGCGTAGCCCACCACCACCGCCCGGGCCGCCTCCTCGTCACCGAGGAGCTCGCGTACCCGGCGGCCCAGACCGAACCCGTGGCCGTACACCACCGCCGGCGACTGGGGCACGTGCTTGCCGAGCACGTTGGAGACCAGCAGGTGGGCCCGCTTCGGGTTGCGGCGCAGGGCGAGCCCGAGGAGGGCCCGCAGACCGTCGTCGCCCACGAGTTCGACGCCGAGCCGCTCGGCGACCCAGCTACCGGACCAGTCCCCGCTGTTCACTGCGATGTTCATGCGCTTCCTGTGTCGTCCCCTAGGCCCGTCAGCCGGGGATTCCGGCGGCGAGCAGCTCCACGAAGCCGACGTCCTCGTTGGCCACGCCGAACACCTCGGCCCGCAGCATGGTCCGCTCGGCCCAGGCGCGATGCGGTTTCACCTCGTTCATCTTGTTCGTGTACGCCGAGCGGAGTACACCCCCGCCGCCCCGTTCCGGCCGCAGGATGTCCTGGGCGTCGCAGAACTCCTCGTGACTGACGACCGACAGCGCGTGCACGGGGATGACGTGCGAGGGGTGGATGCAGGTCTTGCCGAGCAGCCCGTTGGCCTGGTCCAGGGAGATCTCTCTCAGCAGGCCGTCCATGGCGTGCTCGATGAGCCGGTTGCGCAGTTCCACGGCCTGCTCCTCCAGGAAGGGGCTGGTCCGCAGCATCGGCTTGAACATGCGCTCGGGCACCCGGAAGTACTCCCAGACCGGCCCGGTCACCGTGAACCCGGTGCCGTCGGCCCGTCCCAGCATGTTCACCACGTCGGCGATGACGGAGGCGATGATCTGCACGTCGTAGGCGGTCATGTCGGGTGCCCGTCGCAGCCCGTACGACGAGCAGAAGTCGGTCACGCCCAGGCGCAGCGCCAGCACCTTGTCACGGTACTTGTCGACGGCGCGGGCGATGCCCTCCAGGGCGTCCACGCGCGTCTCGCGGTACATCAGCTCGGGTGTCTCCAGGACGGGCATCCCGAACAGCCGGCGGCCGCTGCGCGCCTCGGCCCCGTCCAGGGCCTGCAGGAAGGGGATACCGCGCTCCTCGGTGAACTTCGGGAACACGAAACCGGACAGCAGTGACACGCTGTCACCGAGCCGTCGTACGAGATCGGGGATCTGCTCGGGCTCGCGGACCCGGATGAAGAGCAGCGGCGGCTCCACGCCCTCCTGGACCCGGGCGGCCAGGTCGGCGAACTGCCGGACGAGGTTCTCCTCGCCCGCCACCACGTCCTCGTCGCCGATGGAGTCCTCCAGGCACAGCACCATCGAGACCACGCCGAGTCCCGCCTGTTTGACGATGTCGTCGGCGAGCCGCTCCCGGGTGGCCGGGCTGTACAGCGTGGCGCCCAGGGCCGCGGAGAGCAACCGGGCAGGGGAGTCGGCGGTGAACTCGCACGGCTCCTGGTGGAAGAGGCGCTGGCGCACCTCAGGTGCAATGTGCCCGAAATGACGCATAGAACTCCCCCGTGGCGTGGGCCTAGCCTGTGGAATGGGTAAAGGGTGGCCGGTAATAGTACGTACAAAGCCATGTCGAGGGTTCCCGCCGGGCATGAATTCCAGGTAACCCGCCCATGTCGGCCGCGAGGCCCCCCGCGTTGTCGTGACCAGGACCGAGAGGGCAGGATGACCGCATGACGCACGCGATGCTGAAGGGGTCGAACGTCCCGCTGGAAGCCACCACGGTCCGGGCCGTGCTGCGCTGGACACCCGGGCAGGGAGTTCCGGACGTGGACGCCTCGGCGCTGCTCCTCGGCCCCGACGGACGTGTGCGCTCCGACGAGGACTTCGTCTTCTACAACCAGCCCAGGCACCCCTCCGGGAAGGTCTGGCGGCTCGGCAAGAAACGGGTGGCGGAAGGCCTCACCGACACGATCCAGACAGATCTCCCCGGTGTCGAGCCCAATGTCGGCCGAATCCTCCTGGTCGCATCGGCGGACGGCATCCCCTTCGAACACGTACCCGCCCTGCGCATCCTGCTGTACGACGCCTCGGCCCCCGACGCCGAGCCGCTGGCCCACTTCGACATCAAGCCGGAGACCGGCGCCGAGACGGCCCTGATCTGCGGCGAGCTGTACCGCAGGGGCGAGGGCTGGAAGTTCCGGGCGCTGGGCGAGGGCTACAGCAACGGCCTCAAGGGCCTGGCGACCGACTTCGGCATCTCGGTGGACGAGTCGGAGACGCTGGACGAGCCCCAGGGCTCCCAGCCGCTGCCTCCCGAGCAGCCGGCCTCGGTCCCGACCCAGCCGGCGTACGGCTACCCCCAGCCGACCTCACCCGCCCCGCAGCAGGCCTACGGCTATCCCCAGCAACAGCCGCAGTCGGGCTACGGCTACCCCCCACCGGCCCCGGTGCCGGTGGCGACGGTCCCGAACACGGACTTCCGGCTGCCTCCGCAGGGCCCGCAGTTCATCGGGCGGTGACGGGAGCTGCCCAGGGGGCTACTTCTCCACCTTCGTCTTGTAACCCCGCCCCCACTGCAGCCCCCACCCGTACAACCGGTCCAGCTCCCCCTGGAACCCGTACACGAACTTCACCTCGCGCCGGACGACCAGCTCGCCCTTCACGTTCTCGATCATGACCACCGCGCAGGACCGGGCCTGCGGATGCCGTTCGTCCAGGCCTATCTCGATCCGCGGCCCGTTGCTCGGGTACAGCGTCACGACCGCGTGGGTACGGTCGAACGCCGGCGTCTGGTCGTAGATGTACACGAACACCAGCAGCCGCTTGATGTCATCGCGGTGATCCAGGTTGACGTACATCGTCTCGCCGGACGCCGACCCGAACCGGTCGTCGCCGCTGAGCTTGATGTACGGCGGTGCGTTGACGTCCCCGAGCAGGCCGCCGAGCGGCTGTACGACCCCCTTGCTCCCGTCGGTCAGCTCGTACAGCGCCCCGAGGTCGAGGTCGACGTTGACCATGCTCTGCCCGTGCCCGACCACCTCCGGCGGCCTGAGCGCCTTGAAGGGGTGCCGGAACAGACTGGTCCGCTGTTCGCCGTCGAAGTCGGACGTCCGCATCCGCCAGCTCAGGTTGACGCGCAGGTTGCCGGTGGCCGCGCCCTGCTTGGTGAGGGACACCTGCTGGTGCCGCTTGGTGAGCTCGATGGAGTTGGACGCGGCGCTGCCCGAGTCGAACTCGGCCGCCCTTCCGCCGAGCAGCCCGTCGAAGAAACCCATTCCCGCCCCCAGAGACTTCCGCCGACGCCGCGGGGCGGCCGACCGTGTCGGCCGCCCCGAACAGAGCGTTCCTCGTCCAGAAGGGTGTCACACCCTTCGTTTTCGGCCCGGTGAGCCGGTTCAGACTCCGGACGAGACCTCAGTCTTCTCGTCCGTCCCCGCTTTTCCCTCGGCCACCGCCAGCCGCTGGTTGCGTCGCACGGAGGACCAGAACGACCAGCCGATCAGGACGACGCCGACGAGACCGGTGATGACCTCGTTGATCTGGTACTGGATGGTGACCATCAGGATGACCGCCAGCGCGCCGATCGCGTAGTGGGCGCCATGCTCCAGATAGACGTAGTCGTCGAGGGTGCCCTGGCGGACCAGGTAGACCGTGAGCGACCGGACGTACATCGCGCCGATGCCGAGGCCGAGGGCCATGAGCACGATGTCGTTGGTGATGGCGAACGCGCCGATCACGCCGTCGAAGGAGAAGGACGCGTCCAGGACCTCCAGGTAGAGGAACATGAAGAACGCCGCCTGGCCGGCCAGGACGACCGCCGACTTCTTGTTGCCGGTGCGCTCGGCCTCTTCCTCCTCCTCGTGCTCGCGTTCCTCCTCGGCCTCCAGCCGGTCCTCGAAGAAGCCGGAGAGGCCGCCGACGATCATGTAGGTGATCAGGCCGGCGATACCCGCGATCAGGACCGTCTGCGCCTTGTCGACGTGGCCGCCGCCGTGCTGGTGGGCGTGGGTGGCGAAGGTGAAGGAGGTGATCAGCAGGACGATCAGGGCGATGCAGACCGCCAGCATGTCGACCTTGCCGAGCTTGGCCAGCGGGCGCTCGATCCAGCGCAGCCACTGGATGTCCCGGTCCTCGAAGATGAAGTCGAGGAAGATCATCAGCAGGAACATACCGCCGAAGGCGGCGATCGCCGGGTGGGCGTCGGTGACCAGTTCCTGGTAGCGGTCCTTGTTGTTGAGCGCGAGGTCGACGGCCTCGATGGGGCCCATCTTGGCGGTGACCGCGACGATCACGACGGGGAAGACCAGCCGCATGCCGAAGACCGCGATGAGAACACCGACCGTGAGGAAGATCTTCTGCCAGAAGGCACTCATCTTCTTCAGGATTCCGGCATTGACGACCGCGTTGTCGAACGACAGGGAGATCTCGAGGACGGCGAGGATCGCGACGATGCCGAAGGCCTCCCACCCCCCGTAGAAGACCGCGGCGACCAGGCCGAGCGCGGTGATCGCGAACGACCAGCCGAAGGTTTTCAGAAGCACTGGCTACCCAATCATGGTGTGGTACGGGTCTCTCCCGCGCCGTACTCGGCTTTACTCACTGTTGACCACGGAGTCTAGAGGGCATCGGTGTCCTACGGCTCGCGCGGGCCCTACATCCGGCTGTGACGGGTGCTACGAGACGTTCACACCGAAGTCGAGCGCGATGCCCCGCAGCCCGGAGGCGTAGCCCTGGCCGACGGCCCGGAACTTCCACTCGCCCTGGTAGCGGTAGAGCTCGCCGAAGATCATGGCGGTCTCGGTGGAGGCGTCCTCGCTGAGGTCGTAGCGGGCGAGCTCCTGGCCGTCGGCCTGGTTGACGACCCGGATGAACGCGTTGGAGACCTGGCCGAAGGTCTGGCCGCGCTCGTCGGCCATGTGGATGGAGACCGGGAAGATGATCTTGTCGCACTCGGCCGGCACCTTGGGCAGGTCGACCAGAATCGATTCGTCGTCGCCCTCGCCCTCACCGGTGAGGTTGTCGCCGGTGTGCTCGACCGAGCCGTCGGGGCTCTTGAGCTGGTTGTAGAAGACGAACCACTCGTCGCCGAGCACCCGGCCGTCCTTGCACAGCAACGCGCTGGCGTCCAGGTCGAAGGGGGCGCCGGTGGTGGACCGGGCGTCCCAGCCGAGTCCGATCATGACGTTGGTGAGGTTCGGTGCGGCCTTGGAGAGGGAGACATTGCCTCCCTTGGCGAGCGTGACGCCCATGGTGATGGTCCTCCCCTAGTGGTGCTTCTCCGGTTGTCCTGCGCGTCCGGCGCCGACCGTAAACGGTGCGGCGCCGGACAGAGCGGACGTGCGAGTGCCGAGGCCCTCGGTTGGGCTCAGACGTTGACGCCGAAGTCCTGGGCGATGCCGCGCAGGCCGGAGGCGTAGCCCTGGCCGATGGCGCGGAACTTCCACTCCGCGCCGTTGCGGTACAGCTCGCCGAAGACCATCGCGGTCTCGGTCGAGGCGTCCTCGGACAGGTCGTAGCGGGCGATCTCGGCGCCGCCGGCCTGGTTCACGACGCGGATGAACGCGTTGCGGACCTGGCCGAAGGACTGCTGGCGGTTGTCGGCGTCGTAGATCGACACCGGGAAGACGATCTTGTCGACGTCGGCGGGGACCGTGGCCAGGTTGACCTTGATCACCTCGTCGTCGCCCTCGCCCTCACCGGTGATGTTGTCACCGGTGTGCTCGACCGAGCCGTCGGGGCTCTTGAGGTTGTTGAAGAAGACGAAGTTCTGGTCGCTGGCGACCTTGCCGGCTGTGTCCAGCAGCAGCGCGCTGGCGTCCAGGTCGAAGTCGGCGCCGGTGGTGGTCCGGACGTCCCAGCCCAGACCGACGAGGACCGCGGTCAGGCCCGGGGCCTCCTTCGTCAGCGAAACGTTGCCGCCCTTGCTGAGGCTGACTCCCACGAGTCCTCCCTTGTGGTGTCCAGGGGCGGGGAGCCCCCGTCGTGCTTCGGATACCGGATCAACGATTCGATCCTAGTGACGGGTTCCCGCCCCCCGCAGGCCCTGGACCCCGAAGAATTACCGGGTGTCGGCCGTGTCGGCCCCTAGGGGATCGACGGGCGGTCCGCGGAGCTGTCTACAGGGCGTCGAGCGCCCGCACGTAGTCGTTCAGGTCGCGCGCGTCCGGCAGTCCGTTGACCACGGTCCACCGCACGACGCCCTCCTTGTCGATGACGAAGGTGCCGCGCACCGCGCAGCCCTTGGCCTCGTCGAAGACGCCGTAGGCGCGCGAGGTCTCGCCGTGCGGCCAGAAGTCGCTGAGCAGCGGGTACTCCAGGCCCTCCTGCTCGGCGAAGACCCGCAGGGTGTGGATGGAGTCGTTGGAGACGGCGAGCAGCTGGGTGCCGCGGTCCTCGAACTGCGGCAGGTTGTCGCGCAGCTCGCACAGCTCACCGGTGCACACGCCCGTGAAGGCGAACGGGTAGAAGAGCAGCACGACGTTCTTCTCGCCGCGGAAGTCGGACAGCTTCACGGACCGGCCGTGGTTGTCCTTGAGCTCGAAGTCGGGCGCCTTGTCGCCGACCTGGATCGCCATCGCTGCATCCCTTCGTAAGGGGCTGTTCGGGTGAGGACACCCTATGCGGCGACCCTTGCGCGGCGATCACGGCAGGCCGGCGGACGGACCGGGGCACGGTCCGTCCGCCGGTCGGGGATCAGCGCTTCTTGGCGGCGCCCTTCGGGGTCAGCAGCCGGCTGCCGTTCCAGTCCTTGCCCACGCTGACGCTCTTCGTCTGCGAGAGGCCGGCGGTCGTGGCCGCCTCGCCGATGTCGCTCGGCTCGACGTAGCCGTCACGGCCCGTCTTGGGAGTCAGCAGCAGGATCCAGCCGCCTTCCTCCATGTAGGTGACGGCATCCACCAGCGCGTCCGTCAGGTCGCCGTCATCCTCACGGAACCACAGCACCACGGCGTCGGCCACGTCGTCGTAGTCCTCGTCCACCAACTCGGTGCCGATGGTGTCTTCGATGGACTCGCGGAGTTCCTGGTCGACGTCGTCGTCGTAGCCGATCTCCTGGACCACCTGGTCTGGCTGGAACCCCAGCCTGACGGCAGGGGTGGTCCGCTCCTCCGCGTGGTCCGCGGTCGCGCTCACGGGTTGCCTCCTGATCATGTCTTGTTGATTAACTCAGCCACGCGCGTGCGCGAAGCATTGGCCGTAGTCCACACGGGCGGGACGGATCGCGCAAGTACCCGGCCGTTCAGACCGCCGAAACGGTGACGATCCCGGCCGTGTCGCCGCAACTCCCGGCACCGTATCGCAGTCAGGTGTGGCACACACCATTCCGTTTTGCCCGCTATGTTCCTTTCGGAATCATCCTCACATACGACGGTCGAACGAGTTTGCCAAACACGTCACACCCCGGGCGTATCGTTGCGTTTTGGCCGGGCCCGAGTTACCTCACGGTAGAGATGACGTGCGCTGCCCCGAGGTGGACGATGGACAGCGGTGCAGGGAAACGCAGGGATATGCAGGAAAACGCAGGGAATCAGTGCCCCTCTGACAGGTAAGGAACAGCGTGGCTTCCGGATCCGATCGCAACCCGATCATCATTGGCGGCCTTCCGAGTCAGGTTCCTGACTTCGACCCCGAGGAAACCCAGGAGTGGCTCGACTCGCTCGACGCCGCCGTGGACGAGCGCGGCCGGGAACGGGCCCGTTATCTGATGCTCCGCCTGATCGAGCGTGCCCGCGAGCGGCGGGTGGCCGTGCCCGAGATGCGCAGCACGGACTACGTCAACACGATCCCCACCCGCGCGGAGCCGTTCTTCCCGGGCAACGAGGAGATCGAGCGCAGGGTCCTCAACGCGACCCGCTGGAACGCGGCCGTGATGGTCTCGCGCGCACAGCGTCCGGGCATCGGCGTCGGCGGGCACATCGCCACCTTCGCCTCCTCCGCATCCCTCTACGACGTCGGCTTCAACCACTTCTTCCGCGGCAAGGACGACGGCCGTGGCGGCGACCAGGTCTTCTTTCAGGGCCACGCCTCCCCCGGTATCTACGCCCGCGCGTTCCTGCTCGACCGGCTCGGCGAGGAGCAGCTGGACGGCTTCCGCCAGGAGAAGTCGAAATACCCGAACGGCCTCTCCAGCTACCCGCACCCGCGCTCCATGCCGGACTTCTGGGAGTTCCCGACGGTGTCGATGGGCCTCGGCCCGATCGGCGCGATCTACCAGGCGCGGATGAACCGCTACATGCACGCGCGCGGGATCGCCGACACCTCGACGTCGCACGTCTGGGCGTTCCTCGGCGACGGCGAGATGGACGAGCCGGAGTCGCTCGGCCAGCTGTCCATCGCCGCGCGCGAGGGCCTGGACAACCTGACCTTCGTCGTCAACTGCAACCTCCAGCGGCTCGACGGCCCGGTGCGCGGCAACGGCAAGATCATCCAGGAGCTGGAGTCGGTCTTCCGGGGCGCCGGCTGGAACGTGATCAAGCTGGTCTGGGACCGCACCTGGGACCCGCTGCTCGCCCAGGACCGCGACGGCGTCCTGGTCAACAAGATGAACACGACCCCCGACGGTCAGTTCCAGACCTACGCCACCGAGTCCGGCGCGTACATCCGCGACCACTTCTTCGGCGACGACCAGCGGCTGCGCGCGATGGTCGAGCACATGACCGACGACCAGATCCTGCACCTGGGCCGCGGCGGCCACGACCACCGCAAGATCTACGCGGCGTTCAAGGCGGCCACCGAGCACCGGGGCCAGCCGACGGTCATCCTGGCCAAGACGATCAAGGGCTGGACGCTGGGCCCGAACTTCGAGGGCCGCAACGCCACGCACCAGATGAAGAAGCTGACGGTCGCCGACCTCAAGGGCTTCCGGGACCGGCTGCACCTGCCGATCTCCGACCGGGAACTGGAGTCCGGCCTGCCGCCGTACTACCACCCGGGCCGGAACTCGGAGGAGATCCAGTACATGCACGACCGGCGCAAGGGGCTCGGCGGTTACGTCCCGACCCGCGTCGTGCGCTCCCAGCCGCTCGCCCTGCCGGACGACAAGGTGTACGCGACCGTGAAGAAGGGCACCGGCCAGCAGTCCATCGCGACCACCATGGCCTTTGTCCGTCTCCTCAAGGACCTCATGCGGGACAAGGAGCTCGGCCGTCGCTTCGTACTGATCGCGCCGGACGAGTACCGCACCTTCGGTATGGACTCCTTCTTCCCGAGCGCGAAGATCTACAACCCGCTCGGCCAGCAGTACGAGTCGGTCGACCGCGACCTGCTGCTCGCCTACAAGGAGTCGCCGACCGGCCAGATGCTGCACGACGGCATCTCCGAGGCCGGCTGCACGGCCTCCCTGATCGCGGCGGGCTCGGCCTACGCGACCCACGGCGAGCCGCTCATCCCGGTCTACGTCTTCTACTCGATGTTCGGTTTCCAGCGCACCGGCGACCAGTTCTGGCAGATGGCCGACCAGCTGGCGCGCGGTTTCGTCCTGGGCGCGACCGCCGGCCGTACGACCCTGACCGGTGAGGGCCTCCAGCACGCCGACGGCCACTCCCAGCTGCTCGCCTCGACGAACCCGGGCTGTGTGGCCTACGACCCGGCGTACTCGTACGAGATCGCACACATCGTCCAGGACGGCCTGCGCCGCATGTACGGCGGCGACGCCGAGCACCCGCACGGCGAGGACGTCTTCTACTACCTGACCGTCTACAACGAGCCGATCCAGCACCCGGCCGAGCCGGCCGACGTGGACGTCGAGGGCATCCTGAAGGGCATCCACCGGATCAGCGCGGGCACGGACGGCACTGTCCCGGCGCAGATCATGGCGTCCGGTGTCGCGGTGCCCTGGGCGATCGAGGCACAGCGGGTCCTCGCCGCGGACTGGAACGTGAAGGCCGACGTCTGGTCCGCCACCTCCTGGAACGAGCTGCGGCGCGAGGCCGTGGCCTGCGAGGAGCACAACCTCCTCCATCCGGAGGAGGAGCAGCGCACGCCGTACGTGACGAGCAAGCTGAGCGGCGCCGAGGGTCCGTTCGTGGCCGTGTCCGACTGGATGCGATCGGTTCCGGACCAGATCGCGCGCTGGGTGCCGGGCACGTACCAGTCGCTGGGCGCCGACGGCTTCGGCTTCGCCGACACGCGCGGCGCGGCGCGCCGGTTCTTCCACATCGACGCGCAGTCGATCGTGGTCGCGGTGCTGACCGAGCTGGCCCGTGAGGGCAGGCTCGACCGCTCGGTGCTCAAGCAGGCCATCGACCGCTACCAGCTGCTGGACGTGACGGCGGCGCACCCGGGCGCGGCGGGCGGCGACGCGTAGCCGCTGCGCTCGGCCTCGGCCGGGGCGGGCGGTGGGGAGCTGCGGCGGCGTCGTGGCTCGTCCCGCCCGCGCGGCGGAGCCGCGGATCGAGGCAGGTCCGCCGCCTTCGGGGCGCGGGTGATGCCTACGATGCCCCCATGGAGCGACAGTCCGCGCAGGTGCGTTGGGAGCAGCTGACCCAACGGCCTTTGCTGGCACTCGCGGTGGCCTTCGCCGTCGCCTATGCCCTGCCGATCGTGGACAGTTCCGCAGGGCACGGCCTCACCGCGGTCTGCACGGCGGCGGAGTGGGTGGTCTGGGGTTCTTTCGCCGTGGACTACCTGGTACGGATGGCTCTGGCGCCCCGGCGCAAGGAGTTCGTGCGGACCCACTGGATAGACCTGTGCGCGGTGGTGCTGCCGCTGCTCCAGCCGCTGCGGCTGCTGCGGCTCGTCGCCACGCTGACGCTGGTGGGGCGGCGGGCCCGGATGGCCTCGCAGATCCAGCTGACGACGTATGTGGTGGGCGCGGTCGTCGGACTGCTGATGTTCGGGTCGCTGGCCGTGCTCTCGGCGGAGCGGGACTCTCCGAACGGGAACATCCGGACGCTGGGTGACGCGCTGTGGTGGTCGTTCACGACGATGACCACGGTGGGGTACGGCGACCACGCACCGACGACCGGGCTGGGCCGGATGATCGCGGTCGGCCTGATGCTGTCCGGGATCGCCCTGCTCGGTGTGGTGACGGCGAACATCGCGACCTGGTTCATCGCACGGTTCGAGAAGGACGACGTGGAGGAGCGCCGGCAGACGGAGGCGATCGGGGTGCTGACCGAGGAAGTACGGGCGCTCCGGGCGGAGGTCGCTGCCCTGCGCGAGGGGGTGGGTGCCGAGGTCACGGCGTCGCGCTCACCGGCGCTGACCGGGTGCCGCTGCGCCCACCCGTGCCGCCCGGGGGTCCCCCCAGGCCTTTCGGGCTCTGGGGGAGGCACGACCGCCCGCGGCTGAGTGGCTCACACGCTGCCGCCTCGTGGGCGGGCGCCGCCCCAGCGGCACGGCTGCCCGCAGCTGGGGCGCCCCTTCAGGGGCGCGGGGAACTGCGCGAGCGACCCCCACCGGGCCGCAGCTACAGCGAGACGCCACCCAGCCACAGCAGCGCCAGCAGCGTGTCGATCGCTCCCAGCACCACCGCCACCAGCGCCGGTATGGAACTCTTCGGGTTCCATACCCGGCCCATGGAGAGCCAGCCGCACACCAGTGCCGCCGGCCCCAACACGATCCCGAGCGCGAAGAAGCCGACCACGGCGAATATCGTGCCGATGATTCCGAGCGTGCCATGGTCCAGCCCGTCCCGCATACCTGTGCGGCCGCGTGAACGGGGGTACCCACGTGTTCGTTGGCCGAAGCTCGCCATCATCAACTCCCTGGTCTTCATGGACTGTTCGGGTGCGATGACCGGGTACCCCTGTTCCGCGTCCGCAGACCTGCCCGCGCGCTGCCCCCCTCCAGCAGCGCGCTGCGGCCCGGCTGTCCTCCCATGCCCTGCGGAGGACTTGACCCACTGTGACCTGCGGCGCGTGCCGAGCGCGAGGAATCTTTAGCGGAGTCACCCTGATAGGGGAACTCCGCCAAAGGAAACCGGACATATCGACCTGCGTGTGTGCTGAACCCGCGTCAGATGTGCCCGACGCCCGCGCCGGCGTCCGCGTTCTCGCCGCGCTTGGTGAGCAGCGCGACCAGGATCGCGACCGCCGCCACGCCCGCCGCGACCAACGAGGCGAGGCTCATGCCGGAGATGAACGTGTCGTGGGCGACGTCGGAGATCTTCGCGGCGATCTCCGCCGGCGTCCCCTTGGCGACCGGCGCGACACCGACCTGGACCGCCTCGGAGGCCTGCGCCAACTGCGCGTCGGTCAGCTTCGGCAGCCCCGCGTCGGCCCAGTTGCCCGGCAGGTCGCTGTCGACCTTGGAGGCCATCACGGCGCCCAGCACGGCCGTACCGAGGCTGCCGCCGATCTGCATCGCGGCCTGCTGGAGACCACCGGCCACCCCCGACAGCTCCATCGCCGCGTTGCCGACGATGACCTCGGTGGCGCCGACCATGACCGGCGCGAGGCCGAGGCCGAGCAGGGCGAACCAGATGGACATCACGCCGCTGCCGGTGTCCGCCTTCAGGGTGGACATGCCGTACATGGCGATCGCGGTGGCCGCCATGCCGCCGGCCAGCGGGATCCGCGGGCCGAGCTTGGTGATCGCGGCGCCGGCCAGCGGGGAGCCGACGATCATCATGCCGGTGAGCGGCAGCAGATGGAGGCCGGCGTCCACCGGGTCCATGCCGTGGACGTTCTGCAAATAGAACGTCACGAAGAACAGGCCGCCCATGAAGGCGATGGCCATCAGGACCATCAGGACCACGCCCGCGGAGAGCGGGACCGAGCGGAACAGGGTGAGCGGGATCAGCGGCTCGCTGACCCTGGTCTCCCAGAAGGAGAAGAGGGCGAAGCCCAGCACGGACACGGCGATGAACGTCCACGTCAGGCCGGCGCCCCAGCCCCAGCTCGGCGCCTTGATGAGCGCCCAGACCAGGCAGAACATCGCGCCGGAGAGCAGGGCGATGCCGAGCAGGTCGAAGGAGCGCGGCGCGTTCTCGGCGCGGTGGTCGCGCAGGATCAGGACGCCCAGGACGAGGGCGAGCAGGCCGACCGGCACGTTGATGAAGAAGACCGACTGCCAGCTGACGTGCTGCACCAGCACACCGCCGAGGATCGGGCCGCCCGCGGTGGAGGCGCCGATGACCATGCCCCAGATGCCGATCGCCATGTTGAGCTTCTCGGCCGGGAAGGTGGCCCGCAGCAGGCCGAGCGCGGCCGGCATCAGCAGCGCGCCGAACAGGCCCTGGAAGACGCGGAAGGTGACGACCAGGCCGATGCTGTCGGACAGGCCGATGGCGCCCGAGGCGGCGGCGAAGCCGACGACGCCGATCAGGAAGGTCTGCCGGTGGCCGAAGCGGTCACCGAGCTTGCCCGCGGTGATCAGGGAGACCGCGAGGGCGAGGAAGTAGCCGTTGGTGATCCACTGCACCTGGGCGAAGGTGGCGCCGAGGTCCTTCTGGATCGCCGGGTTGGCGATGGCCACGATGGTGCCGTCGAGGGCGACCATCATGACCCCGACGGCGACGGTGATCAGGGTGAACCAGGGGTGACCGCGCAGGCCGGAGGCCGGCGGCTGTTCCGGCAGGGCTGTAGGTGTCGCGTCCCCCGACCCCGCCGTGTCGATCGTGGTCTGACTAGTCATACGACCGAGGCTAGTGACAGCCGCTGACAGTTGACAAACGAAATCACTAGTCAGTAACTGTCAGACATGGAAACGCTGCGCGAACGCAAGAAACAGCGCACCCGGGACGCGCTGCTGCGCAACGCGCTGGAGCTGTTCGTGACCCGGGGCTACGAGCACACCACCATCGACGAGATCGCCGAGTCCGTCGACGTCTCGCAGCGCACCTTCTTCCGCTACTTCGCCAGCAAGGAGGACGTGGCCTTCTTCGTGCCACGGCTCACCGAGGCGCACTACGTCGAGGCGGTGCGCCGGCGGCCGGCCGAGGAGACCCCGCTGGAGGCGCTGCGCCGGTCCGTCATGGACAGCTGGGACAGCATCGAGGAGGCCATCGAGCGGTACGTCCCGGTGGAACTGCTGATGCGCACGTACAAGATGATCGAGGCGACGCCGGTGCTGTTCGCCGCCCATCTGCGGCGCCAGTCGGAGACGGAGGAGGAGATCGCGCGGATCGTCGCCGAGCGGGAGGGCGTCGACCCGGACACCGACCCGCGGCCCCGGCTCGTGGTCGCCGTGTTCGGCGCGGTCATCCGGGTCACCGAGCGGCACTGGTCGGTCGGCGACGACTTCAGCGTCGCGGCGATCCGCGAACTCACCTCGTCGTACCTCGACCAGGTGGGGCCGGCGCTCACCGGGAACTGGCGCGAGCGCCCCGCGAGGTGAGACGGGCCGCACGAGGCGTGATCGGCCATACATTTGCCGAAACGTGATAACTGTCACTCGGTTACCGCGAGACCCCTTCGTTCTCCTAGTGTGTCCTCCCAGTGACTTCCTTCGACACCTCCCCGCCACTGAACGTCTGGCGCGCGCTGCTTGCCCTGGCCGTGGTGTTCGTGATGCTCGCGACCACCGGCTGGACGGCCATGCGCGCGCACCGCGAGACCACCGTCATGCAGACCTCCCTCGCCAAGTGGGAGCACGGCAGCCTGCGCGGTCTCCACCTGCCGGACCCGGAGGCGTCCCCCGCGCTGCTCACCCGTTTCTTCGCCACGCTCACCGTGCCGGAGCGCGACCGGCTCGTGCACCGCTACCCGCTCGTGGTCGGCAACATGAACGGCGCCCCGGCCGCCCTGCGCTACCGGGCCAACCACATCGCCCTCGACCAGCAGCGCGCCGTCGAGAAGAAACGCATGCACGACCCACGGCTCACCGCGGCCGGACAGCAGGACGCGGGCCGCCGGATGCACCGATACGAGGCGCTGATGGCGAAGGGCCGGCAGATCCTCGCCTTCGACCCGGACGGCAGCGGCCGGGTCGCCGAGGTGTTCGGCGACCTCACCAGGGCCGAGCGGGTCTCCGTCGTCGTCCCCGGCGTCGACACCGACCTGCTCACCTTCCAGCGGACGAACCGTCAGTACACCGCCCCGGTCGGCATGGCCAAGGCGCTGTACAAGGCGGAGCACACGGCGAGCCCCTCGACCCGTACGGCGGTGATCGCCTGGGCCGACTACACCGCGCCCGACGGTCTCGGCGTGGGGGCGGCGACCGGCACGGCCGCCGCGCTGGGCGCCGTACGCCTCAACGCGCTGCTGCGCGGGCTGCCCGGCGAGGCGCCGGTGTCGATGTTCTGCCACAGCTACGGCTCGGTGGTCTGCGGGGTGGCCGCGCGCTACATGCCGGACCGGGTGTCCGACATAGCGGTGGCCGCGAGCCCCGGGATGCGGGTCGAGAACGCCGCGCACCTGGGCACCTCGGCCCGGGTGTGGGCGATGCGGGACGCCACCGACTGGATCCAGGACGTCCCCTACATGGAGCTCGGCGGACTCGGCCACGGCGCCGACCCCGTCTCCTCCTCCTTCGGGGCACGGGTGCTGTCGGCGCACGACGCACAGGGACACGCCGGCTACTTCGAGCCGGGCACGGACAGCCTGCGCAATCTCGCCGACATCGGGGTTGGCGCGTACGGCGCGGTGACCTGCGCCCACGACGATGACGGGTGCCGGGCGGGTTTGTCCGGCACGTTGATGGCCGGACGCGCGTAGAGACAGCAGGAAGTGCGGTATGCGCGGGGATGGGACTGGGAAGCACGTGCCGCATACGATGAGCCGCATGGGTGACGTACTGGCCGGATTTCATGCCGCCTGGGAGTTCGAGTCCGACTCCGTGCTCATCCGCTACGAACGGGGGATTCGCACACCCAGGCTCTTCCAGACGCTGGGGGTACGCCGGGTGCCGTTCGCGGCGCTCGCGGGGGTGACGCTCGCTCCCGGCAAACGGGGCACCGTGGTCCTGCGAGCCGAGCCGCGCCCGGGCGCCGATCCCCTGATGGAGGCCGCCGCGGGGCAGCTGAAGGACGGCAGCGACCCCTACCGGCTCGTCCTCCCGGCCGAGCGGGAGACCCTCGCGGAGTACTACGCCGACGAACTGCGCGCGGTGCTCACCGAGTCCGCGTCCGAGCCGGCCGAAAGGTTTCTGGTGCCCGCTCCCGAGGCACCCCGGCAGTTCAAGGCGTACGACGGCAAGGCGAGCTTCGACGGCCGGGCCGTGCACTTCCGCTGGTCGTGGACGGGCGCGTCGACGGCCAAGTGGAAGTCCGGCGACCAGCGCTTCGCGGTGGCCGACCTCGGGGGTGTGGAGTGGCGGTCCCCGGAGGTCTTCGAGGGGCACCTGCGACTGCTGCGCCGCGCGGACCTCACGGGGGCGGCGTCGGCGGTCCCGGCCGACCAGGACCCCGCGACCGTGGTGTTCGGGCTCGGGTACGGGCCGGTGCACGAGTCGTTGCCGTTCGCGGCGGCGGTTCTGGAGGCGGTGCGGGCGAAGGGCGGGGCCGCACTGCCGGCGTCGGCGGGCCGGCGGGACCCCGCAGACATCGCGGAGCGGATTCGCCACCTGGGCGAACTGCACGAGGCGGGGCTGGTCACCGACGAGGAGTTCGCCGCGAAGAAGGCGGAGCTGCTGGCCGAGCTGTGAGGACGCCTCAGCCGACGCCCTTCTCATAGAAGCTGATCTTCCGGTCCAGGACCGACAGGGTGTCGTGCAGTTCGGCGATCCTCGACACGACGTCCCTGCGCGTCTGTTCCAGGAGTTCCCGGCGGTCGGAGTAGGTGGTCTCGCCCTCTCTCACCAGTTCCGCGTATCTCACCATGTCCGCCACCGGCATCCCGGTCAGGCGGAGCTTGGTCACGAAGTCCAGCCAGTCCAGGTCACTGTTGCTGTAGCGACGCTGGCCGGTGTGGGAGCGGTCGATGTGGGACATCAGCCCGATCCGCTCGTACCAGCGCAGGGTGTGGGCGGTCAGTCCGGTGAAGGCGACGACCTCGCTGATCGTGTAGCGGTCCTGGCCCTCGGGGCGCGGATGCCGGCGGGGCGGGGCGGAACAGATGTCGGCGGGTGCGCGGTCGGACTGCTGAGTGGGCGCCGCGGTCGAGGTCTGCATCACCGTCATGACCCCACGCTATGACCTTGGAGTGCGCTCGAAGCAAGGGGAACCCGGTAAGACGGTAAGAAATGCGCGCGACGCGGGGACGGCCGATGACTACCGTGCGCGGGTATGAGTCTCGTACGCCGTGCCAGGCCCGAGGACGCACCGGAAGTGCTGCGTCTGCGCCAGGTCATGATCGACGCACTGCCCGGTGGGGACACCACCACCCACTGGCACGCCCTGGCGCTGCCGGGGCTCCGGGAGAGACTGGCCGAGTCGGACGGGGACTTCGCCGCGTTCGTCGTCGACCACCCGGACCGGCCGGGGGCGCTGGCCGCGCTGGTCGTCGGGACCCTCGACTACCGGATCGGCAAGGCGTCCAGTCCGCACGGGCACTCCGGGTACGTCTTCAGCGTGGCCACCGACCCGGACGCGCGTCGCCGCGGGTACGCGCGCGCGTGCATGGCGGAGCTGCTGGCCTGGTTCCGCGAGCGGGGCGCCGGGCAGGTCATGCTGACCGCGTCCGCCGAGGCCGAGCCCCTCTACGCCTCGCTCGGCTTCGTCCACAAGCCGGACCCCACGATGACCCTGACGCTCTGATCCGCTTAGGCTCGTCAGCATGTCCTTGCAGAGCCTTGCGTTGATCGAGAACTGGCCGGTCCCCACCGCGGCGGCGGGTGCCGTCCGGGCCGACGGGACGGTCCTCGGCACCCACGGTCCGGCCGGGCAGCGCTTCCCGCTGGCCTCCGTGACCAAGCCGCTCGCCGCGTACGCGGTGCTCGTCGCGTACGAGGAGGGGGCGGTCGAGTTCGACGAGCCGGCCGGTCCTGAGGGGTCGACGGTACGGCATCTGCTCGCGCACGCCTCCGGGCTGGCCTTCGACGAGCACCGGGTGACGGCGCCGCCCGGGGAGCGGCGGCTGTACTCCAACGCCGGGTTCGAGGTGCTCGGGGACCATGTCGCCAAGGCGACGGAGATGCCGTTCGGCGAGTATCTGCGGCAGGCGGTCCTCGAGCCGCTGGGCATGACGTCGACGTCTCTGGAGGGGTCGCCGGCGAAGGACGGCGTCTCCTCGGTCTCCGACCTGCTCCGCTTCGCGGCGGAGTTGCAGGCGCCGAGGCTGCTGGATCCGCGGACGGTGGCGGAGGCGACGCTGACCGTCCAATACCCCGGGACGAAGGGTGTGTTGCCGGGGTACGGCCACCAGAACCCGAACGACTGGGGGCTGGGCTTCGAGATCCGGGACTCCAAGTCCCCGCACTGGACGGGCGGTTCGTCCTCCCCCCGCACCTTCGGCCACTTCGGCCAGTCCGGCACGTTCCTGTGGGTGGACCCCGAAGCGGGCGTGGCGTCGGTGGCCCTGACGGACCGTGCGTTCGGCCCCTGGGCGGTCGATGCGTGGCCGCCGTTCACGGACGCGGTCCTGACGGAGCTGCGCGGCTGAGGGTGGGCCGGGGCCGGGGGGCTCGCTTACCGGCGCCGGCAGGGTGCCGCCGCGCCCACCCGTGCCGCCTGGGGGTCCCCCCAGGCCTTTCGGGCTCTGGGGGAACCACGACCGCCCGCAGCTACGTCGGGCCCCGTAAGGGGCGCGGGGAACCGCGCGAACGGCCCCCACCGGCCCGCAGGGGACGTACTACCCGGCCATCTCCCAGATCAGCGCCTCCGCCGCCGTGATCCCGAGCGCCTCCAGATCCTTCGCCCCCGTCACCCTTACCGAGTCGCCCGGGCCCAACTTCTCCCCGCCCACCCGCACTTCCCCCCGCACCACGTGCACGTACACATACGCCCCGTCCGGGACCGCCGTCCGCTCCCCCGCCCCCAGCCGGCGGACGTGCAGCATCGCCGCGGCTTCCGGGACGGCGTACGGCGTCGAGTCGGCGATGCCGTGGACGATCTCGTACGACGGCTCGCCGCCGGGGCGTTCCGGGGCCAGCCACATCTGCACGAACACCAGCGGCACCGCCCCGTCGTTGCGCTCCACGTGGCGGACACCCCCCGCCGAGCTCAGCCGCTGCACGTCCCCCCGGCGTACCACCGTCTCGTTGCCCGCCGAGTCGCGGTGGGTCAGCTCGCCCTCGACCACCCAGCTCACGATCTCGGTGTGGCTGTGCGGATGCTCGTCGAAGCCGGCGCCCGGTTCCAGGCGCTCCTCGTTGCACGCGATGATCGCGCCGAAGCGGAGGTTGTCGGGGTCGTAGTGCGGCCCGAAGGAGAAGGCGTGGCGGGACTCGATTCCGGCTGCCGGGTCCCCTCCGGGGTAGCGCTCAGCCGCGCGCCGTACGTCCATCACGGAACCACCGTAGACCGCAGTCGGCACCCGGCGGCGCACGCTCCCGTCCGGATAAGGCAGTCTTGTCCCCGTGCCCGAACCCGTAACGCGCAAGTCCGACCCCTCGGCTCATGCAGTCCATCAGCACTCCGCGACCCTGAAGCGGCTGGAGAAGTCGTCCGGCAGCCTCGCCGCCCAGGCCATCGCGCGGATGGACGAGACCCTGCCGTGGTACCGGGCCATGCCCCCGGAGAACCGTTCCTGGATCGGGCTCGTCGCCCAGGCGGGTATCGCGGCTTTCACCGAGTGGTTCCGGCACCCCGACGCACCCCAGGCCATCTCCACCGACGTCTTCGGGACCGCCCCGCGTGAGCTGACCCGGGCGATCACGCTGCGGCAGACCGTGGAGATGGTGCGGACGACGATCGAGGTCATGGAGAGCGCCATCGACGAGGTGGCGGCCCCCGGCGACGAGAGTGTGCTGCGGGAGGCGCTGCTGGTCTACGCCCGGGAGATCGCCTTCGCCACGGCCCAGGTGTACGCGCAGGCCGCCGAGGCACGGGGTGCCTGGGATGCCCGGCTGGAGTCGCTGGTCGTCAACGCGGTGCTGAGCGGGGAGGCCGACGAGGGGGCGGTGAGCCGGGCCGCCGCGCTGGGCTGGAACTCGCCCGAGCACGTGTGTGTCGTGCTCGGTACCGCGCCCGACGGGGACAGCGAGCTGACCGTCGAGGCCATCCGGCGGGCCGCCCGGCACGCCAAGTTGCAGGTCCTCACCGGGGTGCTCGGGGACCGGCTCGTGGTCATCGCGGGCGGCAACGACAACCCGCTGGCCGTCGCCAAGTCGCTGATCGGGCCCTATGCCGCCGGTCCGGTGGTCGCGGGGCCCGTCGTACCCGATCTGCTGGCCGCCACCCGGTCCGCGCAGGCCGCCGCCGCGGGGCTGAAGGCCTGTTCCGCCTGGCAGGACGCGCCGCGTCCGGTGCTGGCGGACGACCTGCTTCCGGAACGCGCCATGGCAGGTGATCCGGGCGCACGCGAGCAACTGGTGGAGGAGATCTACAGACCGCTGGAAGAAGCGGGCTCGGCGCTGCTGGAAACGCTGAGCGTCTATCTGGAACAGGCGAGCAGCCTGGAGGGCGCGGCCCGGATGCTCTTCGTCCACCCGAACACCGTGCGCTACCGGCTTCGACGTGTGACTGACGTCACCGGATGGTCGCCGTCCGATGTACGATCCGCCTTCACGTTGCGGATCGCACTGATCCTGGGGCGTCTGGTCGATGGAGATCCCCAGCCATAGGATTTTGTCGGGGGTCCACAAAACCCCCTCGTGTTCTTCGTCCTTGTCCCCACGGGCGGCCGTGGGGTTCCCCAAGAGAGAGTGTGAGAGTGCTCGTACTCGTCGCTCCCGGCCAGGGCGCCCAGACGCCCGGCTTCCTGACCCCCTGGCTCGAACTCCCCGGTGCCCAGGACCGTTTGCGTGAATGGTCCGATGCCATCGGGCTCGATCTGGTGCACTACGGCACGAACGCCGACGCGGACGAGATCCGGGACACCGCGATCGCGCAGCCGCTGCTCGTCGCCGCCGGGATCCTGTCCGGCGCGGCACTCGGTGCCATGACGGACATCGCGCCGGGCGCGGTCGCGGGGCACAGCGTCGGTGAGATCACCGCCGCCGCCTTCGCGGGCGTCCTGGAGGACACCGAGGCGCTGCGCCTGGTCCGCAGGCGCGGTCTGGCGATGGCCGAGGCCGCCGCGATCACCGAGACCGGAATGTCGGCGCTGCTCGGCGGCGACCCGGACGTCTCGGTCGCGCACCTGGAGAAGCTGGGCCTGACCCCGGCGAACATCAACGGCGCGGGCCAGATCGTCGCCGCGGGCACCCTGGAGCAGCTCGCCGCGCTGAGCGAGGACAAGCCCGAAGGCGTCCGCAAGGTCGTCGCCCTCAAGGTCGCCGGCGCCTTCCACACGCACCACATGGCTCCCGCGGTCGACAAGCTGGCCGAGGCCGCCAAGGAGCTCGTGCCCGCCGATCCGAAGCTCACCTACGTCTCCAACCGGGACGGACGGGCCGTCACCTCCGGCGACAGGATCGTGGAGCGGCTGGTCGGACAGGTCGCCAACCCGGTCCGCTGGGACCTGTGCATGGAGACCTTCAAGGAGCTCGGCGTGACCGCCCTCCTTGAGGTGTGCCCCGGGGGCACCCTGACCGGCCTGGCCAAGCGCGCGCTGCCCGGCGTGAAGACGCTCGCCCTGAAGACCCCCGACGACCTCGACGCGGCCCGCGAGCTCATCGCCGAGCACAGCTGAATTAGGAGCCCACTGCGATGTCGAAGATCAAGCCCAGCAAGGGTGCCCCGTACGCGCGCATCCTCGGCGTCGGCGGCTACCGCCCGACCCGCGTGGTGCCCAACGAGGTGATCCTGGAGACGATCGACTCCTCCGACGAGTGGATCCGGTCGCGCTCCGGCATCGAGACCCGGCACTGGGCGGGCCCCGAGGAGACGGTCGCCGCGATGTCGATCGAGGCGTCCGGGAAGGCGATCGCGGACGCGGGCATCTCCGCCGAGCAGATCGGCGCCGTGGTCGTCTCGACCGTCTCGCACTTCAGCCAGACCCCGGCCGTGGCGACCGAGATCGCCGACAAGCTGGGCACGAACAAGGCCGCCGCCTTCGACATCTCCGCCGGCTGCGCGGGCTTCGGCTACGGCCTGACGCTCGCCAAGGGCATGGTGGTGGAGGGTTCCGCCGAGTACGTGCTCGTCATCGGCGTGGAGCGGCTCAGCGACCTGACCGACCTGGAGGACCGGGCCACGGCCTTCCTGTTCGGCGACGGCGCGGGCGCGGTCGTGGTCGGCCCCTCGCAGGAGCCGGCGATCGGCCCGACGGTGTGGGGCTCCGAGGGCGACAAGTCGGAGACCATCAAGCAGACCGTGCCCTGGGACCGGTTCCACGTCGGCGACGTCACCAACCTCCCCCTCGACAGCGCCGGGAACATCAAGTTCCCCGCGATCACGCAGGAGGGCCAGGCGGTGTTCCGCTGGGCCGTGTTCGAGATGGCGAAGGTCGCTCAGCAGGCGCTGGACGCGGCCGGAATCAGCGCGGACGACCTGGACGTCTTCATCCCGCACCAGGCCAATGTGCGGATCATCGACTCGATGGTGAAGACTCTCAAGCTGCCGGAGCACGTCACGGTCGCCCGTGACATCCGCACCACCGGCAACACCTCGGCCGCCTCGATCCCGCTCGCGATGGAGCGGCTCCTGGCGACCGGCGAGGCGAAGAGCGGCGACACCGCGCTCGTCATCGGGTTCGGGGCGGGTCTCGTCTACGCCGCCACTGTCGTTACCCTCCCCTAGGCACTCCGTGCCGGATCATGCATCCGGTACCGGAAACGCCGCCAGCAACACCGCAGCAACCGTCTGGAACATCTAAGAAGGAGCGCCTGACATGGCCGCCACTGAGAAGGAGATCGTCGACGGTCTCGCCGAGATCGTGAACGAGATCGCCGGGATCCCCGTGGAGGACGTCCAGCTGGACAAGTCCTTCACCGACGACCTGGACGTCGACTCGCTGTCCATGGTCGAGGTCGTCGTCGCCGCCGAAGAGCGCTTCGACGTCAAGATCCCGGACGAGGACGTCAAGAACCTGAAGACCGTCGGGGACGCCACCAACTACATCCTCAAGCACCAGGACTGAGTTCCCGCCGGGTCCCGGGCCACCCGCCCGGGTACCCGGCAGGTTCCCGGACTGCGAGGCCCCGCCACCCGGCGGTGGCGCCGTCGAATCCCGTATCCGTTGGAGAAAGAATTCCCGTGAGCCCGACCAATCGCACCGTGGTCGTCACCGGTATCGGCGCAACCACACCGCTGGGTGGCGACGCAGCTTCGTTCTGGGAGGCCCTGACCGCCGGCAAGTCCGGTGTCCGCCTCCTGGAGCAGGACTGGGCGGCCGAGCTGCCCGTCCGTATCGCGGCACAGATCGCCGTCGAACCGGGCGAGATCATCCCGCGCCCGCAGGCCCGCAAGCTGGACCGGTCCGCGCAGTTCGCGCTGATCGCCGCCCAGGAGGCCTGGAAGGACGCCGGTTTCACCGCCAAGGCCGGTGAGGACTCGTCCGCCAACCCCGACCGGGTCGGCGCCGTCATCGCCTCCGGCATCGGCGGTGTGACGACCCTGCTCGACCAGTACGACGTGCTCAAGGAGAAGGGCGTACGCCGTGTCTCCCCGCACACCGTGCCGATGCTGATGCCCAACTCGCCTGCCGCGAACGTCGGTATCGAGCTGGGTGCGCGCGCCGGTGTGCACACGCCCGTGTCGGCCTGCGCCTCCGGCGCCGAGGCCATCGGGTACGCCATCGAGATGATCCGCACCGGGCGTGCGGACATCGTCGTGGCCGGCGGCACGGAGGCGGCGATCCACCCGCTGCCGATCGTCGCGTTCGGCAACATGATGGCGATGTCCAAGAACAACGACGACCCCGAGGGTGCGTCGCGTCCCTACGACTCCGGCCGTGACGGCTTCGTCCTCGGTGAGGGCGCGGGCGTGATCGTCCTGGAGTCCGAGGAGCACGCGAGGGCGCGCGGGGCGCGGATCTACGCCGAGGCGGTCGGGCAGGGCATCTCCGCCGACGCGCACCACATCACGCAGCCGGAGCCGTCGGGCAACGGCATCGCCCACGCGCTGCAGAACCTGCTCGACAACACGGACCTGAAGCCGGCCGAGATCGTGCACGTCAATGCGCACGCGACGTCGACGCCGCAGGGTGACGTGGCCGAGATCAAGGCGCTGCGGAAGGTGTTCGGCGACGACGTCGATCACATGGCCATCTCGGCGACCAAGTCGATGACGGGACACCTGCTGGGCGGTGCGGGTGGTATCGAGACCGTCGCGTCGATCCTGGCGCTGGTGAACCGTACGGCACCGCCGACCATCAACCTGGACAACCTCGACCCCGAGGTCAACGCGGATGTGGTGCGGGGTGAGGCGCGTGCGCTGCCCGAGGGGCAGATCGCGGTGCTGAACGACTCGTTCGGCTTCGGTGGGCACAACGTGGTCCTAGCGTTCAGGACCGTGTGAGACACGTTGCGCTGAGGCTCGCGGCCCGGACTCCGTTGGACGGAGTCCGGGCCGCGGTACGTTTCGTTGTCGGCTGACAGCCGGTGGCGACAAGCCACGACGGCGCCGCAGTCGCCCGACGGCAATCGCGGCACTTCCGACGGCGCTCTCAGACCACCTGGTGGAGCCAGCGGACCGGGGCGCCTTCGCCCGCGTAGCGGAACGGCTCCAGTTCGTCGTCCCAGGGCTTGCCGAGGAGTTTGGCGATCTCGGCCTCCAGGTCGGTCTCCCCGCGCTGTGAGCGGGTCATCGCGGCCCTCAGGCGGTCCTCCGGGATCAGGATGTCGCCGTGGATTCCGGTGACCGCGTGGAAGATGCCCAGATCGGGGGTGCAGCTGTAGCGCTCGCCCTCGGCCTTCGCGCAGGGCTCGGCCGTGACCTCGAAGCGCAGCAGGTGCCAGCCGCGCAGTGCGGAGGCGAGTTTGGAGGCCGTACCGACCTCGCCCTGCCAGGAGAACTCGGAGCGCCAGGTGCCGGGAGCCGCCGGCTGCCGGATCCAGTCGAGGTTGACGCGCGTGCCGAGCACCCCGGCGACGGCCCACTCGACGTGCGGGCACAGCGCGCGCGGCGCGGAGTGCACGTACAGAACTCCACGTGTCGTCACCGGAACCTCCGGGCAGAGCGGGACATCTTGCTGGCTGGCTGGCGGCAGTGACACGAAGGCCGCGTTGATGGCGAGGCTACCGTGCGGCGGTGCAAGGAGTGTGACGTACCGTCGGTCCCACAGCCAGGAAACCCCTGCCATTCACCCAGGGGGACGCTTGTACGGGGGTGGACCGTTGCAGGGCGGGGGCTGGGAACTCCCGTGCGTTGTTATGAAGGGGCACCAACCAGCCGACCTGACCAGCCGACGGAGAGGACCAGCGGGGTATGCGGAAGCAGCGACGCCGACGTTCGCGTGCCCTGATCGGTGTCGTCGCCACGACCGCCGCGCTGGCGCTGGCCGGGTGCGACGTGATCGGCGGCTCGTCCTCGGCGGGCGACGGCGGCCGGAAGCAGGCCCCCCGGGCCGTGTCGGTGTGGGACCGCAGCCCGGCCTCGATCGCGGCCGTCGGCGACTCCATCACCCGTGGTTTCGACGCGTGCACGGTGCTCTCGGACTGCCCGGAGGTCTCCTGGGCGACCGGCACCAGCGACCAGGTGGACAGTCTGGCGGTACGGCTGCTGGGGCGGACCGGGGCGGTCGACCACAGCTGGAACTACGCCGAGACGGGCGCCCGGATGGCCGACCTCTCCGCGCAGATGGCCGAGGCGGTGGCACGCAGGCCGCAGTTGGTGACGGTGATGGCGGGTGCGAACGACGCCTGCCGCAGGTCGGTACGGGCGATGACCTCGGTGGCCGACTTCCGCACCCAGTTCGAGGACGCGATGGGCACCCTGCGCAAGTCGCTGCCGAAGACGCAGGTGTACGTGTCGAGCGTGCCGAACCTGAAGCGGCTGTGGTCGCAGGGGCGGACCAACCCGCTGGGCAAGCAGATCTGGAAGCTGGGCATCTGCCCTTCCATGCTGGGCGACGCCGACGATCTGACCAGCGTGGCGACCCTGCGCCGGGACAGGGTGCAGCAGCGGGTCGAGGAGTACAACAAGGTGCTGGCGGAGGTCTGTGCCAAGGACCGGCGCTGCCGTTTCGACGGCGGGGCGGTGTACGAGTACCGCTTCGGCACGGATCAGCTGAGTCACTGGGACTGGTTCCACCCGAGCACCGACGGCCAGTCGAAGCTCGCCGCGATCGCCTACCGGACCATCACGGCGGCGGACCCGGTGGACTAGACCCTTGGCTTAGGGTTTCCCTCATGAGCGAACTTTTCGGCACACTTTCCGACGGCACCGAGGTGCACCGCTGGACACTGGAGCGGGCGGGGACCCGGGTGCGGGTCCTGTCGTACGGCGGAATCGTGCAGTCGGTCGAGGTGCCGGACCGGGACGGGCGGACGGCGGACGTGGTGCTGGGGTTCACCAGCCTGGACGGCTACCTGGAGCATCCGGGCCCGTACTTCGGCGCTCTGGTCGGCCGGTACGCCAACCGGATCGCGCACGCCCGCTTCCCGCTGGACGGCGTGACCTACGCCCTGGAGCCGAACAACGGGCCCAACTCCCTGCACGGCGGCTCCGGCGGCTTCGACAAGCGGGTGTGGGCGGCCGAGGGCGTCGAGCACGGGGTGCGGCTGACGCGGGTGAGCCCGCACGGGGAGGAGGGCTTCCCGGGGCGGCTGGAGCTCACGGCGACGTACACGCTGGACGCGTCCGGCGCGCTGCGGATCTCCTACGAGGCGGTCACCGACGCGCCGACCGTCGTGAACCTCACCAACCACAGCTACTTCAACCTCGCGGGCTCCGGGAACGCGGGCGGCCATGAACTCCGGATCGCCGCCTCCCGGTACACCCCCGTCGACGGCGACCTGATCCCGACCGGGGTCCTGGCGGACGTCTCCGGCTCCCGTTTCGACTTCCGCACGGCCCGCAAGGTGGGCTCCGGCTACGACCACAACCTGGTCCTCGACAAGGGCGTCACCGACTCCCCCGCCGAGATCGCCGAGCTGCACGACCCGGGCTCCGGCCGCACCCTCACGGTGGCCACCACCGAACCCGGCGTCCAGCTCTACACGGCAGAGCACCTGAGCGGCCCGTTCGCCCCGGGCGACGGCATCGCCCTGGAGACCCAGCACTTCCCGGACTCCCCCAACCGCCCGGATTTCCCGAGCACCCGCCTCGACCCGGGCACGGTGTACCGCTCTCAGACGGTGTACGGCTTCGGGGTGCGGGACTGACCGAGACAGCCGCAAGCCCCGGTCCAGGGGTCAGGTCCCGGACCGGGGCTGCTCAGGGGGGACAGGTCCCGGCTCAGACCCTAGCCTCGGCTGTGGGCCGACGGCCGGTGACCGCCCTTCCCACAGCTATCCCGTACGAACCCTTCACAAACACCCGCGAGCCGTCCCACATCCCGGACACCCGCCGCGGACCCCCGCCTGCGCCCCGGGCAGGGCCTCAGCCGGCCACCGCCGCCACGGCCTCCACCATCGCCTCCGGCCGGAACAGCCGGCCGCTGCGGAGTTCGTGACCGTGCTCCGGGAGGTGGCACGATCGCTCCCCCTGGCGTAGACCACACCGTGTCGCGCAAGCGATACTGCGGCCCGAACGGCACCACGCACCCCACTGCGACGGAAGGCCAACTCCCTTGAATTCGCTGCGCGTTCGGATCGGTGTTCTTGGAATCGCCCTGCTGGCCGGGGCGCTTGCCCCGGGCTCCGCACACGCGGCCACCGCGCCCTCCCCCACCGTCGAGGAGCAGCGGCTGGACCGGGCCGTGCCGCAGGAGATACTCCGGCGGTCCGGGTTCGACGCCGTGGCACCGGAGTTCGCGCGGGCGCTCGACGGCGCGCGGTCCTACGCGCAGGCCCGGCGGATCGCCGCAGGGCACGGGTCCGCGCTGTGGCGGCGGGCCGTGGACCGGGCACAGGGGCGCGGGCCGGTCTCCGGTGACATCACCCGGGACGACGACCGGCCGCTGTACTGGGCGCGGCTCGGGATGACCCGTGACGTGCGCACCTGGGAGCCGGGGTTCGGGCTGAGCGAGCGGCAGCGGGCGGCGCTGCTCGACGTGCTGGAGCGGACCTCGCGCGGGCAGACCGACATCCGGTATCCCGGCAAGGGTGTGCGGCGGATCCTGGTCACCGGGTTCGACCCGTTCACGCTCGACCGGGACATCCGGATCTCCAACCCGTCCGGGGCGAGTGCGCTGGCCCTCGACGGCACGGTCGTACAGACGGCGGAGGGGCCCGCCCGGGTGGAGACGGCCGTCTTCCCGGTGCGGTGGGACGACTTCGCGCAGGGGACCGTGGAGCGGACGCTGCGGCCGTATCTGCCGAAGGTGGACCTGTTCACGACCGTGAGCCAGGGGCGGGTCGGTCGGTTCGACGTGGAGCGCACCAACGGGGCCTGGCGGGGCGGGTTCCCCGACAACGACAACGTGAGCCGGACGGAGACCGTCCCGGTCGCCGACCCGTCCTCGCAGCCGCAGTGGACGACCACGACCCTGCCGTACGCGGCGATCGTGGCGGCGCCGACCGGGCGGTTCCCGGTGTACGACCACACCGAGGTGACCGAGATCCCGGCTGGGGGAGGCACGGAGGCCGTCGTACGGGCGGACGGGCCGACTCCCGGGTCCACGGCACGGGCCGGGGGCGGCGGGGACTATCTGTCCAACGAGATCGCCTACCGGGCCACGCTGCTGCGGGACCGGCTGGGGCTGCACGACAGCCTGCCCGGCGGGCACGTGCACACGCCGGTGCTGCAGTTCGGGGCCGGGAACACCACCGAGGTGACCGATCCGGAGTTCGTGCGGAACCGGGTGGACATCATCGCCCAGGTGCGGGCGATCGTGACCGTGGCGGCGGACGCGAGCTTCAGGAAGTGAGCCGCCGGTCCCGGTCCCGGTCCCGGTCCCGGTCCTGGTCCTGGTCCGGGTCCTCCTGCGCCGTCTCCTCGCCCAGCAGGTCGCGGGCGAGGAGGGTGGCGCCCGCGACCGCGCCCGGCATCAGGAACACCGCGACGAAGGGGACCAGGAAGGCGAGGCCCAGCGGGGCGCCGAAGCCCCACACCAGGGTCTTGCGGGAGCGCAGCAGGACGAGCCGGGCACGCAGGTCGACCCCCCGGCGCTGGAGGGCGACGGCGGCGAGTTCCTCGGTGAGGAAGAAGCCGGTCACGAAGAAGCCGACGACCGGTACGACGGTCTGCCCGACGAGGGGCAGGAAGCCGAGGGCGAAGAGCAGCAGGCCCCACAGGCCGGCCCGGAGCAGGACGCGCAGGCTGTCGCGGGCCGAGATCCACAGCTCGCGCCAGAACGGCAGCCCGGACTCGGGCGCGGTGCCGTCGGGCGAGACGTCCGCGTCGACCTTCTCGGAGAGGTTCTCGTAGAAGGGCTGGCCTATCAGCAGCGTGACGGCGGTGAAGGTGAGGACCGCGAGCAGCAGGCCGAGGGCGAAGAGCACGGCGGTGAGGAAGCCGCGGAAGAGGCCGAGCCAGGGGCTGGACCAGTCGTCGGCGAACGGGGTGGCCCAGGCGACGAAGTCCTCTCCCCATATCGCGAGGGCGACCAGCGCCGCCGCGTAGAGGACGAGGGTGATCAGGCCGGGCAGCAGGCCGAAGCCGTACTGCTTGCCGTGCCGGCCGACCCACCGCTGGCCCTTGAGCAGATATCCGAAGCCCACCCCGAGATCACGCATGGCGAAAACTTTACCGGTGCGGTCCCGGGGCCCGGTGGGGGCATGGAGCCACCGGGACAGCGGTGCCGCCAAGACCTCCTGGTCGCTGTTGAGTCGAACGGGTGCGTCCCGCCGTACCGATTCTCAGGAACCAGAGGGCAGGGCGTTGTTCACCATGGGAGCTGCTTGCGGCGGCTCGGTTGAGGAGAGCGGATGACGCAGGAGATCACCGTCCGGGGCACGGTCGCGGAGGGCTTCGAAGCGGTGCGCGAGGAGTTCGCCGCCTTCGTCGCCGGCGAACCGACCGACTACGAGGGACAGTTGTGCGCGTACGTCCACGGCCGGCGGGTCGTCGACCTGTGGGCCGGCGAGGGGGCCGACGGGGACTCCCTCTACGGCGTGTTCTCGTCCACCAAGGGCGCGGCCCATCTCGTCGTGGCGATGCTGGTGCAGGACGGCACGCTGGAGCTGGACCGTAAAGTCACCTACTACTGGCCGGAGTTCGCCGCTGAGGGCAAGGGCACGCTGACCCTGCGGGACCTGGTCGCGCACCGGGCGGGCCTGGTCGGCACCGACACCGGGTTCAGCCCGCAGGAGCTGACCGACGACCGGGCGATGGCCGAACGCCTCGCCGACCAGCGGCCGTTCTGGCGCCCCGGTACCGCCTTCGGCTACCACGCCCTCGTCATCGGGGCCCTCACCGGCGAGGTGGTACGGCGGGCGACCGGCCGTACCCTCCAGGACGTGTACGAGGAGCGGGTCCGGGCACCGTACGGCCTCGGCTTCTTCCTGGGCCTGCCGGCCGCGCACGAGCCGCGTTTCCGCACGACCCGGCCGATGCGGCCGACACCGGAGCAGCAGGCGCTGCTCGACGCCCTCCCGGCCGGCCCGCGGACGCTACCCGGGATCGCCTTCAACGAGCACGCCGCCGAGCCCGTGGACCTGGTGGCCCTGCCCAACGACCCGCGGGTCCGCGCCAGGGGCCCGGCGTCCTTCGGCGGGGTGGCGTCGGCGCGCGGCCTGGCCGGGATGTACGCGGCGCTGCTCAGCGAGATCGACGGCAAGGCCCCGCTGCTGAAGGAGGACACGGTCGCGGAGTTCGGCCAGTTCCACTCGGTGGGGTACGACCTGGTGGCGCGCGCCCACAAGTCGTACGGCCTGGGCTTCCAGGCGACGGCGGACACCTGGCACCCGTTCCTGGGCGCGGGCACGATCGGCCACAGCGGCGCGGCGGGCTCCCAGGCCTTCGCGGACCCGAGAAACGGGGTCGCCTACGGCTACACGCGCCGCCGGTTCGCCTTCCCGGGCGGAGCGGCACCCGAGAACAACGCCCTGGCGAAAGCCGTACACAAGGCAGCACTTGAAACCCGCTGAGCGCAACCTGCTCAAGGGGCGCGGGGCTGTGTCGATGTGCGGCTCCGCCGCGTGGGCGCGAGCAAACCCAGACCACCCGCACCGGCACTGAGTCCGCACCCCGCAGACGAGAGGCCGCACCCCACGTCCAAGGGTGCGGCCTCCCCACAGCGCAACGACGATCGTCAGGCCAGCGTCACGCTGATGTTCCCGCGCGTCGCCTTCGAGTACGGGCACACGCCGTGCGCCTGCTCGACGAGGTCACGGGCAACGAGCTCGTCGACGCCCGGAATCTCCGCCGAGATCTCGACGATGATCCCGAACCCCTCCTCGTTCTTCCCGAGCCCCACTTTCGCGGTGACGGTCGAACCCGAGACGTCGGCCCCGGCCTGCCGGGCGACGACGCCCAGCGCTCCCTGGAAGCACGCGGCGTACCCCGCGGCGAACAGCTGCTCCGGATTGGTCCCGGCCCCGCTGCCGCCCATCTCCTTCGGCGGGTTCACGACGACGTCGATCCGGCCGTCGTCCGTGGCGACCCGGCCGTCGCGGCCGTTCTCGGCCGTGGCGACGGCGGTGTACAGGACGTCGGACTGCTGAATGGGCATGCGGTTTCTTCTCTCCTCGGTCCGCCGCGACTCGCGCCCACGATCGACGACGGTTTCGGAAAGAAGTTACCGCATGCCGGAAAGCGTAGGCAGCCCTACAGCTTGACGATCATCTTCCCGGTGTTGTCGCCGCGCAGCACCCCGAGGAACGCCTCCAGGTTGTTCTCGATGCCCTCGACGACCGTCTCGCGGTACTTGAGCTGCCCGGAGGCCACCCACGGGCCGACCTCGGCGACGAACTGCGGCTGCAGGTCGTAGTGGTCGCCGACCAGGAAGCCCTCGATCCGGCCGCGGGTCTGGATGAGCCGGGCGAGGTTCTTCGGGCCGGGGGCGGGCTCGGTGTTGTTGTAGACGGAGATCATGCCGCAGACCGCGATCCGGCCGTCCCGGTTCAGCTGGCCGATGGCCGCCTCCAGGTGGTCGCCGCCGACGTTGTCGAAGTAGACGTCGACACCGTCGGGCGCGGCCGCGCGCAGCTGCTCGCCGACCGGGCCGTTCTTGTAGTTGAAGGCCGCGTCGAAGCCGTACTCCTCGAGCAGCAGCTTGACCTTCTCGTCGGAGCCGGCCGAGCCGATCACCCGCGAGGCACCCTTGAGCTTCGCGATCTGGCCGACCTGGCTGCCGACCGCGCCGGCCGCGCCGGAGACGAAGACCGAGTCGCCCTCCTTGAAGGAGGCGGTACGCAGCAGGCCCGCGTAGGCGGTGAGGCCGGTCATGCCGAGGACGCCGAGGTACGTCGACAGGGGCGCCGCCGCCGCGTCGACCTTGACGGCGTTCTTCGCGTCCATGACCGCGTACTCGCGCCAGCCGAAGAAGTGCAGGACGTGGTCGCCGGCCGCGATGCCCTCGGCGTTCGACTCGACGACCTCGCCGACCGCGCCGCCCTGCATGACCTTGCCGAGCTCGAAGGGGGCGGCGTACGACTTGGCGGCACTCATCCGGCCGCGCATGTACGGGTCGACGGAGAGGTACTTGTTCCGCACGAGCACCTGCCCCTCGCCCGGTGCCGGGACCTCCGCCTCGACCAGGGCGAAGTCCTCGGGCTTCGGCCAGCCGACGGGACGGCTCAGCAGGTGCCACTCGCGGTTGATCATGACATGCGCCTTTCCTAATTACTTCAGTACCTGAAACAACCATGCTCATTAATATTTCAGGATGTCAAGTAACCGGGTACTCTTGGGCGCATGTCGTCCTCACAGTCCAGTCCAGCGAAGACCCGGCGCCCCGACGCCCTGTCTCTGGAGGTCGTCGAGCTGATCGGGGATGTCGTGTCCCGTTTCTACGCGGACTACGAGGAGGCGGCGGGCGAGCACGCGCTCACCGGGGCGCAGGCGCGGCTGCTCAGCCTGCTCTCGCTGGAGCCGCTGCCGATGCGGAAGCTGGCGCAAAAGCTGAAGTGCGAGCCGTCGAACGTGACGGGGATCGTGGACCGGCTGGAGGCGCGGGGGCTCGCGGAGCGGCGGCCCGACCCGGCCGACCGCCGGGTGAAGCTGGCCGCGGCGACGGACGAGGGCCGCAGGGTCGCCCGCGAGCTGCGCGACGGGTTGCGCTTCGCGCGCGAGCCGCTGGCGGGGCTGTCGGACGCGGAGCGGCTGGCGTTGCGGGATCTGCTGCGGCGGATGCTGGACGCGTAGCGGGGGCCACCGCCGAGGCCGGCCGGCAGCCCCCTGGGACGGTTACGCGAACTGGCCGGGGCGGTAGTCGCCCGCCGGCTGCTGGAAGATGACGTTCAGCCGGTTGTAGGCGTTGATCAGGGCGATCGTCGCCACCAGCGCGACGAGTTCCTCTTCGGTGTAGTGCTTGGCCGCGTTCTCCCACACCTCGTCGGGGACCCCGCCCGCCGCGTCGGCGATCCGGGTGCCCTGCTCGGCCAGCTCCAGCGCGGCGCGCTCGGCGTCGGTGAACACGGTCGCCTCGCGCCAGGCGCCGACCATGTGGAGGCGCTGCTGGGTCTCACCGGCGGCCGTCGCGTCCTTGGTGTGCATGTCGAGGCAGAAGCCGCAGCCGTTGATCTGGCTGGCGCGGATCTTGACCAGTTCCAGGGTGGCGGCGGGGATCGACGTCCCCTCAGCGGCCTTGCCCGCGCCGTTGAAGGCCTTGATCAGCTTGTTGGCGGTGGGGCTGGCGAAGAGGTTCAGACGGGCTTCCATGGTGTGTTCCTCCGTTGGGTTCAGCGAGATACACACCTATGACGGAGCGGGTTCTGCGGATGTGACACGGCGACCGAGGATTTGCTGAGTTTGCTTCGGTGGACCTTCGGTCGCCCTAGGAGCACCACCACAGGAACCGCGTGCACGAGTGGCTCTGCGACGGGGTCGGGCTCGGGTCGGAGGTCGTCGGGTTCGCCGTCGGGGTCGAGGCCGCCGAGGAAGTCGGTGCCGCCGTCGGTGTCTGCGGGCCCGGGCCCGTGCCCGTCGTCGCCGACTGTGCCGAGGGGTCCTTCGGGGAAGCCGACGGGGAGTCGGACGCCTTGTCCTTCGACGCGGAGGGGGACGGGGAGGCCGAAGGGTCGGCGGAGGCCGAACTCGCCGGCCCGGTCGCGCCGGACGTGTCGCCCAGGGGCTCGGCCGTCGTACCCGGGGACGACGTCGACGTGCCGCCGTCGGCGGTGTCGCCGCCTGCCGAGGCCGGGCCGGGGCTGGTGAACGGTATGGCGTCCGTGCCGAGTTCGGCGAGGCTCAGGGCGCCCGCCGCCAGTACGCACGCCGCGCTCACGAGCAGGATCCTGCGGCGCCGCCGACGATGGGCCGCGGCCTTGCGGTCGCGACGGCTGCCGTCGGCCCCGGACGGTTCCTCGACGCCCTCGGAGAGGCTCTCGGCGGCTCGCCCCCGGCTCCGGCCGCCACGCCCGCGCGCCGCCCGTCGCCGGTCCGCCCGGCCACCCGGCAGGGGCTCGTCGTCCTCGTCGTCGTACCCGTCGCCGTCAGTGCCGGTGCCGGTGTCTCCGTGGCCGTCGCCGGGGAAATCCGGCTCCGGGTAAGGGGCTTCACCGGTCGCGGCCGGGTCGGGGGCCGTCGCTTCCGGCGCGGACGCGCGTAGCGTCTCGGCCGGAGCGCCGCACCCCGGGCAGGCGAGGGCGCCGTTGAGGTGCCGTCGGCACGGGTGGCAGTAGTCCATGACGCGGGAAGACTAAGTTCCCCACCGGTCACTTAACCACCCGGCCCTGTGAAGGTTCTGTGGGGGACCGAAAAAGCTGTCGAAAGCCTTGCCGAAACCGTTACCTGTTCGCCCCATTGACACCCCCGCCGTCCCATCCTTACTGTCACGCCAGCATTTCGAACGTGTGACGAAATCTCGAACAGCTGAGGGGCAACTGCCGTGCGCATCACCGGAATCAGCACGCACGTGGTCGGGACGCCGTGGCGCAACCTGACGTACGTCCAGGTGCACACCGACGAAGGGATCACGGGAGTCGGCGAGACCCGGATGCTCGGGCACACCGACGCGCTGATCGGCTATCTCCGGGAGGCCGAGGCCAACCACATTCTCGGTTCGGACCCGTTCGCGGTGGAAGACCTCGTACGCCGGATGAAGTACGGCGACTACGGCCGGGCGGGCGAGATCGTCATGTCCGGCATCGCCGTGATCGAGATGGCCTGCTGGGACATCAAGGGCAAGGCCCTGGGCGTGCCGGTGTGGCAGCTGCTCGGCGGGAAGGTCACCGACAGGGTCAAGGCGTACGCCAACGGCTGGTACACGACCGAGCGCACGCCGGAGGCCTACCACAAGGCCGCCCAGGGGGTGATCGAGCGCGGGTACCGGGCGCTGAAGATCGACCCGTTCGGGACCGGGCACTTCGAGCTCGACCACGAACAGACGCTGTACTCCGTGTCGCTGATCGAGGCCGTGCGGGACGCCATCGGGCCGGACGCCGAGCTGATGCTGGAGATGCACGGCCGCTTCTCCCCCGCGACGGCCGTACGGCTCGCGCGCGAGCTGGCGCCCTTCAAGCCGGCCTGGCTGGAGGAGCCCTGCCCGCCGGAGAACCTGAAGGCGCTGGAGAAGGTCGCCGCCAAGGTGGACATCCCGGTCGCCACCGGTGAACGCATCCACGACCGCATCGAGTTCCGCGAGCTCTTCGAGAGCCAGGCCGTGGACATCATCCAGCCGGACGTCGGCCATATCGGTGGAATCTGGGAGACGCGGAAGCTGGCCGCCACCGCCGAGACGCACTACGTACTGGTCGCGCCGCACAACGTCGGCGGGTCCGTGCTGACCGCCGCCTCCCTCCAGGTCGGGTTCACCTCCCCGAACTTCAAGATCCTGGAGCACTTCAACGACTTCGCCGACGCCGAGATCAAGAAGGTGGTCAAGGGCGCGCCGGAGGTCGTCGACGGGTACTTCCAGCTGTCCGACGCGCCCGGCCTCGGGGTGGAGTTCGACGCCGACGCCGCCGCGGAGTTCCCGCAGCAGCAGGCCCGCTTCGACCTCTGGGCCGACGGCTGGGAGCAGCGCAAGCCCAAGGGGACCAAGTGAGCTCCCAGGTCGTCGTCGAGGCGCCGGGCCGCCACCGGGTGGAGGAGCACACGCCTCGCGAGCCCGGCCCCGGCGAGGCGCTGGTCGCCGTGCACGCGGTCGGGATTTGCGGAAGCGACCGCGAGGTGTACCAGGGGAACCGGCCCGAGGGGTACGTCCGTTACCCGCTGACGCCGGGACACGAGTGGTCGGGGACGGTCGAGAGGGTCGGCCCCGGTGTCCCCGCCTCGCTCGTCGGCCGCAAGGTCGTCGGCGAGGGGTTCCGGAACTGCCAGGTGTGCGACCGGTGCCACGCCGGTGAGACCACGCTGTGCACGGACGGCTACGAGGAGACCGGGTTCACCCAGCCGGGCGCCATGGCCGCCACGCTCACGCTCCCGGCCCGGCTGCTGCACGCCCTGCCGGAGGACGCGGATCTGACGGCCGCCGCCCTCCTCGAACCGGCCGCCTGTGTCGCGGCGGCCGCGCTGAAGGGCAACGCGCAGCCGGGCGAGCGGGTCGCGGTGGTCGGCACCGGGACGCTCGGGATGTTCGCCGTGCAGTTCCTGAGGGCGATCTCGCCGGGCGAGCTGCTGGTGGTCGGGACCCGGAACGACCGGGAGGCGCTGTCCCGGCAGTTCGGGGCGACCGACTTCCGCATCAAGGACCAGGAGCTTCCCGACGACTTCGACGTCGTCATCGAGACCGCCGGGTCCGCGTCCGCCGCGCGCACCGCCGCCGCGCTGCTCCGGCGCGGCGGGCGCCTGGTCCTGACCGGTATCCCGGCCGCCGGTGCCGAGGGCCTGGACCCGACCGATCTCGTCGTACGGCAACTGGAGGTGCACACCGTCTTCGGGGCGCCGCCGGACGCCTGGTCGCACACGGTGCGGGTCTTCGGGGCCGGGCTCCTCGATCCGCTGCCGCTGGTCACGCACGAGCTGCCGCTGACCGAGTTCCCCCAGGCCATCGAGCTGGTGGGGGCCGGTGATCCGAAGGTGGGCAAGGTGCTGCTCCGCCCCTAGCCGTACGCCGGCCACGGCGTGCCCTGACCTCGCCGTGGCCGGCGTACCGCCAAGCCTTTTGTTGCCCCGAGCCGCGAACCTCGTCCGAAATACCGAACACGAAGGACAGCTTGTGACGACCGACGCTTCCGTTACGGCGGCCCGCCGACCCGGTGAGCAGGCACTCACCGCCCTCGGTCTGGGCGCGCCCGCCCTCGACCCCGCCGACGCCTCCGCCCACACCTTCCCGGGCGGCGGCAAGTGGCGCACCGAGATCCCCTCCTGCGAGGGCCCCGAGGCGCTGGCCGTCGTACTCAAGGAGTCCTCACGGCTGGACGTGCCGATCCACCGGATCAGCCAGGGCAGCGGCGTGTGGATGCTCACCGACGCCGAGATCACCGAGATGGTCGAGGCGACCGGTGAGCGTGACATCGAGCTCTGCCTGTTCACCGGTCCGCGCGGAACCTGGGACATCGGCGGCTCCGTGCGCTCCGACTCGCGGGGGGCCGGACTGCGCGCGCGTGGCCACGACGCGGTCGCCGGATGCGTCGAGGACGCCGTGCGGGCCACGGAGTTGGGCGTCAAGTGTCTGCTCGTCGCCGACGAGGGTGTGCTGTGGACGCTGCACCGGGCCCGGCAGGCGGGGATCATCCCGGCCGACACCACGCTGAAGGTGTCCGCGCTCGTCGGGCCGGTCAACCCGGCGTCGTACTCCGTCTTCGAGCACCTCGGCGCCGACTCCGTCAACGTGCCGAGCGACCTGACGCTCGACCACCTCACCGAGATCCGCCGGGTGTCCGGAGCGCCCATGGACATGTACATCGAGGCCCCCGACGACCTGGGCGGCTACATCCGGATGTACGAGGTCGCCGAGCTGATCCGGCGCGGCGCACCGATCTACCTGAAGTTCGGCCTGTCCAAGGCTCCCGGCATCTACCCGTGGGGCACCCATCTGCGGGACGTGACCCTGGACACCGCGCGGGAGCGGGTGCGGCGGGGGCGGCTCGCGCTGGACCTGCTGGCGCGGCACGGGGCGGACGGCGACATGGCGCCGCTGGGGTCCCGGTTGCCGGGACGTCTGAACCGATTCCCCGTCGAAAGTTCTGCTGACTGACCGATGGGGGCTGCAGGCCGTATGCGGCTGGTCGCGCCCGCGCGGCGGAGCCGCAAATCAACTGCACCCCGCGCCCCTACGGGGCGCTTCACCGACCTTGCTTGACATTTCTCAACGCCGAGAAGAACAGGGACCGATCACCATGCGTACTCGTAGAAGCGCCCTCACCCTCATAGCCGGGGCCGCCTCCCTCGCCCTGACCCTGTCCGCCTGCGGCCAGAGCGGTGAAGGCGGCAGCAAGGAGGACAGCGGCAGCGCCAAGGGCGGCACGATCGGCATCGCGATGCCGACCAAGTCCTCCGAACGCTGGATCGCCGACGGCAACAACGTCGTCAAGAACCTGAAGTCCAAGGGCTACAAGACCCAGCTGGTCTACGGCGAGGACAACCCGGAGACCCAGGTCTCGCAGATCGAGAACCTGATCACCCAGGGCGTCAAGGGCCTGATCATCGCGGCCATCGACAACAAGTCCCTGAACAACGTGCTCCAGGAGGCCGCGGACGCCAACATCCCGGTCATCGCCTACGACCGCCTCATCCTCGGCACCAAGAACGTCGACTACTACGCGTCCTTCGACAACGAGAAGGTCGGTGTCGAGCAGGGCACGTACATCGTGCACAAGCTGGGCCTGGACAGCGGCAAGAAGGGTCCGTTCAACATCGAGCTGTTCGCCGGCTCGAACGACGACAACAACACCAAGTACTTCTTCAGCGGCGCGATGAGCGTGCTCCAGCCGTACATCGACAAGAAGGAGCTGGTGGTCAAGTCCGGCCAGACCGCGCTGAACAAGGTCACCACCCTGCGCTGGGACGGCGCGACCGCACAGGCACGTATGGAGGACATCCTCACCTCCTCCTACAAGTCCGCCAAGGTCGACGCGGTGCTCTCGCCGTACGACGGCATCTCGATCGGCATCCTCGCCGCGCTGAAGTCGGACGGCTACGGGTCCAGCAGCCAGCCGCTGCCCGTCATCACCGGGCAGGACGCCGAGCTGGCCTCGGTGAAGTCGATCATCGCGGGCCAGCAGACGCAGACCGTCTACAAGGACACCCGGCAGCTCGCCAAGGTCGCCGCGACCATGGTCGACGACGTCCTGAACAAGAAGACCCCGCAGGTCAACGACACCAAGACCTACGACAACGGGTCCAAGGTCGTCCCCGCCTACCTGCTCCAGCCGGTGAGCGTCGACAAGTCCAACTACGAGGACGTCCTGGTCAAGGGCGGCTACTACACCGACGCCGAGCTCAAGTAATCCGCCGAACCCTGATCGACCATCACTGATTGGAAGGCAGACCATGGCGGGACCCGTCCTGGAAATGCGCTCGATCGTCAAGACCTTTCCCGGTGTCAAGGCGCTCTCGGACGTCACCCTGACCGTCCGTCAGGGCGAGGTCCACGCCATCTGCGGGGAGAACGGCGCCGGCAAGTCGACCCTGATGAAGGTCCTCTCCGGCGTCCACCCGCACGGCAGTTACGAGGGCGACATCCTCTTCGAGGGCGAGCTGTGCAGGTTCGGTGACATCCGGGCGAGCGAGCAGCGCGGCATCGTAATCATCCACCAGGAGCTGGCGCTGTCGCCGTACCTCTCGCTGGCGGAGAACATCTTCCTCGGCAACGAACACGCCAAGGGCGGGTTCATCGACTGGCGGGAGACCCTGCGGCACGCCACCGAGCTGCTGCGCCGGGTGGGTCTCGACGACCACCCGGAGACCCGCGTCACCGACATCGGCGTGGGCAAGCAGCAGCTGGTGGAGATCGCGAAGGCGCTGTCGAAGAAGGTGAAGCTGCTCATCCTCGACGAGCCGACCGCGGCTCTGAACGACGAGGACAGCGGCAAACTCCTGGACCTCATCCTGGAGCTGAAGAACCAGGGCATCACCTCGATCATCATCTCGCACAAGCTCAACGAGATCCGCCGGGTCGCCGACTCGGTGACGATCCTCCGTGACGGCCACTCCATCGAGACCCTCGACGTGAAGGCCGAGGAGACGACCGAGGAGCGGATCATCGCGGGCATGGTGGGCCGCGACCTGGACCACCGCTTTCCCGAACGGACCGCGTACGACGGCGAGGAGGACGCGGCCCCGGCCCTGGAGATCCGCGACTGGACCGTGCTCCACCCGATCGACCAGGAGCGCAGGGTCGTCGACGACGTGTCGATCCATGTCCGGCGCGGCGAGATCGTCGGTATCGCGGGCCTGATGGGCGCGGGCCGGACCGAACTCGCGATGAGCGTCTTCGGGCGGTCCTACGGCCGGTACGCGGGCGGCTCGGTCCTCAAGGACGGCACCGAGATCCGCACCAAGTCGGTCGCCGAGGCGGTCGGCCACGGCATCGCCTATGTCACCGAGGACCGCAAGCACTACGGCCTCAACCTCATCGACACCATCAACCGCAACATCTCCCTGACCGCGCTGAACAAGGTCGCCAAGCGCGGGATCGTGGACGAGCACGAGGAGCGGCAGGTCTCCGAGGGCTACCGCACGTCCATGAACATCAAGGCTCCGACCGTCTTCGAGCCGGTGGGCAAGCTGTCGGGCGGCAACCAGCAGAAGGTCGTCCTCAGCAAGTGGATCTTCGCGGGCCCGGACGTGCTGATCCTGGACGAGCCGACCCGCGGGATCGACGTCGGCGCCAAGTACGAGATCTACACGGTCATCGACCAGCTCGCCGCCCAGGGCAAGGCGGTCGTCTTCATCTCCTCCGAGCTGCCCGAGCTGCTCGGCATGTGCGACCGCATCTACACCATGGCCGCAGGCCGGCTGACCGGTGAGGTGCCCCGGGCCGAGGCCACGCAGGAAGTGCTGATGCGCCATATGACAAAGGACAAAGAGGTAACGCGATGAGCACGGATGTCACCGCCAAGAGCCCGGCGCCCGCGCCGCCGGGCAGGAGCGGATCGGCGGACGGCACCGGCCTGATCCGGCTGGTGCTCGACGGCCTGCGCCGCAACATGCGCCAGTACGGCATGCTGATCGCGCTCGGTCTGATCGTCGCCCTGTTCGCGGTGTGGACCGACGGGGACCTGCTGCTGCCGCGCAACGTCTCCAACCTGGTCCTGCAGAACAGCTACATCCTGATCCTCGCCATCGGCATGATGATGGTGATCATCGCCGGCCACATCGACCTGTCGGTCGGATCGCTGACGGCGTTCGTGGGCGCCTTCGCGGCCGTGCTGACGGTCAATCACGGGGTGGCCTGGCCGGTCGCGTTGATCCTGTGTCTGACGATGGGTGCCGTGGCCGGCGCGCTGCAAGGCGTGCTGATCGCCTACCTGGGCATACCGTCGTTCATCGTCACCCTCGCCGGGATGCTGCTCTTCCGCGGTCTCACGGAGATCCTGCTCCAGGGCCAGACCATCGGCCCGTTCCCGAACGGCCTGCAGAAGCTGGGCAACGGCTTCCTCCCCGAGGTGGGCCCGCACACCAACTACCACAACATCACCCTGCTGCTGGGTGTCGTGCTGATCGCCGCCGTGGTCTGGCAGGAGTTCCGGGACCGGCGCCGCCAGCAGGAGTTCGCCCTGGACGTGCCGCCCACCCGGCTGTTCCTGCTCAAGCTGACCGCGCTGATCGCCGCCATCCTCGTCCTCACCCTGCTGCTCGCCAGCTACAAGGGCGCCCCGATCATCCTGATCGTCCTGGGCGCGCTGGTCGTCGGCTACGGCTACGTGATGCGCAACGCGGTCTTCGGCCGGCACATCTACGCGATCGGCGGCAACCTGCCGGCGGCCAAGCTGTCCGGCGTCAAGGACAAGAAGATCTCCTTCTACGTCTTCCTGAACATGGGCGTGCTCGCGGCCCTGGCCGGTCTGGTGGTCGCCGCCCGGCTGAACGCGGCCTCGCCGAAGGCGGGCGACGGCTTCGAACTGGAGGCGATCGCCTCCTCGTTCATCGGCGGCGCCTCCATGAGCGGCGGTGTCGGCACCATCCTCGGTGCCATCATCGGCGGTCTCGTCCTCGGCGTGCTGAACAACGGCATGAACCTCCTCAGCGTCGGCACCGACTGGCAGCAGGTCATCAAGGGCCTCGCCCTCCTCGCGGCGGTCGGGTTCGACGTGTGGAACAAGCGCAAGTCCGGTTCGTAGTCAGCGCGGGCCCCGCCGGAAGGCGGGGCCCCTCCTCCATACAGGAGCCGCACATGGAACTGAACAGACGCACGGTCATCGCCGGCGCCGCGGCCGCGGGCATCGCCGCGAGCACCCTCGGCGCCGGTACGGCGCAGGCTGCCTCGGGAGGCAGGAAGCCTGTGAAGGAATTCTTCGGTACCCTCGCCGACGGGACGAAGGTCCACCGCTGGTCCCTGGAGAACGGCGGCACCCGCCTCAAGGTCCTCTCCTACGGCGGCATCATCCAGTCCCTGGAGATCCCGGACCGGCACGGCAAGTACGCCAACGTGTCGCTCGGTTACGACAACCTGGCCGCGTACGTCGCCGGAACCACCTTCTTCGGCGCGACCATCGGCCGGTACGGGAACCGGATCGCCAAGGGACAGTTCACCCTCGACGGCAAGAGCTACCAGCTCTCCGTCAACGACGGCGTCAACAGCCTGCACGGCGGCGCCAAGGGCTTCAACACGAAGGTCTGGGACATCGAGGGCTTCACCTCGGGCTCCGACGTGGGCCTGCACCTCCACTACACGAGCGTCGACGGCGAGATGGGCTACCCGGGGACCCTCAGGACGAAGGTGACCTTCACCCTGAACCGGCACGGCGACTGGACCATCGACTACGAGGCCACCACCGACAAGCCGACCGTCGTCAACCTCACCAACCACACCTACTGGAACCTCGCCGGTGAGGGCACGGGCACGATCGAGGACCACGAGCTGACGATCGCCGCCGGCCGCTACACGCCCACCGACTCGGGTCTGATCCCGACGGGCGAACTGGCCACGGTCTCCGGTACCCCCTTCGACTTCCGCAAGGGCAAGCCGGTCGGCCGGGACATCCGCGCGGGTCACCCCCAGCAGGTGCAGGCCAAGGGCTTCGACCACAACTGGGTCCTCGACAAGGGCGTCACGGCCAAGCCGGAACACATCGCCACCCTGCGCGACCCGCGCTCCGGCCGGACCCTGAAGATCGCCACGGACCAGCCGGGTCTGCAGTTCTACTCGGGCAACTTCCTCGACGGCACCCTCATCGGCACCTCCGGCCACACCTACCGGCAGGGCGACGGGCTGTGCCTGGAGACCCAGCACTTCCCGGACTCGCCGAACCACGCGGCCTTCCCCTCGACGGTGCTTCGTCCGGGCCAGACCTACAAGTCCCGGACCATTCACAGTTTCGGGGCCTGAGGCAGCGTGGGCGCGGCCGGTAAGGGGCCGGTCGCGCCCACGCGGCGGAGCCGCATATTCGCGCGGCTCCGCGCCCCTTACGGGGCGCCGCACCACCTGGTTCCAAGAAGAAACGTAAAGTCACACTTTTTTCACACCGGTTGAACAGCGCCACAACCGCCTCCGTACTCAAAGGCGGCCCGTGCTCCCCCGCGCGGGCCACCCAAGACGACGGGCCCGGTCGTCCCCACCGGGCCCGCCTCATACGGAGGTTCAATGGCAGGCAACGTCACCTCGTTGTTCCGCAGCGGCGCGCACAGCCCGTCGATGGCGGCGCTGACCCGTGAGGGGGGCGAGGGGGCCGGTCCCGTCGACTTCTGCATTCCCTGCAATCCGTACTTCCCCACCCCGGCGATGATGGAAACGATGGCGTCCAGACTGAAGGACATCATCACGTTCTATCCGAGCAGCGCCGACACCATCACCGCCGAGCTCTGCCAGCTCCTCCAGCTCCCGCCGCAGGCCGTCGCCATGGGCAACGGCTCCACCGAGCTGATCACCTGGATCGACCACCTGCTGGTCCGCGAGTCCCTCGCCATCCCCGTCCCCACCTTCGGCCGCTGGACCGACCAGCCGATGGAGACCGGCAAGCGCGTCGACATGTTCCCGCTCCAGGAGTCCAACGGCTTCGCCCTGGACCTCGCGCAGTACGCCGAGTTCATCCGCAAGCGGGGCACCAGGGTCGCCGTCATCTGCAACCCCAACAACCCCGACGGCGGTTTCCTCCACAAGCAGGCCCTGGTGCAGTTCATGGACGCCATGGCCGACCTGGACCTGATCGTCATCGACGAGTCGTTCCTGGAGTTCGCCGACGCCGAGGCCGAGCCCAGCGTCGTCCAGGAGGCGATGCTCCGTCCGAACGTCATCGTGCTGCGCAGCCTCGGCAAGAACTTCGGTCTGCACGGCATCCGGTTCGGCTACATGGTCGCCAACCCCTCGCTGGCCGGCAAGGTCCGCTCGATGCTGCCGAAGTGGAACCTCAACGCGTTCGCCGAGTACGTCGTCTTCATGCTCAAGGAGCACGGCGCCGAGTACGCGCAGAGCCTGCTCCAGGTCCGCAAGGACCGGCTGGAGATGGCCAGCCAGCTCTCTGTCCTGCCGGGTCTGACCGTCTACCCCTCGCAGGGCAACTTCCTCTTCGTACGGCTTCCCGTCGGTGCCGAGGGCACGGTGGTCCGGGACCGGATGCTCACCGAGCACCGCATCCTGGTCCGCGAGTGCGGCAACAAGATCGGTTCGTCCAGCCGCTTCCTGAGGCTCGTGGTGCGCCCCGAGGTGGACGTGCGTCGCCTGGTGTCCGCCATGGAGCAGGTGCTCTACGGGTCCAGGAGGGGAGCCGCCGTGCCCGAGCTGGGCAATGGGACCAGCTACAGCTCGGGTACGGCGGCGGTTGACCGGCTGGTGAGCGAGACCAACGGAGCGGGCATGCAGCTCGCCCAGGCCGTCGGCATGGGGCCCGTCCCGGGTCTCACCGCGGCGCCGGCCATGGGGCCGGGTCTCGCCGCGGCGCCGGCCATGGGGCCGGGTCTCGCCGCCGCTCCCGCCGCCGGTGTCGGCATGCCGCTCCCCGTCGCCGGTCCGCCGGCCGGGATGCCGATGCCGGCGGCAGCGCCCGCCGTGCAGCAGCCTCAGCCGATGGTGGCCCAGATGCAGGCGCCCATGCCGCCCCCCATGCAGGCACCGATGCAGGCACCGCCGATGCAGATGCCCATGCAGGCCCCGGCTCCCGTGCCGGCGCCTGCCCCGGCCGGGCCCACCCCGACCGGGGTTCCGGCGCGGGGTGGACTGACCGCCGCGCAGGTGCGGGGGATGACGGCACCGGCGCCTCCGCCGCCCGGACTGGCCCCGGCGCCGGCCACGGGGTGGCCGAACGCGCAGAGCTGGCCCAACGCGGCGGGGATGGGGCAGGCCGGGTAGGCGCGCGTCGTACGGGGTGCGGTGCGGGGCGGGTGCGGCGCCGTCGTGGCTGGTCGCGCCCACGCGGCGGCAGCCGCACCTCGATACCGCCCCGCGCCCCTGAAGGGGTGCCTGTTCCCCGCGGGGTCCCAAGTCGCCGTGGCTGGTGGAACCGTGCCCCGTGAGGGGCGTGGGGAACTGCGCGGCCGGCCCCCACCGGCCCGCGGTGAACGGGCCGCGCAACAGCGGAGCGCTCAGCCCCGCACGGCGTGCAACAGCGACGCTCCGAGGGGGAGCGCGTAGCAGGCCGTCGGCTTGAAGCCCGCCCCCTCCAGCAGGCGCCCGTAATGGGCCTCTTCCCTCTCCCGGCCGCCCACGTTGCACAGCATGTGGACGTCCCAGGCTGCCGCTGTGTTGCCGGGCAACAGGCGTTCCACAACGAGCAGTTGGCTGCCCTCGCGCATCGCCTCGGCGCAGCGCCGCAGGATGGTCACGCAGCGTTCGTCATCCCAGTCGTGCAGAACGCGGGACAGGAGGTAGACGTCGCCGCCCTCCGGTACGGACTCCGTGAAGTCCCCGGCGGTGAAGGTCCAGCGGCCGGTCAGGCCGGCCAGTTCCGTGCGGGCCGCCTCCAGGGCTTCCGGTCGCTCCAGGAGGACGCCCTCGACATGGCCGTGGGCCCGCAGCACCCGGCCGAGCAGCGCGCCGTTGCCGCCGCCGACGTCCACCACGCGCCTGACGCCGGAGAAGTCGACCAGGTCGGGGACCGGGGTGAACATCTCCGCGCTCGCGGCCATCGCCCGGTGGAAGAGGTCGCCGAGTTCGGGGTGCTCGGCGAAGTAGGGGAAGTGGTGCTGTCCGTAGCGGTGGGCGAAAGCTTCCTGCCCGGTGCGTACGGCGTACGTCAGACCGGCGAAGGAGTCGTAGAACGGGCCGCCGTACAGCAGCGCGAGCGGGTGCAGGGAGAACTCGGTGCCGGTGTGCAGGGGCTCGCCGAGGGCGGTGAGGTGGTAGGTGCCGTCTACCGAGGCGGTCAGCAGGCCCAGGGTGGCCAGGTAGCGCAGGAGCCGGCGCAGGGCGTCGGGGTCGGTGCCGGTGTGGCCCGCGAGGGTTTCCGCGTCCAGGCCCGGCCGGGCGGCGAGGTGGTCGGCGATGCGGAGTTCGGCCATGGTGCGGACGGCCTGGGTGGCCCAGGCGCCGGTCATCACGCCGAGGAGGGAGAGGGTCGCGTCCGGCACGGGGTCGTGGCGGCCGGGGAGGCGCAGTTCGAAGCGGCGGTGGTGGGCGGTGCGGAAGTAGAGGACGGTGACGTTCTCGTGTTTGTTGTAGCCGCCGCCGTCCGGGACCGCGCCCGCGCGTTCGGTCAGCAGGGTGCGCAGTCCGGCCGGGATCACCCGTCCCGGGGCGGTCACGGCGAAGGCGTGGTGGGACTCGTGGCCGGCGGCGCGTTCGTCGGCGGCGACCGTCTCCAGGGGGGAGCCGGGCGGTACGGGCAGCGCGAAGATCTCCACGGTCCGCCCGGCGACGGGCACGTGCACGATGGCGACCGGGCTGTCGGCGACCGCCGAGCCATAGCGCCGGGCAAGCCGTCCGCGTACCACCACGCTCGGTGTGACGGGTCCCGGTTCCAGCCCGGCGCGCCGCAGTTCGTCGGGGAGCGCGTCGAGGGAGGCGGGGAAGACCAGCACCGCGGTGTGGTCGTAGACGAGATGGCGGGAGACGTCGGCCCGCTCCTCGGCCGTCAGATCGGGCAGCAGGTCGGCGAGGACCCGGTCGGTGTCGTGGTCGCGGACGTGACCGGCCGCGTGCCGGATCCGTTCCAGGTCGGTTTCCGTCAGACATGCGTGAACGACGGAGAGGTTCATGAAGGGTTCCCGTTGATCGTGGGGTGGGGAGGAACCGGGGGTTGTGGGCCCGGGGATCAGATGCCGGTGTAGTTCTCGGCGAAGAGGTCCTGGTGGGAGCGGGAGGTGCGGAGGCTCTCCAGTCGGGCGTACTGCAGCGCCCGCCCGTAGCGGGCCGTGTCGTCGTCGCCGTCGGGGCCGTGCAGCAGGGTGCTCATCCACTGCGAGAACTCGTGGGCGCGCCAGATGCGGGGCAGGCAGCCACCGGCGTACCGGGCGAGGCCGGCCTCGTCGCCGTGTGCCACAGCTTGCGCGAGGGCGCGGGCGAGCAACTCGGCTTGCAGGACGGCGAGGTTGGCGCCCTTGGCCGCGGACGGGCTGATGAGCCCGGCGGAGTCACCGGCCAGCCACAGCCGGCCGGCGCCCGGGGTCTCCAGTACGTCGGAGCGCAGGTCGACGAGTGTCTTCTCCAGGACGGCGCCCTCGCGCAGCGGCCCGAACTCGGCCGTCCGCAGCCGGGTCGCCAGCTCCGTCCAGATCCGGTCCTCGCTCCACTCGGCGGGGTCGGTGCCGCGCGGGCACTGCAGGTAGTACCGGGTGACGGAGGCGGTGCGGGCCATGTGGCCGGCGAACCCCCGCTCGTGCAGGGCGTATCCGACGGCCGACAGGCTGGGTGGGGCCGCGACCAGTACGGCCAGCCAGGAGACCCCGTGGTCCCAGCGGGCGGTCCGGGTGCCGTGGGCCGTCATCGCGGCGCGGCCGATCCCCCGGTGTCCGTCGCATCCGGCGACGTACCGCCCGGTGACGTCCGTGCCGCCGCGCACCCGCACCCGGCCGTCGGTGACCTCCTCGGCCTCGGCGCCGAACCGGATCTCCCCGCCGCGCCGCAGGTACTCGGCGATCAGGTCCCGTACGAGTTCCTGCTGGGGGTAGACGGTGTGCGGCTCGCCGAGGCCCAACTTTCCGTAGTCCAGGGTGAATTCGCCGCGGTCGCTGCGGAACAGGCAGGTCGTGTGGGTCTGCCCGCGGGCGAGCAGGCCGGCCGCCAGGCCGTTCTCCGTCAGGATCCGCACCGAGTGGGGGGCGAGGAAACCGGCCCTGGCCCGGCCCTCCACCGCTTGCCGGGCGCGCCGCTCCAGGATCACGCAGTCGACACCGCGGTCCAGAAGCAGGTTCCCCAGCACGAGCCCTGCCGGTCCAGCGCCGACGATCACCACACCGACCTGTGCTGTTGTCATACCCGCCCCCGAAGATTCCTTTTGGCCAGGAGGTTTCATATCAGCCGGATCCTGGATACAGGCGGCCAGAGGGGGTTGAAGCGGGATGATTAGCCCGAAAGGGTTGTCGGAGGCGACGAACGCGAGAGGCCGGGGGGCAAACGCCACGGTGCCCGTCCGCAATCATGCGGACGGGCACCGGATGGAGCGCCGGGCAGGCCTTGCACCTGCATTTCCCCGCAGGAAGCGGGGCGTCTTTCCTTGGACCACCAACGCAGCACCAGCCACCGGGTTCAGCGGCGACCAGCTCTGGGACGATCATACCGTATCCGGCACGCTCTCCTGTTCCTCGTCGAGCCCGCGGACCAGGCCGCGCAGGACGGGCCCGTACTCGGGGTGGGCGAGGGCGAAGGCCATCTGGGCGACGAGGTAGTCGGCCGGGTTGCCGGTGTCGTACCAGCGGCCCTGGATGACCTGCCCGTACACGGCCCGGCTGGCGGCGTAGGCGTTGATGGCGTCGGTCAGGTAGACCTCGCCGGTGCGGTGCTCGTACCAGCGGCGGGTCTGCTCGCGCAGTTCGTCGATGATGCCGGGGGTGATGACGTAACCGCCGATGGCCGCGTACGGGGACGGGGCGTCGGCCGGCGCGGGCTTCTCCACCAGGCCGGTGATGCGCAACTGCCCGTCGCCGAGGTCCTCCTTGACTATCGGCACGCCGTAGCGCTGGGAGTCGGCGGGGTCCATCGGCAGCAGGGCCAGCACCGGGCAGCCGGTCTGCTCGTAGGCGCGGATCAGCTGCTGCGCGCGGGGGACGTCGGCGACGAACACGTCGTCGGGCCAGAGCACCAGGACCGGCTCGTCGCCGAAGGAGCGGGCGGCGTTCAGCACGGGCGTGCCGTTGCCGTACGGGCCGTACTGGTCGAGGTAGGTGATGTGGCCGCGACGGGCCAGCTCGGCTACCTCCTCGACGGCGTCCGCGTAGGCGGTCTTCCCGTCGGCGCGCAGCTGTTCCACGAGCCCGGGGTTGGGCCTGAAGTGGTCCTGGATCAGGCTCTTGCCGCCCGAGACGACGATGGTGATGTCGGTGATGCCGGAGTTCACCAGTTCCCGCACGGTGTGCTCGATCACCGGTTTGTCGCCGACCGGGAGCATCTCCTTCGGCGTGGCCTTCGTCAGCGGCAGCAGACGGGAGCCGAGTCCGGCGGCGGGGATCACGGCCCTGCGGATCGTCGGGGGCATCAGGTCTCTCTCGGTCGGACGGCACGGGATACGCCGACGCTACCAACGGCCCCTGTCCCACCCGGCAAACGCCGACCGGCCGGACGCCTTCGTCCAGGTGACTTCAAGGCGAAGTCGAGACGAAGGCCGAGATGAGGGATACGGACGTCCCGGCCCGCGGACTTCTCCGACGAGGCCATGCCCACCCGGCTACTCCGTTCCCGTCTCCGTTTCCGTGGCGTCGGGGACCGCTCCCCGGGCACGTAGTCCGGCGATCTCGGCGGGGCCGAATCCCAGCTCGGCGAGGATCTCGTCGTTGTGCTCGCCCAGGTCCGGTGCCCGCTTCGCCGGCACCTTCGGCACCCCGCGGAGGGTGACGGGGCTGTTGACGGTCTCCGTCAGCCCGCTGACCCCCTCCAGCGGGACGACGATGTCGTTCTCGCGCAGTTGCTGGTCCCGCGCGGCCGCTTCCGGCGTCTGGATGAGGCTGTAGGTGATCCGTTCCCGGCCCAGGACCTCCTTCCAGTGGTCGAAGGTCTGCGAGCGGAACTCGGTGTCGAGCAGTTCGGCCAGCGCGTCGGCGTGCTGGACCATGCCCTCCAGGTCGGCGAACCGGGGGTCCTCCAGCAGTTCGGGGTGCCCGACGGCGCGGGTCAGTCCCGGCCAGCGGGTGGGTGAGGCGACCAGCATGAACCACTCGCCGTCCGCGGTCTGGTAGGGGTTGATCAGCGGGTTCGCCGGCGCCTTGCGGTCGTGCAGTTCGAAGGGGGTGCCGTGGGCGAGCGCGCCGGCCACCAGGGTTCCGGTGGCCCAGACGCCCGTGGCGAGCAGTGACGTCCCGACGTTGGCCCCTTGTCCGGTCCGCTCGCGGTGGTAGAGGGCGGTCGTGATCGCCGCGTAGATGGCGATCGCCGTCGTGTAGTCGCCGCTGCCCCAGACCGGGACGGTCGGCGGGGCGCCCGCGTCGCGGGTGGAGGCCAGCAGTCCGCTGCGTGACCAGAAGGCGGTCAGGTCGAAGCCCGGCTGCCGGGCGTCGGGACCCGTGTCCCCGAAGCCGGTGAGGTCGGCGTAGACGACCCGCGGGTTCCAGCCCGCGACCTCCTCGTAGCCGAGGTGCAGCTTCTCGCGCGTGCCGTGCGGGAAGTTGGTGATCACCACGTCGGCCCACTGGACGAGCCGCTTGAGGACCTCGACGGCCGACGGCGCCTTCAGGTCCAGCACCATGCCCCGCTTGTTGCGGTTGGCGAGGTGCCAGCTGTAGTTCGCCTGCGCCTGCGGACTGGGCGGTACGGAACTCAGTCGCCGCTGGGGGTCGCCCGTCCCCGGCGGCTCGATCTTGATGACGTCCGCTCCGAAGTCGGACAGCACGGTGGCCGCGGCCGGCCCCGCGATGAACGAGGACGCGTCGAGGACCTTCAGGCCGGTGAAGACGGATTCGGTGGTCATCGTCATCACTTCACGAAGGCGCTCAGGCCGCCGGTGACGGCGCGTCCCACGATCAGGGTCTGGATCTCCCGCGTGCCCTCGTACGAGTAGAGGGCCTCGGCGTCGGCGACGAAGCGGCCGACCTTGTAGTCCAGGACGATGCCGTTGCCGGCCAGCAGCTCCCGGGCCCACCCGACGCTCTCCCGCATCCGCACGGTGCAGTACGCCTTCGCCAGGGCGGAGTGCTCGTCCTTGAAGATCCCGGCGTCCTGCAACTGGGCCAGGCGCACCACCATCCCGCACGAGGCGGTGGCGTTGCCGAGCATCTTCACCAGCAGATCCTGGACGAGCTGGAAACCGCCGATCGGGCGCCCGAACTGCTCGCGTTCCTTCGCGTACTGCAACGCGATCTCGTAGGCGCCGAACATCGTTCCCACGGCCTGCCAGGCCACCCCGCTGCGTGTCTGGCGCAGGATGCCCGCGGTGTCCTTGAACGAGTTCGCGTTCTGCAGCCGGTTGGCCTCCGGGACGCGGCAGCCCTCCAGCACGATGTCGGCGTTCTGCACGATCCGCAGCGCCATCTTGTTCTCGATCTTCGTCGCGGTGAACCCGGGGGTGTCCTTCTCCACGACGAAGCCCAGCACGTGGTTGGTCTCGGTGTCCCGCGCCCAGATGACGACCAGGTCGGCGAAGGTCGCGTTGCCGATCCACCGCTTGGCCCCGTCGAGGATCCAGCCGTCGCCGTCGCGGCGCGCGGTCGTCCGCAGGCCGCCGGCCACGTCGGAGCCCCCGTGCGGTTCGGTCAGCCCGAAGGCTCCGATCTTCTCGAATCGGCTCATCGCCGGCAGCCATCGCTGCTTCTGCTCCTCGGAACCACAGGCGAGGATCGAGCCCATGGCGAGCCCCGTGTGCACGCCGGAGAAGGTCGCCAGGGACGCGTCGGCATGGGCGAATTCCAGCGCCAGGAATCCCGAAAGGAGATTGCTCGGCTTGGTTTCCGCGGAGTCCGGGTCCGCCCAGTCCACCAGCCCGAGGCCGCCGAATCCCTCCACCAGCTGGAAGGGGAACTCGGCCCGGCCCCAGTAGTCCTCGAGGAGGGGGGCGGCCTGCGTGTGGAGGAATTCGCGGACGCGCTCGATCTTCTTCCGCTCGCTGTCCGACAGCAGTTCCTCGAAGGAATAGAAATCGGCGGGCAGCAGTCCTTTGCCCAGGTAGGGACTGGTTGACTTCGGCAGAAGCGGGTTGGCAGCCATGGAACATCTTCCTCTAGCACTGCGGGACATTGCGTCGGCTTCGGAGCCCCTCGGCACTTGGCACTCTCCGCGCTGTGTCTCGGCTCTCTGGTGCGATTAGAACCAGATGCCGCGCCGATTCCGACGAGCCCTCGCCGTTCAGGGGGTGCCCTCGTCGCGGCGAACGACCCCAATGGCCCCTTTCATGCCCGGTACCGGCGCGCGCCGTGGCGTCGAACGGGGATCGTCCGTCCGGCTGTCTCAACTCAGGACTTGACGGTTGTTCACTTTGCTGAACTGACAGCTTTCCAACAGCAACCATTCCTACGGTGCCGTGTCCATGACAGACACCTCAGAAGGCGCCCGCTCCGTCGGACGCCGTACCGTACTCGTCGCCACCGGGACGACCGCCGCCGCGCTGGCCGTAGGCGCAGCGGTCTCGACCGAGGCCCCCGCGGCAGCCGCCGCGCCCGCCCCCGAGCCGGCCGCCGCCGCGGCGGTCTGCACGCTCACGGAGGAGATGACCGAAGGCCCCTACTACCTCGACGGGGCGCTGGTCCGCACCGACATCACCGAGGGCAAGCCCGGCATCACGTTCAAGCTCGCGCTCACCGTCGTCAACTCCGCCTGCACCGTCATCCCCAACGCCCTGGTGGAGGTCTGGCACACCGACGCGCTCGGCGAGTACTCCGGGTACGTCGGCAACAACGGCCACAACGAGGCCGACGACGGCACCTTCCTGCGCGGCGGCGTGCTCACCAACTCCAGCGGCGTCGCCAACATCACCACCATCTACCCGGGCTGGTACCGGGGCCGCTGCATCCACATCCACGTGAAGGTCCACACGGGTGTCACCCTGACCTCCGACGGCTCCTTCACCGGCGGCAGGACCGTGCACACGGGCCAGCTCTTCATCGACGAGATCATCACCACGGCCGTCGCCAAGGTCTCGCCGTACTCGACCAACACGACCACCCGCACCACCCTCGCCCAGGACTCCATCTACGACGACGGCGGCGCCTCCTCCGGCCTGATGACCGTCACCGGTTCCACCACCGCCGGCTACACCGGCACCCTCACCCTCGGCGTCACCAGCTGATCCTCAGGGTCTGCGCCGAAAAGGCAGGTCCACCTCGGCCCGTACGGTCTTGCCCGGTGCGTCGGCGCAGTTCCTGCTCAGCACCTCCCACCGATCGGCCAGCGCGTCCACCAGCACGAGCCCCCGGCCGCCGTCGTCCAGCGGCCCGCCCGGCCGTACCACGCCGGGTGCGGGCGGCCGCCGTTCGGCCAGGGTGTCCGTGACCTCGACCCGCACGCTCCCCGTCACCAGCGACACCCGCAGCTCGAAGTCCCGCCCCGGCACCCGCCCGTGCGTCACGGCGTTGGCCGCGAGCTCCGCGACGATCACGCCGACCTTGTCGATCACCTCCGCCGACGCGAACGGGCCACCCCACGCGTGGAGTTGGGCTACGGCGAGATGGCGGCCGAGGCGTGCGCCGCGTGGGGTGGCACTGAGCCGCTGGGCGAATGTTCGACTCACGGTGACGGTGGTGAGGGGAGCGTCCATGCGTCCAATCTGCCGCCCGGAACCGGCACTTCACCAGGTGGGAGCCGCGTACGCTGTGCGCGCGTACACGGTGACGCACTGGACCGTACTGATCACTGGCCGTGACCATGGGGGGCGGGAGGTGGCCTACGTGGGCGATGGAGTGGAGCCGGAGTCGTCGGACAGTCTGCGGACCTTCGGAGCGGTGCTCCAGGCGTTGCGCGAGCACGCCGGGTTGAGCAGGGAGGAGTTCGCGGAACAGGTGCGGTTCTCGAAACACACGGTGGCATCGGTGGAGTTGGGGAGGCGGATGCCGGACGAGTCGTTGGTGGAGGCGTCGGAGGAGGCCACCGGCAACACGGGAGCCCTGCGGAAAGCGGCGGCGCATCTGGCGCGGCAACCAGGGTTGGCAGCCTGGTTCCGGCAGTGGGCGAGGATGGAGACGACGGCGATCACGTTGTACACGTACGAGAGCCGAATGCTGCCAGGGCTGCTCCAGACGAAGACCTACGCCGAGGCGCTGTCCGCAGCACAGCTTCCGCCGTTGGACGACGCAGAGATCGAGGAGCGGTGGGCTGCACGAGCGGAACACCAGAAGCTGCTGTGCGAACGAGCGAACACCGCATTCAGCTTCATCCTCGAAGAGCACTTGTTCCTCCGACGCACCGGCGGCACAGGAGTCACGCGCAGCCTCATCGACCACGTCCTGGAGGTGTCCGAGCTGCGGAACGTCGAGATCCAGGTCATGCCTCTCGTCCAGGAGTCGCACTCGGGCCTACAAGGTCCGATCTGCCTGCTAGAAACCCCTGAGAACAGGTGGTACGCCTACAACGAGGGCCAGGAAAGCGGGCAGTTGATCTCCGACCCGAAAGTGGTCAGCGTTCTCCAGAGGCGGTATGCCAGGATGCGTTCGCAGGCTCTCACCATCCAGGACTCCGTGAGCCTGTTGCGACGGATGCGAGGGGACTTATGAGCACGTCCGGCCTGGCCTGGTTCAAGAGCAGCTACAGCAGCGCGTCCGGCGACAACTGCATCGAAGTCGCCCTCTCCTGGCACAAGTCCAGCTACTGCAGCGGCGGTTCCGGCGACTGCGTCGAAGTAGCCACCTGCCCCACCACCATCCACATCCGCGACTCCAAGAATGACCAGGGCCCCGCGCTCGCCCTCTCCCCCGCCGCCTGGGCCGGCTTCCTCGCGTACGCGGGGAAGTGACCGGTCAGCCTTCGTCCAGTACCGCCCGGATCACGTGCCGGGCGTTGTGGGCCATCGCGGGGTTGGTGTGCCGGTAGTACGGCAGGGCGATCAGTGCCTGGGAGAGGGTGCGGGCCCGGCCGCTGATCCAGGTCGGTTCGTCCACGGCCAGTGCCTCGCGGAACGCCTTCCGGCCCTCGGGCGGCAGCAGGTTCCACGCCGGGAACAGGTCGCAGGCCGGGTCGCCCACCCCCGCGCAGCCGAAGTCGATGACGGAGGCGAGCCTGCCGTCGTCGTCGACCAGCAGGTTGCCCGGCATCAGGTCGGCGTGCAGCCAGACCGGCGGCCCGTCGCCGTCCGGGACCCGCAGCGCCTCCTCCCAGACGGCGGCCACGGCGTCGCAGTCGATGCCCTCCTCCGGGATCCCGCGCAGTTCCCCGATCGCCGCCCGGGTCTCCGCGTCGAGCGAGGAGAGCGGCCCGCCCCGGTGGGCCCGCAGCGCGTCCGGCAGGGTGATGCTCCGCATCGCCGTCACGAACGCGGCCAGATCCTCGGCGAGCAGCACGGGCTCGGCCAGGGCGCCCGGTTCGGGAAGCTCCCCCGGCAGCCACCGGTAGACCGACCACGGCCACGGATACCCGTGGGCAGGTTCCCCGGCGCCGAGCACCTCGGGAATGCGAACGGGCAGGTGCGGGGCGAGGCGGGGCAGCCACTCCCGCTCCCTCGACACGTCCTCGGCTCCGCCCTCGACCAGCGGCAGCCGCACGACCATGTCGTCGCCGAGCCGGTACATGGCGTTGACGGTGCCGCCGGACGGCCACCGCCGCACTGCCGACCCCGCCCACCGCGGGAACTGTCCCGCGATCAACCGTCGTACAAGGCCGTCGTCGATGGGGTGCATACCGGGATGCAGGCGCCCTGTGCTCATGCGCGTCATCGGATCACCGGGCGCCGACGGGCGTCAAACGCCTTTCCGGGGCTCGACGGCGGTGGCTACATCAGCGGCTGGCGATAGAATCGTGCCATGTCCGAGATCGCCTTCCTGAAGACCCGCCCCCACCGGGTCGTCGTGCTCGCCCTCGACGGGGTCTACCCCTTCGAGCTGGGCATCCCGAACCGGGTCTTCCCCTGCGTCCCGGGCGCCTACGAAGTGGTCACCTGCGCGGCGACGGACGACCGCACGGTGGCGACCAACGCCGACTTCACGGTCACCCTCGAACACGGGCCGGAGGCGCTGGAGAGCGCGGACACCGTGGTCGTCCCGCCGTACGACATGACGCGGATCACGGACGAGGTGCCCGCGCCGGTGGCCGCCGCGCTCGCGCGGATCCGGCCCGCTACCCGGATCGTCTCCATCTGCACGGGGGCGTTCACGCTCGCGGCGGCCGGGCTGCTGGACGGACGGCCCGCGACGACGCACTGGGCGCTGGCGCCCCGGTTCCGCCGGATGTTCCCGCAGGTAGCCCTGGATCCGGATGTGCTGTTCATCGACGACGGCGACGTGCTGACCTCCGCGGGCGCCGCCTCCGGTGTCGACGTCTGCCTGCACATCGTCCGCTCCGACCACGGCAGCGCGGTCGCCAACAGCGTGGCCCGGCAGTGTGTCGTACCGCCGTGGCGGGACGGCGGCCAGGCGCAGTACATCGAGCAGCCGGTGCCCGACGAGAGCGCCACCGGGACCGCCGGCACCCGGGCGTGGGCCCTGGAGAACCTGGAACGGCCGCTGGCCCTGCGGGAGTTGGCGGAGCATGCCCGGATGAGCCAGCGCACCTTCGCGCGCCGCTTCCTGGACGAGACCGGCGTCAGCCCCGGCCGCTGGCTGATCCAGCAGCGGGTGCACCGGGCCCGCCATCTGCTGGAGACCAGCGACCTGGCGATCGACCGCATCGCCGCGGAGGTCGGCTTCGCCACCGGCACGTCCCTGCGGCAGCACCTGCACGCGGCGATCGGGGTGTCCCCGCAGGCGTACCGGAACACGTTCCGGGCGACGGCGGCGGCCCGGGGCTGAACACTCGGTTGCGATGTCTCCGATCCGCACCGGGAAAGGACGGGCGAGCTCCTGCACGGAGCTCGCCCGCCGCGCCGACACCTCCGCGCTGACCGTGCGCCGGCGCCTGGAGGCGCCGGCGCACGGCATGGTTGTACGGCTGGCTACCGACGCCGACCTCGACGCGCTGTACGTATTCCTGAGCGAGACCGTCGGCGCCCTGGAACACGTCACGACGACCGAGGTCACGCCCATCCTGACGGGGGTCAAGCGGACCGGACTGGTCCGCCCGGGGAGCCTGTGACCGGCGCAGGACTACTTCACGGGGCCTACTTGGCGGGGCACTGCTTCCAGGCCAGGTGGTAGACGGTGCTGATCTCACCGTCGGTCGAGTCCATGGTCATGAAGCTGACCTTGCCGGGGTTCGCGCTCCCGGCGGTCACCCGCAGCTCCGTGTTGATGTTGAAGTTGCGCTGGACCCCGCAGGGCGCCCAGACCAGCTGGGCCCAGTCGGTGGTGTCGGTGGCCTGCCAGTTGTCGTCGTAGGGGCCCCGGAAGGGGTGGTTCGCGGAGGCCGTGTTGGACGAGCCCTGGAAGTAGTACGAGGCGCGCTGGGTACCGGTGGCGCCCTGCTGGAGGGAGGCGAAGCCGCGGTAGTCGGCGCTGGCGATGGCGTAGGTGAAACCGCCCGGCACGTGAACGACCAGGTTGAGCTGGCAGTTGCGCCGGAAGGCGGTGGGGTCGGAGTTGCCGCCGGCCTGGGCGAGGTATTCGCTGTAGGTGACGGTGAAGGCCTCGTTGTCCTCGGAGACGGCGACGGCGGTGGTGCCCTGCGGGCAGCCGGAGCCGTTCACCGTGGCGACGTTGATCACGATCTTGTCCGGCGGCGGGTCGTCGAAGACGGGCGACGACGAGGCCTTGGCCTGGGCGGGCAACCCGGCGGTGAGCAGCGCGGCGAGCGCTCCGCCGAGCAGGAGTCCATGCCTCATGGGTTTCATGGTTTCTCCGGTTCGGTGATCGGGTGGGGGGTGACACCCGCGGACCACAGGACCCTCACGCCCCTCAAGGCTCGATATGGTTCACCTTTGAAGAACCTGTGAGTTTCCTGTGAAGAACGGGGCGCTCGCATCGTAGGAATCCCCACGCCGACCGGTCAGGGCGAACTCCGGCCATTCACAACACCGGATTTCACAGCCGCCGTGACCTCCCGCCCCACCCCTAGGGGTTCTCCCAGGCGGCCGGTTCCGCGGCCAGCGCCCGGACCGGCTCCGGAAGGGCGTCCGCCGCGATGTCCGCCACGGTGACCCCTTCGAGGATCCGGCGGACGTTCGCGCGCAGGGCGATCCACAGGGGCAGCAGCGGCTGGGCGGTGCCGGTGTAGGCCAGACCCGTGGGGCGTTCGCCGCGTACCGACACGATCGGGCCGTCCACGGCCCGGATGAGGTCCGCCACGGTGATCGCGGACGCGTCCCGGGCCAGCCGGTAGCCGCCGCCCCCGCCACGTCGGCTGTCGACGATCCCGGCGCGCCGGAGGTCACCCAGAATTCCCTCCAGGAATTTGTGCGGGATCTCCTGCGCCCCGGCGATCTCCTCGGCCTTCACCGGGCCGTCGTCCTGCCGTACGGCGAGCTCCAGGACCGCCCGTACCGCGTAATCCGCTCGTGCCGAGATCCTCATGTGTCCATTGTGGGGCGTACTCCCGTGGACAATGGCGGCACCCGCGCCCCGTAAGATCGCCCGGGAGGATCCCTTGGCGCTCAGCAGACGTACCTTCAGTGCCCTCGCCGGCTCGGCCGCGCTCGGTTTCGCCCTGGGCGGCAGCGGCGGCCCCGGGGCGCCCGCGGCGTACGCGGCACGGACCGTGCCGACCGGCCCGGCCCCCGCCCCGCCGCGTGCCGACGGGCGGCGGCACGCGATCGGCCACGACCAGTACTCCCTCGTGGTCGACGGCCGGCGGCTGGTCGTCTGGTCCGGCGAACTGCACCCCTTCCGGCTCCCGAGCCCGTCCCTGTGGCGGGACGTGCTGGAGAAGATGCGGGCGCACGGCTACAACACCGTCAGCATCTACGTGGCGTGGAACTACCACTCCCCCGCGCCCGGCACGTTCGACTTCACCGGCGTCCGTGACCTGGACCTGTTCCTGCGCACGGCCGCCGAGACCGGGCTGTACGTCATCCTCCGCCCCGGCCCCTACATCAACGCCGAGGTCGACGCCGGCGGCTTCCCCGGCTGGCTGACCGCCACGCGGGGCTCGGCCCGCACCACCGATCCCACCTACCTCGGGCACGTCGACGCGTGGCTGACGGCCGTCAACCGCATCGTGCGCCGCCACCAGCACACGGACGGCGGCGGTACCGTCCTGCTCTACCAGATCGAGAACGAGTACGACGGCCACGTCGCCGACCCGGCCGGCCCCGCCTACATGTCCCACCTGTACAAGAAGGTGCGGGCGGACGGCATCGACGTCCCCCTCTTCCACAACGACAAGGGCCGCAACGGCTACTGGATCCCCGGCTCCTTCGACACCGGCGGCGAGACCGGGAAGTGGCTGTACGGCTTCGACGGCTACCCGGCCCCCACCCAGACCCCGCCGGACTGGGGCGACTTCGGGATCGGCGGCCTCAAGGGCGGCGCGACCGCCAGTCCCCGTACGCCCGGGTTCGTGCCGGAGTACGGAGGCGGCTGGTTCGATCCGTGGGGCGGGGTCGAGTTCGGCGGCAAGGGGTACGCCGAGTCCCGGCGCACCCGGGACGCGGCCTACGAACGCCGCTTCTACCTCACCAACCTCGCCAACGGCATCACCCTGCACAACGTCTACATGACCTACGGCGGCACGAACTGGGGCTGGCTTCCGGCGCCGGTCGTCTACACGTCGTACGACTACGGGGCGGCCATCGACGAGGCCCGCAACGTCACTCCGAAGATCGCGCCGATGCACCAGCTCGGCCACCTCCTGCAACGTGTCCCGGACTTCGCCAAGCTGGAGCGCGCGGCGGACGTCCACGCGGACGGGCTGAAGACGTACCACCTCACCAACCCGGACACCCAGGCGCACGTGTACGTGCTGCGCAACGACGGGACGAGCGAGGTGACGTCCACCCTGAGGACCCACAAGCGGGACGGGGGTGACGACATCGAGGTCACCGTCCCGGCCAAGGACGCCCGGCTGATCACCACCGGGCTCTCCCTCGGCAAGCGGAAGCTGCGGTACGCCACCGCCCAGCCGATGGCCGTGTTCACCGCCGGCAGGCAGGACATCGCCCTGTTCACCGGCCGGTACGGCGAGATGGCGCACCTGGTGCTCGAGTGCCCGAGCGAGCCCTTCGTCCAGCGCCTGGACGCCGAGGCGGCCTGGGTGTACGACCAGGGCGTCCTGCACGTCACCGCGCCGCTCGGACAGGGCGGGCTCACCCGGGTCCTGGTCCAGCGCGGCGAGAGCGACACCCCGCTGCTCCTGCTCTTCGCCGACGACGCGACCTCGCTACGGCTGTTCCCGTACGACACCCCGTCCGGCACTCTGCTGGTCTACGGCCCGGCGCTGCTGCGGCACGCGAAGCTCAGCGGGTCGACCGTGCAGCTCACCGGGGACACGGTCGGGCCCAGCGGCGTGGAGGTGTGGGGACCACGCGGGATCTCCTCGGTCACCTGGAACGGGCGGCCGGTACAGACCCGGGCGACCCTCTCGGAAAGCCTGGTCGCCACGTCGGACCTGGCCGGGGCGCCGAAGCCGGCGCTGCCGGTCCTGGCCGGCTGGCGCCGGAAGACCGAGAACCCCGAGTCGGCGCCGGCCTTCGACGACGCGTCGTGGACGGTGGCCGACAAGAAGACGTCGTTCAGTACGACGCCGGTCCCGGACGGACAGCCGGTGCTGTTCGCCGACGACTACGGCTTCCACTACGGGGACGTCTGGTACCGAGGCCGGGTGGACGGCGACCTCGCGGACCTGGAGTCCCTCTCCCTCGCCTACAGCACGGGCACCCAGGGCATGCTGATGGCCTGGCTGGACGGGAAGCCGCTCGGTTCGCACCGGATGCCGGTGCCGGACACGAAGACGGTCCGGCAGGGCAGTTGGGCGGCCACGGCCGAGTTCTCCGCCGCCGGGCTGAAGAAGCAGTGGAAGAAGGAGTCGGAGGAGAAGCCGGAGCAGGGGTCGGAGGAGGAACAGCGCGCGCAGCGGCAGCATGTGCTGTCCGTGCTGGTGCGGCGGATGCAGCACGACATGGACGGCCGGTCCCTGGACACCCACAAGGTGGCCCGGGGCCTGACCGCCGTCACCTTCAAGGGCGCCTCGCCGAAGGTGAGTTGGCGGATCCAGGGCGAGACCGCGCCCGATCCGGTGCGGGGTCCGCTGAACAACGGCGGGCTCTACGGGGAGCGGCAGGGCTGGCATCTGCCCGGCTTCGCCGACGCCGGATGGGAACCGGCCGAACTCCCGTGCGCGGACAAGGGTATGGGCGTCACCTGGTACCGCACCGGCTTCAAGCTGGCCGTGCCGGACGGGGTCGACGCGTCGGTGGGGCTGGTCCTCGAGGACGATCCGGCGCGGGCCTACCGGGCCCAGATCTTCCTGAACGGCTGGAACCTCGGACAGTACGTCAACGATGTGGGGCCGCAGCACACGTTCGTTCTGCCGAACGGGATCCTGCGGACCCGGGGGTCCAACACGCTGGCACTGGCCGTGCTTTCGGATGGGACGAGCGCGTTCGGGCCGGGGGTCGTGCGGCTGGAGCTACTGGGGAGTGCGGCCGGAGGAGTACCGGTTGTGGGGGTGGACTCCCCCGGCCGTTGAGTGCGGGTTGTGTGGGGTTGCTCGCGCAGTTCCCCGCGCCCCTGAAAGCAAGGGGCGCCGGCCCCTACGTCAGTCGGATCACGTTCCAGGACAAGGGCTCCAGAGTGGCCTTGAGCGTGCCGTCGTTCAGCGATGTGCCCTCGGCCTGGTGCGGCGCCACCCGCTCCGGCTCCTCCAACGTGTTGCGGGCGTCGGGGTCCTCGTCCGCCAGGACGTTGTGTTCGGTCACCGACGTCAGGTCGAGGCCGCTCAGGACGATTTCGAGGGGCAGGGTCTCCGTCCGGCTGCGGTTGACGGCGAAGACGGTGACCGTGCCGTCGTCGGCCCTGACCGCTGTCGCGTGCAGCAGGCTCGTCTCGCCGTACTTCTTCGTGTCGTACGCCGGTGAGTCGACCCGCACGTCCAGGACCTGGCCCCGGCCGTACCGGGACGCCTGGGCGAACGGGAAGAACGTCGTCTGGCGCCAGGCCGGGCCGCCGGGCTCCGTCATGATCGGGGCGATGACGTTGACCAGCTGGGCCAGGCAGGCCACCGTGACGCGGTCGGCGTGGCGGAGCAGGGCGATGAGGAGGGAGCCGAAGACGACGGCGTCCAGGACGCTGTAGTTGTCCTCCAGGAGGCGGGGAGCCTCGGGCCAGTCCCGCGCGGCGGAGTTCTCGATCTCATGCCACTTCGAGGTGTACCAGACGTTCCACTCGTCGAAGGAGAGGTTGATCTTCTTCTTGGACTTCAGCCTGGCGCCCACGTGGTCACAGGTGGCGACCACGTTCTCGATGAAGGACTCCATGTCGACGGCGGACGCCAGGAAGGAGTCGACGTCGCCGTCCTGGGGCTCGTAGTAGGCGTGCAGGGAGATGTAGTCGACCAGGTCGTACGTCTCCGCGAGGACCGTCGCCTCCCACTCGGCGAAGGTCGGCATGGACTGGCTGGAGGAACCGCAGGCGACCAGTTCCACGGACGGGTCCATCTGGCGCATGGCGCGGGCGGTCTCGGCGGCGATGCGGCCGTATTCCCCGGCGGTCTTGTGGCCGGTCTGCCAGGGGCCGTCCATCTCGTTGCCCAGGCACCAGAGCCTGATGCCGAAGGGGTCCTTGTCGCCGTGGGCGGCGCGGAGGTCCGACAGGGTGGTTCCGGAGGGCTGGTTGGCGTACTCCTGAAGTTCCAGAGCCTCCGCCACGCCCCGCGTGCCGAGGTTGATCGCCATCATGGGCTCGGACTGCGGGCCGACCTTCTTCAGGAACGCGATGTACTCGCCGAGTCCGAAGCGGTTGGTCTCCGTCGACCGCCAGGCGAGGTCGAGGCGGCGCGGGCGCTCCTCCACCGGGCCGACCGAGTCCTCCCACTTGTAGCCGGAGACGAAGTTGCCACCGGGGTAGCGGACGGTGGTGACGCCGAGTTCGCGGACCAGGTCGAGGACGTCGGTGCGGAGGCCTTCGGCGTCGGCCGTGGGGTGGGTCGGCTCGAAGATGCCGGTGTAGACACAGCGGCCCAGGTGCTCGACGAAGGAGCCGAACAGGCGGGGGTTGACTTCGCCGACGGTGAAGGCGGGGTCGAGGGTGAAGCGGGCGGTGCGCAATGGTCGCCTTTCGGGGGTGGGGTCCTTGTGTTTCGTGGGCGGGTGCGGGTCTGCCCTCGGCGTCGTAGCAGCGGCGCGTTCGGTATGTCGGATTTCGCTCGTAACTTCGAACGGGACCGTAAAATCGAAGCGCTTGCACGTCAACAGATCCGGCGGGACTTTCCTGCGTCGGCGGTTGTTCCGAGGTCAACCACCGTCACCGGATCGCATGACGCGGACACATCCGGACGCGTAATCTCGGACGGGCCGACGCAGCGCGGTGACCGCCGTCGGGGCGGTACGAAGGGGGAGCGATGGACTTGGCCGGCGCGCGGCACCGGTGGGCCCGGATCACCGCCAGGCTGCGGCACCCCCGGCCGAACACAGCGGCCCGGCGCTCCCGGCCGACCGCGGAGATGCGCCGGCTCGCCGCCGACCTCACCGCCGCCGTCCGCGCCCGGCCCCGACGGCCGGCCGGGGCGGGCGAGTTGTGCCGGGCGCTGTGCGAGGAGATGACCGCGCTGCGCGCCGGGCGGCCGGTGGAGCTGCGGTTCGAGCGGTTCCCGGACGAGATCGAGGTCACCGGAGTCTGGGTGGAGTTCCAGGACTTCGACCTGGTCATCGTCGAGGAGCGGGCCGAGGCCGTGCAGCAACTGGTCATCCTCGGCCACGAGTTGTGGCATCTGCACACCGGCCACCGACATCCGCACGAGGTCGGCCCGGAGGCGGCCCGCGCGCTGGCCGGCCAACCGGGCTGGCGGGACATGGCGCTGACGGTGGCCGCCCGCAACGGCTCCCGGGAGACCGACGAGGCCGAGGCCGACGACTTCGGGTACCGGCTGGCGACCGCCTTCCGGCCCTACATGGAGCACCCGCGCCGCTCTCCGTCCGACCCAGTCCAGCGCACCCTCGGCTACCGCGGACGCGGCGGAGCGGCACGGTGACCACCCCCTTGTCGGCGCCGACCCCCTCGGGGCTGCTCAGCGAGCTCTACATCTCCTTCTGGATCCCCACCGCGGTACTGACCACCGCCCTGGTGATCAAGCTGCCCACCATCATCCGGCTGTGGCGCGACCCGCTGCTGCGCGCGGTCGGCGGACTGCTGCTGCTCGCCTGCGCGGTGTTCGTGTTCTGCACGCCGTCGACGATCGCCACCGTCAACCGGTGGACCGGCGTCCCCAACATCTCAGCGCCCTGGTGCTACTCGCTCATCACCGCGTTCGGCGGCTCCTGCCTGCTGCTGATCATCGCCTGGCGCAACGGGCTCGCCGACCGCTCGGCCGCCACCCGGCGCGCGATGCGCTGGGTGATCGCCGGCTACTCCTCGGTGATCGCCGCCCTGTGGCTGCTGTTCGCGCTCGCCGACGTACCGGTGGAACGGCTCCGGGACCTGGACACGTACTACGCCACCACCCCCTTCATGCGCGAGGAGATCCTGCTCTACCTCGTCGCCCACTGCGTGGCCTGTCTCATCACCTCGCGGCTGATCTGGAACTGGGTGCGCACCGAGGGCCTCGACGCCTGGCTGCGCTGGGGACTGAAACTGCTCGGCGTCGGCTACGTCCTGAACCTGATCTTCGACGTCTGCAAGCTGGTCGCGGTCACCGCCCGCTGGTGCGGCTCGGACCTGGACTGGCTCAGCACCAGCCTGGCCCCGCCGGTCGCCGCCCTGTCCGCGATCAACATCGCCGTCGGCTTCATCCTGCCGCACGCCGGCCAGTACCTCCACGACCGCTGGCGGGTCCGGCTCGCCCACCACGAGCTGCGGCCGCTGTACCAGCTGACCCGGACCGTGCACGGCGACGGCGTCCCCTTCGTGCTGCGCGCCACGCCCGAGCTGCGGCTGACCCGGCGCGAGACGTTCATCCGGGACGTCCTGCTGCCCCTGACCCGGCGCATCGACGCCGACCTCGACCGGCGCTCCTACGAGGCCGCGCTCGACCTCGGCCACCCGCCCGAGCGGGCCCGGGCACTGGCCTCCGCGGTCAGCATCCTGAACGCCGTCGGCACCCGGGGCCGTACCGAGGAGCCCGCCGACGCGGCCGGCGCCCCGGACGCCACCCACCTCCTCCGGGAGATCGGGGCGGTGTCCCGGGCGCTGCGCCACCCCGACCGGATCGAGGCGGTACGGGAACGTGCGACCGCCCCAGCAGAGAGCGTTGCCCTTCATGACTGACCGCATCGCCGTCGTCCTCGGCGGCTCCCTCGCCGGCCTGCTCGCGGCCCGGGCGCTCACCCCCTTCACGGACCGGGTCGTGGTGGTGGAACGGGACGCGCTGCCCGCCGGACCGGAACCGCGCAAGGGGCTCCCGCAGGCCCGGCACGTCCACCACCTGTGGTCCGGCGGCGCCCGCGCCCTGGAGGAGCTGCTCCCCGGCACCATCGGACGACTGCGGTCGGCGGGCGTACGGCGGCTGCCGGTGACCACGGACATGGTGGCGTTGTCCCCGCAGGGCTGGTACCGGCGCTGGGCGGAGTCGGCGTTCGTACTGCCCGGCAGCCGGGACCTGCTGGACTGGGTGGTACGGGAGCGGGTCCTCGCCGACGACCGGATCGAACTGCTGCCGCGCACCGAGGCGGTGGGCCTGCTCGGCACGGACCTCGCCGTCACGGGCGTACGGCTGCGGGCGCTCGACTCCGGCGCTGAGCACGTGCGCGCCGCGCAACTGGTCGTCGACGCGACCGGCCGAGGCTCCCGCACACCCGCCTGGCTGGCCGAACTCGGCCTGCCCGCACCCGAGTTCCGTGAGGTCGATGCCGGTATCACCTACGCCAGCCGGATGTTCCGGGCCCCGGCGGAGACGGTCCGCACCGGCTTCCCGATCGTCAACGTCCAGGCGAGCCCGCGGGGCGGCGCCCCCGGACGCGGCGGTGTCCTGATGCCGATCGAGAACGGCCGGTGGCTGGTCACCCTCCACGGCAGCCGCGGCGGCGAGCCGGGCCCCGGCGCCGACGACTTCCTGCGCTACGCCCGGGAGGACCTGGCCCACCCCGTCATCGCCGAACTCCTCGCGAACGCCGAGCCGTTGACCGACGTGTCGATGACCCGTACGACGGCCAACCGGCGGCACTTCTACGAACGGGCCCCGGCCTGGCCGGAGAACCTGGTCGTCCTCGGCGACGCGGTGTGCGCGCTCAACCCCGTGTACGGGCACGGGATGTCGGTGGCGGCACAAGGGGCGCTCGCGATGCGGGACGTGATACGACGTCAGGGCTGGGGCGCCCCCGGGCTCGCGCGCTCCCTCCAGAAGGCGGTGAGCCGGCCGGCGCGGGCGGCCTGGGAGCTGTCGACGGGGGCGGACGTGTTCTACCCCGGCGCGACGGAGAACGGCCCGACCCTGCGGGACCGGCTGACACAGGTGTATGTGGACCGGCTCCTGTACACGGCGACCGGGAACGGCCGGATCGCCCGCCGGGTGACGGACGTGACGTCGCTGGAGCGGGGCACGGAGGTGCTGATGACGCCGGGTGTGGTGCTGGGCGCGCTGGTGGGACCGCTGAGACCCCAGCTGACCCGCCCCCCGCTGACCACGGAGGAGCTGAAGGCGGCGGGGGTCATGTAGGCGGGGGTTGGCCGGGGGCGGGGGTGTCGCTCACCGGCGCCGGCAGGCTGGGTCAGCTGGGAAGGCGCGGCTGTGCAGCGCCCCGTAAGGGGCGCGGGGCTGTATTCGATTTGCGGCTGCCGCCGCGTGGGCGCGACCAGCCCCCACGCACCCGCGCCCTGGCGACCACCGCCACCACCCCTCCCCCGCCTCCCCGACCGCTACCCCTGGAACGCCGGTTGGGCGACTCCCTTCCCGGCACCCGGAATCACCAGCAGGGAACCCGCCGTCGGATGCGGCCGCTCCAGCCCCACCCGCGCCGACGTGACGTACAGGTCGGTCAGATCGGCGCCGCCGAACGCACAGGCCGTCGTCAGCGGCGTCGGCAGGCTGATCACCCGGTCCAGCTCGCCGTCAGGCGTGTAGCGGCGCACCGCTCCCCCGCCCCACAGCGCCACCCACACACAGCCCTCCGCGTCCACCGTCAGCCCGTCGGGGAACCCGGCATCCTCCTCGATGGTCACCAACGGGCGGCGGTCGACGGGGAGTTCGCCGTCGTAGTCGAAGACGTCCACCCGCCGCGTCGGCGTGTCGACGTAGTACACGCGGCTGCCGTCCGGGCTCCAGCCCGTCCCGTTGCTGACGGTGACATCGGGCAGCAGGGTGGTGACCGAGCCGTCACCGGTCACCCGGGACAGCGTGCCACCGCCCACCGTCTCGTCGTAGCGCATCGTGCCCGCCCACAGGGAGCCGTCCGGCGCCACCGCCGCGTCGTTGGCGCGGCGGCCGGGGACCGGCTCGCGGTGGAGCCAGCGGAACGTGTCGTCGGGGTCGAGGAGGCCGACGCCGTCGCGGAGGTTGAGAACCAGGCCGCCGTTCGCGCGCGGCTTGACCGCGCCGATGTGCTGCTCCGCGGTACGGATCGTGCGGCGGTCCGTGGCCGGGTCGTACGTGTGGATCCGCGCGCCCAGGACGTCGATCCAGAGGAGCCGGCCGGTCGCCGCGTCCCACGTCGGGCCCTCGCCCAGCGTCGCCTCCGCCGCCACCGCGACCTCGTACGCCGTGTGTGCCGTGCGTCCCGTCGTCATGCCACGCTCCGGTGGCCGAGGCGCTCGGAGAGTTCGGCGGCGCCCTTGGCCGCGAGCTGCTCCAGCTCGACGCGGCGCTCGTCGCTCCAGCGGATCATCGGGACGGAGATGGACAGCGCCGCGACGACCTGCCCGGTCCGGTCGCGGACCGGCGCGGCGACGCAGGAGACGTCCGGGTTGGACTCCCGGCTCTCCACGGCGATGCCACGCGCCCGGATCCCGGTGAGGGCCTCGCGCAGCGCGCCCGGCTCGGTGATGCTGTTCGGGGTCATCGCGACGAGGTCGGCGTCGTCCGGGATGCGCGCGGTCAGCTCCGGCTCCGGCAGCGAGGCCAGCAGCATCTTGCCGACCGAGGTGCAGTGGGCGGGAAGCCGGCGGCCGGCGGCGGAGACCATGCGGACGGCGTGCGTGGAGTCGACCTTGGCGATGTAGATGACGTCGGTCCCTTCGAGGATCGCCACATGGACGGTCTCGTCACAGGTCTCGGCGACGGACCGGGCGACCTGCTGGCCCTCGGCGGCGAGGTCGAGCTGCTCGGCGTACCGGCTGCCGAGCTGGTACGGGCGGACGCCGAGCCGGTATCGTCCGGGCTGTCCGGGTACGGACACGATGTACGAGCGGGCGGAGAGCGTGGTCACCAGCTCGTGCACGGTGGTGCGGGGCAGCTGGAGTCTGCGCACTATGTCGGGGGCGGAGAGAGTCCCGTCCCCGTCGAGGAAGAGCTCAAGAATGTCGAGAGCCCGGGTCACGGCAGGCACGAGGCGTCCCACGTCCGGCCCCCTCCCTTGGGTCTAAGCGCCAGATATCGTCGGAAACCGCGGAAGCCGTTCGAGATATCAACAGGCGATCGGCATGACGAACACAGGCTAGCCATCGGGGATTGCCCGGGCAATGGCCGGGAACCAGCCGGGGGCCGGTATGTGCACCATGGGTGGCATGCGACTGGACTTCCAGCTGGTGCTGCTGCGCCGTATGGCCGACCACAACCCGGACCTGGTCGAGGACGCCCGGCGCGCGCTGGGCGCGTCGATCGCGGACATGCGGGAGGCCAACAAGCGGTGGCAGGCGATGGCCCGCTCGCCCCGGTCCCGCTCGGCGGCCGCCCGCTACCGCTCGGTCCTCGGCCCGCCCGACTCCGAGACCAAACGCACCGTCGGTGACCTGGAGTGCGTGGCCTGGCAGTGGCCCCTCCCCCTGTGGCCCACGCTCCGCTTCGAGGTCATGGCCGGCCCCGGCGGCGCGGTCTGGAACGAATGGCTGGTCCGCGCCCCCGGCGCCGCCGCCCCGAAGCTGGAGACCCTCGACGACCTCGCCCCGTGGTCCTGCACGGTCGACGAGGCCGCCCGCGCCTTCGCCCCCGCCCGCCCCCTGGAGGGCACGGCCCCCACCCGCTGGGGCCTCACCTTCAAGGTCCCCGACGGCCGTCAGGTGGTCGCGGAGTTCACCTGGGGCCTGCTCCAGCGCACCGCGGTCATCGACGAGCCGCGCTGAGGATCGCCTCCGCCACCCCGTCCACCGATCCGGGGTGCAGGAACAGGAACAGGTTCGGCTCGACCAGCTCCAGTTCCATCACCTGCGGCTGCCCGTCCGCCCCGTCGACCAGGTCCACCCGGGCGTACAGCAGCTCGGGCGCCTCCGGTACGGCGGCCAACGCGCGCTCCGCGACCTCGAGTTCGGCCGCGACAGGGGTCCACCGCGTCAGGTCGGGGTGGGCGACCTTGTCCGCGTCGTACGCCGTGCCCGGGGTGAGGACCGCCCGCTTGCGGCTGGCGTGCAGCAGCCGGCCGCCGAGGAACTGCAGCGCCCGCTCACCGCTGACGTCGATCCCGGCGACGTACGGCTGGACCATCGCGGTCAGCCCCTCGTCGTGCATCCGGGCCAGGTGCCGTACGGCCGTCCCGTGCTCGTCGGGCGTGTAGCGGGCGGCGAACCGGGCGCCGGCGCCGAAGGCGGGCTTGACGACGAAGTCGCGGTCGGACGGCAGCTCGACCGGGTCGCCCGGCGCGAGGTACCGGGTCGGTACGACGGGCACACCGGCCGCCGCGAGATCACCGAGATACCGCTTGTCGCTGTTCCAGCGGACCACGGCGGCCGGATTCGCGATCCGGGTCGCCTTCCCCACCCGCTCCACCCACGGCAGGAACTCCTCGGTGCGCCAGCTGTAGTCCCAGGTGGAGCGGATGACGACCAGGTCGAAGGCGCCCCACTCCACGCCGGGGTCGTCCCAGGGACGGGCGACGGCGTCCGCCCCCGCGGCGGTCAGCGCGCGCAGCAGCACCGGCAGGTCCTGGTCCTTGCTCGGCTCCGCGCCGGGGTCGTAGGTGGCGAGGGCTATTCGGGGCACGGCGGGGGCTCCCTTGTCCTGGTGGCGGCGGGGGTGTTCCGGTCCGTCGCAGGCTAACCACTCCTGCCTGCCGTACCGCAACCGCGGCCGCCCCGTTGACCTTCACCTTTGGTGAAGCCCCAGCATCGGTGGCAGACGTCGAGGAACACGAGGTACGGCATGAAGTGGCTGACCATCGGCGCCTTCGCGAAGGCCTGCCGGCTGTCGCCGAAGGCACTGCGGCTGTACGACGAGCTGGATCTGCTGCGGCCCGCCCGGGTCGACCCGGACACCGGCTACCGGTACTACGCCGTCGAGCAGCTCGAACGCGCCCGGCTGGTGGCCTGGCTGCGGCGGCTGGGGATGCCGTTGGCGCGGATCCGCGAGGTGTGCGGACTGCCGGCCGGCCGGGCCGCTCAGGAGATCCGGGCGTACTGGGCCCGGGTCGAGGCGGAGACCGCCGTACGGGCGGACCTGGCCGCGTTCCTCGTCGACCACCTGTCGGGAGAATCGAGAAGGGAAACGACGACGATGCTGGAGTTGCGTTACGCCGCCCACTCGGACCGGGGGCATGTCCGGCCGACCAACCAGGACACCGTGTACGCGGGACACCGGCTGCTGGCCGTCGCCGACGGCTGCGGGGCGGCCGGGGCCCGGGCCAGTGCCGCCGCCGTGGACGCGCTGAAGTTCCTGGAGGACGCCGAGCTGTCGGCGGGGAACGTACTGAACCTGCTGGAGGACGCGGTGCGTTCGGCGGACGAGGCCGTGCGGGACGTGACGGCGGGGGACACGGATGCCGGTACGACACTCACCGCGCTGCTGTGGACCGGGTCCCGGCTGGCCCTGGTGCACATCGGGGACTCGCGGGCGTACCTGCTGCGGGAGGGGGAACTGTTCCGGATCACGCACGACCACAGTGTGGTGCAGTCGCTGATCGACGAGGGACGGCTGACCCCGGCGGAGGCCGCCACCCACCCCCAGCGGATGCTGCTGGCCAGGGCGCTGTCGGGGAGCGAGCCGGCGGTACCGGACCTGAAACTGCACGAGGCCCGGGACGGCGACCGGTACCTGCTGTGCTCGGACGGGCTGAGCAGGGTGGTCTCCGACGAACGGATCCGGGAGCTGCTGAGCGGGGGCGGCCCGGCGGACACGGTACGGACGCTGGTCGAGGCGGCCGACACGGCGGGCGGGGACGACAACGTGAGCGCGGTCGTCGCCGACGTCGTGCCTCGCACCCACCCACAGGTCTCGATCGGATAGGAGGCGGTCGAGGGGCGGAGTGTGGGTGGGGCGGCCCGGAGGGCGCCGGCTGGTGTAGGAAGGGTCTGTCGAGGTTCCGACCGGTGAGGAGTCGTCGCGTGTCCCTTCTGTTTCCGGCCCTGGTGGACGGTCCGGGCGAGCGCAGCGGGATGGGGGTCCCCCCGGACGAAGACCGGGGGAGGGTCGCCCTGCGCTTCGGCGCCCGGTCGCTGACGTACGGGCAGCTCGCCGCCGCCGCGGGCGCTGTCGCCGGCCGCGTCCGGGACGCCGACCGGGTCGCCGTGTGGGCGACTCCGGAGCTGGAGACCGCCGTCGCCGTCGTCGGCACCCTGCTGGCCGGCCGGGCCGCCGTGCCGCTCAACCCCAAGTCCGGTGACAAGGAACTCGCGCACATCCTCTCCGACAGCGCGCCGGCCGCGGTGCTGGCCGCCCCGGGGACCGAACTCCCCGCGGCCGTGGCCGGCCTGCCGCGTATCGACGTCGACGTGCGGGCCGTCGGCCCGGTCCCCGAGGACCGCACCACCGAGGCCGACCCCGCCCTCGTCGTCTACACCTCCGGCACCACAGGCCCGCCCAAGGGCGCCGTCCTCCCGCGCCGGGCACTCGCCGCCACCCTGGACGCGCTCGCCGACGCCTGGCAGTGGACCGGGGACGACGTCCTGGTGCACGGGCTGCCGTTGTTCCATGTGCACGGGCTGGTGCTGGGGATTCTCGGGCCGTTGCGGCGCGGTGGTTCCGTGCGGCACCTCGGGCGGTTCGACACCGAAGGCGTGACCCGCGAGCTGAACGACGGCGCCACCATGCTGTTCGGCGTCCCCACCATGTACCACCGGATCGCCGAGGCCCTGCCCGCCGACCCCGCGCTGGCGAAGGCCCTCGGCCGCGCCCGGCTGCTGGTCTCCGGGTCGGCCGCGCTGCCCGTCCACGACCACGAGCGGATCGCGGCCGCGACCGGGCGCCGGGTCGTCGAGCGGTACGGCATGACGGAGACCCTGATGAACACGAGTGTGCGCGCGGACGGGGAGGCCCGGGCGGGGACCGTCGGGGTGCCGCTGCCGGGTGTGGAGCTGCGGCTGGTGGAGGAGGACGGGACGGCGCTCGCCACGTTCGACGGGGAGACCGTCGGGGAGATCCAGGTACGCGGTGCGAACCTGTTCACCGAGTACCTCAACCGCCCCGACGCCACCGCCGCCGCCTTCACCGCCGACGGCTGGTTCCGCACCGGCGACATGGCCGTGCGCGAGCCGGACGGCTATGTGCGGATCGTCGGCCGCAAGGCCACCGACCTGATCAAGAGCGGCGGTTACAAGATCGGGGCGGGTGAGATCGAGAACGCGCTGCTGGAGTATCCGGGGGTGCGGGAGGCCGCCGTCACCGGGGAGCCGGACGCGGACCTGGGCGAGCGGATCGTCGCCTGGATCGTCCCGGTGGATCCGCAGTCCCCGCCCGGGGAGCGGGAGTTGGCGGACCATGTGGCCGGCCGGCTCGCCCCGCACAAGCGCCCGCGGGTCGTCCGCTACCTGGACGCCCTCCCCCGCAACGACATGGGGAAGATCATGAAGCGGGCCCTGGGTGTCTGACAGCCGGCCGGTCCGGCTCTCCGCCCGGCAGTTCCTCGACCTCGTCGCCGACCCCGGCACCTTCGCCGAACTCCCGCACCCGCCACGGGAGTCCCGGCCCGACGGTCCCCTCGGCTGGCAGGGGTACGACGCCTCGCGCGCCCGCGCCGCGAGGCGCACCGGCGAGGAGGAGTCCGTCGTCGTCGGCACCGCGCGCGTCGAGGGCACGGCGGCCGTGCTGATCGTGTTCGAGTTCGGGTTCCTCGGCGGCTCGCTGGGCGAGCGGACCGGGGACCGGCTGGAGGCGGCGTACACGCATGCCCGCGGGCACCGGCTCCCGGTGGTCCCGCTGGTCGCCACCGGCGGCAGCCGGATGCAGGAGGGCATGCTCGCGCTGTCCCAGCTCCAGCGGGTGGCACGGCAGTCGGCGCTCACCCGGGAGGCGGGGCTGCCGCAGATCGCCGTCCTGCGCGATCCGACGACCGGCGGTGGCTGGGCCACCCTGGGCGCCGGCGCCGACGTCGTCCTGGCGCTGCCCGGGGCACAGGTGGGCTTCGCGGGCTCCCGGGTCCGGCCGCCGGACGCGGACCCGGCGGCGTACACCGCCCACGCGCAGCTCGCGGCCGGGTCGGCGGACGCCGTGGTGCCACTGGAAGAGCTGAAGGCGGCGCTCGGGCTGTGGCTGCGGCTGCTCACCAACCCGGCCGCGGCCCCCGCCGACCCGCCGGACGCCCTGGGTGACACCGGCCTGCCCGCCACCGGATGGCAGGCCGTCCAGCGGGCCCGGTCTCCGCGACGGCCGCGTGCCCAGGCCTACTTGGACGCCTACTTCGGAGACCGCCGGGCCGCCCTCGTCGGCGACCGGTGCGGCGGCGCGGATCCGGGCGGGATGCTGTGCGGGTTCGGCGAGCGGGACGGCCGTACCGTCGCCTTCGCCGCGCAGACGGGCACGGCGACCCGGCCCGCCGGATACCGGACCGCCACCCGCCTGATACGGCTCGCCGACCGGCTCGGGATCCCCGTGCTGACCCTCGTCGACACCCCGGGCGCCGCCAACGACGCCGAGGCGGAACGGCAGGGCGCGGGGGCGGCGATCGCGGAGCTGTTCGGCGCGGTGGCCGCGGCCCGGACGCCGATCACCACCCTCGTCATCGGCGAGGGCGGCTCGGGCGGGGCACTGGCGCTGGCCGCGCCCGGCAACACCTGGGCCACGCCCGACAGTTACTTCTCTGTCATCGCCCCGGAGCTGGCGGCGGCGATCCTCAAACGGCCTCCGCAGGAGGTCGAGGCGACCGCCGGCCAGCTGCGGATCCGGCCGCAGGACCTGGTGGAGCTGGGGGTGATCCGGGGCGTCACGGGTCACCCCCGGCCCTGAGTCACCTCACTCCCACCGCCCGGACGATCTCCTGGGTGACCGAGCCGCCCCGGTCGTCGCTCGCCGAGGCCCGCAGCGAGACGTACGCGGCGTCGCGCGGCACCGCGAGCACACCGCGCCCGGCACGGGTGAGGGGCACGTTTCGCCAGGAGGCGCCGTCGTCGTACGAGACCGCGAGGCGCGGTCCGCCGAGGGTCCCGGTGCCGCTCGCTCCGGCCACGTACGAGGCGCCGATCCCGACCGGGACCCGGTGGCCGCCCCTGACGTCCCCCGCGAGGTCGGTGCCGACGTCGAAGGCGAGGTTGATCAGCGGGAGGTAGCTCCAGTGGTCGTCCGGGGTGGCCGCCGACCGGAAGGTCCACTCGGCGTGGCCCCGGGTGGCGAGCGGCCAGCTGTCGGCGTCCAGGGCGGTGTCGGTGACCACCTGGTAGGTGTGCTCGTCGGCCGGCGCGTCCCACACGTAACCCGCGGAACCGGTGCCCCGGTCGACCAGGGTGCCGTCCTGGTAGACCGAGGTCTGCTGGGTCATCCCGCTGTCCTCGCTCCACACGTCGCCGAAGCCGGTGTGGTCGGGCCCGGAGTCGCCCCAGCCGGGGGTGTTGAACTCCAGCTGGTTCCCGGCGCGTTGCTGGCCCCAGCCGAGTCCGGTGCCGAGCCAGGGATGCCACACCGGGCGGAACCAGTTCAGCGCCGGCCGTGATCCGCCGGTGTACGTCACCAGCCCGCTGCGCTCCTCCAGCGTGCCGTCGCCGACGGCCACCGACTCGTGCCAGCGCTGGCCGGGGCCGGTGGAGACGTAGTCGGTCCGCTCGGCCGGGAAGTCGATCCGCTGCTGGAAGCCGAGGCCGACCGGGAAGGCGTCGGTGATCGAGTAACGGAACTCACCGCCGCCGGCCGGCCGCGCGGCGTGGAACTTCACGTCCACGGCGGCGAGTTGACGACGGGTGGGGGCGTAGGTCAGGTCCCGGTCCGGTACCGCACCCCGGTGGCCCTCCGAAAGGTCGTACACGTAGGGCGAGTTGCGGGTGCCGGTCATGTCCACCCGGCCGGCCGCCCGCAGCCGGGCCGCGTCGGCGGCGTTGACCGTGGCTATCTGCAGCGGCCGGTCCGCGTTGTCGTCGGTGCCCCACCAGGCCATCAGCCGGCCGGGCGTGTCATCGGTGACGAACAGCGCCCTGGCGCCCGCGTCCTGCGCGGCCTGGGCGAGGGCGGCGGGGTCGGCGCCGTCATCGAGACGGGCGAGCACCGCCTTGCCCGTCACACCGGTGAAGGGGCCGTCTCCGACGTCGACGAGCGGCAGCCGGGTGCGCCCCTCGACGAGCGTCCCGCCGGACTGCACGGTCGCCTCGCCGATCCCCTTCACCGCCAGCAGCGGCTTCGCGAGGCGCCACACGGTCCGGTACTCGAAGGTGCCCCGGGAGACCTTCGCGGTCGGCGCGGCGAAGACGCTGTCGTAGGTGAGCGGCACCTGGACCGCGCCGAACAGGTCACTGCCGTCGGCGTTCCGGTCGTACTCCATGAGCAGCTGGTCGGTCTCGGTGCGCCGTTCGGTGACGGCCTTGATCTCCCGCAGCTTCCGTCCGTCCAGGGTGACTTCGCGGTCGCGGTCCAGGGTGATCCCGGGGGCCGCGAGGAAGCCGAGGCCGAGGGAGTCGTCGCCGTGGCTGCCGTGCACGTCGAGGAAGGAGGTCAGGCTGTAGGTGCCCGGCCGGAGGCGGAGCCTGAGGGTGCCGGAGTCGCCCACGCGGGCGGGCTCGGCGTCGGCTCCCTCGGCCAGCCGCTGTACGACGAGGTCGGCGGCGGTGGCGGCGCCGTCCCGGTCCTTGACGTGCACGGTGAGGGTGTACCGCTCCTCCTCCTTGACCAGCCCGAAGACGGTGTGCGCGACGGGGGTCCCGGTCCCGGCGAGTACAGCCACGATCTGCCCGCTGGTGTTGCCGACCGCCGCGCCGGCGCCGTTCCCGGTCACGGTGGTGGCGGCGGTGGAGTGCGCCGGGACGGTGAGGGTGTCGTCGGCGAGGGTCACGACGCCGTCCGGGGCGCCCTGCGCCGTCAGGTTCAGCCGCACATCGTGGTCGGAGGTGTTGGTGTAGGTGAGCGTCCTGGTCACCGGCTTGTCCGCGTCGTACGGCCAGGCGTAGAAGCCGAGGTCGGCGCTGCCGGTCGCGGTGACCTGCGCGCCCACCGCACCGGCGACGTCGACCCGCCCGGCGCCCAGCACGTAGGCGGAGGCGTCGAGCTGCTTCGACGTGGACAGCAGGACGTCCTTGAGCTGGGCGCCCGTCCAGTCGGGGTGCTCCTCGGCGAGCAGCGCGGCCGCCCCCGCGATGTGCGGGGTCGCCATCGACGTACCGCTCATGGTCGTGTAGTAGCCGCTGCCGGAGGTGAGCTGGGAGCGGGCGGCGAGAATGTCGACGCCGGGGGCCGAGAGGTCGGGCTTGAGGGCGTTGTCGCCGTACCGGGGGCCCGCGCTGGTGAAGTAGGCCGCCTGGTCGTCCGCGTCCACCGCGGCGACGGTGAGGGCCGCGTCGGCGGCGCCGGGCGAGCCGATGGAGGAGGGGGCTCCGGTGTTGCCCGCGGCGACGACGAACAGGGCGCCGGTCTCGGCGGACAGGGTGTTCAGGGCCTCGGCCATCGGGTCGGTGCCGTCGCTGGGCTCGGTCGAGCCGAGGCTCATGGAGATCACTCTGGCGTGCACGTCCCGGGCGGCCCACTCCATGCCGGCGATGATCTGGGACTCGCTGCCCGATCCCTGGTCGCTGAGCACCTTGCCGACGGCGAGGGTGGCCCCGGGCGCGACGCCCTTCTCCTTGCCGTCGGAGGCGGCTCCGCTGCCGCCGACGGTGGAGGTGGTGTGGGTGCCGTGGCCGTTGCGGTCGGCGATGTCCTCCCCGTCGATGAAGCTCCGGGTGGCGCCGGTCCGGCCGGCCAGGTCGGGGTGGGTGAGGTCGGCGCCGGTGTCGAGGACGGCGACGGTGACGCCCTTCCCCGTGTAGCCGGCGTCCCAGGCGGCGGCCGTGCCGATCTGCGCGTTGCTGTCGGCCATGGTGGCCCTGACCCGGCCGTCGAGCCAGACCTTGCCGAGGCTCCTGCGTGCCGTGAAGGTCCGCCAGAAGGTGCGCCCCCGGCCGGCGTCCACGGCGGCCCCGCGCAGACTGGGCAGCGTCCGGGTCCGCTCGGCGCCGCGTACGGCGGTGGCCCCCTTGCGGTAGGTCACGATCAGCGGCAGGGCATCGCTCCCGGCATCCGTGAGCCCCTGCCGGATCAGCCCGCTGACGTCGAACAGCCGCCGGTCCAGGGTGCCTTCACGCAGATAGGGCAGGGCTTCGTCGGGTACGACGGTGATGTCACCGTCGTCCACCTGGGTACGGACGGCACCGGTGGCGCCGGGCGGCCGCTGGACGGTGACCGTCTTCTTGCCCTGCCCCACGTCGGTGACGGTGACCTTGTCACCGGTGACCAGGGTGACGGTGGTGTCGCTCGCGGGCGAGCGGGCGGCGGTCGCGGCCGCCGTCGCTGTCGCCGCCGCCGTCGCTGTCGCTGTCGCCGTCGCTGTCGCTGTCGCCGTCGCTGTCGCTGTCGCCGTCGCCGTTGTCGGGAGCAGGCCGATCACGAGGCCCGCGGACAGCAGGGTCGTCCCACGCCCGATGGTTCGTCGTCTTCTCATCCACGCCTCTTCTCGAGGGATGCGATCAGGTGCGTCGAGTGCTGGGACGAGTGTCACGGTGCCGGTGTGGCAAGGGAGTTGGCCGGTGCTGGCGGGAAGGCGCCCGGGCGGGTTTCCGCCACGGCGCCGGGACAGGGGTGTGACGTCCGGCATCCGGCGGTGGTCACCGACCGCGATCCCCGCACGGCGCCCGCGTCCCTGCTCCGGCGCGGGCCGAAGCCGAGCGGCAGGCGCCCGGCGGGCCGGCGTTCCCCTCTTCCACGCCACTTCCAGGCCGGCGACGAACCCGGCCCGCGTCCCCTCCTCGAAGCCGCCCGCGCCCTACCGGCCGGGAAACCCCCCGTTCAGCCGCGCCCCGCCCGGCCCCCTCCCGAAGGCGCGCCGTCCGAATCCCCCGGAGGATGCGAAGCAGGCCGCCGACCGGCGGTACCACCCCGTACGGCCCGCGCACTCGGGAGGATCTGCCGTGACCGTCAGTCTGGAGCAGTTGCGCCGCTGCCATTTCGCCGTCGATCTGGGGGCTGCCCGTACCCGGGTGTACGTGAAGGGCATGGGCTTGGTCGTCGACCAGCCTTCCGTGGCCGCCGTGAACACCCGGACCGGCGCCCTGATCGCGGTCGGCGAGTTCGCGGAGAAGATGACGGGCCGGACACCCGACTACATCCGGGTCGTACGCCCCGTCTCCGGCGGTACCGTCGTCGACATCGAGATGGCCCAGCGGATGCTGCGTCACCTGCTCGGCGACAAGATCCGCCGTTCCCTGCGCCGCAAGCCACGGCTGCGTGCGGCCGCCTGCACCCCGCACGACGCCGACCCGCTTGCCCAGCGGGCGACCATCGAGACGCTGGCGGGGCTGGGGGCGCGCCGGGTGGAGCTGGTCGACACGCTGATCGCCGCCGCCGTGGGGTGCGGGATGCCGGTGGAGCGGCCCGAGGCGACCATGATCCTGGTCTGCGGGGCGGCGGCGACACAGGTCGCGGTGCTCTCCCTCGGGTCGATCGTGTGCGCCGAGCGGCTGCCCGTCGGCGGCGAGGCCGTGGACCACGCGATCGTGCAGCATCTGCGGCACGAGCACGCGCTGATGCTGCCGAGCCAGTCGGTACGGCCCCTGCAGCTCGCCCTGTCCGGGAACGGCCTCACCCCGCACGGGCCGGCCTCCACCGAGATCCACGGGCGGGACGTGGCCACCGGCCTCGCCCGCAGCGTGCGGGTCGACACCGCCGCCGTTCGTGATGCCATCCAGACGCCGCTCACGGGGGTGCTGGACGTGATCGGCAAGGTGCTGCGGGACTGCCCGCCCGACCTGGTCGCCGATCTCGCCGACCGCGGGATCATGATGGTCGGCGGCTCGGCGCTGCTCCCCGGCTTCGACCAGTTGCTGCGGCAGGCCACCGGTATGCCGGTGCACATCGCGGAACGGCCGGACGTGTGCGTCGTGCACGGCATCGGCGCGATGCTGGAGGGCCGCATCGAGCCGCTGGTACTGGGCCCGCTGGCCGCCTAGCCCTGACCGTTGGGCCGGACTTCGGCTTCCCGGTCGTACCGGGCGTCTGACCGCCGTCCCCCGGGCATCTGACCGCTGTCCCGGGCCGTCCGCCCGTCGCCCCGGCCGCCCCGCCCGCCGTCCCGGCCGGCCGCGATATTCCCATGCCGCCGCACCGGACGGGTGACACTCTGTCGGGCATGGTGACCTCCCCGCTTCTGCGACAACTCGCCCGCACCCGCCGCTTCACCCTCGGTGCGCCCGCCCGCTTCACCGTGGCGCCGGACGGGGGCCGTGTCCTGTTCCTGCGGAGCCGGGCCGGGGACGATCCGGTCGGGTGCCTGTGGTCGCTCGACCCGGCGACCGGTGCGGAGCGGCTGCTGGCCGACCCCGCCGGACTGCTCGGCGACGCGGCCGACGAGGTGCCGGAGGAGGAGCGCGTCCGGCGCGAGCGCGCCCGGCAGCCGGCCTCCGGGATCACCGACTACGCCACCGACGCGGCCGCCCGGGTGGCCGCGTTCGCGCTCTCCGGACAGCTGTGGGCGGTGGACACGGGCTCCGGCGCCGTCCGGCGGCTGCCCGCCCGGCAACCGGTGGTGGACCCGCGCCCGTCCCCGGACGGCCGGCACATCGCCTACGTCTGCCGCGGCGCGCTCCGGGTGATCGGCGCCGACGGCGGCGGCGACCGGGCGGTGGCCGCGCCCGAACCGGCGGAGAGTCCGGACGTCTTCTTCGGCCTGCCGGAGCATGTGGCGAGCGAGTCGATGGGCCGTCACCGGGCGTACTGGTGGGCACCGGACGGGGAGCGGCTGCTGGCCACCCGGGTGGACAACCGGGAGGTCGGGCTCTGGTACCTCACCGATCCGGCGGACCCCGCCAAGCCGCCGCGGACGATGCGCTATCCGCGGGTCGGTACCGCCAACGCGGACGTCACGCTCTGGATCGCCGACCTGGCGGGCCACCGCACCGAGGTCCGCTGGGACCGGGCCGGCTTCGAGTACCTGCCGGTGGCCGGCTGGGACGGGCACGGCCCGTTCGCCGCCGTCCTCAGCCGTGACCAGCGCACGCTGCAGGTGCTGGCCGTCGACCCGGCGGACGGTGCGACGAGCCTCCTGGCCGAGCGGCACGACGAGCGCTGGGTGGAGCTGCTGGTGCCCGGGGTGCCCGCGCGGACCGCCTCCGGTCTGCTGGTCGACTACCTCGACCGGGACGAGACCCGGCATCTGGGCATCGACGGCACGCCGGTCACGCCGGACGGTCTGCAACTGCACGAGGTGCTCGCGGTGGACGGCGAGACGGTGCTCTTCGTGGCCGCCGCGGAACCCACCGAGCGCCATCTGTGGAGATACGGCCCGGGCGAGGGCGTACGCCGGTTGACCGAGCAGCCGGGCGTGCACACCGGCGCGTACTGCGGCGGCACGCTGGTGCGCACGACGCGCACGCCGGACCGTCCGGGCTCGTACACCACCGTGAGCCGGCTGACCGGGGACGGGCGACCGGAGCCGGACGGCCCCGCGCCCGTCGAGATCGCCTCGCACGCCCAACGGCCGTTGCTGCACGTACGCGTCGAGTCCGCCGCCGTCGGGCCGCGCGAACTGCGCACACACCTCTTCCTGCCGTCCTGGCACCGCAGCGGTGACGCCCCGCTGCCGGTGCTGGTCGACCCCTACGGCGGCCCCGCGATGCAGAAGGTGCTGGCCGAGCAGTCCGGTCACGCCTTCGTCTCGCAGTGGTTCGCCGAACAGGGCTTCGCGGTGCTGGTGACGGACGGAGCGGGTACGCCCGGACGCGGGCCCCGCTGGGAGAAGGAGATCTTCGGCGACCTGATCGGCCCGACCCTGGACGACCAGGTGGCCGCGCTGCACGCGACGGCCGAGCGCCGCCCGGAGCTGGACCTCGGCCGGGTCGGTATCCGCGGCTGGTCGTTCGGCGGGACGCTGGCCGCCGCCGCGGTGCTGCGCCGGCCCGACGTCTTTCATGCCGCGGTGGCAGGCGCCCCGCTCACCGACCAGCGGCTCTACGACGCCTGCTGGAAGGAGCGCTTTCTCGGCCCGCCCGACCGGTACCCGGAGCACTACGAGCTGTCCTCGCTGCTTGCCGACGCTCCGAAGCTCAGCCGTCCGCTGCTGCTGGCGCACGGGCTGGCGGACGACAACGCCTTCGTGGCCAACACCCTGCAGCTGTCCCGCGCTCTGCTGGCCGCCGGGCGGCCGCACGAGGTGCTCCCGCTGAGCGGGATGACACACTCCGCGCCGGCCGACGACACGTTCGCCCGGCTGTTGGGGCACCAACTGGAGTTCCTCCGGCGGCACCTGACCGCCCGCCCCGCCGCGGTGCCCGGCCAGGATCCCGGATCGTCAATCCGTGACTGACACTCGTTCCGTGCGTGCCCGCGGTGCCGCGCACGTCCCCGATGCGGCGCACGCCCGCGGTGCCGCGCGACGGGTCCGGCCGCGCGCCCCGGCAGTCCGGGTCAAGACCTGCGCCCGGACGGTGTGTTGATCGCGCATCGATACACGGCCTAGTACGGCAGGATCCGCCCGGAAGGCGTCCTGCGGTCGATTTCCTGTCCTCGGGGAGCGGGCCGACGAACAACGCGCACGCGGATCCGACCGTCCATGACGCCCTCCTCTTGCCGAGCCCTGACCGGGCCTGCCGTCCGGTAGGAGGGCCATGCCCAGCGACCGGCACCTCCAAGCCTCATGAGCGACGCGAGTTGGCAAACCGCCTTTCCCTTTCCCCTCACCTCGTTCGACCCGTCAGACACCGCCCGGGAACTCTTGCCGTTCCCGACCGTCCGTCAGCGGCGCGCCGTGGCGGTGGAGCTGGGTTCCGTGCCCTCCGCTCGGAGCGAGCCGCGGCCGTGGCCGGGGGTGGGGGTGGGGGTGGGCCGGGGTGTGCCCCCGGCCTCGGTCGCCCGCTTGGCGTGGTGCCGGGGCACGACGTCCTGCGGGAAGGTCAGCTGGCCGTTCATCCACTTCAGGGCGGCGGGCATCTCCCGTACCCAGGTGGGGAAGTTGTGGCTGCCGTTCTCGGGGAGGATCGAGACCACCCGCATGGGCGCCCTGACGGCCCTGATGAAGGCCTCGGTCTCCGCGTAGCCCTTCTCGCCGTGCTTGCTGTTGGCGACCAGGACCGAGACCTGGGGGACGGGCAGGTGCTTCAGCCGCCACATCAGGTCGTGGCCGTCGACCCGCGCCTGGCGGCCCGGACCGCTGCCGAAGAGGTTGCCGGTGGTGGGGTCGTCCTTGACCTTGTAGTCCGGGGACAGGGCGGCGGCCGTGGTGTAGACACCCGGGTCGCGCATCGTGAGCTGGAGGGCGCAACTGCCGCCCGAGGAGTACCCCATGACCCCCCAGGAGCCGGCGTCGTGGCCGGCCCGGTAGCCGGACCTGATCGCCTCCGGCAGGTCCTTGGCCAGGAACGTCTCGGTCTGCGGTCCGCCGGGGACGTCCACGCACTCGGTGTCGCGCGGCGGGGCGATCGTGGGCCGGATCATCACCATGATCGTCGGCTGCATCTGGCCCTTGCCCTGCAGCTCCCCGGCGGTCTGCGAGACCCGCAGATGCTGGGCGAGGTTGAAGATGCTGCCCGGGTAGCCGCTGAGCGCGACGATCACCGGGAACCGCATCCGGTGGTACGCCTTCTGGAAGTACTGCGGCGGCAGGTAGACGAAGGCCGGGTCGACCACGCCGGTGCGCCTGCCGACGATCTTGACGGACTCCACCCGTCCGACGGCCGCGGCCGGCCCGTCCGGCAGCCCGCTGACCCGGTTCAACTGCTGGTCGCCCGCGGGCTGGACGAGCGCGCCGTGGACATTGCTTATGCCGTTCACCGAGCCGTCGCCGGTGCCGCCGGCCGCCTGTGTGACGCCGACGGGAGCGGTGTCGACGTCGCCGAACAGTTCATCCCAGGAACCGAAGAACTGGTACGACGAGTTCACCGCGCACGCGAACGCCGCGACGATCGTCACCTGGGTGACGCCGACCGCCGCCAGCCGCCCCAGCACCTGCCACAGCCCCGGCCTGGCGAAGCGCGGCCACAGCCAGACCAGCAGCGCCACGCACAGGGCGGCGAGTGCCACCGTCGCGTATACGGTCGTTCGACTGGTCAAACCCATGTCGTTCAGTCCCTGACTTCCCTGCCCGTGCGTATGTCCTACGCAAAGGAGGAGGGCGGAAGAGCCTTTCCCGTTCCGTAACGAGGGATTCAGGCAAAAGACATTGCCTGTTCCTTTATGTCGCATGGTGATCGATGTCATTGACAAGCCGATCACCGGCGGTTGTCATGAACACATGTTTCCGACCGGGCGCCGTGCGCTGCTCGACGCCGCCCGAGTCCAGGCGGCGGCACGCCCCGGAGTGCTCCTCCACGGACCCGCCGGCATCGGCAAGTCCACGCTCGTGACGGCGCTCGCCGCGGCCCTGGCCGCCGACGCCCCGGCCGGCACCGTACTGCACTGCGCGCCCGCCGAGGAGGAGACCCGGCTCCCCTTCGCGGGTCTGGTCGGCCTGTTCGCACGGGTCCCGGAGAGCTGCCTGGAGCCCCTGCCGCCCGAGCCCCGGACGGCGCTGCGGGCGGCCCTGTTGCGCGGCCCGGAACCGGCCGACGACCGGGGCCGTCTCGCGGTGCGCGTCGCCGTCCTCGACGCGTTGCGCGCCCTGGCCGCCGCCGGCCCCGTCCTGCTGGTCGTCGACGGTCTGCAGTGGCTGGACGAGCCGACCGCCGAGGTCCTCGCCTTCGCCGTACGCCGTCTCGAAGGTCCCGGCATCCGGATGCTCGCCACCGAGCGGGTGGCCGACGGCGGACAGCCCGAACGGCTGCGCTGCTGCCCGCCCGGTACCGTCGAACTCCCCGTGCCGCCCCTGACGGACGGCGAGACGGCCCGCCTCGTCCGCGCCGACCTCGGCGTCGACCTGCCCCCGGCCCTGCTGCGGGCCGTCCAGGAAACCGCGGCCGGAAACCCCTCGTACGCACAGGAGTTGGGCCGGGCCGCCCGGCACACCCCGGCGCCGCTCGGCTTCGGCACGCCCCCGCCCGTGCCCCCCAGGCTGCGGAACCTCCTTCTGGAACAGGTCCGTTCGCTGCCGGAGACGGTGCGGCACACCCTTCTCGTCGCGAGCGCCGCCGCCCGCCCCACCCTGACCCTGCTGCGTACCGCGGGAATCCCCGACCCCGCCGCGGACCTCGCGGAGGCCGAACGGCTCGGCATCGCGACGGCCGACGCCGAGGGGATCGTACGGTTCCGGCACCCCGTACTGCGGGCGGCCGTGCACGCCGACGCCCCCGAGCACGGCCGGCGGCAGGCACACGCCCGGCTGGCCCACGCGGCGGCCGAGCCGGTGCAGCGGGCCCGCCACCTCGCGCTCGCCCACCCGTACGAGGACGAGGCCACCGCCCGCACCCTGATGTCCGCGGCCGGGTCCGCCCGCGCCGACGGCTCCCCCGGCGCCGCCTTCGAACTGGCCGCCCTCGCCGCCCGCCGCACCCCCGCCGACCGCCCGGCGGAACATGCCGAACGGCTGCTGGCCGCGGCCGAGTACGCGTGCGACGCCGGACGGCCCGAGGAGGCGGGCGAGGCCGCCGGCGCCGTCCTCGCCCGGTCGGGCTCCGCGGCCCAGCGGGTGCGGGCCCGCCTGGTCCTGCTGCTCGGCGCCGGGCAGGCACTGGAGAGCGCCGGGGACCTGATCGCGGAAGGCCTCCAGGACGCGGCCGGCGACCCGCGCTCGGAGGCCCGGCTGCACCACTGGGCCGCCGTACGGGGGCTGCTGTGCGGGGAGTTGACGGAGGCGGCCCGGCAGGCCCGGCGGGCGGCGCGACAGGCGGCCGCGGCCGGCGACACGGAGACCAGGATCGGGGCGCTCGCCACCCTCGCCCGGGTGCGGTCCCTGGCCGGGGAGCCGGTCGCCGCCGACGCCGCGCTCAAGGAGGCGCTCGCCCTGGTCGGCGGCGCGGACGGCGGCCCGGAGAGCCGGCGGCTGATCCGGATGCGGGCGATCCTCGCCCTGGACTCCGACCAGGTGACCGAGGCCCGTGACCAGGTCGTCCGGCTCCTCGCGGAGAACGGCGGCTCGGCCGGGGCCGAGGAGATGGTGGCGACCCTGGTGGCGCTGACCCGCATCCAGGTCCGCGCCGGGCACTGCCGGGAGGCGCTGCGCACCGCGGCCCGCTGCTCGCGCGCCATGGCCCAGGCGGCCCCCGCGCTGTACGCGGCGGCCCTCGCCGCGACCACCGGCGGCGCCGCCGACGAGGCCCGGCGGCTGGCCGCGCGGGCCGTCCAGGCCTCGGAGGCCGACGGCGACCGGCTGTTCCTGCTGCGCGCGCTGGCGGTGCTCGGGCAGGCCGAACTGCTCGGCGGCGATCCGCGCGGGGCGGCGGCCGCGGTCGAGGCGCTGGAGCGCGTCAAGGAGCTGGGCGAGGCCATGTGCGCCGCCGACCCGCCCCTGCTGCACTGGTACGCGGACCTGGCCGAGGCGCTGGTCGTCCTCGGCGAGACGGACGCGGCCGGCGCCGTGCTCCACGACGCCCACGCACGGCTGCCGGACGCGGCACCCGGCAGCGTACTGGCGGCGCTGGAGCGGGCGGCGGGCCTGCGCGAGGCGGGCCTGGGCCGGGCGAAGGAGGGGGCGGTACGGCTGCGCGGCGCCGTCGAACGCCTCCGTCACCTCCCGCTCCCCGTCGAGCTGGTACGCACCCTGATCGCGCTCGGCGCGGTCGAGCGCCGGGCCCGCCGCCGCAACGCGGCCCGCGAGGCGCTCGCCGAGGCCCTGGAGACGGCGACCCGGATCGGCGCGGCCCCGCTCGCGTCCCGGGCCCGGGACGAGCTCGCCCGGCTGGCGGCCGGGGAGCGCGGTGGCGAGGCGGGCGCCGGCGGGCCCGAACTCACGCCCGCGGAGGCCAGGATCGCCGAACTGGTCGGGGGCGGGGCGACCAACAGGGAGGTCGCCGCGGAGCTGTTCATCAGCGTCAAGACGGTGGAAGGGGCGCTGTCACGGGTCTACCGCAAGTTCGGCGTCCGCTCGCGCACCGCGCTGGCGCACGCGATGGCGGTCGCCGTCCTCGCGTCCGGAGCAGCGGTGGAAGCCATCGACGACGACCAACCCGGGCCTCCGGCACCGAGTATGACGATCAGTCAGCCCGTCCGTCTGCGTGTCCCCCGCACCCTCGACACCCGCAATTAACACGCAACGCAAGGGTTAACCCGCTTATGGGGGCAGGGCCGCAGTTCCTACGGTGATCCCGTTCCGCTCGCGGGATTCCGCTTACGGGGCACACTCCCCACCCCCCACCCCCCCTCCGGAGGACTTCGGTGAAGTCACGCCTGAAACTGCTCGGTCTGGTCGCCGCGCCGGCCCTGGTCACGGCGGTCGTCCCCGCCGCCTACGCGTCCGACGCGCCGCACACGGCCCGCGCCGCCGTCGCCGGGGACGTCCTGCCCGGCCTCAAGCACAACGCGTCCCGCACCGGCAAGGTCGCCGCCGGCAAGCGGATATCGGTGGCGATCAGCCTGACTCCGCGCGGCGGTAAGGCCCTTGACACCTTCGTGGCCGCGGTCAGCGACCCGCACTCGGCTTCGTACGGCCACTACCTGACGAAGCGGCAGTTCGCGGCCCGGTTCGGCCGGACCGACGCCGAGGTGAAGAAGCTCCGGGACTACCTGCGCTCGCAGGGGGTCACCGTCGGCAAGGTGCACTCGGGCAACCTGCTGGTCGACGCCAGCGGCACCGCCGCCCAGCTGCAGAAGGCCTTCGGGACCGAGCTGTCGACCTGGAAGGACGCCGCCTCGGGCCGCTCCTTCTACGCCAACGACAGCGCGCCGACGCTGCCGTCCTCCCTCGCCTCCCTGGTCAGCGACGTGGCCGGCCTCAACAACCGCGTCCAGCTGCACCACCAGGCGACCCCGCACACCGTCTCCCCGCACAACGGCCCCGGCGGCGGCTACACCCCGGCCCAGCTCAAGGGCGGCTACAACGTCTCCAGCACGTACACCGGCAGCGGCCAGAAGATCGCGCTGCTCGAGTTCGACGGCTTCCAGCAGTCCAACATCACCAAGTACGACACCAACTACAGCCTGGGTTCGCCGACCCCGACCGTGTCCAAGGTGGACGGCGGCTCCGGTTCGCTCGGCGACGGCCAGGTCGAGGTCGAGCTGGACATCGAGGTCCTGCACGCGATCGCCCCGAAGGCGAACGTGACCGTGTTCGAGGGCCCCAACTCCGACGCGGGCGAGGTCGACACCTACCAGGCCATCGTCGACAGCGGCATCCCCACCACCTCGATCAGCTGGGGCGCCGCCGAGAGCGCCCGCACCACCTCCAACATCAACGCCGTGGACGCCGTCTTCAAGGCGGGCGCCGCCGAGGGCCTCGGCTTCTACGCGGCCTCCGGTGACGACGGCTCCGACGACGCGGGCGACGGCGGCACCTCCGTCGACTACCCGGCCAGTGACCCGTACGTCACGGGCGTCGGCGGCACCAAGCTGACCGTCACCTCCGCCAACGCCTTCAGCAAGGAGGTGGCCTGGTCGGGCGGCGGTGGCGGCAAGTCCTCCGTCTTCAAGATCCCGAGCTGGCAGACGGCCGTCCAGAAGAGCGCGGGCGGCGGCTACCGCCAGGTCCCGGACGTCTCGGCGCACGCCAACCCCAGCCCCGGCGTCTCCATCTACTCGCAGGGTTCCTGGTCCTCGGTCGGCGGCACCAGCGCGGCGGCCCCCGAGTGGGCGGCGTTCGCGGCCCTCTACAACCAGCGGGCCGCGGCGGCCGGCAAGGCCAACCTCGGCTTCGCCAACCCCGCCCTCTACGCGGCGAGCGGCACCGGCTTCCACGACATCACCAGCGGCAGCAACGGCGCCTACTCGGCGGCCTCCGGCTGGGACTTCACCACCGGCTGGGGCTCGTACAACGCCTCGACCCTGGCCACGAAGCTCCTCGGCTGACCCCACCTCCCGCACCGCCGGACGCGTCCGGCCCGGCCCCGAGTCCTGCCTTCGGACCCGGGGCCGGGCCTTTCGGGTGCGCCGGGCCTCTCGACCCCGCGGGTCGGCGGCGGGTGGTCACCTGACGTCGACGAAGTCGCCCGCGGCGGTGGCGGGGCCCGTGGTGGCGGTGCCGGGGAAGAGGAAGCGGAAGTAGCCGTCCGCCTTCGCCGTGGTGGTGGTCCTCAGCGTGCCGCCGCTGCCGCTGGTGACGGTCTTCAGGGTGGTGTACGTGGAGCCGCCCTTCTTGCGGAACTGCAGCCGTACCGGCTGCCCCTGGTAGCCGGTGTAGCCGCCGCTCTCCCAGTCGGCGCGGGTGAGCCTGCCGGTGACCGTGACGGTCCTGCCCTTCCTCACCGGCTCGGGCGAGGCGTTGACGGTCACCTTGGCCAGCCGCTGGACCCGGGCCGTGCCGACGACGTCGGTCTCCGTCCAGTCGTCGCCGGTGTCCTGCGCCGCGGCGAGCACCTTCCAGGTGCCGGCCAGGCCGTTGTGGCCGAAGTCCCGTGCGGCGTCGACGCCGAAGCTCACCTCGCAGGTGACGGTGGTGCGGTCGGCGGAGGCCGCGGTGCACGAACCCGCCGGCGGGTACAGCGGCAGGATGCCGTCGGCGTCGTCGGTGTTCGGACCGTGCCACAGGTAGGCCCAGGACGCGGCGACGCCGTCCGGGTCCTCGGCCGTCCAGCTGATCGTCACGGTCTTCCTGGTGGTCAGGCCGAGTACGACGTCCTTGCCGCCGTTGACGACGACGTCCGAGAACGTGGTGCCGCCGGACGCGGCCCGGTCCGCGGCCCGGGCGGTTGCCGGAACCACCGACGCGGAGGAGCAGGCGGCAAGGGACAACAGGACGACGACCGCGCGCATACGCATGGCTTTCCCCCCTCGGGATCGGCGGTCCCACCGGCTCCGCACGGCGGGGCCTGATGGCGGGTCATGCCGACTAGACACGTGAGGGCCGGTCGCGGTTGCCCCCTTTCCCCGGTCCGGCCGCGGTGGAACCGCGGTGTCCGCCCCGGGAGCCCCGTCCGGGCCGCCGTGTCCCACGCGCATCCCAGCGGTGATCCGTCCCCGCAGATCACAGGCGTGCCACTGTCCCGGCGTCCCGGCCGGGGAGAAGCCGGTCCGCTCCGGCACGAGCCCTGCCAGCCTGATCCGGGCCGGGACCTCCCGGCCACCAACCTGAGGGGGAACACCAGATGGGACAGAGGACGCTTCTGCGGGGTCTGACCCTCGCCGTGGCAGCGGTCCTGCCCCTGTACGGGCCGACGGCGGTACAGGCGGCGCAGTCCGCCGCGGCCGCCGCGGTCGCGGTCTGCGGGCACACGAGCGCACAACCCACGCTGCAGCGGGGATCGACGGGGGACCCGGCGGTCGAGGCTCAGTGCGAGCTCAATCTGGCGACGAAGCCGAGCCGGTACACGCCGATCGCGGCGGACGGCTCGTTCGGGCCGGCGACGGAGACGCGGGTCAAGGAGTTCCAGCGGTGCGCCGGGCTGGACGCGGACGGAGTGCTCGGCCCGCAGACCTGGGCGGCGCTGAACGCCTGGGCCGCCCAGCCGCACACCTGCGGGACCCAGGGCACGTCGAGCACGGCGCAGACGGCCGTGTGCGGCCACACCGACACGCGGCCGACCCTGCAGAAGGGCGCGAAGGGCACCGAGGTCGAGGAGGTGCAGTGCCGGCTGAACCTGGCCATGGAGCCCTTCCACTACCCGCCGCTGACGATCGACGGCGACTTCGGGGGCGGTACCGAGGGCCGGGTCATCGAATTCCAGCACTGCGCCAACCTGAGCGCCGACGGTGTGGTCGGCCCCAACACCTGGGCGAAGCTGGTGGACTGGGCCGGCCGCAACACGTACTGCACGCCGCCGCGCCCCGCCGGTTACCCGATCGACGGACTGGACACCGCCAAGTACCAGCACCCCGGCGGCGCGCCGATCGACTGGAAGGCCGTGAAGGCCTCGGGTGTCGAGTTCGCGACGGTCAAGGCCACCCGGGGCCTGAACGTCACCGACGAATACCTCGCCACCGACCTGCCGGCGGCCAGGGCGGCGGGACTGGCCGTCGCCCCCTATCACTTCTACACGGGCACCGCGGCCGACACCGGTGCCGCACAGGCCGACCGGTTCATCGCCGCCGTGCGGGCCACCGGCTACACCGGGCAGCGGGCGGGCGACCTGCCGCCGGTGTTCGACCTGGAGCGCATGGACGACGGCACCGGACGCTGCCCCACCTACGGCACGGTGGCCGACGCCAAGGCCTGGCTCGACAAGGTGGAGGCGGCCTTCGGCCGCACCCCGATCATCTACACGCAGAAGTCCTTCCTGGACGACTGCCTGGGTTCGACCACCGCCTTCGCCCGGTATCCGCTGCAACTCGCGGACTACCGCCAGTCGATCACCCAGCCGCCGGTGCCGAACGGCTCGGCGACCTGGGCGATGTGGCAGTACACCGACGCCGCGCTGTTCCCGGGCATCAAGGCACCGGCGACCGCGGACGTGTTCAAGGGCACCCAGGCCGACCTCGACCGGCTGGCCAACCGCTGATCCCGGCCGTACCGCCGTACCAAGGAGGACCCCCATGACCACCCGGTTCGCCCGCGCGTCCCTCGTCGCGCTGCTCTTCACCCTGGGCCTCACCGCTCCCGCACCCGCGGCCTCGGCCGCCACCGCCACCGCCACCGCCACGAGTTGCTACGGCGGGGCCGTCACCGTGCGCTACGGGGACGTGCTCGACTTCGGCCCCTACTGGACCACCAGCCGCTGCGTCGACATCAACATGCGGGTCACCGGCGGAACCGCGGACTACGTGAACGCCTGCGTGAAGTTCGCGAAGACCGGCGTCTGCAACCGCTGGACCAAGGTCGGCCGCAGCTGGACGACCATCGCCACCGACGTCCTGGACGGCACCAAGTTCACGGTGCCCAACGGCGTGCCCCTGGAGGGCGACGACGCCGTCATGCAGATCGCCTTCTGACCCCTGCCCTCTCCCCTCACACGGAACGGAGACCACCATGATCCGGAGCAGGATCCTGCCCGCGGCTCTGATCACCGCGGCCGCCCTGCTGGGAGTGGGCGTCGCGCCCGCCTCCGCACAGTCCACGGCCGCCGCGGTCAGCTGCTACGGCGGCGCGAAGACCCTGACGTACCACTACCAGGCGGCTGCCAAGGAGTACGGCACCTACACCACGTCCTCGCGGTGCAACGACATCAACATGCGGCTCATCACGGACGCGCCGGGCGTGTACCTGGACGCCTGCGTGGTGTTCACCGACCACACCACCAAGTGCAACAACGGCGACGCGTACACCACCCACGGTACCGAGTGGGGGACCGTCGCCACGGACGTCCTGGACGGCACCCACTTCATCCTGCGCGTGCACGCCTACGACATCGACGCACAGAACGTGACCTTCCAGATCGCCTACTGACCCTCTTCCTCCCGAAAGGACGACCATGACTTCCTCCTTCCGTCCCATCGACCGCCGCACCATGCTGCGCGGCACGCTGGCCGCCGGTGCCGGTGTCGCCTTCGGCCAGCTGCTCTTCTCGGGCGTCGCGCAGGCCTATTCGTGGTCGCGCACACTGACCCAGGGCGCGACGGGTGCCGACGTGACCGAACTGCAGATCCGGATCGCGGGCTGGGCGGCGGACAGCGCCAGCCAGAGCCGGGTCGGCATAGACGGGGACTTCGGCCCCGGTACGGCGGCTGCGGTACGCCGGTTCCAGGCGGCGTACGGCCTCAGCGCCGATGCCGAGGTCGGTCCCAACACCCAGGCGAAGCTCAACTCGCTGGAGCAGTCGGACGGTTCCACGCTCCACTTCAACTGGAGCGAGTTCTACAACCAGACGGACGGCACCTTCAACGGCGGCAAGCTGAGCGCGTCGCAGGTGAAGGAGAACGTCCGGCGCTGCATGTACAAGCTGGAGGCGCTGCGCAAGAAGCTGGGCGACAAGCCGATCACGGTCAACTCCGGCTTCCGCAGCATCGCGCACAACGCCGAGATCGGCGGGGCCAGCGACAGCATGCACCTGTACGGCACGGCCGCCGACCTCGACGTGCCCGGCGTGGCCACCAAGACCGTCTACCAGAAGGCGGAGACCTGCGGGTTCTCCGGCCTGGAGACGTACACCGTCGACCACCAGCACGTCGACAGCAGGGCCGACCTGGGCCGCGCGTGGTGGTGGGAGAACGGCACCGTCTGACGCCGCTCCCGGGGGAGCGGAGCTCCGGGTACCGCCGCTTCGGTACCCGGAGCTCCGGGCTTCGGCGCCTCAGCGCTTGGTCTTCGGCATGCTCTTCGGCGTGTTCTTCGGCGTGTTCTTCAGTGCCGCCTCGCAGGAGGGCCAGTCGTGGAAGTCGTGCCGGACGCTCCACAGACGGTGGGCGGCCCTGATGTTCCAGTCCGGGTCGAACGCCCGCAGCGGGGTGCCGTGGAGCTCCTGCAGGCGGGCGTCGGAGATCTGGAACACGCCCCAGTTGCGGCTGCCGTTGGTGTTGGGCAGTACGTACAGCGGGTCGAGGAACGACGCGCAGCGGGCGACGGCGACGGCGGTGTCGGGATCCTCGACGAACACCTCGCGGATCCGCTGCGCCACCTTCGCCGGCGGCCAGGTCGTCATGCTCACCTTCTGCCCGTAGAGCGCCTCCTTGGTGGCGTCGTCGACCACGTTGGTGGCCGGCAGGCCCGCCAGCACCTGGAACGCGGTCAGCCTGCGCAGGGTCTCCGGCCCGAAGTCCCCGTCGACGGCGAGCGTGCCTTTCGCCCGCGTCAACAGGGTCTGGACCTCGCGTACGCACTCGTCGTGCTGTCCCATGCTCACCGACTTGCACGCGGGCGAGTACAGCAGCGCGCCGCCGGTCGCCGGCGCGTCGCCGGCGGAGCTTCCGACGGGCAGCCACACGAAGCCGGCCACCAGCACCACCGCGACCACGGCGGCCAGGATCGCGGAACGCGAGGACAGCCTTTCGGGCAACCGGGACCGCCGCGGCTTCGCGGTCTCCTCGGGGATGATCTCCGACGGGGTGACATCACCGGGTGCGGGGCCCGTCAGCACGGGCACGGCGGGCTCGGCCACCTCCGCCTCGGCCCGCGGTTCCGGTTCCGGGTTCTCCTTGGCGGTCGCGGGCGCCACGTCCCGGTCGGTGTCCGCCAGCGCCCACAGCCGGTGCAGTTCGCGGAGCTCCTCCGCACTGGCGCCGCACACCTTGGCGAAGGCGTGCACGACCCGGTAGTCCGTCGGGACGCTGAGCCCGGAGCAGTACCGGTGCAGGCTGGAACCACTGACGCCCGCCTCCTTGCCGAGGCGGTCGTAACCCCGGCCGCTGCGGTCCTTCAGCATCCGCAGGTGGGCGGCGAACTTGTCGGTCTGCGGAGAGGCAACCACACGTCCCCCCTTGCTCAAGCCTCTACTGACGGGTAGAAGCTACACCGCAGGAATGGAGCGCGTACGTTCTTTCGATATCGCCATACGACCGTCAACGACCGTTCTTACGAGGGTATTTGACGACGAGTCAATAAGAGGACGCAGCACGTCGGGGAAAGCACCAGGACGCCACCCCTACCGGCCCTACCGACTCCGGCCTAGGGCATGAGGACGATCTTGCCGTGGGTGTGGCGGCGTTCGAGCTCGGTGTAGGCCTCGCGTACCAGCGCCAGCGGGTAGACGTTCGCGATCGGCACCTCGAGGTGTCCGTCGGCGATCAGGCCGGCGAGCTCGGCGAGCACCTTGGCGCCCGGCCCGGCCGCGCTCCCCCCGTCAGTCTTCACTCCGTACTTCCTCGCAGCCGCGAAGTCGGCGATGGTGTCGATCCGTTCGGCCGGGACGCCGAGGTCGAGGGCCAGCTCGAAGTTCACGGACGGTCACCGGATATGTCTCGGTTCCGCGTTCGACGTCGCCGACACCGGCGGCCGCCAGGTTGCGATGCCAGTCCTGCCGGCCGGAGCCGAGATGACCGTCACCTTGCCCGCCGCCGCGCGATCCAGGGCAGCGACGAGATCGTCCCGGTCGATCAGCCGGGGAGCTGCTGGAGGCACCGTCCAAGGACCGCCTTGCTATCCGCGCCCGACACCCTGGCGCCGGTCGCCCAGCCCCGGCTCCTTTCCCGTCCTGAACAGGCTAGCGCGCCTGCTGACCACCACGCGTGGACGCCGGGTCAGGCGGCGTCACGCCGACGCGGCCTCGCCGTCACCGGGATCCGGTGCCGGCATCTCCACCGACCGGCGGTCCGGCGGTCGGGCTGGCCAATGCCTGCGGGCCGAGGCCGAGAATCCCCGGAAGGGGGATTCTCGGCCTCGGCCCGGTCGCCGCGGCGCAGATTCCAGCGACAGCCGCCGAAGGCGCTGCTCAGCCCGCCTGTCCCTGCTCCGTTCCGGTCGTCGGCGCAACCACCCGGAGGTTCGCATCGGGCTGTACCCAGGACAGGTCCGCGCCTTCGAGATCGACGACGGCGTGCCAGCCGGGGGACAGTTCGGAGAACTCTCCGAACGGCGGCCGGTGCATCCGGACCACCCGGGCCGGGGGCGCCCCGACATCCACTGGGCCGTCCACCGGAAGCACCGAATCGCCGGGGAAGACACTCCGCCCCACACTGACGCAGCGGGCGTGACAGACCACCCTGTTCGCCGAGGGCCGCTCGTACACGATCTCGACTTGCAGCAGGCCGACGGGCTCGGTACCGCTCATTGCGAGGATGCCTCCATCCCGGGTCAGAACCAGTTCATGACCTTGTCGGCCACATCGGACGCCACGCCGCTGCCGATGATGCCTCCGACGACACCGCCGACCACACCGCCGACGACGGTACCCGCTCCGGGAAAGGCCGAGCCGATGGACGCACCCACCTCCGCGCCGTAGGCGGCGCCCGCGAGGCCGCCCGCGAGGCCCGCGGCGTCCCGTGTGGCGGTGTGGAGCCGCTGGGCCGGTGGTGCCTTGGCGACGTCGTAGGCGGAGAGCGCCACCGCGCCGACGAAGAGGCTGCCCTTCAGCGCGCCTCCGACCGTGATGAAGCCCGCGTCGCCGCCCGCCGAGTCCGCCAGCTTGCTCGCGGTCGAGGCGGCACCGCTGCCCGAACCGCTGTCGGCTCCGGCGCTCTTGGCGAACTCCCCGATCTGCTCGGGGGTCAGCTTGGGGGTCGCCTCGATGTTGAATTTGAGATCACCGAGCCGGGTGGACGGATCGACGTCCACCCCCATCTTGGAGAGGATGTCCCGCGCCTGCTCGACCGGGATCGTCACCCGGGCCCGGTTGGCAATGTCCTTGGCGGACGCCCCGACCAGCACCTCGCTCTCGTACCGGAGCGACAGTTCGTAGTTGTCGATCACCTCCACGTCGGTGAGGTCCTGCCTGTTCAGGATGTGGAGTACGCCCTGCGTGTGATAGTCGTTCGCGGATTGGACGGCGAAGTGGACGGAGACACCAGGGTCCGAGGAGGTCGGTGTGTACCCGCTGGACTGGATGTGCTCCGAACCACCGAAGTCCACGGTGGAGCCGCGGAAGAGCCAGTCCGTCGCGTCCGTCGGCGGGCGGTAGCCCGGGCCGGGGCCCATGTCCGCCGGGTACATCTGGCCGCTCGGGTCGGCGTTGGTGACGGGGTTGTCACCGGCGTAGGCGTAGCCGCCGAGCTCCTGCGGGTTGGTGGCCTCGAACTTGGGGTCGACGCTGATGAAGCGTCCCAGCGCCGGGTCGTACTTGCGGACACCGACGTCGGTGTAACCGGTGGCGGCGTCCTGGGACTTGCCGAGGTAGGAGTGGGTGGGGTCGGGCCACGCGGTGTCGTTGGCGTTGGCCCGCTGCTGCCCGTACGGCGTGTACTGCTGACGGGACACCTTCTGCGTGGTGGTGTCCATGGCCATGGTGCCGGTGCCGTGCGGATCGTCGAAGAGGTAGTCGGTGCCGCCGCCGGGCAGGCTGGAGCGGACCGCCACCGGGCTGCCGGCACCACCGTGCGAGTAGGTGCGTACGGCGCCGAGCAGGACGTTCGGGGTGACGCCGGTGTTGACGACGATCTCGGTGTCGCCCGCGAACAGCGTGGTCTTCCCGGGGTCGCGGCGGATCAGCTGGTTGCCGTCGGCGTCGTAGACGTACTTGGTGGTGGTGGGGCTGCTTCCGGTGGTGTCGACCTGGGCCAGGTGGCCTTCGTCGTCCCAGGTCAGGCTCTGGCCCGCGCCGCTGCCGGTGGGGGTGCGAGTGAGCAGGTTGCCCGCGGCGTCGTAGACGAGGTCGGCCGGGTTGCTTCCTCCGGTGGTCTTGGTGAGGGTGTGCGGCTGGGCGCCGGTGGCGTTGCAACCGGTGGTGCAGCCCTCGACGTAGCCGGTGGTGACGTCCGCCCCACCGGTGGTGGAGTGATCGACCACCTGGGTGCGGTCACCGATGGCGTTGTAGCTGTAGGACTGCCAGTACGACCCGGCGGTGCCGGCGACGGTCGCGGCGGTGGGGTCGGTGCCCTGCGCCGGGCAGGCGGCCTTCGCGGTCCACGCCTCGGACAGCCGGGCCAGTGCGTCGTACTGGTAGCACTGGGTGTCCTTGACCGTGTTGCCGGTCTCGGACTGCTGGTCGGCGGTGGTCAGCGGGTTGCCGGCGGCGTCGTAGGAGTACGTGGTGTCGTCCACCTGCGGCCCCGGGGCCTGCGTGCGGGAGACGAGCCGCTCGGTGGGTCTGCGGGTCTGGTCGTCGTAGGAGTAGGTGATCCAGGCGGGGTTGCTGGACGCCCCCAGAGTGAGCTGCGAGGGCTGGCCGTAGTTGGTGTAGACGGTGCCGCCGACGTAGGTCTGGGCACTGCTCGCGGTCGTGGTCGGGTTGCCGAGCACGTCGTGCCCGTAGGTGATGGTCTCGCCGATCAGGCCCTGGGTGCGCGGGTCGATCTGCGAGGCCAGCAGCTGCGTCTTGGGGGTGTAGGTGTAGGTGGTCTGGTAGCTGGTCGGCAGCGGTGCCTCGCTCGCGGGCAGCGTGATCTTCGTGCCGGTCGACTTGCCCAGTGTGGTGTAGCCGGTCGTCGCGACCGTGTATCCGCCGGTCACGCCCTGCACATAGCTGGTGGACGAGGTCAGCTGGCCGATCCGCGAGGTGTCGTACAGCCAGGAGGCGACCTTGAAGTTCTTCGCCTTGTCCGTCTCGGTCAGCTTGCGGCCGAGCAGGTCGTAGGTGAAGTCCAGCTCGTTGCTGCGTGAGTCGGTGGTGGAGACGAGGTTCCCGGCGTCGTCGAAGCCGTAGTGGCTGGCGCCGGCGTCCGGGTCCGCCTGCGAGGTCTTGCGGCCCAGCAGGTCGTAGCCGAAGTCCCAGACCGCGTTGTCGGGACCGGTCACCTTGTTCTGCTGGCCGGCGGCGTTGTAACCGTAACGAGTGGCGTGGGACGTCCCGCCGGTGACGGTGAAGCCGTCGGTGGCGTTGCCGCTCACGGTCGGTGCCACGGTGAACTGGTCGAGCTCGGTGTTCTGACCGCGCGCGTCGGCCACCGTGGTGGTGGCGACCGCACCGGCGGGCGGGATGACGGTGGTCTTGTCACCCGTGTAGGCGGTGCGGGTGTTCCAGGTCTGGACCCCGTCGTGCTCCTCTGTGCTCCGGGTGGCTCGTCCCATCGCGTCGTGGTCGGTGACGGTGGTGGCGGGGATGCTCACCTGGGAGACCGACACCAGACTGGAGCGCGGGTCGCCGTCGATCGCGTAGCTGTTGTCGGTGACCACGGTCCAGCCGTGCGAGTCGTACTGAGTGTCCGAGACCGTGGTGCTGCCGTTCTCCGCCGTCACCTGGGTCTGCAGGGTGCGCAGCATGGCGTCGTACAGCGTCTCGTTGACGCTGTAACTGCCGTTGTCCAGCAGGGTGCCGGTGGACACCACCGAAGGAGCGGTGGCGGACAGCGCGTAGCTGTAGGTCATGCTGGCGGGGGCGCCGGCTCCCTTGTTCTCATTGGGCAGCCAGACACCGGTCAGCCGGCCGAGCGCGTCGTAGGACAGCGACGTGACCAGACCGGCGACATCGGTCTTGGTGACGGGCACGCCACGGGCGGCGTCCAGTCCGGAGGACGCCACCTGGCAGTCCTTGGACGAGGTGGTGGCCGGTGTGCAGGCCGCGCCCGGGGTGATCTGCGTGGCGGTGGTGGTGCTGGTGGGCAGCGCGCCGGTGGCCGGCGTGTAGGAGGTCGCCACGGTCTGGGCCAGGCTGCTGCCGTCCGGGGCGGTGGCATGGGGCGTCCGGGTGGCCAGTACCACTCGGCCGTAGGAGTCGTACGCGCTCTGGGTCTGGTCGACGAACTTGGTGGCGGTCGCCCCGCTGGAGGCAGACGCCTTCTGGACGAGGGTGGCGTCGCCCGTGCTCGGCTGGTCCGGGTTGGACTGACCGTCGCCGTTGTAGGCGAAGGCGTGCCCGTCGAACGACGTGCGGGTGTCGGAGACCAGGTTTCCGGAGGGAGTGGCCCCGGAGCTGTTGCAGTCCTGGTCGGTGACGATGGTCTCGGCGGTGACCACCACGGTCGCGCGGGTGCCGTCGAGGTGGCGGGTGAAGGTGCACTTGGCGGTGTTGCCGGTGGCACCCGTCTCACCGCGGTCGTCGCTCTGGACGGCCATGCCGGTGGTGGTCTGGCCCAGGGTCGTGTTGTAGAAGGTGTCGGTCTCGGTCTTCCGCCAGCCGTAGGAGACGGCCTGGCGGGTCAGCGTCCTGGCGGGGCGGACCATGTTCGCCGTCAGGTCCGCGACACCGCTCCGGGACCGCGTGGCGGTGGGGCCGATGATCTTGGGAACGTTGACGACGGCCTTGTCGATGCCGCCGTTGACACCGGTGTAGGTGTCGGTCTCGAAGACCTGCCCGGCCAGCGGGTTGTCGTCGGCGACAGTGACACTGCCGTCCTGGCTGGTGAGCGCGGGCACGCTGCGTGTCCCCGACGGCATGGTGTCGCCGTTCATGCCCAGGAAGTAGTAGGTCTTGGTGAGGGTCTTCTGGTCGTAGACCTTGGCCCCGTCGGTGTAGTGGAAGACGTTCGGGTCACCGGTGGTGACGTCGACCTCCGGGAATCCGCGGAACTGGCCCCAGGTGCGGTTCTTGCTCTTGACCGTCTCGTTGTCGTCGTAGTGCCAGCCCGGGTTCCCCCTGTAGGAGTACTCCGTCAGCAACTCCGGCTCGGTGCCGTCCTGGTAGCTGTTGTGCGGGTCGACGGTGGACACCGATCTGACCGGGTGCAGGGAGAACCAGTCCAGCATCGGCGCGGGCTGTCCCTCCGGCGTCCAGTACACCGGGAAGCACCGCAGTTTGTTCGTCGAGGCGAACCCCTTCGCCGCCGCGTCCGCCGGATCGGACGGATCACTTGCCGGGGCGCTGGAGCAGTCCGGGGTGTCGTAGACCACCGTGGTCTGCGCACCGGTCTCCGTGGTGACCGTCTGGATCCGGTCGTGGTACATCAACGGCATCTGCGGGATCGTCCCGACCCGGTTCGCCAGCTGCAGCGGTGGGTCGAAGCTCACCGACGGGGTGGAGGTGCTCGCGGAGGCGCCGCCGAGCAGGTCCAGGCCGGTGTGCTTGATGCTGTCCAGCCACAGGGTCGGGGCGTGGTCCCCGCCGTCGGGGAAGGACTGGGTGAAGTCGTAGCGGTCCACCTGCTTGGTCGCCCCGCCGACCTGCACCTGCGTGGTGATCGAGGTCAGACGTTTGCGCGACCAGAAACTGGGACCGTGGTTGGTGCAGTCGGTCGCGTCCTTGGCGCAGTTCAGGTCGATCGGCACATCCGGCCAGTACTCCGGGTTGGACTTGGTGAACTGGGAGTCCGAGCACGTGTTGCCCGCGGGCGTGCCCGAGATGCAGCGCTCCGCCGTCGCGTCGAACAGGATCTGCTCCGGCGCGGTGTCCGAGTAGACGGTGGACGAGGTCATGCCGTAGTCGATGCGCTTCAGCGTCCCGCCGCGGGTGTAGGCCACCGCGGTGTTCTTCATGTTCGGGCCGTAGTAACCCGTCTCCGGCGCGTAGTAGTACGCCATCGCGTTGCTGTGGCGGTCCACGACGTAGTCGAGGTTGAACCGGTAGCCCAGAGTGCAGGAGCTGGACGCGAAGTCGGTGCCGGCGGGGCAGTCCGAGACCCCGCTGTGCGCCTTGTAGACCGGCATCGTCCAGGCCGACTTGGTCTCCTCCTTGCCCGAACTCCAGCCCGGCAGGCGGTTCCAGCCGAAGTAGTACTGGACGCCGTTCTCGGTGACCTTGAAGTACTCGCCGTTGTCGGTGCCGTTGGTAGCGCCGGTCAGGTCTTCGATCTTCGTGGTGGAGTCGTCCTGCGCGGCGCGGAACGTCTTGGTGCTGTCGTCGTAGACGATCGGGGTGGACTTCCCGTCCAGCGACAGGGTCAGGACCTGGCCCGCCCAGCACTCGTCGCCGTCGTTCTTGGGCGCGTCCGACGACGAGTCGTCCTTGCAGGACTTGTAGGTCCGCTCGATGTAGTTGTCCGAGGTCGACCAGCCGTCACCCAGCCACGAGGACTGGTTGTTGGTCCCCTCGGTACGCGAGTCCTGCGTCGCCGAGTTGTAGTTCAGGGTCAGCGTGGGTGCCGAACCACCGATGGCTCCCGGTACGGAGATGGGGTAGTTGTAGGTGAAGGCCCCGGTGTTGCCCGCGGTGGACCACGTGCCACCGGAGGACAGCGTGGTCGCCGTGTAGTCGCCGGACGAGCCGCTGGTGCCCGAGGTCGCGGCCAGCGCCACCACGCCGCCGGAGGCCTGGGCGGTGTGCGCGGACAGGGTCTTGGACGTCGTCGCCGGCAGCGAGACCTGGGCCGACAGCGGTGCGCCGGCCCTGGAGCGCAGCGGCGTCTGCGACTGGCACCGTGGCAGGCGGGGGGTCGTCAGTACGCAGGCCGGCAGCCGCACCAGGTGCAACCGTGAGGCGTAGTCGCCGCCGAAGGCGTTGCGGAAGGCCGAGTCGTCCACGTCGACGCCGACGCCGCCGGAGCCACCCGTGCTCCGCAGGGTGAACAGCACGCCGTGTACACCGGCGGCCCGTGCGGTCTTCTGGTCGACGGTTCTCACCTGGACCCGGCGTGCCGTGGTACCCGAACGCACCGCCGACAGCAGCACCGGCGACGATCCCGCCCGCACTCGCGACACCGTCCGCCGGGAGGATGCCGGGCCCGCCGCCGCGTGCGCCGAACGCCCACCGGTGGGCGGAACGGTCAGCGACACCGTCGAGCTGCCGCCGCCCGGCAACGCCGCGTGCCCCGCGGGATCGAACCGTGTGAACCTCTTCGACACCGCGGCTGCCTTCGGCTTCGCGTGGGTGAAGGGGATCCGCTTGTCCTTGGCCACCGCGGGGGCGGGGACGTGCCGATGCGCATTCGGCGAAGCCATCGCGTCCGCGGCGGGGATGAGCATGCTCACCAGGAGGACACCTGTGGTCGGGAGGCTGAGGCCACGGAGCCATCTGGCGCCCCGTCGCATCCGTCTCCCCAACCCGGCTGTTCGCGTCATCGTGAGCCTTCCCCCGTTCCCGGCCCAGGGCACACGGAAGCCGCCCCCGGGTGTTGCTGTGGGCACCCAAGCGGCCTTCGTTCCCGGCCGGTTGAGCGCACGCCAAAGGAGAGGCAAGTTGATCAAGCCCCTCACGGAAGCTTCACGCTAGGGCCTGAGATCAACACGCCTTGCAAAGCGCATGCACACGGAGTGCAAAGGAATCCCCTAGCCTTGAACTCAATTTGACTGCCATACGTCAAAAACGGACCTCGTTCGGTCACCAAGTGATCAATCGGCGATGGACCCGGCTCACGTCGGCCCCACAGAATGCACTCCGGCGCGGGGCCCGCGGGGGGAACCGCCTGAAAAGCGGAGGACCCCAACCTTCATGTCCGTCCATCGCAGTTCCTTGCGCATGTCCAGACGCCGGCTGTCGAGACCGATCGCCACCGCCGTCGTCACGGCCCTGACCGCGGCTTCGTTGGCCGCGGCGGCACCCGCGCACGCCGCGCCCGACACCTCACACCGGGCCAAATCGAAGAGCGGCGGGTCTTCGTCCGCCACCCGGCGTCTCAACCCCACGGAGGCGGCGTCCGCGCGGGCGAAGGCCACCGGCAAGCCGGTGACGATCGACCAACTCACCGACACCGGAACAACGGTGGTGGCCAACCCGAACGGCACCTTCACCCGCACCGACTCCTCGATGCCGCAGCGCACGCTGCAGCACGGGAAGTGGGTGCCGATCGACACGAAGCTGGTGCGGCAGGCGAACGGAACCTGGGCGCCCAGGGCCGCCGTCACCGACGTGGCGTTCTCCGCCGGCGGTTCGGGCGCGCTGGTCACGATGCGCAGCGGCAGTGCCAGGCTGGGCTTCTCCTGGCCGGGCAAGCTGCCCGAGCCGGTGATCTCCGGGAACACCGCCACCTACCCCGACGTACTGCCGCAGGTGGACCTGCAGCTGACCGCGGACGCCTCCGGCTACTCCTCGGTCCTCGTGGTCAAGTCCCGCAAGGCGGCGGCCGATCCGCGTCTGCGCAGCCTCGCGCTGAACACCACCTCGTCAAATGTCGAGGTGACTCCCACGCGCGACGGCGGGGCCCGGGCAACCGACAAGCGCACCGGCGAGACGGTGTTCCACAGTGACACCGCGCTGATGTGGGACAGCGCCGGCAAGAAGACCTCCGGCGTGTCCTCGGCCCGCACGGCGACCGTCTCCCTGGCCCGTGCCGAGCAGAAGGCGGCCGCCAAGGTCGGCGGACACCGTGCGCAGGTCCGGGTGAGTCTGCAGCACGGCAGGCAACTGCTGGGCCTGGACCAGAAGTTGCTCACCGCGAAGAGCACCGCCTACCCGGTCTACATCGACCCCGAGTGGAGCGGCAGGCCCTCCCAGCTGGACTGGGCGCGGATCTCCGACAACGGGTGGAACGTCTACAACTCGACGTCCACCTCGGGGGCGACCAACGCCCGTGAGGGGTGGGACAACTCCTCCCCCGGCAACGGCGAACGGGCTCGCACCTACTACCAGATGAACACGAGCGGCATCAAAGGCGCCGTGGTCACGCATGCCTCGCTGTACGTGAAGCAGCTCTCCGCCGCCTCCTGCGCGGACACCCCGGCCGCCGTCTACGGCACCGACCGCCCCGCAGGCTGGAGTTCCTCGTCGCTGTACTGGGGTCATGAGCCCGGCGGGCGCACCGGCTCGCTGGGCACCAACCCCAAGAGCCACGAGGCCGGCACCTGCCCGGTCACCGACGGTGCCAACTCGTGGGTCAGCCCGCCGTCGCTGGAGTTCGACGTGACCTCCCGGGCCCAGAGCGCGGCGGCCGGCGGCTGGAAGAGCATGACGCTGATGGTCCAGTCGCCCGACATGAACGACGCGACCCAGTGGAAGCAGCTCGCCTACGGCGGCGGCGCCACCATGTCGGTCACCTACAGCTACCGCCCCAAGCTCAAGAACGGCACCGGCACCCCGGCCATCAAGCCGTCCATCGTGAGCCTGGGCAAGACGATGACCACCACCCATACGCCGACGCTGTCCGCGCGCGCGGTCGACCCCGACCTGGCGGGCGGCAGCGAACTGGTACGCATCGAGTACAACGTCTACAACTCCTCCGGCACCCTGATCCACCAGGGCTTCGGTCCCAGCACGGACTCGAAGAAGCGCGCCCGGTACAACACCAACGGCAGCGACTGGACCACGTCGAGCCTGCCGGACGGCACCTACACCTGGAAGGCCACCGCACAGAACGCGGCCGGCTACTGGGTGGGCCCCGGCTCGGGCATCTGGACCAAGACGCAGACGTTCACGGTCGACACCAGCGCGCCTCCCGCGCCCACGGTGACCTCGAGTCAGTTCCCCGCCAAGCAGATCGGTGCCGCCTTCGGCGACAAGGGCACCTTCACGCTCAGCAACAACCACACCAACAACATCACCGGCTATCTGTTCGCCCTGGACGCCACGCTCGGCAACACGGTCTACACCAGCAGCGTCACCCACTGGACCACGAGCACCACGATCGTGCCGGGCCACGTCTACTACGCCACCTCGGACAACGGCCCCGGCACCGGCACCGTGGTCCTCAACGGCAGCGCCTCCCCGGCTTTCGCCCCCGGCAAGGCGGGACCGCACACGCTGTACGCCAAGGCCGTGGACCAGGCGGGCTCGACGTCCATCTCCCAGACCAGCTACGCCTTCTACGCCGGTACCAGCACCCCGACGTACGCCTACGGCGACAAGATGATCGCCGGCTGGACGGCGACCAACACCGACGGCACGACCACCGTCGTGCCCAAGGCGACCACCACCTCCAAGGGCGGCCAGCTGATCAGCCAGGCGGCGGGCAGCGGCTACGAGTTCGCCGACGGCTACCAGGCCATGCTGGCCAACAAGAGCACCACCTCGAAGGTGGTCAGCGGGGACAGCGCGACCTTCGGCTTCGACATCCCCAAGGACGGTCCCTGGAGCTTCGGGGTCAACCTGACCAAGGCCAAGGACTACGGCATCTACAACCTGGTCCTGGACGCGGGCAAGCCCACCCAGGCCACCCTGCTCAGCGGCCTGGACGCCTACAACTCCTACGTCACCACCCGGTTCGTCAACCTCGGCATCCCCAAGGACTCGAACGGTCAGCTGCTCACCCTCAAGCAGGGCGCGCACACCCTGACCCTCACCCTGACCGGCAAGAACCCCAGCTCCACCGGCTATCAGGCAGGCCTCGACGTGCTGCGCCTCGCGCCCGCGCTGACCTGCGCGATGAACAGCACCGGCAGTTGCCTGAACAACACCGCGACCAGCACCTTCACCACCACGACCAGCACGGCCGACGCCGACGGCTCCGGCAACAGCCTCAACTCCGCCGACCTGACCGGCACTTCGGGCTGGCAGAGCGGCAAGTCGGTGACCGTCGACGGTACGAGCATCGCGCTGCCGAAGTTCGGCACCGGCACCTACGACAACATGCTGGCCTCCGGGCAGACCGTCACCGTGCCGGGCAGCGGTGTGGTGAACACCGGTGACGCCGTCGTCTTCCTGGCCTTCGCCACCGGCGGTGCGGCCAAGGGAGCCACCGGCACCATCACCTACGCCAAGAACAACTGCCTGGACCCGAACGGCGCACCCGCCGACCAGTCGTACACCCTGGACACGGTGCCCGACTGGCTGAGCGGCCCCGCCTCCGCGGCCACGCTGACCCTCGTCCACCAGAACCACAGCAACAACACCCAGACCAGCCCCAACCCCGGCCCGAAGGTCTACGCCGTCAGCGTCCCGCTGACCTGCCCCGGCTCGGTCATCAGCACCATCTCCCTGCCGCTGTTCACCAACGGCGTCCAGGCCGGCCAGCCGACCCTGCACATCCTGGGCATGGGCGTCCGGCCGCTGACCGTCACCGGCAACGGCACCCAGCACTGGGTCGGCACCTGGTCCTCCGTCCAGGACACCGCCAAGGTGACGCAGTCCGGCGGCAGCGCCGCCACCGTCAACGGGCAGACGCTGCGCATCCCGGCCCACGTCAGCATCGGCACCGACGACGGCAACGGCGTCCGCGTCCACCTGTCCAACGCCATGGGCAGCAGCCCGGTGACCTTCGACGCGGCCTCCGTCGCCCTGCAGGACGGCACGGCGGGCGGTGCCACGGCGGGCGCGGCACCGGTACCGCTGGCCTTCGGCGGCGCCGGCACCGTCACGATCCCGGCGGGCGGCGACGTCACCAGCGACCCGGTGACCCTGCACGTCGACCAGCAGGCGACGGTCCTGGTCAGCCTGCAGGTGCACGGCTCGGTGTCCGCGTTGCCCGGCCACGCGGCGGCCCAGACCCCGGTCTGGGTCAGCGACGCGGCCAACCGCACCGGTGACACCGCGGCCACCAAGTTCACGCAGACCACGTACACCGGTCTGCCGTACCTGGCCGGCATCGACGTCACCACGCCCACCACCGCTCCCACCGGCTCCCTGGTCCTCTACGGCGACCAGAGCGTCAACGGCGACACCGCGAGCGGCGACGGCCGGCACCACCTGAGCGACGCCATCACCGGCGCCATCGTGGGCGACCCCAACGGGGACTCCACGGTGGACTACGGCGTGCTCAACGCCGGTACCAACAGCAACAGCCTGAGCAACAACCTGCTGCCCCAGGGCACGTACAGCGACAACCCGATCAACGCGCTCAACCCGCTGGACCGCAACGTGCTGGCGCAGGGCAACGTGCGTACCGTGCTCGTCTCCACCGGTGCCACCGACCTGCTCAACTGCACCGGCACCGCCGACGCCTGCGCCACCGGTGTCGAGCACGGACTCGCCGCGATGAACAGCGAGCTGAACTCGTACTACACCGACGACGGACAGGCCTACATCAACGGGCAACCGGTCACCCAGAACTCCAACATCACCGTCTACCTCACCACCATCACGCCGTTCACCGCCGCCCACCCCGGCACGGCGACCCAGGAGTCCGCACGTGAGCTGGTGAACCAGTACCTCCTCGACAACTTCCCCAGCCAGGTCATCGACTTCGCCGCGGCGGTCTCCACGGACGGCACGGCCACCTCGTCGACCGTGAAGGCGGCGGACCTCTCGAGCGGCAACCCGTCGAACACGTACTACGACGACCTCGCCGCCCGCTACCTCAACGACACCAACACCCAGGTCGTCGGCATCGCGCCGAACCTGATCGTCCCGGAGGCCACCGGCAGCGACACCCCCGACAACGAGTGGGAGCTGGCCGCCGACGGCACCGACGCACGCGGCGACAACCCGTTCACCGCGGTCGGCGGGGCGACCTTCGGCTCGACCGGACCGGACGCGGTCAACGCCCCGGCCACCGCCACCTCCTTCGACGGCAGCACCGGCTTCCTGGAGAGCGACCACACCGCCGTCGACACCTCCGCCGACTACACCGTCTCCGCCTGGGTGAAGCTCGACTCCACGGACAACCCGGCCACCGCCATCTGTGAGGGAACCAGCCAGCACCAGGCGTTCTACATCGGCTACGACCGGGGCAACAAGGGCTGGATGTTCCAGACCACGACCACCAACGACGACAACGCCGACTTCCCCACCGCGGAGGGAGACACCAACACCGGGGCCGTGGGCACCTGGACCCACCTCCTGGTCACCTACACCGCACCCGTGGACGGCGACGACAACAGCGGCGTGATGTCCATCTACCAGAACGGCACCCTGATGGGGACCGCCACCAACCTCACCCCGCAGTACGACTCGTCGATGCCCCTGACCGTCGGCGGCTGCATCAACGACCCCGCCGCGACCTCGCCGTACAACGCGTTCCCGGGCTCCGTCTCGGACGTGCAGGTCTACCCGTACGCGATGGCGGCCGGCGATGCCGACGCGGCCAGCGTGATCGTGCCGGCCGGCTGGGACAAGGGCATGCCCGAGGACGAGTGGAAGCTCGGCTCGAACGGCACCGACACCGCCTCCCTCAACCCGGTCACCGCCACCGGCAACGCCACCTACGGCAGCGACGCGCCGAGCGGACTGTCCGGCAGCGTCGCCTTCGACGGCAGCACCGGCTTCCTCAAGAGCAGGCAGAGCGCGGTCAACACCCTCGGCGACTACTCCGTCTCCGCCTGGGTGAAGATCAACTCGGCTCTCGGGACCGCCGCCGTCTGCCAGGGCACCACCCAGCACCAGTCCTTCTACCTCTCCTACGACAAACCCAGCGCCGCCTGGATGTTCCAGACCACGACCACCAACGACGAGAACTCCGACTTCCCCACCGCGGAAGGCGACAACAACTCCGGCCCGGTCGGCACCTGGACCCACCTGGTCGCCACCTTCCGGGCACCGGTCCCGGGGCAGTCCACCACCGGCAACATGGCCCTCTACCAGAACGGCTCCCTGGTGGGGACCGCCACCAACCTCAGCCCCCAGTACGACTCATCCCTGCCCCTGACCGTCGGCGGCTGCGTCAACAGCGCCTCCGCCACCACCCCCTACCTGGCCTTCCCCGGCTCCGTCGCCGACGTCCACGTCTACCCGCGGACACTCTCGGCGACCGAGGTCAGCGCACTGCACTGACCCGCACCGCCGCCACGGGCCGCGCCGGTTGATCACGGCTCGGTGGCCAGGAGTTCCCAACAGGTCGAAGGCCCCCGCCACGAGGCGGGGGCCTTCTTCCGTCCACACGACCCCGCGGCGGATTCGCCTTCCACCGGCCGGCGGCTCCGCCCGGTCCTGGAGACGTGCAAAGCCATTTTCTCGGGCAGTGCACGGACCGTCGTATCCAGGCGGCCGTCGGTCACCGTGTTTCGCGCTGCCTGCCCAAGTACCGTGCACGGCGGGACATACCCGCGCGGCAGCATCGCCCCGGTACGAGGAGCGGACGGCTTCGAACCGCCCGCCGGACCGGGGTGAGGACTATGCTGCTGTACGGACGTCCCAGACCCCGGCGGCTAGTCGTAGATCGACACAGATGGCTGCGGGAAGCGGAGTCTTCGTCCGCCACCCGGCGCATCACTGGAAGGAACCGGGTAGATCCGCTCCTCTGTAACACAGGCCGCGGACCCATCCGTTGCTTCACCTCCGCCGAACCCACGCCCTGGCCGGCAGCGCGCCAAGGAAGCCGGGATTTCCCGTCGTCACCGCGTCCGCTGCCGTACGGTCCTGCGAACCGAGGCGTCATGCCCCTCCCCCAGCTCACCGTCTACCGTCATGACCGATGGAATCGGACACTCATCACCCTGGCCGGCGAGATCGACCTGGAATCCGCCCCGCTGGTGCGCAGGGTACTGGCGCAGTGCCTGAGCGACGGTATCCGCACCATCGACGTCGACCTCACTCCCGTCACCTTCTGCGACTGCAGCGGCCTGAACACCTTCCTTCACGCCGCGCAGAAATCCTCCGAGACCGGCGCAACCCTGCGACTGCACCACCCGCCACGGACACTGGGCCTGATACTCGACCTGACCGGCTCCGGGGTCCTGCTCCTCGGCGTTCCGTCCGGGCATCTGTCGCCTCCTACCGGGAGTGTTCCGGCCCCGGCCACCCCCGTCCCGCCGCAACGGACACATCCGCTTGCCTCTGTGCTCCCAGGTGATGCGCGGTGAGGGTCCGGGCAGGGCAGGGACAACCCCGCAGGCGCCGTGACGGCGAGTCGTCCACCATGGACGCGGCCCGGTTGCGTCGGGTCAACCGCCGGCAGGCGCAGGATCTGAGCGGGAAGCTGTCGGATCTTTATGTGGATTCCCGCGAGACGTCGCCTCCTGAGGCGCGCCGACGTCTCAGCCGTCGGCGCTTTCTGAACGGTCTCACCGCCGACATCCGGCGAACGGGTTTCGCCATGGTGATCGCGGAGACGGACGGACTCGTGGGATGCGCATTCGGCTTCCCGGTGCGCAGTGACGGCTTCTTGTGGCTGGGGTTCGAGGCGGTACTGTCGCGCGGAATCGGGGAACTCACCGCGCCCATCGGCATCTTCGCGATCACCGACATCCTGGTCCGCCCGCAGCCGCAGGATGCGCACGTGGCCCGCCGGTTGCAGGACCGGCTACTGACCGACCATCAGGCCTCACTCGGCGCCACCCTGGTGGACCGGGCCGATCATCCCGTCCTCGCCGCGCTCCGTTCCTGGGGGTGGCTGGACGTGGGAGAGATCAGGAAGCCGATCAGCTCCACACTGCTCCGCATACTGGTGCTCCCCGTCGGCGAACGAGCCACGGCCCGGTTGCACGGACTTGCGCACGATGCCTGGACGCGGTGGCCCGGATGAGATCCGGCGGCCGGTCGGCCCGGATCCAGATGCTGGTCGCCGAGCAGGCGGCGCGACGCGGCGTCCGGGTCGGTGTCGTGGACGTCTGCACCGCGGCCGTGGCCGCACTGCCGGTCGGCGGGGCCGGCCTGTCGGCGATGTCCCGCACCGCGGCGAGCCATCCGCTGTGCAGCACCGACAGCATCAGCGAGCAGGTGGAGGAGTTGCAGCTCACCCTGGGCGAGGGGCCCTGTGTGGATGCGTTCCTGCACGGTTCGGCCGTCCTGACTCCTGATCTACAGACCGTTGAACTGCGCTACCGCTGGGCTGTGTTCACGAACGCGGCCCTCAAGGCCGGGGCACACGCCGTCTTCGCGTTCCCCCTGCAGATGGGGGCAATCTGTCCGGGCGTCCTGGACCTGTACGCCGACGTGCCGACCGTGCTGAACACAGAGGAGCTTGCCGATGCGCTGGCGTTCGCCGATCTCGCGACGCTGCTCCTGCTCGACGCGCGGATCGACGAGACGGGCGAGCCGACCGACGGGCCGTCGCCGGACCGCGGCTTCGACGACCTGGGCGGATACCGAGCGGAAATCGGCCAGGCCACCGGCATCCTCACCGTCCAGCTCGGCGTCGGCATCGACGAAGCCTTCGTACGGCTGCGCGCCCACGCCTACCTGCAGGGGCGCCGACTCGCGGACGTGGCCGCCGACGTGGTGGCCCACCGGCTTCGCTTCTCCTCGCACGCGGAGCCCGACCAGGCCGACGAGGAGACCTGACGTACCGGCGCCGATCGGTGAACTGGCTGACTTCCCGCCCCCTCCCGGGGGAATAGTCTCAATCGAGGGTGACACGATGAATCAGCAGCTCCTGGCCAAGACCTTCGTCGAACTGGCGGACAACCTGGTCGCCGACTTCGACCTGATCGACTTCCTGCGCCTGCTCACCGACCGCTGCGTGGCGATGCTCGGCGCCGACGCCGCCGGGGTGCTGCTCGCGGACCACAACGGCGAACTGCGGGTGATGGCCGCCTCCGACGAACAGGTACGGCTGCTGGAACTCTTCCAGCTCCAGAGCGACGAAGGCCCCTGCCTGGAGTGCTTCCGCTCCGGCACACCCGTGATCGTCGCCGACCTGACCCTGGAGATCGGCCGATGGCCGCGCTTCGTCACAGCGGCCCACCGCAGCGGGTTCGGGGCGGTCCAGGCCTTGCCCATGCGCCTGCGGGACGAGGTCGTCGGCGCCCTCAACCTCTTCCGCGCCGCCCCCGGCCCCTTCGACCCGGCAGGCACACTCATCGCACAGGCCCTGGCCGACGTCGCCACCATCAGCCTCCTGCAGCAACGCTCCACCCACCGCAGCACGATCCTCAACGAACAGCTGCAGACCGCGCTCAACAGCCGCGTACTGATCGAACAGGCCAAAGGCAAACTCGCCGAACGCCAGGGCATCGACATGGAACAGGCCTTCACCACCCTGCGTGGCTACGCCCGTGCCCACAACCGGCGCCTGTCCGATGTGGCCCGCGCCTTCATCGACGGCTTGGAACCCCTCCCCGGACTGGTGCCCTGACCCACTCGTCGCCACCGACCACCGCCCCCACGGTCCGGACGGCCGTCGCCACTGTGCGACGGCGACCGGGCCTCGAGGAGGTGCGGCCCCCTCCGCCGTCGGCCCGCCTGCTGACCACTCTCCTGCGTTTCGCCGACCGGTCCGCCGAACGGGGCGCCGGCACTGCCCGCAGGTGGCGGACCGGTTTGCCGGTGCTCTCGTGAGCCCGCTTGCGAGTCCCCTCGCTCCGGACGACTGCTCGGCCGGATCGACCCGCTGCTGTCCGACCGGATCCCGCTCGGATGTCGCGCCCCCTCGTCGAGGGCCCGCGCGGCCGACGGGCAGGCAGTCGGCGTCGTCCTCGGAGCCCGTTGTCGTGTTGATCACGGGCCCGCGTGCACGGTGTGCCTGTCACGGGCACGGTGTCTATGCCGAGCGGGGCAGGGTGTCGGACTCCTCGCGAAGGGGAGTCGTTGGATCGGGGCGTCGGGCGAGTCGTCGTAGCATGGTGCGGCTGTTGTGCTCGACAAGGATCGGCACGTAGGTGGCGATGCGGGCGTTACTGAGCGGCTGGTAGCAGTCCTGCACGACAGCCCGCACGACTGCGGCCGTCAGCAGGTCGGCGTAAAGGGCAGTCAGATGGTCTGTGAGCTTCTCCAGGGTGTCGGGCAACCGGGGCTGGGCCGTGTTCGCGCTCATGGCGCGCTCCTTACTTTGACGGACGGTCGACCTAGGCAGCCGATCAGTATCCGGTGCTCGGCGTCGGACCGTCCGCTCCCCACGCTTGCACGGATCGCGTCCGTGAACCGGTCCGCCTGATCTGTTCATCCACTCGCCATCTCGGACGTGTCGACCCAGGCAACCGGTCGCGGGGCACCGCGACCGCTGGGCGGAGTCCGTACGGCCGACCGGAGGAGTAACCTGGAGTTACCGAGGGTATTCCGCACACTGGCCTCCATGCTCGTGTCATTTTCGGCGATTGATCACGCCGGGCCGGTTCTGACCGGTCCGGAGCAGGGTTCGCATCATGACTGCGACCGTTTCGTACCCGCCGACACTCGGACACCGGCCCTCCTCTCCCTCTCTTCGCATGTCGTCGTCTCTCACCGGTTCGACACCGGCACTGCCGCGTGACGTCTGGGGGCCCCGCTCCCGGGGTCCGGACTCGACTCCCGTCTCGGCCGCCTGGCTGATGGCCGCCGCGAGTGACCCACTGCGCACGTCGACCACAGGCCGGCTGATGGAGGAGGCGGCGAGCCTGCGCACCGTGGCGGAGACCGACCGGGCCGTGCAGGCCGTCTGGGATGCCGAAGAAGGCCACGAGGCGCGCGCTCCGATCGCACGCCCACGGATCCCGGCCGTCACCGCTCCGGTACTCGGCATCAGGCCAGTAGCTCTTCCGACACCGAATCCGGCGCGGGGGATGTGATGGCCATGGAGACCTTCGTGACCGTGGTCGTGCTCCTGGCGATGGTGGCCGTGGGCGTGCTCCTGATCCATCTGCTCAACAACCAGCACGACGACCGCATCAGCGCTTTCCCCTACGGCCGCTCCCGGGCCGTCGTCCAGGGACCTGCGCCACCGGCCTGGCAGAAGGGTCGCGGTCGTGCCGGTACGAGCGGCACCGGTGACCACCGCGACGGGGGACGCGGACGGATCCGGCCCCAGCGCCGGACTCGGGCAGGAGAGAAGTGAGTCGCCATGCTCTCCGCCACGCAACCCGTCAGGCTTCTGGCAGACACCAGCAGTGAGCCGGTACTGCCCGGCACCGCAGTCCTGCGGATGGAGACGACGCCCCGTCGCACGGGGACGTTCGACGGCGCTTGGTGGCCGAGGACGCGCGACCCTGAGAGCCAGCTTCCCGTCCTGCTCATCGCGTTGACCGCCCGGCTGGGCCCCGTCGCCCGCGTCGGCCTCGACGCGAGCGGGTGGGACAGCGCACCGGGCCGCCTGGTCGTCGAGGGACATCCGGTCCGTATCGACTGGTCCGCCATCGAAGACAGCACGATGATCGTCACCAGGGGCGACCAGGACCACTTCCTGTTCCTGGTGATCCCGCCGGGGACGGCTCCCGCGCCCGCACGCGCCGCGATGGCCATGGCGGTACAGGACGACAACGCCGTCTCGGCCGAGCGGATTCTGGCCGCCACCGGCATAACTCCGGCCCGGCCGCCGGACTGACGTAGCCGCCCGCCGCTGGGCGATTCACGCGATCCGCAGCCCAGGACCCCGGCCGCCGCACCACGGACAACAGGCCGGGGTCCTCCCACACCGTGCACTGTGTGCTTCCGCCAGGCCGGTTCTCCGGTCACCCGCGGCGTTCCTCGTCCCGTTGGTTTTCGCGCCTCCAGCGCGCCCGGTTCTGACGGCTGTAGCGGCGGTCCCAGCGGTCCTGACGGTCCCGGCGCTCCCGGTAATCCCGGTAGTCACCGAGATCGGACCCGTCGCCACGGATCCAGCCTCCCCCGCGATCGCGGCCGTGGCGGGTGATACCGAAGATCAACACTGCCGCGGCCGCCCACCAGAAGGGATGGAGAAAGCCGAGGCCGAACAGGACCACGGTCAGGACGAGAAGCAGAACGAACACGGCGGGCCTCCCCGGAGCGGAACAACGCTTCAGTGCCGGGGGCCGGGGCCTGTTCGAACAGCCTAGTCCTCCCCGGAGGTTACGGATAGCGACCCGCGTTCGCGTCTTCCGCCCGAACCGGCCGGAACCGGATGGCCACTTGACATCTGTCCGGGGAGTGCCGTGAGGGCTAGCGTGCGTGGTGCGGCCCGAGCCCCCGGCAGCGTCGATCTTCTCTCGCGCTCCTCCGAGGGCGTACCTCGTGCATCAGTACCGGAATCCGCCCCCGTCGCCGACGGGCGACTCCGGCACCCGCCGTCGCCACTCGATTCGATCCTGGCGCGGTATGGATGCGCTCCCTGCGGGCACCGTTCTGCTGCCCGCCGCGTCGCACGCATTTCATGACAGGCGGTACACATGTACGCGCTGATCGTTCCGGCCTCGACCCCCTTCGTCCTGCTCGCCACCGTGCTGGGCCTGTCCTGGTGGGAGGACCGCATCCTGCCGCCGGCCGAGCCGGCCGAAGCCTCCGGCGAGGCTCCCCCTGCCCCTGCCCCTGCCCCGCTCACCGAACTCCTCAGTGTCTTCGCGGGACTGTGCGAAATGCGCCTGCCGGCCACGGCCGACTCCAGCCCGGCTGACGCCGAGACCATACGCTCCCATTGACCAGCCGCCGGCCCTTCACGACCCCGGGGCTGGCAGCGGCGAACGTCTCGATCAGAACGCGCCAGCGTGGCCCGTGGCACAGCGCCCCATGCACAGGACTTTCCCGGTGCCCCAATGGTCGCCCACACCACGCCGGTGACCATGGCCGCCAGACCGTACTTGCCGGCCTCCACCTCAGGGCCGGTGACCGGGGAGCCGGGGCCATACGTCCCGGTCGCCGATGGGGTGGGCTCCGCCGTGGGCGTGCGGGTGCGCTCCTCGACGGGTCCGCTGCCGGGCCCGGGCGAAGGACTGGGGGTAGGCCGGGTGCGCTTCTTGTCTGTCCCGTAGTACCTCATGCCGGGAGCACTGTCCGCGGACCATACGGCGCCCTTGCCCTGGCCGGAATGGAACAACTGCCGGGGAAGCTGTGCACCCCGCTGGACCAAACGCCCGTCGCCCACGTCGTCGAAATCGGGGTCGGCGCGGGCTCCACCGCCATCGCCGCGCCGCAGAACGGCAAGGTCGACTGCGTGATGACGACGCAGCCGACGGTGGCCGCGATCCAGAAGAAGGGCGTCGGTACGTCCGCGGTCGACCTGGCCACCACGGACGGCGCCACGGCGGCCATGGGCGGTGCCTACCCTGCCGCCAGTGTGCTCGCCCGCACCGACTGGGTGAACTCGCACAAGGCCACGGTGCTGAAGGTCGTCGACGCTCTCGTCGCCACCATGCACCGGATCAACACCCGCAGCGCGACCGACATCGCCGACAAGCTGCCGGCGTCGTTCGTGTCGAACCAGCTGGTGACCAAGGCCGGCTGCATCTCGGCCCTGAACGAGGACAAGGGTCAGTTCCTCCCGGACGGTCTCCTGCCGGCCGGCGGTCCCAAGACCTCTCTGGCGACGGGGAAGCTGGTCGGCAACGTGAAGGGGTCGGTGGACCTCGGCAAGACGTTCACCAATGACTTCGCCGTACGGGCCAACAAGACCGAGGGCTTCAAGACGACCACGACCCCGGCCGGGTCCATCGGCTGAGCCCGCACCATGCATGAGGCCGCCCGGCTGACTATCACCTGGGCGGCCTCATGGCCAGTCGTAAACGACCAGGTCAGCGGACCGGCAGGACGGCGGTGTGCTCCTCGCGCACGGCCTTGAGGGAGCGCGGGTCGAGACCGAGCAGGCTCAGGATCGTCGGTGCGATCTGCTTGGTCTGCACGCTCGCGGAGTCTCGCACGCCGCCCCGGCCGGAGGCGCCGGACACGACGAGGGGGACGTCGAGGTCGTCGGAGTGGCTGCCGCCGTGCTCGGCGATCTTCTTGGTGCCGCCGGTGTAGACGACGCCGTACTGCGCGACTCCGAGGAGGTCAGGGACCCGGGCGTCGCCGGCCTTGACGTGGAAGTAGTCGGCGGCGGCCTGGCCGGCGTAGACCTTGTGGAGCCCGCTGTGGGTGTAGGCCTTGGGCGCGGCGTTGATGTCGGTGCCGGTGCCGCTCTGTGCGAGCAGGTACGTCTTGGCGAAGGCGGTGGCGGCCGCGGAGCGGTCGGAGAGCCAGAGCAGCATGGCGTCGTCGTCCACCGCGTGCGTCACCAGGTCGGCGGCGCCGGGGTGCAGCTTCTTCCAGGCGGCGTTGAGGCCGTCCAGCAGCGGGCCGTCGTCGACGCGGGTGAGCGCGGCGGGGTCGGTGGGCGACTGGCCGTGCTTGGCGGAGAGGATGACGGCGGTGCTGCCGGACAGGTGCCGCTTGCGGATCTCGGCGGTCAGGGCGCCGATCTCCGTGTTGACGAAGTCCAGGTTCTTCACCAGCAGCGGGCCCGGGACGTTCTTGGCGGCGTAGCCGCCGGTGAGGCCGTCGGAGGCGGGCAGCTTCTGCGCGGTGGAGACGGACTGGAAGTTGAGGCCGAAGATCGCCGGGGTGCCGACCTTGTGGGTGCGGCTGTGGTCGTAGCCGTCGATCTCGTTGAGGACGGCCTTCACCTTGTAGCCGTCGTACTGCTCGGTGGCCTTGTTGTCCGTGGTCCAGTCGTTGCCGGCGGCGTAGCCGAGGGCGTCGCTGTTGATCTCCGGGGTGAACAGGTCCTGGACGCCGGTACCCGAGGGGCCGTCGAGGATCTCGTAGGCGGCGTGCTTGTCCGACCAGGCGGTCCGCAGACCCGCCTGGCGGGCCACCTCGAAGACCGTGTTCACCTTGAGGTACGAGTGCGGGTAGACCGGCTTGCAGGTCTTCGGGTCGACGGGCAGCTTCGACGCGTTGATCAGGCTCTGCGGGTGGCCCGTCATCGACAGGATGCTGTCCGGCAGGCCCGCGAGGCCCTGACCGGCGTCGATGGAGGCCTGGTTCTTGTCCAGGTCTTCGGTGAGGTCCACCTCGACTCCGGGCTTGACGCCCTTGCAACTGGTGGTTCCCGCCGGGAGGAGCGCGGCGTTGTAGGTGTCGTCGTAGTAGATGCCCGTGGTGCCGGGGCTGCCGCCGGTCGCCTGGGCGACCATGCCGGGGAAGGAGTCGGACGGCGTGGTGGTCCTGGCGTGGGTGTACTCCACGCCGCCGCCGACCAGCCGGGCCAGCGCGGACTCCGGGTGTCTGGCGATGTACCAGGCCAGGTCCGACTGGTGCAGCCCGTCGACGGAGACCAGCAGGACGTGCCGGGCGGCGGCCCGGTGGTGGGAGGCGGCGAACGCGGCGGGCTGGGCGGCGGTAACCCCGGTCAGAACCCCGGCGGCGGCGAGGACGGCTGCGGGCCTGACGTGGCGTCTGAACATCTGGTCTCTCCCGGGTGTTCGGGGCGGGCTGCGGGTGCCGGGCCCATCAGAGGCCTGCCTTGTGTACCGGAAACGGCGCATGTGTGAACACGCCCGGAATGAGCGGTCGGGTCTTCACCAAGCGGGCCCGGCTTTCCCCAGGACGGAGACGCTCGTGAAGGTGGATATGGCCGCCCGTGTGCGGGGTGCTCGCACTCGCCGTACGAGGTCGGCGTGCCCTGGTCCGGGTGGACGCCGGAGTTCTCGTCCTCGCGGTGGCCCTGGTGATCTGCGGTTACTGGCTGAAGCACACCCGCACCGACAAAGGCGTACGGACCGCGCAGGCCGCGCACCAGATCGTGCACGGCCGCCCCGTCTACGGACAGCCCTGGCCCTGGCTGTTCGGCACGTCCAATTCCGGCCTGACCAAGACGATGTCCGGCTGGGCGCACTACACGTACGGCTATCCACCGCTGACCGCCCTGACGGACCAACACCAGCACGGTGAACGCGTTGGGGTGGCGGCTGGTCAGAAAGAGTCCGCCCAGGGAGCTTCAGTACTCATTGGTGCGGCGGAGCGCCAGAGGGCGGCCGTCGGGGTCGGCGAGCAGTCGGTAGAGCGGGGTGACCAAGGCCGTCGTAGTGGGCGACACACGCGGGGTGCGGTAGGTCCGCAGGCGGCCGGGAGGCCGGAGCCCCTGGCACCCGCCGTCGTACCACGCGTCCAACGCCGCGGCGGACTCCGAGAAGGCGTGGAAGGCCTTCACCGGGTCGCACAGTCCCCGCGGGTCAGCGCGGTCCAGGTGCTCGCGGGCCAGTTCGAGTCGCAGGTCGCGGGGGTAGACGCGGGCGCCGTCGCCGAGACCTCCGGGGTCGCGTGGCTCACGGGGATCGATCGCCTCGTCCAAAACGGCGCAGCTCAACTCGGAATCGTGGGTCCAGGAACGGCGGTTGACGTTGTCCGATCCGACTGAGGACCACACGTCGTCGATGACGCAGACCTTCGCGTGGACGTACACGGGAGTCCCGGCGTGGTTCTCCACCGCGTAGACGGCGACACGGTCGCCGCCCGCGCGGCGCAGCAACTTCAGGGCGCTGATCCGCCCGACGAGGTTCATCGCCTGCGTCACCCGCCCGTCCTCGTCGGGATGGGCGGGAATGACCGCGATGAGGCGCAGCCCGGGGTGGGCGGCCAGTGCCTCGGCGAAGCACCTGACGACCTGGGCGGACCACAGGTACTGGTCCTCCAGGTAGATCAGCGAGCGGGCCCGGCGCATGACCTTTTGGTAGCCGCGGGCGATGCTGCGCTCGCCGTGCGGGGCGAAGTCGTAGCCGTGGACGCGGGCCGGATAGGTGCGCAGTAGTTGCACGGTGTGCGTTCCGCAGGGCTCCGGGTCGTCCAGCTGCGGAGGCAGCGGGTCCGCTGTGGTGTCCTCATGGTGCAGGAGTTCACGCAGCCGCCCCAGCGGGCTGCGGCTGAGCGGAGCCGGGTCCTCCCAGCGTTCGCGGAAGTGGGCTTCGACATCACCGACGGCGGGGCCGTGGATCGCGAGCTGGACGTCGTGCCAGGGCGGACGCGACCCGTAGGCGGCGGCGAACGGCTGGCTGAGCGGGTCGCCCTGATGAGCGGTGTCGTCGCGCCGGCTGTGGCACAGGTCGATGCCGCCGACGAAGGCGACGTCCCGCTCGGGCCGTCCCGGGTGGCGCAGTACGACGAACTTCTGGTGGTGCGAGCCGCCCGGGCGCACCCGCATGTCGAGCAGGCACTCTCCGCCTGCCGCTCTGATCTCCTCACCGAGGTGACGGTTCTCGCGTTCGCTGAACTGGAAGCGGTCCAGATGAGAACGCCAGATCAGCCCCTTGACGATGACACCGCGCTCGGCCGCCGCACACAGCACCTGTCCGATCTCGCTGCCGGGGCCGTCGAGCCGTTCGTCGGGGTCGCCGCGCCAGTCGGTGAACAGCAGCAAGTCGCCCGGCTGTTGGGCGCGGACGGCCTTGAGCAGTTCACCGAAGTACACCGCGCCGTGGACGAGGGGACGTACCTGGTTACCCCTCGACCATGCCGCTCCTCCGGGCCGGCGGCTCTCCAGACGGGTCGCGGGGTTACCCCGCTCGCCGGGCGCGAGCAGCCAGTCGGCCAGCTTCATGGCCCCTCCCACGGGCAGCGCCCGGCAAAGCAGGCATGTCCATCAGTCATCTGTGTGCCCAGGCCGCTGTCAGATGCTCCGGGGGCGGGCGTCTCGGCAGCATGGTTCCGTGATGTCCGCGATGCGGAGGCTGCCGTCCCCGCGGGGTTGCCGCCGTAGCGTCTGGACACGTCCGACGAGTAGCCCGCAAAGAAGTGCTGAAACCCGCCGCCCCGGCCTGGGTCACCGTTTCGCAGGCGGCGCCGACGGGCCGGGGCGTGGGCACGAAGAGAACGAGCCCGATCTCGACACCGATCAGGAGCCGCGGCCCCATCGGTGTCTGTGCGAGGCTGCGGAGCGTCGCGTCCACGCCCCCTTCCTCGCGGGGGGGGGGTCACCGGAGCCCAGGTCCCGGGCCGGCTCCACAGCGACCGGCGCGCGTCGGTCGAGCATGACGCTTCGCGGGACTGTGCGGAATACACCTGCGACCACGGCCGACTCCAGCCTGGCTGACGCCACCCCATCGACCAACCGCCGGCCCTTCACGACCCCGGGGAGGGCAACGGCGAACGTCTCGATCAGAACGCGCCAGCGTGGCCCGTGGCACAGCGCCCCATGCAGGATCCAGAAGGATGCCCGACCGCGTGTCGTTGTCCATGCACGTCCATGCTGTGGCAGCTCAGCGGACTCCAGCGGCATCACGTGGCACGAACCGCATTTCCGGGTACGCCGGGTCCGGGTGAGGCTCGCCCGGCGGCAGCACGGGAGCCAGCGTCTCGAACACCCGCTCCATCACCTGGTCCGTGTACCCGCCCAGAGTCTCCGAAGCCTGCAGCAGCACACCCCCCGCCCGCAGCGGGACCACCCGGTGAAAGGCCCCCGAGCTCTCCAGCGAAGCGGCACCGCCGAGCCGTGCCGCCAGCTCCGCCGGACAGACCGTCGCCCAGGCGTAGCCCCGCAGGAACTGTCGGCTCTCGCGGAGTGACGTGCGCCTTTTCCGCCGGAGTACGGCATCAAGGTTGGTGAGTTCGTTGAAGTTGCGCCACTCGATGCGCCCGAATGTGGGGTTGCTCGCGTCCAGCGCAGCGCGCAGGAAGTCCACCAGCGCGGCGCAGGATTCGGCGTCGTCAGGAGAGTCCACGCTCGCCGAAGCCAACGCCCGCCAGATGGAACCGTCCGCCAGAACGTGATACGAGTTCGCTCGCCCCAGTTCATCCGGTTCCCCGTCGTCCGTGAGAAATGTGAGTCCCGCGCCCCACGGGAACGCGGCGAGGCCCTCCTCGAACTGCTCCCAAGTCTCTCCGACTTTGGGGAAGCGACGGGGGGAGTCGTCGATGTGCCGGATGACCCGCGCTTCGGAGACGACCTCCCCACCACCTGCCGCTTCCGCCTCCACCAAGCCCCCGAACAGCCGGGCGCGTGCAGCGCGGAACCACTGCGCCAGCGATTCGCCCGGGCCGTCCGGAGCCGCGATGTCGAAGGAAGCTTCGATGTAGACGTACATTTCGCTCACCTTCCTGGCGCCTCAGCAGGCGCCGCCCAGAATGCAGGCCGGGCCCTCGGACAGGACCTTCCCGCGCACACCGGACGCCAACGGAGACAAGATCCCGGACATCTGGGCGCTCATGGCCGACGGTTCGGCCCGCTTCTATCCAGGAGGCCGCAGCGCGATCGGCACGCCGACCACTGTGATCGCCTCGGGCAGCTGGACGTACAAACAAGCCCTCGGCTGACCTGAGCCGACGGGCCGAGCCCCCTTCCGGCCGACGATCGGGTGCGCTGCCACCAGTGACAACTGGTGACAGCGGACCCGTGTCTGTTCGCCACCGACGGCGACGTCACCAAGGCTCCTGGCTGCCGCAGCCCCGGCAACCCTCCTGGCCCATCGCGGTGTGATCAGCGCCTGCGGTGAACCTCACCAGGAACCGCTCCCGTGCCCGCACCGCTCACGCCAGGCGCCGGCCCGGCATATCGCCGTGTGGCCGCTTTCAGTCCCGGCGGTCCCTGTGAGCCGGCCCGGGCGGTGTCGCCGAGACGATGGAACACCGTCCGAGCGTGATCTTGCCGGATTCGGCGACGGCCTGGCGGTAGCCGGGGCACTCTCCCGACACCTTTGGCCTCAGGATGGCCTCAATACCTGCACCTGTCGCAGCAGAGCTCAGCCGAACTCACCCCGCTGACTGCACGTCCATGCAGGTCGGAAGGACATCAGCCGACGCAGACCAAGGTGCACCAAACTCACGAGCAGCGGATTCAGTCCGTTCAGGCGAAGTTGACGCCCCGACACCCGAAAATAAATGTTTCCGCAGCTCAGGGACCTGCACTGGTGGGGCGGGTGGGACTCGAACCCACGGCCGACGGATTATGAGTCCTTTGAGGATCTTGGCGACCCTTGTCGATCAATGCTCATCTTGGCCGTTCTCCCAGGTCAGGCGCCGTTTGGCACCTCAGTCCTTCGCGGCCCTTGTCAGTCTTTTCCGATCCTTGTGTCCAACCTGCGTCCAGAACACGTCCCGGGTGGCTGGAGTATGGCTGCCACAGCGGGCGTCCTCCCAGCTGAGCGAAGGACTCAAAAACCAAGAGCAGCGGATTTACCTTCAAACGCTCAGAGGCTCCGCCCCTCTGCTCGGGGCGAAGCCTCAGTAGCCGTTTCCGCAGGCCAGACGTTGTCTTGTCAGCATATCCAGCTCAGTCGCCATGTTCCAGTGCAAGCTGAAGGGATCGGGCAGGCCGCGACTTCGGACGCACGGTATGGAGGATGAACCCTCCCCGGGAGAGTTGGCGCGTGGCCGTACCCGCTCACGCGAGGCGAGCCGCAGCCCACCGGTCGACTTCCCTCCCGCGATAGAGAAGGGGACCACTTCAAACAAGGCCCTACACGGAACGCTATCGCGTCGCTACCCTGAGGTTCCGGGTTGAAGTGCGACGGGGGAATGAGCGTGGACGCTTTGACGCTCGCTGCGGCTTCCGCAGTGGTGGGGACAATGACTACGCAAGCTTGGGAGCAGGCCCGCCAGACGGTGGTGGCGTTTTGGCAGCAGCGCCATCCAGAAGAGGTGCCGGCCATTGACGCGGAACTGATCTACGGCCGCACCCAGATGAGGGAGGCCATGGCGGTCGGCGACCAGTCGGTCGAAGAGGCACTGATCGGCGATTGGCAGCGACGACTCCGTCGACTCCTTACGGCGGACCCCGCATTGGGCGCCGAGTTGCAGCGCGTACTTGATGAGGAGCTGACGCCGCTGTTGCCGGACACCGAGGCCGCCGGGATCGCCAAGATCAAGATGAACGCCAAGGTCTCCGGTCACGGCAAGGCATACATGTCGGCCCGCGACATGACAATCAATGAGGGTCCGTCATGACACAGGTGCCGCCCTCGTCCCCACACGAGGAGCCCGATCAACCCGGTACCTACGCCTCGGTGCGCGACAACGGCAGAGCGTATATGGCACACGGTGACATGAACGTGAACAGGTCACGCAACAAGCATATATTCAAGCAGATGGGTGCATCTCATCTAGTAATGCTGGTCGCAGTCGCCGTTGTCGCGATCCTTTCCGTCACATGGCTCGTTATTCGCGTGACCAACGACAAGGCAGGGCCGGCAGACTCTTCCCCCATAAGCACAGAAATCACCATCGAACCAACGTCCGGTCCACAGGGATCCTCTGTGCACGTCTCTGGCCGCGGCTTCGAACCGGGAAACATCGTGCAGGTGCTCTGCCAGGATCCAATGAGTCCGCAACTTGGCCAGTTTCGCGCAACAGACGATGGTTCGTTTACCGGCGAGATCCGCATTCCGCAGGACGAATGGATCAGCAAAGTCGGTGTGCAACTCGCTATCGTCGCGGCCAGCGGACAAGCCCAGGACTCGGACCGGCAGGGGTTGGCCTTCTTCACTGTGCGCCGATGAGACGTAATCTCCCGCATGGAGGATGAAGCCCTCACCGGGAGCTCTCCCTGCTTCGTGTAGGCCGAAGGGCGGATCGGCGTACAGGCAGAGCGGCCCGCCGACGTCGAACCATCCTTCTGGGCACGTCGGGGCCAGGTGGAGCGACCAGGTCTTTGAGCCTCTTCGGCTCCACGCTGGATCAAAGGCCGGCAGCTCCAACGCCGTCGGCTACAGGCTTGCCGCCCCGTACTTCCGGCAGCTGATCACGCGCCCGGGTGGCGGACGGACCTGAAGGGAAAGCCCTCCGCGGCCGAGGAGTGACTGCCAGGCGAGCCCCCGCCGGGCGGTTCACGGCAGGGGCTCATCTCTGCCCGTCCTTCGATCTCGTCCGCGCGACGGCAGGGCCGCCGCGCAACCCGGCTGAGGTTTTGGCCGCAGGCGTTGCCGAGGAGCTAGACGCCGAGGCCGAGGCCGTGGAGGACCTCGCTGAGATTGATCCCGAGGATGTTCCACCCTTCGGCGGGAGCCGGGTTGGCCCTGGCGTGGCTGTTCGCCGTTGCGGTGGGTGTCCCGGCGTGGGCAGCTCCCGACGTGGTCAGGACAGCTCCCGCAAGAGTGAGGGCGACAAGTACGCGCTTGGTGTTGTTCATGCAGGGATGAACGATCTTGGGCCGTTTCTGGTCACCATCCATCCGAGTCCAGCAGGCCGTCGTCGTGATCGGGATCGGTCGGACGGCCGGTGACCAGGGGAAAGATAGCCAGGGGTGAGGTATGTACGGATCGAGCTTTGGGGCCTGGTCACGTCACCGCGTCGCCTATTGACGCTCGGACGTCAATGACACCGGTTATCTCCAGGATCCGCCTCAACTGCTCGGCTGGTGCGGCGACGCACAGCTGAGTCAGCCGATGGACGCGCAGCAGCAGATTCAGAAAGGTCGAGTCGGCGAACGTGATCCCGGAGGCGTCGTCGTCCAGCAGAGGCGCACACCACGCGGGCCCGAGCCCGCGATCATCCATGTGGACGACTGCTCGATGATCGAGGGCACACCCCGGGCATCTAGTCTCATTGATTTTTGGATCGCCTGATGACCGCAACCAACGGCATGAAAGGTTCAGCCTGCTTACCCGATCCCCTCACCTGGTTGACCCAAGCTTGCATCTTGAACGAGCAAGCCCTCAGGTCCACCACCAATCCTGGCCGGGTACGTCTCCCCGATTCCCAGCCAGGTGATCTGCCATCACTTTCACATTCTCGTTCGTCATTCTCTTTCCAGGAGCTCGGCAAGCCCTGGGTACATCCAGATCTTAAATGGGACGAACTGATGAAATATTAGGAGAGTCAAAATAATCAACCCACCCTTCACATCCACCCAGAGCAGCAGCCATATCCCGATCAGGGCCAGAGGGACGAAGAGGAATGCGAACATGCCAGCACGCATGGAATACTGTCGCTTCGCCTGCTTTCGCACTCGCGAGGTGAGGCGTGTGCCATTGCTCCAGGTCAGCACGCCGGTATATATGTACGTCTCCTCCTCTCGGTTGGTCGCCGTGTTCAGCGTGACGGCCGAGACTTTGCCATTGGTACAGCTGAGCGGAACAGCCCCGGGGACGTCAGCCAGGATCACCCTCACTTTCCGCAGAAACAGGATGGCACGCATGTTGCCGAATGACAGTAAAATTAGGATCAGATTGAGCACCAGCGAGGCGACACCCAAAATAACGGCGCCTAGAAGATAATTCTCAATTCCGCGCACAGCTCACCACTCATTTCTGCCGTCACATGATGTGCGGCTAATCTCGTACGTTCAGTTCCCGTGAAAGAAATTCTCGATCATCTTTACGAGTCCTTCCCCTTGATTATTTTTGTGATGAGATCCCTGATTGGACATGTCTGGCCCGTCCCCAGAGCCGTGGGAGGAACCTGCGGAGTGATGAGAATCCGTCACGTTCGCCACCATCCAGTCCCAGAAACCAGTGACTTCGGCGTCAGCTTTGTCGCCCACGATTCCGGAGGCCGCAGCGGCCAGCGTCCACAGCGCCAACGTCTTCGCCGACGAACCGAGCGGCGGGCGGGATCCGTTGTGGGCCAACGACACTGCGGTGAGAGCCGAACCGCCCCGGCGGGGATCGTTTAGATCGTGCAGAAGCGCCAGAATTCCAGCCGCGACGGGAACTGCGGCCAGGGTGCGGCTGAACTGCATGACAGTCATAGGAGAACCCTGATGGCGGGACAGCCTTGCGTGCATCACGATCCGCGCCACCGGTTCGGATGTGATGCGCTGAAGCGCCTCAGCCCAGTCCTCCGGCAGCTTCGGGGCCTCAACGATGGGCCACAGCGCGAAGGTAGCAAAGTCGACGGCGACCTGTTCGGGCAACCTTCCTGCCCGTGAGGAAACGTCTCCCAATCCGTACCGGATGACGCCACACGCAAGCAACTCCCTCAGCCGGTCAGCGCCTTGGCCGTGAGCGTCGCCCTCGCATGTCCTTCGCAGTTCTTGCAGCCGCCTACGGAAGGCCCGCTGCTCCCGCCGCGACAACGGAACCCGACCTTGGAGGGCGGCGGACTCGTAATCTCGCCTCAATCGGTCGATCCACAACCGCATCTCGCTGAGATTCGGGGGCTGAGGTTCCGCTTCTGACATCGGTCCTCCAAGTACCGGACGTAGGAGCGGAGCTCATCATGGAGGAGTGGATGACCACTCCGCAGCAGAATGAGAGCTTTTTGGCACGCACCCCTGCATGACATCGATAAGGGATGTAGCGGCCGCCCTTCGACCGCCTCGTCGGCGGAGCCGCAGTCCTCCACCAAGAGGTAGGCGACGTTGCTGCTGCTGGCTGCGAGCGTCCACGTCTGTGCGACTCCGCCTTGAGTTCCGGTCCAGCACAGTGCGGCCGTGACGTCGCTGCCCGTGGAGTTGGTCAGAATGCTCTGCACGGAAACGGCTGCGTTCGCTGTGGAGGCTTGCAGGTTGTTGACTCGTATCTGGTCCTTGTAGATCGTTCCGGACACGGTGTTCTTACGGATTCGATATAGCGCATAGCTGTCGCTGGCCGCGTTGTGCAGTGCCCAGAGGGAGACACGGTAGGCACGGCCGGTCTTGAACGTGATGCTGCCGGTGGTGATGAGCGCCGTCTCCGTGCTGGAGAAGGTGACGTTCGCGGTCAGCGTCTTCTGTGCGACAAATCCGCGACCCTGGGATTTGCCGTAGACGCTGAGGTCTCGGTCGATCGCGAATCCGCTGGATGTGAGCTTGGCGGTGGCCTGGGCGGATGCGGACGGAGCGTCGCGGACGTGCAGCTCGATGGATGATCCGGCGGCCGATGTATCAGCGCCGTACCCGTTGATGTAGGCAACTCCGTTGCCGCTGAAATCGTTTGCGTAGAGGTTGAAGACTCCTCCTCCGCTGGATCAAGGCGAAGAAGTCCCTCGCACGCACCACTCGCCACGGCTATCAGGAGCACCTCGACAACTACCTCGTCCCCCACCTGGGGCACATCAAGCGACGCGACCTCAAGGTCCGCCACCTCGACCTCATGTACGACGCGATCGAGAGGGAGAACGCGGAGCGCATCCTCCACCGGCTCCGCGTGACGGAGCTGCAGGAGGCTCGGGATGAGGCCCACCGGGCTGGGTGAAGACCGCTGGCTACGCCAAGAGGGAAGAAAGCCGTCCGTACCGGCAAGCCTTCCTGGAGGCCAACAAGGCTCTACGCGAGGGGCGCAGGGGCCTGCGAAAGATCACCTCCCCCGCAACCATGCGCCGCATCAACGACACCCTCAGCTCGGCGCTCACCTGGGGGATCAAGCGCGAGCAGGCATTCGCCAAGAACTGGTCGCAGCTCGTCGAGCTTCCGTCGGTCACACGGCCGAAGCCGATCGTCTGGACCCCAGAGCGCATCAAGCACTGGAAGCGCACCGGAGAGAAGCCCGGCCCGGTCATGGTCTGGACACCCAAGCCGACCGGGGAGTTCCTCGACTTCGTCAAGGACGACTGGCTCTACGAGCTGTGGCACTCGTTCATCTTCCTCGGCCCCCGCCGCGGCGAGATGGCCGCGGTGCCGTGGACGGAGGTCAGCATCGACGCTCTCTGGCTCCGGATCGCGCCAGGAGTGGGGAGCTGCCTACGTCGAGACCGGTCGCGTGTGGACGCACGAGAACGGCGAGGCGCTGCACCCTGACTGGATCTCCCGACGCTTCACCCGTCTCGTGGAGCTGTCCGGCCTGCCGCCGGTCCGCCTCCACGACCTACGCCACCTGGCAGCCACGCTCTCCCTGCTCGCCGGGAACGACATCAAGGTGGTCCAGGAGAAGCTGGGGCACTCCTCACGCCAGATCACCTCCGACACCTACACCAGCGTCCTGCCCGAGATGATGCGGGCCGAGGCCGAGTCGGTCATCGCCGTAGTCCCCCGCGAAGTCCCCTACAAGGTGCACACGCCGCTGGAGATCCCCGAGGCGACCTGGCAGGGCGGCCTCGCCGTCTTCTTCGCCCACGGCGCGCGCCAGGCGGGTGAGGACTGGTCCGTAGGCGCCCAGACCCGACCCGACTCCGATCTCCTCGGCCTGGTCACCCTCGCCGGCCGGGGCCAGGACGACGCCGCCAATGCCGCCGTGAAGTGGATGCGCGATCACTGCACGAGCAACGATCCAGAGCTGGTCCGGATCGAGAACTTCAACGACCAGTACCAGGGAGACCAGCGCCAGGAGTTCGCCCCCCTCCGCTTCACGCTCGCACGACCGGAGACGCCGAGCATCGCGGGGTGGGACACCTCGCGTCCCGCTCCTCTCCGCCGCAACAACAGGCAGAAGAGGGCTCGTTCACGCGCCGCGTGACCTGCGTCCAGAATGTGCCCAGACGATCATGAAATCATGATCACGGCAGGGTAGCCAGGGCCCTCACACTCTCGCCCCGACCAGGAAAGCGCCTGTTCAGAACGGTTCTTCTCGCGTAGCGAGTGGTGGGGCGGGTGGGACTCGAACCCACGGCCGACGGATTATGAGTCCGCTGCTCTAACCGGCTGAGCTACCGCCCCATAGCGGCGTGTCGCGTACAAGTGTGCGCGCCGTCTGCCGCAGCATAGCCGCTCATACGATCTCCTGCTTCGGATGGTCGGCTTCTGCGGACGTTCACGACCTTGAGGACATCGGCGCAGGCCCAGCGGTTCCCGCGGACACGGAACGGACATGAAAAAGGACCCCCGCAGGGGTCCTCGTTCAGCATGCTCCCCCGACTGGACTCGAACCAGTAACCTGCCGGTTAACAGCCGGCTGCTCTGCCAATTGAGCTACGGAGGACCGAGCTCCCCCGACTGGACTCGAACCAGTAACCTGCCGGTTAACAGCCGGCTGCTCTGCCAATTGAGCTACGGAGGAATGCCTCGTTGCATCGAACGTACCTACCTGGGTATTCGCCAGGGGGCGCCCGCTCGCTGCGACACATACATTAGCGCAAGCAGGGGGGTGCTCCGCCAATCGGTACTCCCCGACAAGACTCCCCCCGAGGGAAGGGTGGCCGCCATGCGCTACAAGCTCACGTTCGTCGCCGGGCTCGCTCTGGGCTACGTGCTGGGAACCAGGGCCGGACGCGAGCGATACGAGCAGCTGAAGAAGTCCGCCCGCCAGGTCGCCCAGAACCCCGCGGTCCGCAACACCGCCGAGACCGCCGCCCAGCAGGGCCGGGTCTACGCCGGCAAGGCATTCCACTCGGTCAGCGCAAAGGTCGGCGACCGGATGCCCGACTCGGTGACCGCCCGGGTCCGCTCCCTGCGCGAGCGCAACACGAACGGCGCAGCCGGGGACGACTGGGGCACCAGCAACACGTAGCGCCCGCCCGGCAGCACGGCCGCCCCGCACCTCCCAGAGGCGCGGGGCTGTGCCATGTGCGGCTCCGCCGCGTGGGCGCGACGAGCCCCGACACGCCCGCGCCCGCGGAACCACGCGAACCCCTACGGCGCCCTCGGCCAAACCACAGCGGCGCGTGCGGCAGAATTTCGGGTATGGGGATAGTCGCCGGGTTGGACAGCTCACCGGATTTCACTCGCATCGTGGTCTGCGACACGGACACGGGTGCGGTGCTCCGCCAGGGATACGCACCGCACCCGGTCGACACGCCGGACGGCGCGGCGCGCCCCAGCGACGTCGACCCGCAGGCCTGGCTGCTCTCCCTCGGCGAGGCGGCCGGCGGCGGGCTCCTGGAGGGCGTGCAGGCCATCGGCGTCTCCGCGCAGCAGAACGCGCTGATCCCGCTGGACGCCCAGGGCAACACCGTGCGCCCGGCGATCGTCGGCGGCGACCGGCGCGCCCAGGTCGCGGCCGCCGATCTCATCGACGGGCTCGGCGGCCGGGAGGCCTGGGCGCAGGCGGTGGGGTGCGTGCCGCAGGCCGCGCAGCCGGTGACCAAGCTGCGCTGGCTGGCGAAGGCCGAGCCGGAGAACGCCCGGCGGACCGCCGCACTGCTGCAGGCCCATGACTGGCTGGTGTGGCAGTTGCTCGGGCGGCCGGTCCGCAGGACCACCGACCGCGGGGGTGCCTCCGGGACCGGGTACTGGTCGGCCGCGACCGGCGGCTACCGGTCCGATCTCGTCGAACTCGCCCTGGGCCATCAGGCCATGCTGCCCGAGGTGATCGGCCCCTCGGACGCCGCCGGTACGACTCCGGAGGGGCTGCTGATCTCCGCGGGCACCGGCGAGACCATGGCCGCCGCCTTCGGGCTGGGGCTGGGCTTCGGGGACGCCGTGGTGTCCCTGGGCGCGTCCGGGTCCGTGATGGCCGTGCACCCGGAGGCGCTCGCCGACACCTCCGGGATGATCACCTCGCTCGCCGACGCCACCGGGATGCACCTGCCGGTCGTGACCACCCTGAACGCCGTACGGACGCTGCGCGGGACCGCCGAGCTGCTCGGTCTTCCGGACCTGGAGAGCCTCTCCGACCTGGCGATGAAGTCGACGCCCGGCTCCCACGGGCTGGTCATGCTGCCGTACCTGGAGGGCGAGCGGACGCCGAACCTGCCGCACACCGCCGGGACGCTGGCCGGGCTGCGCCGGGAGTCCATGAAGGCCGAGCACCTCGCGCGCGCCGCCTTCGAGGGCATGCTGTGCGGGCTCGCCGACGCGCTGGACGTGCTGCGCGGCCGGGGTGTGGAGGTGCGGCGGATCTTCCTGCTGGGCCAGGCAGCCGAGTTGTCGGCCGTACAGGCGGCGGCGCCGATGCTGTTCGGCGCGCAGGTCGTCGTACCGCAGCCGGCGGACTACGCGGCGATCGGGGCGGCCCGGCAGGCGGCCTGGGCGCTCGGGGTCTCGCAGGGGACCCTGGATCCGCGTACCCCGCCCGTCTGGCAGGGTGCGGCGGCGCAGGTGCTGGATCCCGGGGACGAGCTGGCCGTCGGGCAGGCGGTGCGACAGCAGTTCGTGTCGGTGCGCGAACAGACGCATCCGGGGGCGTTCCGGTCGTAATCGCGCGCCCGCAGTGCCGCGGGACATCCGCTGTCGGGTTAATCGGTTGGGGTAACGCGGGTGGAGTGTCGGACGATAGGGGCCTAGGGCAAGCGACCCCGCCTTTCGGGCAAGCGACCCCGCCCCCACCGCCGACTCCGAGAGACGTAGCGTGCTCATACGACTTCTGCGGACCTATCTCAGGCCCTACAGGAAACCGATCTCCATCCTGGTGCTGCTGCAACTCCTGCAGACCTGCGCCACCCTCTACCTGCCCACGCTCAACGCACACATCATCGACAACGGCGTCGTGAAGGGTGACACGGATTACATTCTGTCCTTCGGCGCCCTGATGATCGGCATCTCGCTCGCACAGGTGGTGTGCAACATCGGTGCGGTGTACTACGGCGCCCGGACCGCGTCGGCGCTCGGCCGGGATGTGCGGGCCGCCGTCTTCGACCGGGTGCAGTCCTTCTCGTCACGTGAGGTGGGTCACTTCGGCGCGCCCTCTCTCATCACCCGTACGACCAACGACGTACAGCAGGTCCAGATGCTGGTTCTGATGACGTTCACGCTGATGGTGTCGGCGCCCATCATGTGTGTCGGCGGCATCGTGCTCGCCCTCGGCCTGGACGTTCCGCTGTCCGGGGTACTGGTCGCCGTCGTCCCGGTGCTGGCCGTCTCCGTCGCCCTGATCGTGCGCCGGCTGCGTCCGCTGTTCCGGGCCATGCAGGTGCGCCTCGACACGGTGAACCGGGTGCTGCGCGAGCAGATCACCGGCAACCGGGTGATCCGCGCGTTCGTCCGCGACGAGTACGAGCAGGGCCGGTTCGGGAAGGCCAACAAGGACCTGACCGAGATGCAGCTGGCCACCGGCAACATGCTCGCGCTGATGTTCCCCATCGTCATGACGACGGTGAACGTCTCCTCGATCGCGGTGGTGTGGTTCGGCGCCCACCGCATCGACAGCGGTGACATGGCGATCGGCGATCTGACGGCGTTCCTCGCCTACCTGATGCAGATCGTGATGTCCGTGATGATGGCCACCTTCATGTTCATGATGGTGCCGCGTGCGGAGGTCTGTGCCGAGCGCATCGAGGAGGTCCTGGACACCGAGTCCAGTGTCGTGCCGCCGGTCGCGCCGGTCGTCGAGCTGCGCCGGCACGGGCACCTGGAGATCCGGGGCGCGGGCTTCCGCTATCCGGGTGCCGAGGAGCCGGTGCTCAAGGCCGTCGACCTGGTGGCCCGGCCCGGCGAGGTGACCGCCGTGATCGGCTCCACCGGCAGCGGCAAGTCCACCCTGCTCGGCCTGGTGCCGCGGCTCTTCGACGCCACGGACGGTCAGGTCCTCGTGGACGGGGAGGACGTCTCGGGTCTCGATCCGAAGCTGCTCGCCAAGACGGTGGGGCTGGTGCCGCAGAAGCCGTACCTGTTCGCCGGGACGGTCGCGACCAACCTGCGGTACGGCAACCCGGACGCCACCGACGAGGAACTGTGGCACGCGCTGGAGGTGGCGCAGGCCAAGGGCTTCGTGGCGAAGCTCGAGGGCGGACTGAACGCGCCCATCGCCCAGGGCGGCACCAACGTCTCGGGCGGCCAGCGGCAGCGTCTCGCCATCGCCCGCACGCTGGTGCAGCGCCCGGAGATCTACCTCTTCGACGACTCCTTCTCCGCCCTCGACTACGCGACCGACGCGGCCCTGCGCGCCGCCCTCGCGGAGGAGACGGCCGAGGCGACCGTCGTCATCGTCGCCCAGCGGGTGGCGACCATCAGGGAGGCCGACCGGATCGTCGTCCTCGACGAGGGACGGGTCGTCGGCACCGGCCGCCACCACGAACTCATGGCAGGCAACGAGACCTACCGGGAGATCGTGCTCTCCCAGCTGACGGAAGCGGAGGCCGCCTGATGGCCGGGCCCATGGGACGCATGATGGCCGGGGGCGGCCCCGACCAGCGCTCGATGGACTTCAAGAACTCGGGCAAACGGCTTCTCGCCCGGTTCAAACCCGAACGGTTCACCATCTGTGTGCTGCTGTTCTGTGTGGTCGCGAGCGTCACCCTCAACGTGATCGGCCCCAAGATCCTCGGCCGCGCCACCGACCTGGTCTTCGCCGGTGTCATCGGCAAGCAGATGCCGGCCGGGCCCACCAAGGACCAGGTCCTGCAGGGCATGCACGAGCGGGGCCAGGACACCGTCGCCGACATGCTCAAGGGCACCGACTTCACCCCGGGCAAGGGCATCGACTTCGGTCAGGTCGGCGACGTCCTGCTGTTCGCCCTCTGCACCTACGTCGTCGCCGGCCTGCTGATGGCGGTGGCGACCCGGCTGGTCAACCGGTCCGTCAACCGCACGATGTACCGGCTGCGCGAGGACGTCCAGGGGAAGCTGTCCCGGCTCCCGTTGTCGTACTTCGACAAGCGGCAGCGCGGCGAGGTGCTGTCCCGGGCGACCAACGACATCGACAACATCGGCCAGACCCTCCAGCAGTCGATGGGCCAGCTCATCAACTCGCTGCTCACCATCATCGGCGTGCTCGCGGTGATGTTCTGGGTGTCCTGGATCCTGGCGCTGGTGGCCCTGGCCACCGTGCCGCTGTCGTTCGTCGTCGCCACCCGCATCGGCAAGCGCTCGCAGCCGCACTTCGTGCAGCAGTGGCGCACCACCGGCAAGCTCAACGCCCATGTCGAGGAGATGTACACCGGGCACACCCTGGTGAAGGTTTTCGGCCGGCAGCAGGAGTCGGCGCAGCAGTTCGCCGAGCAGAACGACGCGCTGTACGAGGCCGGGTTCAAGGCGCAGTTCAACAGCGGTGTGATGCAGCCGCTGATGATGTTCGTGTCGAACCTGAACTACGTGCTGGTGGCGGTCGTCGGCGGGCTGCGGGTGGCCTCCGGCGCGCTGTCGATCGGTGACGTGCAGGCGTTCATCCAGTACTCCCGGCAGTTCTCGATGCCGCTGACCCAGGTCGCCTCGATGGCCAACCTGGTGCAGTCGGGTGTCGCGTCCGCCGAGCGGATCTTCGAACTCCTCGACGCGGAGGAGCAGGAGGCCGACCCGGTACCGGGCGAGCGTCCGGCGGAGCTGCGTGGGCGGGTGGCCCTGGAGCACGTGTCGTTCCGGTACGACCCGGAGAAGCCGCTCATCGAGGACCTCTCGCTGACGGTGGAACCGGGCCACACGGTGGCGATCGTCGGCCCGACCGGCGCCGGCAAGACCACCCTGGTGAACCTGCTGATGCGGTTCTACGACGTCTCCGGCGGCCGGATCACCCTGGACGGCGTCGACATCACGCGGATGTCCCGGGACGAACTCCGGGCCGGGATCGGCATGGTGCTCCAGGACACCTGGCTGTTCGGCGGCTCCATCGCGGAGAACATCGCGTACGGCGCCTCCCGCGAGGTCACCCGGGGCGAGATCGAGGAGGCGGCGCGGGCGGCCCACGCCGACCGGTTCGTCCGTACCCTCCCCGAGGGCTACGACACGGTGATCGACGACGAGGGCACGGGTGTCAGCGCGGGTGAGAAGCAGCTCATCACCATCGCGCGGGCGTTCCTGTCCGACCCGACGATCCTGGTCCTCGACGAGGCGACGTCCTCGGTGGACACCCGCACCGAGGTGCTGATCCAGAAGGCGATGGCCAAGCTGGCCCACGGGCGCACGTCGTTCGTCATCGCCCACCGGCTGTCGACGATCCGCGACGCCGACACCATCCTGGTGATGGAGAACGGCTCGATCGTCGAACAGGGCGCGCACACCGAGCTGCTGGCGGCCGACGGGGCGTACGCGCGGCTGTACAAGGCGCAGTTCGCGCAGGCGGTGGCCGAGGTGGACTGACCGGGTGCGGCACGGGTGGGGACGCTTACCGGCACTTGCAGGGTGCCGCTGCGCCCACCCGTGCCGCCCTGCGGCACGCCTGCCCGCAGCTATGCGGGACACGGCTGGGCCGGCCCCCACGCACCCGCACCCGGTGTCAGTCCAGATAGCCCCTCAGCTGGTCCGCGAAGGCGTGGTCCCGGAGCTTGTTGAGCGTCTTCGACTCGATCTGCCGGATCCGTTCCCGTGTCACGCCGAAGATGCGTCCTATCTCCTCCAGCGTCCGCGGGCGCCCGTCGGCCAGGCCGTACCGCAGTTGCACGACCTTCCGCTCCCGCTCTCCCAGCGTCGACAGCACGGCGTCCAGGTGCTGGCGCAGCAGCAGGAACGCCGCCGACTCCACGGGGCTCGCGGCGTCGCCGTCCTCGATGAGGTCGCCGAGGGCGACGTCGTCCTCCTCGCCGACCGGCGCGTGCAAGGACACCGGCTCCTGCGCCAGGCGCAGTACTTCGCCCACCCGTTCCGGCGCCAGATCCAGGTGCGCGGCGACCTCCTCGGGTGTCGGCTCGTAGCCCCGTTCCTGGAGCATCCGGCGCTGGACGCGCACCACCCGGTTGATGAGTTCCACGACATGCACCGGGACGCGGATGGTGCGGGCCTGGTCGGCCAGGGCGCGGGACATGGCCTGGCGGATCCACCAGGTCGCGTACGTCGAGAACTTGTAGCCGCGGGCGTAGTCGAACTTCTCGACGGCGCGGATCAGGCCCAGGTTTCCCTCCTGGACGAGGTCCAGCATGGTCAGGCCGCGGCCGACGTACCGCTTGGCCACCGACACGACCAGCCGCAGGTTGGCCTCGATGAGGCGGCGCTTGGCCATGCGGCCCATGACGACCAGCCGGTCGAGGTCGAGGGCCAGTTCGCTGTCGAGGTCCGGGGCGCCTCCCAGCTTCTCCTCGGCGAACAGGCCGGCCTCGACACGGCGGGCGAGTTCGACCTCCTCGGCGGCGGTGAGCAGCGGGATACGGCCGATCTCGCGCAGGTACTGCCGGAACAGGTCGGAGGAGGGGCTGCCGTTGTCGACGCGGGCGACGGCGGCCGGCTCGGGCTCCGGCTCGGTCTCGGGCTCGGTCTCCGGGATGTCGGCCGCGAGTTCCGCCACGGCCGGGCCCTCGGCCTCCGCAGGCAGCTCGGTCTCCGTCTCGGGGTGGAGCGCCACCCGGCTCTGCGGTGGTACGCCGGGGTAGATGTCGGCGTCGGCCTCCGGTTCGTCCGTGAGCGTGCTGTCGGTCTGGGTCAGGGTCTGGGTCTGCACGGGGGCGACCTCCAGGATGATCGCTGCCAGGGGGTACGGCAGCGGTACTTCGGGGACGGAGACGACGGCCTCGCCGCTGTCCGTCCCGTACGCGATGAGTGGAACGGCGGGGGTGTGGGACCCGTCAGGGACGGGCCGGCCGCGCTCCGAGGACTCAGGCACCGCCCCCCAGTGTGGGGTAAGACACATCGCCGCCACGAGGGGCGTGCGGTGACTTTTTGCGTCCGGTCCGTGACCGCGCGGTTATCCTGTCGGCCGCTCGAAGCTCACAGGGCGGCGACGCCGCGCTCGCGCAGCGCCTGCCCGTACTGCTGGAGCACCCACAACTCGTTCTGCACGGCCGCGAGTTGAGCCGGATCGCCCCCGCTGCCGAGGCGGGTGAGGGTGATCTGGATCTCGTGGATACGACGGTCCACGGCCCGGCGGCGGACGGTCACGAGTTGCTCGCCCGCGTAGTTCTCGTCGACCGTGCGGCGCATGATCGCCTCGACGGCGAGCTCCGTGACCATCGCGCGGACCGTGTCGTCGGGGGCCGACTCACGCACCCGGACCAGGTACTCCTGCGGATCCTGCACGCCCCACTCGGTGCCGCCCGCCTCCATGATGGTCTGGCGTACGGCCGCGTACGGAGCGGCGGTGAACTCGTCGATGCCGTAGGCGTCGAACGCCGGGGAGACCAGCTCGGGCCGCTGGAGGGCGAGCTTCAGCAGCTCACGCTCGGTGGCGTAGACCGCGTTGCGCAGATTGAGGGCGGGTCCCGAGACGGCCGGACGCGAGGCGCCGGTGTCGTACGACGGCTGCTGCGGGCCGCGCGCCGGGGAGGGCCCCCTGCCGCCCTTGTCCCGTGCCCAACGGGCCAGCTGGGCCACCCTCTTGACGACGAACTGGGTGTCCAGGATGCCGAGCATGCCGGCCAGTTCGACGGCGACCTCGTGCTGGGCGCCGCTGTTCTTGATCCGGGCGACGATCGGCGCGGCCTCGTCCAGGGCGGCCGCGCGGCCCGCCGGGGTGTCCAGGTCGTAGCGGGCCACGATCTGGCGGAGCGCGAACTCGAAGAGCGGGGTGCGGGGTTCGGCCAGGTCGGCGACCGCCTCGTCGCCCTTGGCGAGCCGCAGCTCGCAGGGGTCCATGCCGTCCGGCGCGATGGCGATGTACGTCTCGGCGGCGAACTTCTGGTCGTCCTCGAAGGCGCGCAGGGCGGCCTTCTGGCCGGCCGCGTCGCCGTCGAAGGTGAAGATCACCCGGGCGCTGCCGTTGTCCATCAGCAGCCGGCGGAGGATCTTGATGTGGTCGCCGCCGAAGGCCGTACCGCAGGTCGCGATCGCGGTCGTCACCCCGGCCAGGTGGCAGGCCATGACGTCCGTGTAACCCTCGACCACGACCGCGCGGCTGGACTTGGCGATGCTCTGCTTGGCGAGGTCGATGCCGTACAGGACCTGGGATTTCCTGTAGATCGCGGTGTCGGGCGTGTTGAGGTACTTGGGGCCGTTGTCCGCCTCGTACAGCTTGCGGGCGCCGAAGCCGACGACCTCGCCGCCGATGTCCCGGATCGGCCACATCAGCCGCCCCCGGAACCGGTCGATGGGCCCGCGCCGCCCCTCCTGCGACAGCCCCGACAGCAGCAGCTCCTTGTCGGTGAAGCCCTGGCCGCGCAGATAGCGGGTGAGGTGGTCCCAGCCCTGGGGGCTGTAGCCGACGCCGAAGTGGACGGCGGCGGCCTGGTCGAAGCCGCGCTCGGCGAGGAAGACCCGGCCGGTCTCGGCCTCGGGGCTGGTGGCGAGCTGTTCCGCGTACCAGACGGCGGCGATCTTGTGCGCCTCGACCAGCCGGATCCGCTCACCGCGCTGATGGGAGGGGTTGTACCCGCCCTCCTCGTACCGCAGGGTGATGCCGGCCAGCCCGGCCAGCCGCTCGACCGACTCCGAGAAGGAGAGGTGGTCGACCTTCATCACGAACGTGATGGTGTCGCCGCCCTCCTGGCAGCCGAAGCAGTGGAAGAGTCCCTTGCTCGGGCTGACCTGGAAGGACGGTGACTTCTCGTCGTGGAACGGGCAGAGTCCCTTGAGGTTCCCGCCGCCCGCGTTGCGCAGCTGGAGGTACTCGGACACGACGGCGTCGATCGGGACCGCGTCCCGTACCGCCTTCACGTCCTCGTCATTGATCCGTCCTGCCACGGATGAATTCTACGGTCACCGAAGCACCCGGAAGGGGCGCGGGACCCTGTCCGATATGCGGCTCCGCCGCGTGGGCGCGAGCAACCACGCGCCACCCGCACCCGCGAGCCCGCGGGCCCCGGCACCCCCTAGGCGCCCAGGCTGTCCAACGGCACATGAGGATTCGCCAGCGCGTCGGTGTCCACCACCGCCCCCGAAGTGATCAGCTTCTGGATCGGCTCTGTGACATCCCACACGTTCACGTTCATCCCGGCCAGCAGCCGCCCCTCCTTCAGCCAGAACGCGATGAACTCCCGCTTCCCCGCGTCCCCCCGGATGACGACCTCGTCGTACGACCCGGCCGGCGCCCACCCGCTGTACTCCATCCCGAGGTCGTACTGGTCGGAGAAGAAGTAGGGCACCCGGTCGTAGGGCAGGTCCCGGCCCAGCATCGAGCGCGCCGCCGCCGGACCGCCGTTCAGCGCGTTGGCCCAGTGCTCCACCCGCAGCCGGGTGCCGAACAGGGCGTGCGGGAAGGAGGCCACGTCGCCGGCCGCGTAGATGTCGGGGTCGGACGTCCGCAGCCGTTCGTCGACGACGATGCCGCCGCCGTGCGCCCGGTCGGCGATCTCCAGCCCGGCGGCCTCGGCGAGCCCGACCCGCGGCGCCGCGCCGATCGCCGCGAGGACGTCGTGCGCCGGGTGCTCCTCGCCGTCGTCCGTGCGGGCGGCGAGCACCATGCCGTCCTGCCCGACGATCTCGGTGAGCTGTACGCCGAAGCGGAAACGGACCCCGTGCTCCTGGTGCAGCTGGGCGAAGACGTTGCCCAGCTCGGGCCCGAGCACGCCGTGCAGCGGGGTCGGCCCGTGCTCGATGACCGTGACCTCGGCGCCGTACGTCCGGGCCGCAGCCGCGACCTCCAGGCCGATCCAGCCGGCGCCCGCGATGACGAGGTGCCCGTTGTCCCGGCCGAGGGCGGCGAGGACGCCCTTGAGGCGCTCCGCGTGCGCGAGGCGGCGCAGGTGGTGGACGCCGGCCAGGTCGGTGCCGGGGATGTCGAGGCGGCGGGGCTCGGCGCCGGTGACGAGCAGCAGCTTGTCGTAGCGGACGATCGTGCCGTCGTCGCCGAAGCGGACGGTCCTGGCGGCGCGGTCGATCCGGTCCACGGTCTGGCCGAGGTGCAGCTCGATGTCGTTCCGCGCGTACCAGGCGGGCTCGTGCACGAAGACGCTGTCGCGCTCCTCCTTGCCGAGCAGGTAGCCCTTGGAGAGCGGCGGCCGCTCGTACGGGTGGTCGCGTTCGTCGCAGATCAGTATCACCCGGCCGGTGAAGCCCTCGGCTCGGAGCGTCTCGGCCGCCTTCGCGCCGGCGAGTCCGCCACCGACGATGACGAATGTCTGGTCCGCGTCGACCACTTGATGCCTCCTCGTAAGGGTGCCGCCACATATGCCGCCCACATGCGCCGCACTGTGAGCCTCCCGCACGCAGCGTGATGCGGGAAGAGGGAGTGCCCCCCGCTGACACGATCATGACTCGATCAGGCCACCGGGAGTCACAGAGGGTCACAAAATGTTCACTTACGCCCCGTCAGCCTCGCATGCAAGGACCGCGCGGAGGCGTCGGTGAGCGAGGCGATCTGATCGACGATCACGCGCTTGCGGGCGTGGTCGTCGCCCGCCGTGTCGAACAGCGCCCGGAACTGCGGGTCGAGACCGTCCGGAGCCCGGCGGGTCAGCGCCTCGGCCAGTTCGGCGACGACGACCCGCTGCTCGGCGCGGATCCGCTCCTGTTCGGCACGCTGCATGACGTAACGGTGTGCGATCGCCTTCAGCACCGCGCACTCCATCCGCGCCTCGCGCGGTACGACGAGTTCGGCGCCGTAACGGGTGAGCCGGCCGCTGCCGTACCTCTCACGGGTGGCGGCCTCCGCGGCCAGGCAGAAGCGGCCGATGAGCTGGCTGGTGGCGTCCTTGAGGCGGGCCTGGGCGACCGCGGTGCCGTCGTAGCCGTGCGGCCACCACTCCTCGTCCTGGAGCCGGTCGAGGGCGGCGGCGAGTTCGGCGGGATCGGTGCCGGCCGGCACGTATCTGCCGACGGCGACCGCGTACACCTCCTGCCGTTCCGGTTCGGCGTGCAGGCAGTTGGGGTCGATGTGGCCGGCGTGCAGACCGTCCTCGACGTCGTGCACGGAGTAGGCGACGTCGTCGGACCAGTCCATGACCTGCGCCTCGAAGCAGGTGCGGCTGCCGGGGGCCTCCTTGCGGACCCAGTCGAAGACCGGGCGGTCGTCCTCGTACACGCCGAACTTCGGGGACGCCGGGTCGGTGGGGTGCGCGCCGCGCGGCCACGGGTACTTGGTGGCCGCGTCCAGGGCGGCACGGGTGAGGTTGAGGCCGACGGAGCCCTCCGGCGTGAACCGTTTGGGCTCGATGCGGGTGAGCAGGCGCAGGGACTGGGCGTTGCCCTCGAAACCGCCGCAGTCGTCCGCGAACTCGTTCAACGCCTGTTCGCCGTTGTGACCGAAGGGCGGGTGGCCGAGGTCGTGCGAGAGACAGGCGGCCTCGACGAGGTCGGGGTCGCAGCCGAGGGCGGCGCCCAGCTCCCGGCCGACCTGGGCGCATTCGAGGGAGTGGGTGAGGCGGGTGCGGGGGCTGGCGTCCCACATCTGGCTGGGGTTGCCGGGGGTGACGACCTGGGTCTTGCCGGCGAGCCTGCGGAGCGCCCCGCTGTGCAGGACGCGGGCGCGGTCCCGCTGGAAGGCGGTGCGGCCGGGGCGCTTGTCGGGTTCGGGGGCCCAGCGGTCGGCTGACGCCGGGTCGTAGGCCGAGGTGGGTGCGGGTGCGGGGACTGCCATGGTTCGACAGTACGGGGCGATAGTGACAAACGGGTGTTTGGTGCGCCTACCGCTCTGCCAAGTCGTGTTGTCGGCCGGGTGCGGGCGGGTGGGGGCAGCTCGCGCAGTTCCCCGCGCCCCCGGGAGGGGCGCGTTGCGGGGCCGCACCTTCCTCACGCGCCCCCTTTCAGGCGGCCGCGGCGACCTGCGTCCCCAGTGCACGCCGATAACGGTGGAGAACCAGCTCGGCCATCGAGACGTGGGCTCCCAAAGGGGCCGCTGCCAGCCATGGCGCCTGTGCCGCGCACTGCGTCGAGAAGCGGCCCGGGGCCGTGAAGTAGGAGGCGACGGCGATGCGGTGGCGGCCCCTTGCCTGCAGAGCGGTGATCGCCTCCTGGACCGTCGGAGCCGCCGCCGAGGCGTAGGCCGGGAGGACCGGGACGCCCAGGCGTGCCGCGAGGAGCCGGGCCATGCGGTGGGTGTCGACCTTGGAGTCGGGGTCGCGGGAGCCGGCCGCCGCCAGGACCACGGCACTCGCGGGCCGGGGGCGCCAGCCCGCCTCCAGCAGCCGGGCGTGCAGGGTGTCGGCCAGGAGGGGATGCGGGCCCAGCGGGGCGGCGACACGGGTGCGGGCCGGGGAGGCCGCGGCCATCGCCGGGATGTCCTGCCTGACGTGGTACCCGCGGCTCAGCAGCAGCGGGACCAGGACGGCCGGGGTGGCGCCGAGGGCCTCGAGGGTGTCCGGGAGCAGCGGTTCGTTCAGCTCGATGTGACCGAGGTGCACGGGGAGACCGGGGCGCAGCGCGCGCACCCGGTCCATGAGCGCCCGCACGGTGCTGAGCGCGCGCGGGTCACGGCTGCCGTGGGCCACCAGGACCAGGGCGGGCGGGCCGGGGCGCGGAGGAAGGTCGGACACGGTCATGCAGCGATCCTCGCCGGGCGGGATTGCACCCCCGTTGCCTGACCGTCACGAGAGTTTTCGTACGCTTCACGGCACGAATCCGGCCGCTGTGAGCGAACCGGAACGCCTCGGTACGCGTCCTCCAAGGTCGGAGCCGCCAGGGGGAGGCCACCGGGAAGCCACCGGAGGCCGAGGAGAGGTCGAGGGGGAACAACCGTATGAAGATCCGCCGACCGCGTCTGCCGCGCACCCGTACCGGCAGACGGCGCCTGGTGCAGGGCGTGATGGCCGGCTGCGTGCTGGCGCTGCTGCCGGCCACCTGGCTGTACGTGTCGACGGCCGACCGGCTGTACACGGTGGCGGACGTACCCCGCACCGGCGTCGCGGTCGTCTTCGGCGCGGGCCTGTGGGACGGCGAGCCGTCGCCGTACCTCGCTCACCGCCTGGACGCGGCGGCGAAGCTGTACCGGGAGGGCCGTGTCGAGGTCGTCCTCGTCACCGGCGACAACAGCCGGAAGGACTACGACGAGCCGGACGCCATGCGCACGTACCTCACCGGGCACGGGGTACCGGCCGGGCGCATCGTCAGCGACTACGCCGGCTTCGACACCTGGGACTCCTGCGTCCGCGCCAAGAAGATCTTCGGCGTGGACCGGGCGGTACTGATCAGCCAGGGCTTCCACATCCGGCGCGCGGTGGCGCTGTGCGAGGCGGCGGGGGTGGCGTCGTACGGCGTCGGGGTCGACGACAAGCACGACGCGACCTGGTACTACGGCGGGACGCGGGAGGTACTCGCGGCCGGCAAGGCGGCCCTGGACGTGGTCTTCGAGCCGAACCCCCAGTTCCTCGGCAAGAAGGAACCGGGGGTCTCGAAGGCCTTGGCCGCGGCGGCCCGTCAGGCCCGCCGGACTGGTTGAGCCCGTCGGTCACGCCGGTCGGACGGGCTGGTCTCGCCGACCGGTCAGGAGCACCGGGCGGTATCGGCGTACGCGGTCGCGGCCGAGGTCGTCGCCGTGGCCGAGGTGGCAGTGGTCGCGGTCGTGGCCGTGGCCGAGGTCGCAGTGGTCATGGTCGTCGGGGTGGGCGCGGCCGTGCCTGAGGGCGTCGCCGGGTGGGGTGGGCGGCCACTGCCGGTGCGCGGGCGGAACGTGGGCGTCTCGGCCCGGTCGTCGGCGGCGCGGCCGAGGTGTTCGAGGCCGCCGTCGGGGGTCCATCGGCCCAGCGCGCCGGTGCGGAACATGGTGCGGCCCGCGCCGAGGAACGGATCGGGTGCGTACCGCCCGGCGTTCCGCGCGCCGTCGCCGAGGTGACCCGCCGGGACGCAGTCGCCGCCCGCCCACACCTCGCCGGTCTCGCCGACGGGCAGCGGCCGGCGATCCGCGTCGAGGACGTACACCGTGGTGTTGGGGACGGGGCGGCCGACGGCCGGCCGCCCGGCGGCCGGGTCGTGGCGGGCCATGGTGGTGACGACGGCCGCCCCGGCCGGCCCCCGGCAGTCGAAGAGGGCGGCGTGCCGCGACCAGAGGTCGGCGAGCGGGCGCGGCGGACCGGGCTCCCCGGCGACGGCGACCGTGCGCAGGCGCGGGCAGTCGGCGGGGTCGATGCCGGACAGCACGGCCGGGGTGGCGATCAGGACGGTCGCGGTGCCGGCCGCGGCGGCGGGGTCCGCGCCGCGGATGACCAGGGTGGCGCCGCGGGTGAGGCAGCCGAGGATCTCCCAGGCGGCCATGCCGGAGGCGAGGTCGAGGAGTTGGGCCACCCGGTCGCCGGGGCGGATGCCGAGGCCGCCGGGTTCGGTGAGCAGCAGGTTGGTGACGTTGCGGTGGGTGACCTTCACGGCTTCGGGGCGGCCGGCGGCGAAGAGGACATGGCAGCCGTCGTCGGGGTGCGGGAGCACGATCGGGGTGGCCCGCTGGTACGGCACGGGGTCGTCGAGGGCGATCAGCCGGTGGCCGTCGGGGAGCGGGACACGCGGGGCGTGTTCCTTCTGGGTGAGGATCACCCGGGTGCGGGCGGTGCGCACGACGTGCCGGAGCCGGTCCGGGGACGTGCGGCCGATGTCCTGGGGGACGTAGGCGGCGCCCGCCTTGAGGACGGCGAGCAGGCCGACCAGCATCGGGATGGACCGGCGGGCGAACAGGCCGACATGGTCGCCGGGGCGGACGCCCTCGCGGACCAGGTGGGCGGCGAGGGCACCGGCGTAGCGGTCGAGTTCGCCGTAGGTGAGGGTCGCGCCGTGGTGTTCGGCGGCGACGGCGTGGGGGTGGGCGATCGCGTGCCGTTCGACGGCACGGTGGACGAGCGGTTCGTGGACGGGTGTGCCGGCGCCGCGGCCGTACTGCCAGAAGAGGTGCTGGTCGCGGGGGGTGAGGTGACGCAGAGGCATGGCTCGGAGACCTCCTGGCTGCATGCGTGTACGTCGGGGGAGGCCGGGTCCGGGTGCGGCGGGGGCCCGGACCGGGCCGTGGAGCGGAACAACGGAACAGCGGAACAGCGGAACAGCGGAATGCCGAACGTCGTACGGGGCGGTGGGCGGTGCGTGGTGCGCGGTGCGCGGCGCTTCACGAACAGGTGCACGACTGTAGTCCGGCCCCTTGAAGTCTCAACGGTGACCGCTCGGCCAACCCCGGCACGGAACAAGCCACATGGGCCGTACGAGGCGCGCCCGAGCCACCGCTACGACGCGGTCGGGCCGGGCAGCCCGCGGCGGAGCCAGTCACCGCCCGCGATGCGACGGCCGTCCGCCCGCAGTTCCGCGGCGACGGCGGCGCCCGCGAGGTACACCCAGGCCCGGACGGCGGCCCCGTCCCGCCGCCGTACGACGTCGCGCTCCACCCGTACGTAAAGGCTGCGCGGGTCCCCCGGCACGCACTCCTCCAACTCGTCGAGTTCCAGGAGGAGTCGGTCGTACGACTCCGGGCGGGCGGTGACCAGTTCGCCGCTGAGTTCTCCGCCGGGCTCCTCGACCGCGTACGGGTAGCCGGGCCCGTCGTACAGCACCGCGCCCAGCAGGCATCCCGGCTCCTCGGCCCGCGTCCGACCCCGCAGGAACAGGTCGTGGTTGGGCTCGCCGGGGCGGAGCGTGCCGTAGACGAAGAAGGGGAGGCGGCGGCGGTTCCCGGTGGTCACAGAAAGGATTCTCCACCCCCTTCACCCCCACACACATCTCCATGGAGGCGCTATGGACATGGATTGTCATGGCCTCTTAAATCGCTCTCGTCATCAGCGCCACCCCACGCCTCTGAGGCGCATCTCCAAGGAGACCGATGAGCCGGACACGGAACACCCGAGTTTCCCGTCTCGCCACGGCCGGCGTCGCCGCCACCACCGCGACCCTGCTGGCCGCCGCGCTCTCCCCCACCGCCCACGCCGACGCGAGACCGACCCGGGCCACCGCGATCGAGAACGCGGCGCAGGCGCTCGTCCACTACGCCGGCACCCTCGGACTCACCGCCGCCGAGGGCACCAAGGTCCGCGACGTGATCGTCGACAAGAACGGCGCCCAGCACGTCCGTTACGACCGCACCTACCGTCAGCTCCCCGTGCTGGGCGGCGACTTCGTCGTCCACCTCAAGTCGGACGGCGCCTACCGGAGTGCCGACCGGGCGACCCGGAGCAAGATATCCCTCGCCTCGATCGTCCCGGACATATCCGCCCCGAAGGCCGCCGACCTCGCGGTGAACGCGCTGCGGGCGGCGAACCTCGGCGACGCGCTGAAGCAGGTGAAGGCCAGGCCGGAGCTGGTCGTCGACGCGCTGCACGGCACCCCGAAGCTGGCCTGGCGCACCAACGCGGTCGGCAAGGACTCGCTCGGCAACCCGGTCGCCCGCACGGTGCTGACGGACGCCCGCACCGGCGCCCAGATCGACGCCTGGGACAGCATCGAGACGGCGACCGGCGACGGCAAGTCGCTGTACAGCGGCACGGTTGCGCTGGAGACGACGCAGTCCGGGTCGACGTACAACCTCACCGACCCGACGCGCGGCAACACGTACACGGGCGACGCGGCCAACAAGACGGACCTGTGCATCTTCGGCATCTGCATCGTCCGGGCGCCGTCGACGGTGTTCACGGACGCCGACAACCACTGGGGCACCGGGGCGACTTCGGACCGTTCCTCGGCGGCCGTCGACGCCCAGTACGGCACCAACGAGACCTGGGACTACTACAAGAACGTCCACGGCCGTAACGGCATCGCGGGCGACGGCAAGGGCTCGTACAACCGCGTCCACTACGGCAACAGCTACAACAACGCCTTCTGGGACGACAGCTGCTTCTGCATGACGTACGGCGACGGTGACGGGACCACCTTCGGCCCGCTGGTGGCGCTGGACGTGGCGGGCCACGAGATGACCCACGGCGTCACCTCCAAGACCGCGGCGCTGACGTACTCGGGCGAGTCCGGCGGCCTGAACGAGGCGACGTCGGACATCCTCGGCACACTGGTGGAGTGGTACGCGAACAACTCCTCCGACCCCGGCGACTACCTGATCGGCGAGGAGATCGTCCGCTCCGGCTTCGGCAAGGCGGCACTGCGGTTCATGGACCAGCCCTCGAAGGACGGGAGTTCGGCGGACTACTGGAGTTCGTCGGTGGGGAACCTGGACGTGCACTACTCGTCGGGTGTCGCCAACCACTTCGCCTACCTGCTGGCGGAGGGCAGCGGCGCCAAGACCATCAACGGCGTGAGCTACAACTCCCCGACGTACAACGGCTCGACGGTGACGGGGATCGGGAGGGACAAGCTGGGGGCCATCTGGTACCGCGCCCTGACGGTCTACATGACGTCCTCGACGAACTACGCGGGCGCGCGGACGGCGACCCTGAACGCGGCGAAGGACCTGTACGGTGCGGGCAGCACCGAGTACAACGCGGTGGCCGCGGCCTGGAGCGCGGTGAACGTGAACTGACCCGCCACGCGGGCGGGTGACGGCGGCCGCCCCGGCGAACGAACCGGGGCGGCCGTCACATACACCCCGAACAAAGGGGAATAGCGCAATTCAAGGAACCGCGGAATCCGGGAATACCGAGCACTTTCTGAGTGGATCCGATGGCGATGATGTGCAGTTTCGGTGACCGCCTACGAAATTCCCGAACTCCGCTGTCCGGGCGACCACTTGCGGCAATTCCCCGAGTCGACTAACTAGATAAATCATGAACTTGTTCAGCCGCCCCCACACGTCCCGCCGCACCCCCACCGTCCCCCCACGCCCGACGGCGGCGCCGGCCTCCCCCACCTCGGCGCCCGTCCTCCTCGACCCCGCTCTCGCCGCCCTCACCGGCGAATGGATCATCGACCCCGCGCACAGCAGAATCGGTTTCTCGGTCCGGCACGCGATGGTCACGACGGTCCGCGGAGCCTTCACCGAGTACAAGAGCCGCCTCTACTTCGACGGCCGCGACCCGTCCCGCTCCCAGGCGGAACTGATCATCTCCACGCCGAGCGTCGACACGGGCGTGGAACAACGCGACGCCCATCTGACCGGCCGCGACTTCCTGGACGCGGCGGCCTACCCCCGCATGCGCTTCGCCAGCACGGCGGTCCGCCTCAAAGCCCCCGACGTCTACGTCATGGCCGGCGACCTCACCATCAAGGACACGACGCGCCCGGTCGACCTTGAACTCACCTACATCGGCAACGTCACGGACCCCTTCGGCTACCAGCGGGTCGGCTTCGACGGCACGACCACCATCAACCGCATGGACTGGGGCCTGTCGTACAACTCCCGCCTGGCGGAGGGCGGCGCGATGGTGAGCGAGACGGTGCGGCTGCAGTTCGACATCGCGGCGATCCGGATGACGCCGGAGGGGAGCTGACGTCGAGCTCCTTCGACCCCGGCCGCGCGGCAGGGTGTCCCGGCAGCGGCGCCTCGCCCGCACGGCCTTGCACCGAACCGCCCGGCGACGTTCGCGTCCGTCCCGAGGGGCGCTCAGCCGTCCGTCGCCGTCAGGGCGACCGAGAAGCAGCGCGCGCGGCGAGAACGTCGCTGCGCGGGCACCGGCCACAGGCGGAACGCATCGCGGCGAGACCGATACGCCGGTACTCCGGCCGACTCGCCGGGCGAAAGGTTCCCGCAGTTGCCGCCGGCCCCGAGAGGGATGGCATGGCCCGTGGAGCCGGGGCGCGGTGGAGCCGAGCGGTGAATTCCGGCTCCTTTTCCGGCCGGGTTCCGGTCAGCCTTGGGTCGTGCTCGCCGCACCGCCGTGGTCCCGGCCCGAGCCGTCGCGGCGGCGGAGGGCACGCCCGGCCGCCGGTCGGGATGCCGGGTTCCGGTGCGCGCGGACGGCGATCCCGGCCGGCCGGCCGCCGCGGCTCCCCCGGCCCCGGGGAGCCGTCGTGGCGGGCGTCACCCGTTCACTCCCCACGGGGGCCCGCCGTTCGTGTGTTTTTCATACTGGACCCTTCGTATCCCCCTTGACCTGCCGGAACTCCTCCTCAACCGCTGCCCCGACCCCTCTCCGTGACACCCATTCATCCCACACCTGACGGAATCTCAGGGAGCGGGCCCGGCCCGTTGGCTTTTACCTCGGAAGAGCAAGGGAGTGGGACGAGCTCGACGAGGGAGCACCATGCGACGCACTGTCCGTCCACTGACCGGGGCCGCGCTCGCCGTGGCCGCGGCCGGTCTCGCCGCCGCGCCGGCGTACGGCGGCAGTACCGGCAGCCTGGACGTCTACCCGTCGACCACGGCGCCGGGTGCCCAGGTCTCCGTGAACACGGCGGCCTGCGGGGAGCAGTCTTCGGCGCTCGGCGACGCCAGTTCGGTCGGCGCCGGGACGTTCACGCTCGCGCCCAGCACCCATGAGGGCGAGGCGATCGGACAGTTCCAGGTGCCGGCCAGCGCGCAACCGGGGACGTACGAGATCGTCGCGAAGTGCGCCGACGGGACCCGGCAGGTGACCGGCGACCTGGTGGTGGCACTGATGCCGGCTGCCGGCGGGCAGGTACAGCCCCACGGCAGTGTGAAGACGGGGGTCGGTGGTGCCCTGGGCACCGACCCCGTGCAGACCGCGGCAGGTGTGACGGCTCTGGCCGTCGCCGCCGCGGGCGGTACCTGGCTCCTGCATCGCCGGGCGAGAGGCGACGGGATCTGACGGACACCCTCCGCAGTCCGTCCGCCGGTACCGCACACCCCACCCCCTCCGGGTCCGACGCCCCTCGCGGCCCGGAGGGGGTAGGGGGTCAGGTTTGTCAGAGGCTGTCACCTTCGTGAGACCTCTGGCTTTTGTTAGAGGTAGCGCCCTTGCTGCACCCGGGTGCTCCCGCTAGCCCCTCTCCCCCCGCGTTAGAAGTTCCAGCCTCCGAAAAAGGGGTTCGCATGCGCAAGATCGGGGACACCGCGATAGCCGCCGTAACCGTGATAGCGCTCGGCTCAGGCGTCTGGCTGCTCGGCCCCGGCTCCGGCCCGCACACCGCGCCACCCCAGCCGTCCGCCGCCGAGGGCCGCCCCGACCCCGGTGAGGAACGCCTCGAAGCCCCCGCGCTGCCCCCCTCCCCGCCCACCCGCATCCGCATCCCCGCGATCCGTGTGAACGCCCCCCTCATGGGCCTCGCCCTCACCTCCACCGGCAGCCTCGACGTCCCGCCGGCCGGCAACAAGAACCTCGCCGGCTGGTACGAGTCGGGCACCGCACCCGGCGAGACCGGCACCGCGATCGTCGCCGGCCACGTGGACAACACCGAGGGTCCCGCCGTCTTCTACGACCTCGGCGCCCTCAAGCGTGGCGCCACCATCGAGGTGGACCGGCAGGACAAGACCGTCGCCGTCTTCACGGTCGACGCGGTGGAGGTGTACCAGGCCCGTGACTTCCCCGACGAGAGGGTGTACGGAGCCGCGCGACGCCCCGAGCTCAGGGTCATCACCTGCGGTGGCGGCTACTCCCGGGCCACCGGCTACCAGGGGAACGTCGTCGTCTTCGCCCACCTGACGGCAAGCCGCTGACCGAACACGGACGGCCGGCCGACGGCGATCGGCCACCCGGTGCCCTACGACACCGCCGCTCCCCGCGTTTCCCCACCTCACAGCCCCCGCCGTCTCGCCTTCAGACCCCTCACACCTCACGACCGCCCCCGAAGAGGGCAGCGTTCCGCGCGGGAAACAGGGGGGATGCGGCCGGGTAACGTCGGCGCCGCACGCTCCAGGGCATGACCTTGAACACGCCTGTGGTGGTGATCGGCGGCTACGCCGAGGTACTGACCGGCCGCGACGCCGTACCGCTCGCCGTGGCCGCCCCGGGCACGTGCACCCACGATGGAGGCTCCTGATGACCGCCACCCAGGGGTCCGCCCCCACGATCGTGCTCGTCGGTCACGGCATGGTCGGCCAGCGCTTCCTCGAAGCGCTTGCCGAGCGCGGCCTGACCACCACGCACCGCGTGGTCGTGCTGTGCGAGGAGCCGCGGCCCGCCTACGACCGGGTCGCCCTCACCTCGTACTTCTCGGGCCGGACCCCCGCCGAACTCTCGGTGACCGACATGGAGTTCATCGAAACCCACGGCATCGAGCTGTACGTCGGCGACCCGGCGGAGACGGTCGACCGCGCGGCGCGGACGGTGACGGCCAGGTCCGGGAGGGTCTTCGGCTACGACACGCTCGTGCTGGCGACCGGCTCGTATCCGTTCGTGCCGCCGGTGCCCAACAAGGACGCCACCGGCTGCTTCGTCTACCGCACGATCGAGGACCTCCTGGCGATCGAGGCCTACGCGAAGTCGGGGGCGACCGTGGGTGCCGTGGTCGGCGGCGGCCTGCTCGGGCTCGAGGCGGCGGGCGCGCTGAAGGGGCTCGGGCTCACCGCGCACATCGTGGAGTTCGCGCCCCGGCTGATGCCGGTGCAGGTGGACGCGGGCGGTGGCGCGGCCCTGCTGCGCACCATCGAGGAGATGGGCCTGAGCGTGCACACGGGCGTGGGCACCCAGGAGATCGTGACGGACGACGCGGGCGCCGTCGTCGGCATGAAGCTGTCCGACGGATCCGAACTCGCCACCGACATGGTCGTGTTCAGCGCCGGGGTCCGGCCGCGGGACCAACTCGCCCGGGACTGCGGCCTTTCCGTCGGCGCGCGCGGTGGCATCGCCGTCGACGAGCAGTGCCGTACGGTGGACGACCCCCGTGTGTTCGCGATCGGCGAGTGCGCGCTGGCGGCGGACGGCCGGGTGTACGGCCTGGTGGCACCGGGGTACGAGCAGGCGGCGACGGCCGCGGCCGCCATCGCGCGGGACGAGTCCGCCTTCACCGGCGCCGACCTGTCCACCAAGCTCAAACTGCTCGGCGTCGACGTGGCCTCCTTCGGCGACGCGCACGGGACGGCCGAGGGCTGTCTGGACGTCGTCTACTCCGACGCCCGCTCCGGCCTGTACAAGAAACTGGTCGTCGGCCGGGACGGCACGCTGCTCGGCGGCATCCTGGTCGGCGACGCGGACGCGTACGGCACGCTGAAGGCCTTCACCGGTTCGGTGCCGCCGGTCTCACCCGAGTCGCTGGTCCTGCCGGCGGGCGCGAGCGGCGGCGCCCAGCTCGGCCCGTCCGCGCTCCCGGACGACGCGGTCGTCTGCTCCTGCCACAACGTCAGCAAGGGCACGATCCGCGGCGCGGTGAGCGAGCACTCCTGCACCACCGTGCCGGAGGTGAAGAAGTGCACCAAGGCCGGTACCGGCTGCGGCAGTTGCGTCAAGGTCCTCGGCCAGCTGGTCACGGCCGAGCTGGAGGCGTCCGGCGTCGAGGTCGACAAGGGGCTGTGCGGCTGCTTCGCGCAGACCCGCGAGGAGCTGTACGAGATCGTCCTCGCACTGCGCGTCAACACCCACCAGGAGCTGCTCGACCGATACGGCCGGGACGGCGCCCGGGGCGGCGACGGCTGCGAGGTCTGCAAGCCGGCGGTGGCGTCCGTCATCGCCTCCCTCGCCCCGACGATCGGCGCGAGCGGCTATGTCCTGGACGGCGAACAGGCGGCGCTCCAGGACAGCAACGACCACTTCCTCGCCAACCTGCAGAAGAACGGCTCGTATTCGGTCGTCCCGCGCATCCCGGGCGGTGAGATCACCCCCGAGGGCCTGATCGTGATCGGCGAGATCGCCCGGGACTTCGGCCTCTACACGAAGATCACCGGTGGTCAGCGGATCGACATGTTCGGCGCTCGGGTGGAGCAACTCCCGCTGATCTGGACACGGTTGGTGGACGCCGGTTTCGAGTCCGGCCATGCGTACGGCAAGGCGCTCCGGACGGTGAAGTCGTGCGTCGGACAGACCTGGTGCCGTTACGGCGTCCAGGACTCGGTCCGGATGGCGATCGAACTGGAGTTGCGCTACCGGGGCCTGCGGTCTCCGCACAAGCTCAAGTCGGCGGTCTCCGGGTGCGCCCGCGAGTGCGCCGAGGCCCAGTCGAAGGACTTCGGTGTCATCGCCACGGCCACCGGCTGGAACCTGTACGTCGGCGGCAACGGCGGAGCCACTCCGCGCCACGCGGATCTGCTCGCCCAGGACCTGACCGACGCCGGACTGGTCCGGCTGATCGACCGCTTCCTGATGTTCTACATCCGGACGGCGGACCGCCTGGAACGCACGTCGACCTGGCTGGAGCGCATCCCGGGCGGCCTGGACCACGTGCGTGACGTGGTGGTCGAGGACTCCCTCGGCATCTGCGAGGAACTGGAGTCCCTGATGGCGGCGCACGTGGCCCACTACGCCGACGAGTGGGCGTCGACCATCGCCGACCCCGACAAGCTCGCCCGGTTCGTGTCCTTCGTCAACGCCCCCGACACCCCCGACCCGGTCGTCGGCTTCGTGCCCGAGCGCGACCAGATGAAGCCCGACCTGCCCCTGCTGTCGATCGGCCTGCGCCCCGCCGAGGATGTTCTGGAAGGAAGCGCCCAGCGATGACCCTGGCACCCGAGACCACCGAGCTGATGATCCAACTCCAGCTGGACGACGGCTGGTTCACGGTCTGCGACCTGAGCCGGCTGACCCCGGGGCGGGGAGTGGCCGCACTGCTGCCGGACGGCCGCCAGGTCGCCGTCTTCCGGGACCGCGCCGACCGGCTGTACGCGATCGACAACCGCGACCCCTTCGGCGGCGCGGCGGTCCTCTCCCGCGGCCTGACCGGCACCCACGGGGACCGCCCGTTCGTCGCCTCCCCCCTGCTGAAGCAGCGCTTCGACCTGGCGACGGGCCAGTGCCTGGACGACGAGACGGTACGGGTGGCCGCCTACACGGTACGGGCCGTGGACAGCGGCGGCTCGCGGTAGCGCCCAGGACTCCTCCGAGCCCCTGAAGGCCCCTGCGGAGTCCCCCAGGCCCCACCGGGCCCTACCGCGCTCCTCCGGATTCCTCCGGATCACTCCGGACTCCTCCGAGCTCCTCGGCTCCTCAGATCTCCTTCAGGACCGCCGCGCAGGAGACCCCGGTGAGCCGCTCCGAGGCGTCCCAGAGGCGTTGCGCCATGGTGTCGTCGCGGGTCCAGGGGGCGCGCCGGGAGGGGGCCGGGGCGCCGCGCCACATCACGATCGCGGGGCCGGTGAAGGAGTCGGGCCGTACGCCGGGGGCGGTGGCCGCGTACAGCGTGGGCAGCGCGCCGGCCTCGGCGGACTGTGCGAAGACGACGTTCGCGGCCGCCATCACCCGCTCGGCCCCGCGCCGCCCTTCGGCACGGGGCCCGGCGGTCTGCAGGTTGGTGGCCGCGTACCCGGGGTGGGCGGCGGCCGCGACGAGGTCGCCGCCGTGGGCGTCGACCCGCCGGGCCAGCTCGTGGACGAAGAGCAGATTGGCGCTCTTGGACCGGCCGTAGGCGACCCAACGCCGGTATCGGCGCGTGCTGTTGGGGTCGTCGAGGTCGATGTTGGCGATGACGTGCATCATGCTGGAGACGGTGACGACCCGGGCGGCGGGGGTACCCAGCAGCACGGGCATGAGCAGCCCGGTGAGGGCGAAGTGCCCGAGGTGGTTGACCCCGAACTGCGTCTCGAACCCGTCCGCGGTGGTCCCGTACGGCGGTGCCATCACCCCGGCGTTGTTGACGAGGAGATCGAGCCGGCCGTACGGGAACGAGTCGGCGAAGTCCCGCACGGAGGCCAGGTCTCCGAGGTCGAGCCGCCCGAACTCGATGTGCGCGTCGGGCACTTCGGCGGCCATCCGGTCCCCGGCCTCGTGCCCCCGCGCCTCGCTCCGGCAGGCGAGCACGACCCGGGCCCCCTTGCGGGCCAGCTCGCGCGCGGTGACGTACCCGAGCCCGCTGTTGGCCCCGGTGACGACGGCGACACGGCCGGTGAGGTCCGGGATGTCGCCGCTGCTCCAGCCGCTGCGCATGTGAACGCCCTCCACAGGTGGGGGTCTGTGTCGCGGCCAGCCTACGAGGAGGGACCACAACGGGACACGGGACACGGCCGTACGCCGGACACGGCCGTACGCCGTACACCGCCGTACGCCGGACGCGGCCTTTCGCCGTGCGAAGCGCTCGGTGGCGCGTAGGGTGCCAGGGTGATCGGCATTCCGGAGGGGCTGGCGCGCGGCACGATCGACCGTGAGGGTGACCAAGGTGCTGCCTGGATCGCCGGGCTCCCCGCGATCGTCGAGGACCTGCTGGAGCGGTGGGAGTGCGTACCCGACGGTGCGGTGACGCACGGGGGCGTAGGGGTGATCGTCCCGGTACGGCAGCGGTCCACCGGCGGCCGGTTCGTCCTGAAGGTGTCCTTCCCGCACCCCGGCAACGTCCACGAGCCGGACGCGTTCGAGGCGTGGGAGGGCCGGGGAGCGGTCCTCCTGCACCGGCGGGACGACGCCCGTTTCGCCCTCCTGCTGGAACGGGCCCGCATGTCGACGCTGGCGGCCCTCCGGTCCGACGACGAGACGGTGGTGACCGTGGCGGGCCGCCTGAACCACCGCCTGGCCGTCCCGGCTCCGGCGGGGCTGCCCCGGCTGAGGGACCAGGCCGGCGCCTGGGAGACGGAGCTGCGCAGGGACGCGACGGAACTGACGAACGCGCTGCCGCCCCGCGTGGTGGACGCGGCCGTCGCCACCACGCGTGAACTGGGCCACGACCAGCCGGACACCCTCGTCCACGGCGACCTGCACGCGAGGAACATCCTGCGGGCGGACCGGGAACCGTGGCTGGCCGTCGACCCCAAGGGCTACGCGGGAGACCCGGCGTACGACGGCGGCACGCTGCTCAAGTCCCGTGCCCTGTCCCTCATGCGGGCCGACGACCTGGCCAAGACGGTCCACCGCCTCCTCGACGTCTTCGCCGAGGCGGCGGAACTCGACCGCGAACGCGTCGGACGCTGGGCGCAGTTGCACGCCGTACAGGCGGCGTTCTGGGGCCGCCGGCACGGCTTCCGTATCGCACGCGGCGGCCCCCAACTCGATCGCATCACACAATTCGCCGACGTGTTGGCGGAGTTGCTCACCGCTTAGGGGGCGCCCCGGCTCGTCACCGTCGGCCGCCGAACTCCCACCCGTACACCTCTGTCTCCGCGTACCGGTGCGGGGCCAGGACGGCCCGTGCCCGCTCCGGGTCCGGCGCCCGGACCAGTGCCGCCGTACCCAGCCAGGTGGTCGCGTCGTCGGACAGCAACGGGCCGAAGGCGATCAACTCGTCGCGATCGACGCCGGGCGGCAGGCCGGGTCCGGGGGCGGTACCGGCGTCGCCATCGGCGTCGGCGTCGGCCCGCTGTGGGCCCAGGCCGAGCACCAGGTACCGGTTGCCGCCGGTCCGGCCGCCGGGGAACTGCCACATGGTGCGGCCCAGCAGGTTGCGCCACCGGCGCAGCAGCACGTCCCGGTAGACGCCGGCCTGGTGGTTGGGCTCGTCGAAGGCGAACGCGCGGGCGGCGGCCGGATCCGGCAGATCGACGATGTGCACACTGCCGGTGAGCGTCTCGCCGTCGGCACCGAAGGCCGGCCCGCGGGCGATCAGCTCCGCCTCGTACCGGTCCATGTAGGACCAGTGCTCCTCCACCAGCTCCCGGCGCAACGCCAGGGAACCGGCCCGGTCACGGTGATGACAGAAGAACTCCATGTCCGAGGACCCTCCCGCACCTCGGCGCGGCATCTCAACAGGATTCCCCGGGTGCCCGCACACCCCATGACAGGACGGCGGCCGACACGCGTCGAAGCGGCGCGTGCGGGTCGGCTGGAGAAGGTCTCCGTCGGGTCGCGCGGTGCCGTCAGCTCTGCACGACCCCGCACAGCAGCAAGTCGATGAGCCGGCTCGCCAGTTCGCGCTGTTCCTCGCTCGCCGCCATCAGGCTGATCCCCCCGAGCGCCATCAGTACGTCGCGCGCGTCGACGCCCGGTCGCGCCACCGGCGACGCCCCCTCCCCGGCGTCCAGCAGCCAGGCGATGGCGTCGACCAGCAGTGTCCGGGTGTGCAGCTTCTCGCTGTCGTCCGTCAGGATCACCCGCAGCGCGTCGGCCATCCCCTGCTTCGCCGCCATGAAGTCGATGAACCGCTCCATCCACGTCCGCAGCGCCTCCACCGCCGGCAGCGTCGCCGCCAGTTCCTCCGCCGCCGCGCACAGACGCTGCACCTCGTGCCGGTACACCGCCTCGATCAGCAGTTCCTTGGAGGGGAACCGGCGGTAGAGCGTGCCCACGCCGACGCCCGCCTGCCGGGCGATGTCCTTGACCGAGGCGCCCGACCCCTCGCGGGCGAACGCCTCGGCCGCCGCCTCCAGCAGCCGGTCCTCATTGCGCTGCGCATCCGCACGCAACGGCTTGCGGGAGGCCGCCCCGCCTCCGTCGATTCCGGTCACCCTCGGCTCCCCTTCACCCACACCACTTGCAACCGGAACCAGTTCCGCTTACCTTCGAGAAGCGAACCGGAACCAGTTCCGGATAAGAGCGTACGACGCCCCCTGCCGCCACGCCATGCCGTGCCATGCCCGCCCTTCATGTCACCGCCGGCGATGCCGTGCCGTCGGGCTTCCCCGTACCGGCTCAGTCGATTCCACCCTCACCCTCTGGAGAGCGCCATGTCCCACAGCCTCGTCACCACCCCCTTCGGAGCGCAGACCACCGCCGCCGAGGTGCTCCTCGGTCTCGACCTCGGCGGCAGGCGCGCCGTCGTCACCGGCGGAGCCTCCGGCATCGGGCGGGAGACGGCCCGCGCCCTCGCCGCCGCCGGAGCCGAGGTCGTCATCGGCGTCCGCGACCTGGCGGCAGGCGCACAGGCCGCCGAGGAGATCACCCCGGCCGACGGTCCCGGCACGGTCCGCGCCGCCCTGCTCGACCTCGCCGACCAGTCCTCCGTACGCGCCTTCGTGGACGCCTGGCACGGCCCCCTGCACATCCTCGTCCTCAACGCCGGCGTGATGGCCACCCCGCTCCAGCGGACGAAGGAGGGCTGGGAGATGCAGTTCGCCACGAACCACCTCGGCCATTTCGCCCTCGCGACCGGCCTGCACGGCGCCCTCACGGCGGCCCGGGGCGCGCGCGTGGTCGCGGTGAGCTCGGTCGGACACGTCAACGGGGACGTCCTCTTCGACGACCCCCACTTCGAGCGGCACCCCTACGACCCGTGGGCGGCCTACAGCCAGTCCAAGACGGCCAATGTCCTGTTCACCGTCGAAGCCGCCCGCCGCTGGGCCGCCGACCTGATCGCCGTCAACGCCCTCAACCCCGGCCGTATCACCAGCACCCGGCTCGGCCGGCACATCGGCGACATCTCCAACAGCCCGTCCACCTTCGACCCCACCAGCACCGACGTGTCCTGGAAGAACATCGAGCAGGGCGCCGCGACCTCGGTCCTGCTCGCCGCCTCCCCGCTGGTCGAGGGCGTGACCGGACGCTACTTCGAGGACGTCAACGAGGCGGGCCCGCACCAGCCCGGCATCCGCCGCGGAGTGGCCGCCCACGCCCTGGACCCCGAGCGCGCGACCCGCCTCTGGCGGCTCTCCGTCGACCTGGTCACGACCACGCCGCCAGCCCGAACCTCGCTCTGACCGCGGCTACGGCCACCCGACCACCGCACCACCGCACAGCCGCGTCCCGGCCCCCGGCCGCCCCAGCCGCTACGGCCGCGAGACCACAGCCACCGCCACGCGGAGTTTCTCCGCGAACTCCCCCCGGTCCGCGACCCGGTGCTTCCACCCCTCGCCGGCCGCCTGCAGGACCTCCGCGATCTGCCGGGGCGTGACGTCCCCGGTCTCCCGGCCGGAGTCGGCGATCGCCCCGGCGAGCGCGTCGCGGAAGGCGTCCCGGTAGTCGTCGTACATGCCGTGCAGCTGGGCGGTGCCGTGCTCCAGCAGCTCGTCGACACCCTCGTTGAGGTGCGTGCCGACGTACCGGCCCAGGTGCGCGTCGAGCGCGGCCACGAGACGCGCGTCGAGATCGTCGCCGGGCGCGGCCAGCGCCGTACGGACATCGCCCAGCGCCCGGTCCAGCTCCTGCCGCATGGTCTCGCGGAACAGCTCCTCCTTGCCGGAGAAGAGGAAGTACAGGCCCGGGCGGGAGATGTCCGCGGCCCGGGCCACCGCGTCCATCGACGTCTTGCGGAAGCCGAACGTGGCGAAAACGCTCAGCGCCGCCGCGAGCACCTGCTCACGGCGCTGGATGTCCCCCCGGGTCGCGGTCATATGCACACCATACCGACTGGGCGTTCTATACATGTTTTGTAGATTCTGTTTAGTGGCGTGGAAGTGCAAGCGGGGGGACCGCAGCACACGAGAGACCGTCGAGAGAGAGCACCATGAGCAAGACCGTTCTGATCACCGGCGCTTCGACCGGCATGGGCGAGGCCCTCACCTTCGAGTACGTGGCACGCGGCTGGAACGTCGCCGCCACCATGCGCGACCCCGCCAAGGCCAACCCGGCCTTCGCCGGCCTCGACAACGTCCTGGTCACGCGCCTCGACGTCACCGAAGCCGCGAGCGTCGAGCAGGCCGTGCGGGAGACCGTCGAGCGCTTCGGCGCCGTCGACGCGGTCGTCAACGCCGCCGGCTACGGACAGGTCGGCGCGATCGAGGAGGTCAGCCCCGCCCAGGTGCGCGACCAGTTCGAGACCAACGTGGTGGGCATAGTCCAGGTGGTCCAGGCCGTCCTCCCGCACATGCGGGAACGCGGATCCGGCCACATCCTCAACATCGGCTCCATGGGCGGCCACGTCAGCCTGCCCACCATGGCCGTGTACTGCGCCTCCAAGAGCGCCGTGCAGAACCTGACCGAGGGACTGGCCAGGGAACTCGCCCCGCTGGGCATCCGCGTCACGCTGGTCGAGCCGGCCGGCTTCGACACCAACTTCGGGACCAGCTCCAGGCTCCCGGCCAGGTCCGTCCCGGTCCACGCGGGCTCCTACGCCACCATGGCCGAGTTCGGCAAGCAGGCGGTGCGGGGCGACCTCACCAGGTCCATGGCGGCCGTTGCCGACATCACCGGCGCCGAGGAGCCCCCGGTGCACCTCGCGGTGGCCACCGCCGGCCTGGAGATGGTGCGCGGCCACTTCGCCGAGCTGCTGGACGAGTACGCCCGCTGGGAGTCGGTCACGGCCGCCACCGACTGACGACCGCGCCACCGACCGACGACCGTCCCAGGGCCGGGTGGGTCAGACGACGCGCCGCAGGGCCTCCGGCGTGAGATCGGCGAGCGTCGGATAGCCGTCGACGGCCATGATCAGGTCGGCCTCGGCCAGCAGGGCCCGCAGCACATGGACGAGGCCGGCTTCACCGCCGTAGGCGAGACCGTACGCGTAAGGACGGCCGACGCCCACGGCGGTCGCGCCCAGGGCCACGGCCTTGATGATGTCGGCTCCCGTGCGCACCCCGGAGTCGAACAGGACGGGCAGGCCGTCGGCGGCCTCGACCACGCCGGGCAGCGCGTCCAGGGCGGGCAGGCCCCCGTTGGCCTGCCGGCCGCCGTGGTTGGAGCAGTAGATTCCGTCCACGCCGGCGTCCTTGGCCCGGCGGACGTCCTCGGGGTGGCAGATGCCCTTGAGGATCAGCGGCAGATCGGTGATCGACCGCAGCCAGGGCAGGTCGTCCCAGGTGAGCGGGTTACCGAAGATGCCGGCCCACAGGGCGACCGCGCCCTGCGGATCGTCCTCGGGACTCCGGCCGCCGAGCAGGGAGCGGAAGACCGGGTCGCTGGTGTAGTTGGCCAGGCAGTTCCCGCGCAGCTGGGGGAAGTTGCTGGTGCTCAGGTCCCGGGGCCGCCAGCCGGTGATCCAGGTGTCCAGGGTGACCACGATCCCCTTGAACCCGGCCCGCTCGGCCCGGTGCACCAGGCTCTCGGCCAGCTCCCGGTCGGTGGGGGTGTAGAGCTGGAAGAAGCCCGGGGTGTCGCCGAACCCGGCGGCGACCTGCTCCAGCGGGTCGACGGTCAGCGTGGAGGCGACCATCGGTACGCCGGTACGGGCGGCGGCCCGCGCCACGGCGAGATCACCGTGGCCGTCCTGCGCGCACAGCCCGATCACCCCGACCGGCGCCATGAAAAGCGGCGCGGCCAGCCGCATCCCGAACAGTTCGACGGACAGATCCCGCTCACTGGCCCCCACCAGCATGCGCGGCACCAGCCCCCAGCCCTCGAACGCGCTGACGTTGGCCCGCTGCGTCCGCTCGTCGCCCGCGCCGCCCGCGACATACGACCGCACCGAGGCGGGCATCGCGGCCTGGGCCAACGGCTCCAGATCGTCGTACGTCATCGGGAACCGCGGCATCACCCCGCTCAGCCCGTCGAGGTAGATCTCGTTCTGGTAGTCGGCGAAAGCCATGGTCCAGACCTCCTTCACGCCTCGCCCGCCGGCCGGCGGGTCCTCGGGTCCACAATGAGAGAGTGACGCGGGAAAGCGCTGAGACGCAGGATTCTGGCTCCACAGCCGGCGTACCGCAGGATGCTGTCCCCGCACTGCTGAGCGAGGACGAGCTGGCGCTGATCAACGCCCTGCAGCTGCGCCCGCGCGCCTCCTGGACCGAACTCGGGCGTGTTCTGGACGTCGACCCGGTCACCGTGGCCCGCCGCTACCACCGCCTCTCCGAGCAGGGCACCGCCTGGGTCGGCTTCTCCCCCGGCCCGCGCCTCCTCGAACAGATCTGTGTGGCGTACGTCGTGATCGACTGCGCCCCGGGAGCGACCGCCCGGGTCGCCGAGGCCCTCAGCGCCCACCCCCACATGGTCACCATCGAACGCACGGCCACCGGCCACGACCTCCTCACCACGGTCGCCACCCGCGACCTGCCGGCCCTGTCCCGCTACACCCTCGACCGGCTCCCCCACCTGCCCGGCATCACGGCCGTACGATCCCGGATCGTCACCCACATGTTCACGGAGGGCGGCCGCTGGCGTATCGCGGCCCTCGCCCCCGCCCAGCGCGCCCGGCTGACACCCCCGCCGGCACCCCCCACCCCCGCCGCCCTCACCGCCGGCGCCACTCCCGTCGACCGCGACCTGGTCACCCACCTCGCCCACGACGGCCGTATCTCCTACCAGACCCTGGCCCGGCACCTGGGCGTCAGCCTCTCCACCGCCAAACGCCGGATCGAACACCTCACCCGCCGCGGTCTGCTCCGCTTCCGCTGCGACTTCGCCCGCCCGCTGGGCGGCTGGCCGGTCGCGGTGACCTTCTGGGCCAAGGTGCCGCCCGCCGACCTCCCGCACATCGGCCAGGCCCTCATCCGCCTCCCCGAGACCCGCAACTGCGCGGCGATCAGCGGCCCCCAGAACCTCGTCCTCCAGGCCACGCTCCATTCACTGGCCGACATCCTCCGCCTGGAGACCCAACTGGCCACGGCCCACCCGACCCTGGACATCGCCGACCGGGTCATCACCCTGCGCCACGACAAACTCCTCGGCCGCCTTCTGGACCCCTACGGCCGCTCCACCGGCGTCGTACCGGCGGACCTGTGGGCGGAGCCGACGCTGTGAACGGAGACGACCGGTGTCAGGCGGGAGGGTTGGTGCTCTTGGTCCATCCCACCGACAGGCCCCAGGATCCAGCCGTCTTGGAAGTGACCGACACAACCACGTTCCTGTAGTCACGATCGAGAACGGATTCGTTGTGCACCCCGGGGTCGCCGTCGGCGCACACGGTGGTGGAGCTCACAAGAGAGCCGACTTTGACGTCGACGGTCCCGGAACCCGAGCAGATCACCGCGACCTCCAGGGTTCCCTTCCGAACCTCAGGGATCACCGGAAACGAGTGAGGCCCGGTATTTCCGCCTGTTTTGACGAACGTCTTCTGCGCGTCGGCAAGCTGGGGCGCAACGCGAGGGTCCCCGGTGGCCGAAGCGGTGACGGAGGGTTCGCCGGACGAAGCCGTCCCGGCCGGCGCCTCGCTCGCGGTTGCCCGATCACCGGTTGACGTCGTACCGGTGCAGCCGGCCAACGCAAGCAGGACCACTGGAACGGCTATCCCTGCTCGGCTCATGCGTATCACCCGACGTCCTTGGGCCCGTGGCCCGTCACCTTGTCGCGCGTAAAGTAACAGGTGAGGTGCTTGTAGCAGGCAGCGGCGGCGAACTCGCGGCGCCGTACGCCTGTTGTTCACCTGGAGATCTCCTACGGGCGGCGCTGGGCGTTCCGCAGCCGATCGGCGGCAAGCCGGCGGGCGTTCCCCGGCGCCCCGGGTCGGGCGGGCCGTGCGGTGGGAGTCGTAGAGTGCGGCGTGGTGGGGACGCTGAGTCGTTGGAGGGGGAGCCTGCCATGGGTGCGGCGAACAGAAACCGGGCCGATCTCGCGCCGATGAATCCCGAGGAGATGATCGCGGAGGCGCGGAAGGCGTTCTTCGTGATGTTCGCGCTGCTCGCCGTCGTCTGGCTGGTGCAACTCGCCAACTTCGCCGACCACTACGCCCTCTCCCGGGACTACGCCGTGGTCTCCGGCGACGTCGGCACGCTGCCCGACGTCCTGGTCGCGCCGCTGCTGCACTGGAGCTGGGCGCACATCGAGAGCAACTCCGGCCCGCTGTTCGTGTTCGGTTTCCTCGCCGCCTACCGCGGAGTGCTGCGGTTCCTCGCGCTGACCCTGCTGATCGCGGTGAGCAGCGGTGCCGTGGTCTGGTTCTTCGAGAAGGGCGACGTGGCGACGGTCGGCGCCAGCGGCCTGATCTTCGGGTACTTCGGTTACGTCGTCGTCCGCGGCCTCTTCGACCGGCACCTGATCGACACGCTGATCGGGATCGTCATGGGCGCCTCCTTCGCGTACCTCCTCACCGTGGCCGTGCCCGGCACACCGGGGGTGAGCTGGCTCGGACACCTCGGCGGGCTGCTCGGGGGCCTGCTGGGCGCCTGGCTCTTCCGCGACCGGCGCCCGCGGGCCGGCACCGGCGAGGGAAACCCCCGGGCGGTGACCGGCGACGCCGCGCAGCCGCGCTCCGACCTGTACAAGGAACTCGGCGACCTCGGCCTGCTCTGACGACACGTCATCCCCGGTCCCGCGGAAACACCCGGGTCCGCGGGCGCCGTGGCGTCCGCGGACCCCGGTGGTCGAGCAGCGGGTCGGGTCAGTAGGAGAACTGCTGGATCTGGCTGCCGTCGCCTGCGTACGTCCATCCGGTCCGGGTTGCCGGGTCGAGCTGCATGACGCGCTCGCGATGGGTTTCGAGCCGGCCGTTGTAGGACCCGAACAGCGGGTACTCGACGCCGCTCACGGTGCGCACCGTCCGACCCGTCCGCAGGTCGACGACGGCGATGCGGCCGGTGGCGTTGTTGTCGCCGAAGCCGTACTGCTGAAAGCCACCCGTCGGCTTCAGGTCCGGCAGCCGGAAGGCGAACAGCGCCAGGTGGTGCTCACCGTCGACGGCGAGCGCGAGGGGCGCTTGCGCCATGCCGAGACTCACCTGGTCCCCGGCGGGCAACTGCGCGAAGTACCCGGTGCCGGCGAAGTTGACGCTGAAGGAGTGGTACCAGGTTTCGTAGAGGCTGCCCTTCTGGTCGGAGGCGAGGTCCGTGGCGCAAGGGGCGCCCCCCTGGCTGTTGGTGACCGTCGCGCTGTCCAGGTCGATCGTGGCCATGGTGCCGGACCCGACCGAGGCCAGGCAGTTGATGGTGGACCCGGACTTCTGCGCGGAGAAGACGCCGGTCGACTCGTCCACGTCCAGCAGCCCGTACGAGGTTCTCCCGTCCGGGGTGGGCTCGAGCTGGAGCGGTGTCCCCTGAGTGCCGGTCGCAGTGTCCACGGGCAGGACGAAGCCCGCACGGTCGCCCGAACGGTAGGCGAGCACCGCCGCACGGTGGCGCTTGGCGTCCACCCGCCCGCCCGTCACGACGTACTGGTCGTCGACCCGCACGGGGCTGCCGACCTCGTTGCCGGTGCTCGTGTCGTAGGTCTCGAGCCACTGCTCGCCGGTGGTGGTCTGCTTGTGCAGGACCAGCGTGTGGTTGGCGGAGTCGACGCCGAACACCTCGTAGATGGAGCCGTACGCGGGGTCGCTCGTCAACTTGCGCCCATAGATTCCGGTGGCGGCGTTGTAGTCGTACACCGAGCCTTCACCGGTGGGGCTCTCGACCGCCGCGACGGACGTGCCGCCGGGGACGATCGCGAAGTCGGTCAGGTTGGTGCCGTCGGGGGCCAGTCCGTCGTCGTATCCCAGCAGCGACGTCGGCGAAGCCTGCCCGACTATCTTGCCGTGCTCGTCGACGGCGAACACCCGCAGGTCGTAGGCGATCGATGAGGACAGCTTGAGCGCGAGGGCGTCGAGTGCCGCCGTGCCCCGCGTGCCCTTCAGCGAGCGGTCGAGCGTGGCAGGGCTGTCCACCCCGTTGTTGTCGCGGGTGGTGCCGTTCTGGTTGCTGACCAGGTTGTACGAGTTGTACACGTTCGGCCCAGGCGCGGAGAACTCCAGCAGCGTGCCGGTGGCGCCCTTGACCCCCGATACGTCGTAGTGCACCGAGAACTTCGGTGCGGCTCGGTTGATCTCCAGCAGGTGACCGAACTCTCCGGATGCCTTCGCGGCCAGGGTCGGCCCCGCCGGACGTTGCGAGGGGTCGCCGCCGTCGATCCGGATCGAGGCGAACTCGCCGTACGCCGGGCCGCCCTTGGCGCCGGCCGTGGGGTTCTGGATGATGCCTATCCCGTAGATGCCGCCGCCGGCGGAGAAGGCGCTGGCCGGGATGGTGACCGTGCCGCGAAGTCCGGTCAGCGGGGCGGTGTAGGAGGCGGAGAAGATGGGCGCCGCCGCGGGGTTCCAGTGGCCGACTCCCGACACGACCAGTTTGGGCGAGCTGACGTTCCGCACTCCGGTGAGGTCGTAGCGGACCTGAACGGAGTGTCCCGTGCTGACGACGGGCTGGACCACCGGGGCGAGCGCCTCGACGTAGCCGCCGTCGGTCGGGCCGAAGGTCAGCTCGTGGGTGGCCGAGGCCAGCACCCGGTGGCCGTGGCGCACCTCGAAGGTGAGCGCGACCTGACGGTCCGTCGTGGAGACGACCGGCAGTCCGGCCGCGGTCAGCATCTGCGTGGGGGTCAGCCGGATCGCCGGCACATCGGAGGTGAACTGGTGATGCCCGATACGCAGCGCGTAGCTGACGCCTTGCCGGTCGGGCAGGCCGGTCACGTCGGCGCCGATGGTCACCGGTCCCACCAGGCCCTCCCCGGTGTCGCCGGGTCCGGCCAGGTCAATGCGTCCGGGGTCGGTGGCCTCCAGGTACGAGCTCCCGAGTCCGCCGTCGGTCTGGCGATGCGCCACGGAGAGCCGGACGATGCGGGGCGTGCCCGTGTCGGCGTGGCTGCCGTGCGCCTTGGCCAGGACCGCCTGCACAGCGGCTGTGACGTCGAGCTGTGGGCCCACGTGCAGCGGCTGGTCGATCTGCGGCGGAGTGGGCACCGCCCGGCCGGTGCGCTCCAGCAGCGAACGGACGTCATCGGGCGACGGGTGCTGCCCGGTCAGCCGGGAGGCCTGCAGCACGACCGCGGCAGCGGCCGCGATCTCGGGCGCGGACGCCGAAGTGCCTCCGTTGAGGACCTCCGCCACCGACTGCGCGCTCTGGCCCTGATGCTCGAAGGCGGGGATGCCGTCACTGGGCGCCGAGACGTCCACGCGCGTGCCGAATCCCGAGGAGAAGACCCCGGAACCGTTGAGCCTGGTGGTCGCCCAGGTCCCGTTGGCCGACGCGGCTCCGCCGTTCTGCGGCGGAACGGACAGCGTGTCGTCGGTCGTTGTACCGCCCGCGGCGATCGCACCGGAGTCCAGCACCTTGCTGGGCGTGGTCGACAGCTGGTCGTCGTCGATCCGGGTGGTGTCGGCGGCCTTGCGCGTGACGTCGGTCGCGGTGCTGCCGCCGTCGGGCCCGACGGCCGCGTTGGTGTACAGCCTGGTCCCGTCGTTCGACGAGACCACCACGGTGATGCCGTACTGCTGCACGATCGACGCGATCACGGCCTGCTGGACCGGGTCGTCCTCCAGGTAGCGGCCGGGGAGCCCCGCGGCGTCGGTGCCGTAACCGAGGCTGGCGGTGATCACGTCGGGTCGCGGCTGCTGCCGGGCCGCGGCCAGCAGTGCCACCGCGATCTGGCTGAACGTCGGCTGCTTCGGGACGACCAGCCGGTAGTCGGCACCCGGGGCGATGCCCAGCAGGTCGGAGGATCCGCTGCCCTGCGTGCCCGGACGCTGCAGTTCGTGCGGAAGCGGCGCCATCACGGAGAAGTCCAGCAGGACCTCATCCAGATAGGGGTCCTCCCCTTGGGTCGACCCGGTCGGGTCGAGTGCGCCGGTCGCATCCGCGGTGTAGGTGGGGATCAAGGGCATCGTGGGGATGTCCAGGTACCGCTGGCCGTTCTGGACGACGGTCGTCGCCCCTGTGGCCGGGACGTCGGGTTGCCCCGCGTCGACGAGGTCGCCGACCGAGACGTTGGTGATGGTCTCGCCCGTGCCGGGCAATTGGTCGAACTTCTGCTTCAACAGGCTGTAGGCGCCCGTCGCGTTCACGCCGCCCGCGTTGAGGAAGCTCTGCAGCGAGGTGCCGAGAGCCGCGTTGCCGGGCACTCCGTCGGAGTTGGTCGCACCGCTGCTCGGGGCCTTCGCCGCCTTCTTCGCCGCAGCGCCCACCGAGGAGGGCAGCGGCACGGAGCCTGTGTTCATGGGGGAGACGGTCTGGTCGGGCTCGGCGTAGTCGACGCCGGGTGTGGCGGCCAGCGCCCGGGCAGCCGCCGAGGCGTCGCCGCCGGCGAGCTGGACGACCTGGACCTTGGACAGGTCGATCGCCCCGGAGCCCAGCTTCGCCCGGGCGGCTGAGCGCAACTCCTTCGCCTGGGCGGTCGACAGTCCCGGCACCAGGGGCCGCATGGAGACCGCGTGGGCCCGGTGGAGTGCGGTGTTGACCACGGTGTTCGAGGTCAGCGGGGTACGGACCCGCAGATTGCGCTGCTTGCCCAGCGACGTGCCCGTCACCTGGGTGGCCGAGCCGAGTACCACAAGGACCTGGTGAGGACTGTTCTTCGCCGACTGCGCGGGCGTGGGCTTCAGGAACGAGCGCCACCGACCGAGCGCTGAGGATCCGGGTGTGGAGGGCAGCGCGGCCCCCGCCCCGGGCTGTGACGCTGATGAGCTGCTGGCAAGCGGGGTCCTGACGGCCGGCGACTGGCCGGAATCAGTGGCAGCGGAGCCGGGCCCGGGGGAGCTTGGGGGAATCGCTGCCGCGGGTATCGTTACGGCCGCGGTGATGGCCACGAGCGCGACGCCGACGGCACCAAGCCGTCTGCCGCGCGTGTGGGCATACGTCATGGGACACCTTTCTCGGGGAGTGAATCCGCAAGCACGGATCCACACCGGAAGGCTCTGCCCGCTCGAACGTGCTCAGGACAGCGCCAACTTCAGCGTGAAAGATGTCAACCGCGACCAACGAAACACAAGGTTACGAGGCTGGCGGATCCCTGCCAGGTGGCGGAAGCCGCCAAGGAAATTGGGCGGACGGTATGGAATTTGACGTGCTCGGGCTTGCGGAAGAAACAGAACACGTCTACATGGCACTGGTCCGGCAGCCTCGCTGCACCTCTTCGGAGTTGGCAGACGTCTGCGGCATGCCCGCGACCACTGCGGGAAGACTGCTGTCCAAACTGGTCAAGATCGGGCTCGCCGTGCGGGACGCCGGATGCCCGCCACGCTTCACCGCCACGCCTCCGGATGTCGCCGTCACCGCGCTGATCGACCAGCGCGAGCACCAGCTCAAGGAAGCACGGGCCCTGGTACAGCGGTTGACCGAGACCCACCGGGAGGCTGCCCGGATCAGCCAACGCGACATGGCCGTCGAACTGCTCACCAGCCGTGAGCACATCAACGCCACCGTACTCCGACTGACTGTCGACGCCCGCCACGAGGTACGTGTGTGCGACCGGCCGCCCTATTTCGACGGCCCCGGCAGCAACCTCGACAGCCAACTCCAGCAGCAGCGGCGCGGCGTGATCTTCCGGGTGATCTACGACCGCGAAGCGGTGGCCTGGCCCGGCAGGCTGAACAACGACATCGTGCCCAGCATGAAGGCGGGCGAGCAGGCACGGGTACACCCTGAGCTGCCCCTCAAACTCGTCATCAGCGACGACCGGGCGGCCATCCTCCCCTTCAGCCTCGGACCTGGGGGCCAGTCAGTCGCCTACCTGGTCCACCGCTCCCCCGTGCTCGTAGCCCTGGAATCGCTCTTCGAGGCGCAATGGGAGCGCGCAGTGCCGCTGCCGGACGCCCCCACACCACCCGGCGACGCCACCACCGCGGCCGAATCCAAGGACGCAGAGCCCGATGAGGAGACACGGTCCCTGCTCGCCCTGCTCGCCTCCGGCCTCACCGACACGGCCATCGCGCGCGCCCAGGGCTGGAGCGAGCGGACCACCCAGCGTCGCGTCCACCAACTCATGCGCCAACTCGGCGCCTCCACCCGCTTCCAGGCGGGCCTCACCGCGACCCGACGCGGCTGGCTGTGAAACGAACCCCGGCACAAAGGGGCGGCACCCCCGCGCAGTGTGCAAGACCAACCCTTGACCAGGGGGGTTGATGGTCTGCCCTCCACACACACGTCTCCCCGGTACCGCGCCCCGGTGAGGCAGGCCGCATCGACCGGCCTACGACAAGGTGTGCAGCCGTAGGGCACGCTCAACGTTCGTCTCGGTCCGCTCGCGGTGTACGGCTGTCTCCTGCCGGCGTTCTGCGACGGCCCTGAACTTCTGCTTGCCCAACTCCCGATACACAAAGGTGCCGCCGTCGAGTTCCGTGGTCACCTTGGCGGCACGGGAGTCCGCAGCAGTCTTCTTCTCGAAGTTCTCCTTGCACTGCTTGCCGGCCACGTCCCGGTAGCGCACCTGCCAACGTTTCCCTGTGCCGTGCTCGGTGCTGGGATACAGCGTCTGCGTCCTGCCGCTGTGCGCCGCGCACGGCTCAGCGTCAGTCGGCGGACGGGACAGGTGCCAGCGGTCGTACACGCCGTCGGCGGTTCGGAAGTACCGGACGTGCGCTTGTCGCAGTGTTCGGCCGCGCAGGCCGATGGACCTTCCCTGCCGTCTCCGCGCTTCCCGGCTCGTTCGAGCGCTTCACCAGCCCTCTTGCAGGACCGCCAAGAACATGACGGAGGGCGGGGCCCATGCCGGCGCTATGGGGGGTCTGGCAGACCCCCCGTAGCGCTGACGAGCCCACCGCCCCTGAGCTGGGAAGCGGCAGGTGGCCAAGGCGTCCGGCAAGACCCAGGGCAAGAAGAAGCGAGCGCCCGCGAGCGAAGCCTTGCCCGCGGGCGATCCTCACGTGACGAGTGGGATCATCCATGGATGGCAGACATACGGCTCCCCCACGGTTGGACTCTTCAGCAGATCCGCGATGTCTCGGGAGATCGACAGGCTGTCGCCCTGGATCCCGATCGGCCAGTGAAGTGGGTCAGCGTCGGCGAGGCCCACGAGATGCCACGCCCGGAGATCGTTCTCGGGTTCCACAGTCTGTGTCTCGTGAAGCCCGTCGATGACGACGACTGGTACATGGGCAGCCTGTACGACGACGGCAGCATCGACTGTTGGACCGCCTACGGCAGCAACCTGTACGAGGCGCTACGCGGCCTCTAGGAGCCTGCTCCGGCGAGGCGGCTGAGTGTCTAACTGCGTGACAACCACGACGCACAACCGCGAACAGTCGCGCACGTCAGCGGACCACCGGCGCAGGTGACAGGCACAGCGGTCCAAGAGCAGCGACCATCCCAAGTTGCTTCGAGAAGAGGGATTCGCGTCGCTACTGAGGTCGGCGCTTCAGGGTGACGCAGCAGCGCCACCCTCTGGCCACGTGACCGCCCGGACGCGGCGGCTAGGCTGCCGAGCATGCTCGTGGCCGCTGCCATCTGTCCCTACCTGCCATCGCTCACGTTCGCGACGGACGTGAGCACGCCTTCTGCGCCGGAGCGGCTGCGCGCGGTGTGCGCGCAGGCGGTGGCAGCCGTACTGGTCGAGGATCCCCAGATCGTGGCCGTGGTCGGCCCCGGTACGAGATCCCTTCTCCACGAGGAGAGAGCCCTGGGGCTTGGCCACGGCCGGGCCGCGGAGGCACCGACGAACACGCTGCCGATGGCGCTCAGCATCGGTGCGTGGCTGCTCCAACAGGCAGGCTGGACCGGTCCGGTGCGCGCCTACGAGCTGGACGACGCCCGGAGTTGGTCCATGAACGGAGAGGACGGCGTCCATCTGGCGGGATGGGCGGAGCGCGTAGGGTTGCTGGTGTTGGGGGACGGTCCGACCCGCGTCGGCGCGGACGGAGCCGAGCGCTCCGACCCGCGAGTTGAGGAGATCACAGCGGGCATCGCTGCCGCGCTGACAAGCGGTGACGCGGACGGATTCTTCCCGACCCTGGATGTGGGCCTCGCTCGCGAGCTGGGGGTTTCGGGTCGCTCACCCTGGCAGTTGCTCGACGGGGCTGACTGGGATCTCACCACTCACCATCTCCTGTACGCCGAGACCGTGGACGGCGTCAGCTGCTTCGTGGCGACCTGGTCACTCTGAAGCGCCGACCTCAGTAAGGTGCGTTGCATGAGCGATGCCGTTCCGGTCTGCCCCGAGTGCAGCCAGCCGATGAGGTCCGGTGGCCTCGTGCTCTCCGAGCGGGAGGACGACGGCCGGCGGACCTGTCGGTCGCTGTGGAAGTGCGCCGACCGACACGTCTGGTGGCGCTGGGCCGACCAGCCTGACGAGCCATGGGAGGTCTGTCCAGTGCCGCAACTGTTCCGCTGACATCAACGACCACGAACAGCGGCAACAGTCGGCACCCGGCAATGGCACCCGCCCACAAGCTTGATCGCGGCCGCTCAGGAGCGAGATCGAACTCCTAAAGCGGTGCGCACCTTCTCCGAGTCGCGGACGGAACCCGGCCGCCCCGGGCAGGGCACAACGAGGGCACAACAGTTCCGCGCGACTTCAACGGCAGCCAACGCCCGCAAACGCCGTTCTACCTGGTCAGCGGCTTACCTTGACAGTCGCCGCAGAGCATGCACGAAGGGGCGGCACCCCCGCACAGGGTGCCGCCCCTCTCTTGCGTGCCGGGGCCGCCGTCCATCGGTCTTGAGGGTCGGGGACGGACGGCGGACCCGGGGTTCTCAGGAGGCCGGGGTCGGCCTCAGCGGTGGTCGCTGCCCGCCGACTGCGTCGCCGCCCGGCCCGCCTCCAGACGGGCCACCGGGATCCGGAACGGGGAGCAGGAGACGTAGTCCAGGCCCACCTCGTGGAAGAAGTGGACGGACTCCGGGTCACCGCCGTGCTCGCCGCAGACGCCCAGTTTCAGGTCCGGGCGGGTCGCGCGGCCGGCCTGGGCCGCCGCCGCCACCAGGGAGCCGACGCCGTCCCGGTCGATCGTCTCGAAGGGGGAGACGCCGAAGATGCCCTTCTCCAGGTAGGCGGTGAAGAAGCTCGCCTCCACGTCGTCCCGGCTGAAGCCCCAGACCGTCTGCGTCAGGTCGTTGGTGCCGAAGGAGAAGAACTCCGCGGCCTCCGCGATCTGGCCCGCCGTCAGGGCGGCGCGCGGGAGCTCGATCATCGTGCCGATCGAGAGCTTGAGGCTGGTGCCCGTCGCCGCTTCCACCTCCGCGATGACCTGGTCGGCCTCCTCGCGGACGATCTCCAGCTCCTGGACCGTGCCCACCAGCGGGATCATGATCTCCGCGCGCGGGTCGCCCTTGGCGTTCTTGCGTTCGGCCGCGGCCTCGGCGATCGCGCGGACCTGCATGGTGAACAGGCCGGGGATCACCAGGCCCAGGCGCACGCCGCGCAGCCCCAGCATCGGGTTCTGCTCGTGCAGGCGGTGGACCGCCTGGAGGAGGCGGAGTTCGTTCTCGTGCGGCTCCTGGCGGGACTCGGCGAGGGCCACCCGGACCGAGAGTTCCGTGATGTCCGGGAGGAACTCGTGCAGCGGCGGGTCCAGGAGACGGACCGTCACCGGGAGGCCGTCCATCGCCGAGAGGAGTTCGACGAAGTCCTTCTTCTGGAGCGGGAGCAGGGCGCTCAGCGCCTCCTCGCGGTCCTCCTCGGTGTCCGCCAGGATCAGGCGTTCCACCAGTTCGCGGCGGTCGCCGAGGAACATGTGCTCGGTGCGGCACAGGCCGATGCCCTGGGCACCGAAGCGGCGGGCCCGCAGCGCGTCCTCGGCGTTGTCGGCGTTGGCGCGCACCCGCAGGCGGCGCTTGCGGTCCGCGAACGCCATGATGCGGTGGACCGCCTCGACCAGTTCGCCGGCGTCATGGGCGCCCGCGTGCATCCGGCCCTCGAAGTACTCGACCACCGGGGAGGGGACCACCGGGACCTCGCCCAGGTAGACCTTGCCGGACGAGCCGTCGATGGAGATGACGTCGCCCTCCTCGACCACGTGGCCGCCGGGGACCGTCATCCGGCGGCGCTTGGTGTCGACCTCCAGGTCCTCCGCGCCGCAGACACAGGTCTTGCCCATGCCGCGGGCGACGACGGCCGCGTGGGAGGTCTTGCCGCCCCGGGAGGTCAGGATGCCCTCGGCGGCGATCATGCCGTCCAGGTCGTCGGGGTTCGTCTCGCGGCGGACCAGGATGACCTTCTCGCCCGAGCGGGACCACTTGACCGCCGTGTACGAGTCGAAGACCGCCTTGCCGACCGCCGCGCCCGGCGACGCCGCGATGCCCCGGCCGACCTGCTGCGCCTTCGCCTGCTCGTCGAAGCGGGGGAACATCAGCTGCGCGAGCTGGGCGCCGGTGACCCGCTGGAGCGCCTCCGTCTCGTCGATCAGGCCCTGGTCGACGAGCTGGGTCGCGATCCGGAAGGCGGCGCCGGCGGTGCGCTTGCCGACGCGCGTCTGGAGCATCCACAGCTGACCGCGCTCGATGGTGAACTCGATGTCGCAGAGGTCCTTGTAGTGGTTCTCCAGCGTCTCCATGATCTGCATCAGCTGGTCGTACGACTTCTTGTCGATGGACTCCAGCTCGGCCAGGGGGACCGTGTTGCGGATGCCCGCGACCACGTCCTCGCCCTGGGCGTTCTGGAGGTAGTCGCCGTAGACGCCCTGGTGGCCCGAGGCGGGGTCGCGGGTGAAGGCGACGCCGGTGCCCGAGTCCGGGCCGAGGTTGCCGAAGACCATCGAGCAGACGTTGACCGCGGTGCCGAGGTCGCCGGGGATGCGCTCCTGACGGCGGTAGAGCTTGGCGCGGTCGGTGTTCCAGGAGTCGAAGACCGCGCGGATCGCGAGGTCCATCTGCTCGCGCGGGTCCTGCGGGAAGTCCCGGCCGGCCTCCGCCTTGACGATCTTCTTGAACTTGGTGACGAGCTTCTTGAGGTCGGCCGCCTCCAGCTCCGTGTCGACGGTGACCTTCTTGGCGTCCTTCGCCGCGTCGAGGGCCTCTTCGAAGAGGTCGCCGTCGACGCCGAGGACCGTCTTGCCGAACATCTGGATGAGGCGGCGGTAGGAGTCCCACGCGAAGCGGTCGTCGCCGGCCTGCTTGGCCAGGCCCTGGACGGACTTGTCGGAGAGACCGATGTTCAGGACCGTGTCCATCATGCCGGGCATGGAGAACTTCGCGCCGGAGCGGACCGAGACCAGGAGCGGGTTGTCGGCCTGGCCGAGCTTCTTGCCCATCCGCTGCTCCAGCGCGTCGAGGTGCGCACTCACCTCGTCACGCAGTGCCACCGGTTCCTCGCCGCTGTCGAGGTAGACCTTGCAGGCTTCCGTCGTGATCGTGAAGCCCGGGGGGACGGGGAGACCGAGGTTGGTCATCTCGGCGAGGTTCGCGCCCTTGCCACCCAGGAGGTCCTTGAGGTCCTTGTTTCCCTCGGTGAAGTCGTAAACGAACTTCGCTACGTGGGGTTCTTTGTTTTCCGACACGGGTCTCGACTCCCTGAAGGACGCGGTGGCTGCCCTGACGGCGAGGAACATACCCAGATCGAAGGCGCCTGGGTACGTCTACTCGCGTGTCATGCGCCCGTAACCGATCGTCCGCCACCGGATCGAAAGTCAAAGCTTGGCAAGCGGAGACGGGTGGATGTTTTCACTTCTTGAACGCAAGACCGCTCAGGGACGCACTATTTCGCTCAGATGAGCGGAGTGACTGCACGTCTGATTTCGATCGATGAACGATCAAGGGGTGGCACCGAGTGCCACCCCTTGGAGAAGTGCAGTCGCTCATGATCCGCTCATCTGAGCGCAACCCTTATCAAGGGTGGCGAGAATCACGCTGCCACAGACGCCGGGATTTCACCATGCGGACACGGAACGGACGCCGAAAGCGGACGGAAACAACCGCGTCATCCGGGCCGCGGCGGCACGGACAGCGGCAGCGGCGGCCGCCTCACATCCCGAGCGCGAGCAACCGCTCCTCGACCCGCTCCGGCGCGTACAGGTACTCCACGACCAGCGCCCCGGCGCCAATCACCCCGGCCCGGTCCCCCAGCCGTGAGGTCACGACGTCCAGGTGGGCGGTGGAACGGGGCAGCGCCCGCTGGTACAGCAACTCCCGCACACCGGTGAGGAACGAGGTGCCCGCCAGATCCCCCGCGATCATCAGCACGCCCGGGTTCAGCAGGGTCACGACCGTCGCCAGTACGTCCCCGACCCGGCGCCCGGCCTCCCTGGCCAGTGCCGCCGCCTCCGGATGACCCGAGGCGAGCAGATCGCGCACATCTGAGCCGGAAGCCGCCGGAACCCCGGCCTCCGCCAGCCGCCGGGCCACCGCGCCACCGCTCGCGACGGCGGCGAGGCAGCCGTACGAACCACAGCGGCACTGCACCTCGGCGCCCACCCGGATATGGCCGATGTCCCCGGCACCGCCGTCGATGCCCCGGTAGATCGAGCCGTCGACCACCACCCCGGCGCCGATACCCGTCGAGACCTTCACCAGCACGAACGCCGAGCAGTCCGGGCATGTCGTGCGCTGTTCGCCGTACGCCATCAGGTTCGCGTCGTTGTCCACCAGGACCGGGACCCCCGGCGGCGCGCCCGTGTGCTCGGTGAACGCCCTGGCCATACGGCCGCGTATGTCGTAGCCGTCCCAGCCGGGCATGATCGGCGGCTGGACGACCCGGCCGGTCTCGGTGTCCACCGGACCCGGTACCGCGAGGCCGATCCCGCACACCTCCGTCGCCAGGTGGCCGGCCTTCTCCAGCAACTCGGCGAACCAGCGGCCGAGTTCGGTGAGCACGGCGTCCGGTCCGTCCTGGATGACCAGCGTGCCCGAGTGTTCGGCCAGGATCTCGCCGGTCAGGGAGAGGACGGCGGCCCTGGCATGGCGGGTCTCCAGGTCGGCGGCGAGGACCACGGCGTGCGAGTCGTCGAACTCGAGGGTGATGGAGGGACGGCCGCCGAGCGGGGAGTCGACCGGGCCGCCGGCGCCCTCGCGCAGCCAGCCGGCGCGGAACAGCCGGTCCAGGCGCAGGCCGACGGTCGCACGGGAGAGTCCGGTGGCCTGCTGGAGGGCGCCGCGCGTCACGGCCCGCCCGCTGCGCACCAGCTCCAGCAGTTCGCCCGAGCTGGCCTGTCCGCCGCCCTTGCCGGTCCTGCCGGGACGTCCGGTCATGCGCACCCCCTTGTGTTTCTCAAGCTTGCATTACATATTGAGTTTTGCGTGTTAAATAGACGTAACCCTACGGTAGCCACTGCCGAACCCGGTCGGCCGGACGTCTTCGGGGAGCCCCGAGTGGATCGCACTGCCCAGCTCACAGCCCATGCGCTCGCTTCCGAGATCGCATACGATCCACCCTCCACGCGCTCCCCCGGCACCACCGGCCCGGCGTCCCTGCACGTCAGGGCCGCACGTGTGCTCACCGACAACTGGACCGGCAGTTCGACCGTGCCGTCCCGGAGCCTGTACCCGCACCAGTGGTCCTGGGACTCGGCGTTCGTCGCGATCGGCCTCAGGCACCTGTCGCCGCTGCGCGCGCAGACCGAGCTGGAGACGCTGCTGGCCGCCCAGTGGGCCGACGGGCGGATCCCGCACATCGTGTTCAACCCCTCCGTACCCCTCGACGCGTACTTCCCGAGCCCCGACTTCTGGCGTTCCTCGACCGCGGGGCGGGCCGCGGGCGCCCCGCGCACCGTACAGACCTCCGGAATCGTGCAGCCACCGGTGCACGCGCTCGCGGCCTGGCTGGTGCACCTCGCCGATCCCGGCCTGTCCCGGGCGCGCGGCTTCCTGGCGACCGCCTACCCCCGGCTCGCCGCCTGGCACCGCTATCTGCTGCACCGGCGGGACCTCGGCGGCGGCGGTCTCGCGTCCGTCGTGCACCCCTGGGAACAGGGTATGGACAACAGCCCCTGCTGGGACGCCCCGCTGGCCCGTGTCACGCCCGCCCCGGCGCGCTCCTTCCACCGCGCCGACCTGGACCACGGCGCCGCCGAGGACCGGCCGACGGATCTGGACTACGGGCGGTACGTGCGGCTGGCGACGGACTACCGGGACGCCGAATACGCGGACCGGCAGCGCGAGTTCGCCGTGGAGGACCCGGCGTTCAACGCCCTGCTCATCGCCTCCGAGCACGCCCTCGCGCGCATCGCGCAGGAGTTGGGGGCCACCGGCACGGCGCGGCACGCGCGCGCGGAGCGGTTGACGGCGGCGCTGGTGGACCGGCTGTGGGACCCGGAGCGGGAGATCTTCCTCTGCCGGGACCTGCGAGGCGGGCTGATCCCCGAGCGCGGGGTCTCGGGTCTGATCCCGCTGATCCTCCCGGAGTTGCCCCGCGAGATCGCCGCCGCGCTCGTCCGGACGCTGAGCGGCCCGCACTTCGGCACCGGCACCCGTCTGGTCCCCAGCTACGACCTGCTCGGCGCGGCCTTCGACCCGCACCGGTACTGGCGCGGCCCGGCCTGGGCCAACACCGGCTGGCTGCTGGAGCGGGGGCTGCGCGAACACGGCGAGCGGGAGCGGGCGGACGCGCTCGGCGCGGCGGTCGTACGGACGGCCGGCGCGACCGGGTTCGCCGAGTACGTCGACCCGCACACGGGCGAGGCGTGCGGCGCGACCGGGTTCAGCTGGACGGCGGCGCTCGCGCTCGATCTGCACCACCGGCGGCACGCGCCGCACCACGGACTCCGGAATCGTCAAGATGCGGACAAGAGCTGACAAAACGAGGTGTCTTTCACGGACACCGCACGTTCGACCTGGGGAACAAAGGAGGGGACCGGGGATGACGGACCGGCATCATCTGCTCGTGCACGGCGCGACGTTCGCCGCCGTGGACGACCGCGGGGACATCAGCGGCGTCCGGGGCGGCGGCTCCCCGGACGGGTTATTCGTACGGGACGCCCGGCACCTCAGCCGCTGGCAGCTGACGGTCGACGGGGCGCTGCCCGAGGTGCTCACGCCGGTCTCCGGCGGGGACGGCACCCGGTGTGTGCTGGTCCCGCGCGGTGGCCGCCAGGAACCGCCCGCGCACACCCTCTTCCGTGAACAGGCCGTCGGTGACGGCTCGTTCGCCGAGTCCCTGCGGGTCACCAGCAACCGCGCGGTGCCGACCACGATCCGGGTCGCGATCACCGCCGACGCCGACTTCACCGACCAGTTCGAGCTCCGCGCCGACCACCGCACCTACACGAAGTCCGGCGCCGTACGCTCCCGCCAGGTCCTCGACGACGGAGTGGAGTTCGGCTACCGCCGGGGCGAGTGGCGGTCCTGTACGACGATCACCGCCGAACCGGCGCCGGACGGCGTCGAGGAGACCGGGACCGGCGCCCGGCGGATGGTGTGGACGCTGGACCTCGCCCCGCACGGCACGACCGAGCTGGTCGTGCGGGTCATCGGGCGCCCGCACGGCGACAGGCGGGCCCTGCGCGTGCCCCGCGACCCGGCCGCCCTGAACGAACAACTCCTCGCGCTGGAGGGAGAGTTCGTCGAGGGCGTGGCCTTCCCGACCGGCTGGCCCGAGCTGGCGGCGGCCTGCGCCCGCGGCCTCTCCGACCTCGCCGCGCTCCAGGTGCCGGCCACCGGCCCGGACGGCGAGGAGCTCAAGGTCCCCGCCGCGGGCGCCCCCTGGTTCCTCACCCTTCTCGGCCGCGACGCCCTGATCACCTCCCTCTTCGCCCTTCCCTACCGGCCCCGGCTGGCCGCCGCCACCCTCCCCGCCCTCGCCGCCACCCAGGCCACCGAGGCCGGCGCGCACTCCGTGGCCCAGCCCGGGAAGATCGTCCACGAGGTACGGCACGGGGAGCTGGCGCACTTCGGGCAGGTGCCGTACGGCCGTTACTACGGTTCCGTCGACGCCACCCCGCTCTTCCTGATCCTGCTCGGCGCGTATGTGGAGCAGACCGGGGACACCGGCATGGCCCGGCGCCTGGAACGCAACGCCCGGGCGGCCATCGGCTGGATGCTCGACCACGGCGGGCTGACCTCGCGCGGCTATCTCGTCTACCGCGCCGACAAGGGCGGCCTCGCCAACCAGAACTGGAAGGACTCCCCCGGCGCGATCTGCTCCGCCGACGGCAGCCGGCCGGTGGGGACCGTGATGGCGGCGGGGGCACAGGGATACGCGTACGACGCGCTGCGCCGGACGGCGTGGGTGGCTCGGACGGCGTGGGCCGACGGGACGTACGCGGCGCTCCTCGAACAGGCCGCCGCGGATCTGCGGGACCGGTTCCAGCGGGACTTCTGGATGCACCGGGCGGGGTTCCCCGCGCTGGCCCTGGACGGGGAGGGCCGGCAGGTCGACGCGCTCGCCTCGGACGCCGGGCATCTGCTGTGGTCCGGGCTGCTCGACAAGGAGTACGGGGAGGAGGTCGGGCGGCGGTTGCTGGAGCCGGACTTCTTCTCGGGGTGGGGGGTACGGACGCTGGCCGCGGGGCAGGCGGCGTACCACCCGTTGTCGTACCACCGGGGGTCGGTGTGGCCGCACGACAACGCGCTGATCGCGTTGGGCCTGGCACGGTACGGCCTGCATGACGAGGCGCGGGCCGTGGCGCACGGGCTGGTGGACGCGGCGACGGCGGGCGGGCACCGGCTGCCGGAGGTGCTGGCCGGGTACGGGAGGGACACGCATCCGGAACCGGTGCCGTATCCGCACGCGTGCGTGCGGGAGTCCCGGTCGGCGGCGGCGCCGCTGGCGCTGCTCACGGCCGTGGGCGGGGCGTAGGGTCGGGTGCCGGGCGCGACGGGGTGGGGACTTGTCGCGCCCACGCGGCGGAGCCACGTGTCGACACGGCCGCGCGCCCCTTCGGGGCGCCGGCTTGGGGCGCGGGTTGATATGCGTTTGCCCGGTGTTTGCCGTTGGCCCTGAACAGGGGGCTTGTGTGAGCCGTACGGGAAGATGGCGGGCCGGGACCTCCCCGGCATGGGCCCGCCGTTCTCCGTTTCACGGGTCTCGCACGGAAGGACCTCCGGGTTGCCTCAGCACACGAGCATTCGCCAGTCATCGGACACGCCCTCGGGGCCGTCCGAACGCGAGGGCGCACCGGAGGAGTCCGAAGCCCTGACGTCCGAGCGGGAAACGGCTCCCGAGATATCCGAGCCCGCCGGCGAGGCGACTGCTGACGCGTTGCCCGCGGAGCCCGGGAAGACGGCCGCGGAGAGCACCGCCCCGGATGCCGAATCCCCGGATCCCGGGCCGGAACCCGCCGCCGCGGCCGAATCCGAACCGGCGTCCGCGGTCACGGCCGAGCAGCCGGCCTCCGCCACCGGATCCACTGACGCCGCGTCCGAGTCCAGGTCCGCCGAATCCGACTCCGAATCCGACTTCGCAGAGTCCGAGTCCGCCGCGTCCGACTCCGCAGAGTCCGAGTCAAAGTCCGCCGCGTCCAAGTCCGCCGCGTCCGAATCCGAAGCCGCCGCGTCCGAGTCCGCCGTCGGCCCCGAAATCGAAGCCGGGGACCGCGGCGGAGGTGAGCGGGAGGCCGTCGGTGCCTCTGTTCCGGACGGTCCGGACGGTCCGGATGCCCCTGACGTCGGCGATACCCCCGTGCCCGCCCCCGCCGGCCCCCGCCGCGGCGGCCGGGCCTCCTGGAGTGGGCGGGTCCGGGCGCGGCGGGAGGCCTGGCGGGAGGCTCATCCCGGCGCCGCCTCCGCACTGTCCATCGGCGTCACCGTGCTGTGCGCCGCGCTGGTGATCGCCGCGCTGGTGATGCCGAACACCGTCGTCGGGCTCGGGCCGGCGAAGTTCCTGCGGATACCGTCCGAGGGGATCATCGCGGCCGCCGTCGCGCTTGCGCTGCCCCGGCGGCCCCGGATCGTGCTGGCCGCGGTGTTCGGCGTCGTGCTCGGCGCGCTGACCCTCATCAACTTCCTCGACATGGGGTTCAACGAGTACCTCGGCCGGAGCTTCAACGCCATCCTGGACTGGAGCCTGCTCGGCGACGCGGAGTCGTACCTGGAGGACACCCTGGGCAAGACGGCCACCGTCGCCGTCAGCGTCGGTGCCGTCGTCCTCGTGCTGCTGCTGTTCGTGCTGCTCGCCCTGGCGACGGTACGGCTGAGCAATCTGCTGGCCCGGCATCCCGGGCGGGCCACCCGCTCCACGCTGATCGCGGGTGTCGTCTGGATCACCTGCTCCTCCTTCGGCCTCCAGATCGTCGGCGGTGTGCCGCTGGCCTCCGACCGCACCGCCGGCGCGCTGGAGATCAAGGCCCGCCAGGTGCGGGACACCCTGCACGACGAGGCGGAGTTCCGGAAGGTCGCCAAGGTGGACGCCTTCGGGAACACCCCGGCCGACCAGCTGGTGCCGGACCTGCGCGGCAAGGACATGATCTTCACGTTCATCGAGAGCTACGGCCGCAGCGCCATCGAGGACCCGATCATGGCGCCCGGTGTCGACAAGACGCTCGACGCCCAGACCAAGGCTCTCGCCAAGGCCGGTTACGCCGCGAAGAGCGGGTGGCTGACGTCGGCGACCTACGGCGGCAGCAGCTGGCTCGGGCACTCCACGACCATGTCGGGGCTGTGGGTGAGCAACCAGCAGCGCTACCGGACCGTCATGGCCAGCGACCACCTCAGCATCACCAAGGCGTTCCAGAAGACCGGTGACTTCGACACGGTCGGTGTGATGCCGGGCATCCAGAAGGGCTGGCCGGAGCAGAGCTACTACGGCCTCGACAAGGTCTACAACGCCTTCCAGCTCGGCTACAAGGGACCTAAGTTCAGCTGGTCGACGATGCCCGACCAGTACGCGCTCCAGCAGTTCCAGGACCGGGTGCACAGCAAGAAGCCGGCCGACGGCAAGTCACGGATGTCGTTCCTGATCCTGACCTCCAGCCACCAGCCGTGGGCGCCGATCCCGAAGATGGTGCCGTGGGACCAGCTGGGCGACGGTTCGGTCTTCGACGCCATCCAGAAGGCCGGCAACAAGGCCTCCGACGTCATCGCCGACACCACCAAGTCCCGCCAGGAGTACGGCAAGTCGGTCCAGTACTCGGTGACCGCGCTCACCCAGTGGCTGGAGCGCTACGGCAACGACGACACGGTGCTCGTCTTCCTCGGCGACCACCAGCCGATCGCCCGGGTCAGCGGCAACCACGCCAGCCGTGACGTGCCGATCTCGATCGTCGCCAAGGACCCGAAGGTGCTGGACGCGATCAACTCCTGGAACTGGACCGACGGTCTGCGCCCGGCGCACGACGCCCCGGTGTGGAAGATGAGCTCCTTCCGCGACAGGTTCCTGACGGCCTACGGCTCCACGCCGCACCCGAAGACGAACTGACGCCCGCGGGACGCCTTCGGCCTCAGCCGCCGGAGGTGTCCAGCTCCGCGTCCTCGCCGATGCCCGCGCAGTCGTAGGGGTCCTTGAGCCAGCCGTCCGGCAGCACCACCCGGTTGTTGCCGGACGTACGGCCGCGGGGGCCGTCGGCGCCCGTGGGCCAGGGCTGGTCGAGGTCCAGTTCGTCCAGGCCCGCGCGGAGTTCGGCCAGCGAGGAGGTGATGGCGAGGCGCTTGCGCATCTCGCTGCCGACCGCGAAGCCCTTGAGGTACCAGGCGACGTGCTTGCGGAAGTCGACGACTCCCTTGGACTCGTCCCCGAGCCACTCGCCGAGCAGCGTGGCGTGCCGGACCATGACGTCGGCGACCTGGCGCAGGGACGGACGCGCGATGTCGTCGTGACGGCCCTCGAACGCGGCGACCAGGTCCGCGAACAGCCACGGCCGGCCCAGGCAGCCGCGTCCGACGACCACTCCGTCGCAGCCCGTCTCCCGGACCATCCTGAGCGCGTCCGCGGCCGACCAGATGTCGCCGTTGCCGAGGACCGGGATCTCCGGGACGTGCTCCTTGAGGCGGGCGATGGCCTCCCAGTCGGCGGTGCCGCCATAGTGCTGGGCGGCGGTGCGGCCGTGCAGCGCGATCGAGGTGACGCCCTCCTCGACGGCGATCCGGCCGGCGTCGAGGTAGGTGATGTGGTCGTCGTCGATGCCCTTGCGCATCTTCATGGTGACCGGGAGGTCGCCCGCGCCGCTGACCGCCTCGCGCAGGATCGCGCGGAGCAGGTTGCGCTTGTAGGGGAGGGCCGAGCCGCCGCCCTTGCGGGTGACCTTCGGGACCGGGCAGCCGAAGTTCAGGTCGATATGGTCGGCCAGGCCCTCCTCCGCGATCATGCGGACGGCCTTGCCGACGGTGGCGGGGTCGACGCCGTACAGCTGGATGGAGCGCGGCTTCTCGGTGGCGTCGAAGCGGATCAGCTGCATGGTCTTCTCGTTGCGCTCGACCAGCGCCCGAGTCGTGATCATCTCGCTGACGAACAGCCCCTTGCCCCCGTCGGCCGCGTCCGTTGCCTCGCCTTCGGCGAAGCCTCCGCCTCCGGCGAATTGCCTGCACAGGGTCCGGAAGGGTGCGTTGGTGATCCCGGCCATGGGGGCCAGGACGACCGGCGGCCGGACGGTGTGCGGGCCGATCTGGAGCGGGGTCGTGGGCTCGGGCATTCCCCCATTGTCGCGTACTGCGCGCGGTGCTCGGCCGGCCTGTGGACAACCGCGGATCCGGCACCCTCCGTCATGATCATGTAACACTCATTAGTTAGACGCACTATCGAAACGGGCGTACGATGGAGCGCATGCCCGAGCTGAGCCCCCGCCGACGCATGCTCGTGCTCGCGATCTGCTGCATGAGCCTGCTGATCGTGAGTCTCGACACGACCGCCCTCAATGTCGGCCTGCCGTCCATGCAGCGTGAACTGCACGCCTCGACGGCCGGTCTGCAGTGGACCATCGACGCCTACACCCTGGTCCTGGCCTCGCTGCTGATGCTCGCGGGGTCGACCGGCGACCGGGTCGGCCGCAAGAAGGTCTTCATGACGGGCCTGGTCGTCTTCTCGCTGGGCTCGCTGCTCTGCTCGCTGGCGCCGAACCTCGAATCGCTGATCGCGTTCCGCATGCTCCAGGCGGTGGGCGGCTCGATGCTCAACCCGGTGGCCATGTCGATCATCACCAACACCTTCACCGACCCCCGTGAGCGGGCCCGTGCAATCGGCGTGTGGGGTGCGGTGGTCGGCATATCCATGGCCGCCGGACCGCTGGTCGGCGGCCTGCTGGTGGAGTCGGTCGGCTGGCGCGCGATCTTCTGGGTCAACCTCCCGGTCGGTCTCGCCGCGCTGCTGCTGACGCTGCGTTTCGTGCCGGAGTCCCGGGCGCCGAAGGCCCGCCGGCCCGACCCGGTCGGCCAGGTGCTGGTCATCGCGCTGTTCGGCGCGCTGACGTACTCGATCATCGAGGCGCCGACGGCGAGCGCGGCCGCGGTGGTGCCCTTCGCGGTGGTGGCCCTCGCCGCCCTCGCCGGCCTGCTCTGGTACGAGCCGAGGCGCACCGAACCCCTCATCGACCTGCGGTTCTTCCGTTCGGCGCCGTTCAGCGGGGCCACCGTGATCGCGATCAGCGCGTTCGCGTCGCTGGGCGGCTTCCTGTTCCTGTCCACCCTGTACCTGCAGAACGTGCGCGGACTGGACGCCCTGCACGCCGGCCTGTGGATGCTGCCGATGGCCGTCCCGATGTTCCTCTGCGCCCCGCTCGCCGGCCGCCTGGTCGGCAGCCGGGGTCCACGGCTGCCGCTGGTGATCGCCGGGGTCGCGATGACCGCGAGCGCGGTGCTGTTCGCGGCCTTCGAGGCGGAGACCTCCGACACCACCCTCTTCCTCGGCTATGTCCTGTTCGGTATCGGCTTCGGCTTCGTGAACGCGCCGATCACCAACACGGCGGTCTCCGGCATGCCGCGGTCCCAGGCGGGTGTGGCCGCCGCGGTCGCCTCCACCAGCAGGCAGCTGGGCCAGACCCTAGGCGTGGCGGTCATCGGCGCGGTCCTCGCGTCGGGGATCGGCGCGTCGTCGTACCGCCGGACCTTCGTGACCGCCGCCCGCCCCGGCTGGTGGATCCTCGCCGTCTGCGGGCTCGCGGTCCTCACCCTCGGCGCCCTGACGAACGGCCGCTGGGCCCGGGCGACGGCCGAGCGCACGGCGCAGCGCCTGGAGTCGGCGGAGATACGCCAGGTGGTGGGGGCCGGCGAGCGGGTGTGACCCCCGCCCCCGCCGGCGTCGGCGGGACGGGCGGCGGTCAGCAGGAGCCGAGCATCCGCTGGTGGCGGGTCCGTATCGCCTGCCCCAGGGTGCCCAGGGCCAGGGACTGCAGTAACGCCGATACGACGAGCACGGCGGCGAAGGACCAGGCCGGCAGCTCCGCCGTACCCCACGCCGTCCGGCCCAGTGCCGCGACGAGCGGGAACGCGGGGAAGGTGACCAGGGGCGGCCAGAGCCAGGCGAAGTCCTGGGCAGGGCCGTCGGCGGCGGCGAGGGAGTCCGCCGTGGCCTTGGCGACGACTACGGCGACCACGGCGAGATAGGCCACCGAGACACGGTTGGCGAGCGTCAGTCGGACAAGGGTGCGCGCAGGGCCGGTTCTCATCGGTCGTTCCCCCGGGGCCGGTTGTCGGTTGCTCTTCCTCCCCGCATGGTCTGCCGACGGCGGCGCGCTGTCCTGAGTACCCGTACTCAGCCCCGCTCCTGGCCGGCGGAGACGGCCAGCGTGTACAGCTCCTCCAGCCGCTCCCGGGACTCGTCGTCCGTCGGGGTGTAGGTCACCAGGCGTGCCCCGGTCTCGCGGGTCAGCCACAGGTCCGTGTGGTCCAGGGAGAGGAAGCCGACGTACGGGTTGAGGAACTGCTTGGTCCTGGTGCGCAGGTCCATCACCTCGTAGCGCTCCCAGTTCGCACGGAACTCCGGGGACTCCGCGGTCAGCCGCTTGACCAGCATCTTCCAGGCGGGCTCACCGAGATGACCGGCCATCGAGGCACGGAGTTTGGCCGCCATCACACGGCGGGTCTCCTCCAGGTGCACGATCGAGCGGCGCCACTCGGGGTGGGTGTAGACGAGGATCATGCAGTTGCGGTCCTCGGGCGGGACCGCCTCCAGGTCGCCCATCAGGCGGGCGTAGGTGCGGTTGTAGGCGAGGATGTCGTAGCGGCTGTTCTGGATGCAGGCCGGGAGGGGTTCCAGGGCGCGCAGCATCTGGTGCAGCGCCGGGGTGACGCCTGAGCAGTTCGCGGCCGGGGTCGGGTCGACGGCACCGGCCAGCTGGAAGAGGTGGGCGCGCTCGCTGCCGTCGAGCAGCAGGGTGCGCGCGAGGGCGTCCAGGACCTGCACGGAGACCTGGATGTCCCGGGCCTGTTCCAGCCAGGTGTACCAGGTGACGCCGACCGAGGAGAGGTGCGCGACCTCCTCGCGGCGCAGGCCGGGCGTGCGGCGGCGGGCGCCGTGCGGCAGGCCCACCTGCTCCGGGGTGATCCGCTCGCGTCGGCTGCGCAGGAACACGGCCAGTTCGCTGCGCCGGATACCGACGGCGCTGCGGGGCGCCGGAGCCGGCGCGGTCGCTCCCGCCGTCGCCGCCGCCGTCACCCTCGACGTCGTCGTCGCCGTCGTTGCCGTCGTCGTACGAACCGTCTCATGGGCCGAGGTCGTCATGGCTCCAGCCTGCCGCCCCGCCGATCCTGTTGCCAGGTACTTCTGCTACCAGGATAAGAAGACTCTGGTACCCGCCTGAGCACCGGCGCAGGCTCAGGACCATGACCGAAACCGTCACCACTCCGGCCGTACGGTCCCCGTCCGGGGCCGCCGCGCTCGGCGGGCCCGGACTGTTCACCGTCCTGCTGGCCGCGGCCCTGCCCCTCGTCGACTTCTTCATCGTCAACGTCGCCCTGCCCACCATCGGAACCGACCTGCACGCGGGCGAGGCGGTCCTGGAACTCGTCGTCGCCGGGTACGGCGTCGCCTACGCCGTGCTGCTGGTGCTCGGCGGCCGGCTCGGCGACCTGTTCGGGCGCCGCCGGCTCTTCCTCGCCGGCATGGCCGCCTTCGGGGTGACCTCGCTGGCCTGCGGACTGGCGCCCGGCGCCTGGTCGCTGGTGGCCGCGCGGGTCGCCCAGGGCGCCGCGGCCGCCGCGATGCTCCCGCAGGTCCTCGCCACCATCCAGGCCGCCACCAGCGGCGGCCGCCGCGCCAAGGCCATGAGCCTGTACGGCGCCACCGCCGGCCTCTCCATGGTCGCCGGACAGATACTCGGCGGGGTGCTGGTCGCCGCGGACATCGCCGGCACCGGCTGGCGCTCCGTGTTCCTCGTCAACGTGCCGGTCGTGCTCGTCGGGCTGGTACTGGGTGCGCGGTTCGTGCCGGAGACGCGGTCGCAGCGACCCGAACCCGTCGACGGACCCGGCACCGTACTGCTCGCCCTCTCCCTGCTCACCCTGCTCGCCCCGCTCACCGAGGGCCGGGCGGCGGGCTGGCCGCTGTGGACCTGGCTGTCGCTGGCCGCGTTTCCCGGGGTGGCCGCCGCCTTCTACGCCGTGGAGCGCCGCGCCGACCGGGCCGGCCGTACCCCGCTGGTCCCGCCGAGCCTGTTGGCGCTCACCTCGCTGCGCCGGGGGCTGGTGCTGATGGTGCCGTTCTCCATCGGCTTCAGCGGGTTCATGTTCGTGATCGCCGTGGCCCTGCAGAGCGGGGAGCGGATGGGCCCGGTCCCGGCGGGGCTGGCGCTCGCGCCGATGGCCGTCGTCTTCCTGTTCGTGTCACTGGCCGGGCCGCGGCTGATCGCGCGGTACGGCAGCCGGGTGGTGTCGGCCGGCTCGGTGATCCAGGGGGTCGGCATCGTCCTCATCGCGCTGGCCGCCTGGCGGGACTGGCCGCACCTGGACTTCACCGGGCTGCTCCCCGGGGTCGCGGTCGCCGGGGCCGGTCAGGCCCTCCAACTCCCCAACGTGCTGCGGCTGGTCATGTCGGAGGTGCCGGCCGCGCGGGCCGGCGTCGGCAGCGGGGTGATGGTCACCACCCAGCAGTCCGCGCTGGCCCTGGGCGTGGCCACGCTGGGCACCCTGTTCCTCTCCCTGGTCCCGCACCAGGGCACCCGGGACGCCCTGGTGGTCACCCTGCTGGTGCAACTGGGCCTGGTGGTCCTGACCGGCCTGCTCAGCCTGCGACTGCCGCGCACGGTGCGCTGACCGCGCCTCGGTCGTGGCGGGTCCGGACGCGGACGCGGGCGCGGACGCCGTGAAGTGCCCGTCGTTCGGCCGCGGCCTCGTCGTGGCCGGTCGCGCAGTTCCCCGCGCCCCTTCAGGGCGGCCGGTCGCGGTTTCTCGCGGACCTTCAGGGCGGCCGGTCGCGGTTCGCGCCCCTTCGACGGACGCGGGCACCGTGAAACGCCGTCGTTCGACCGCGGCGGCGCCGTGGCCGGTCGCGCAGTTCCCCGCGCCCCTTCAGGGCGGCCGGTCGTGCGGTTTCTCGTGGACCTTCAGGGCGGCCGGTCGTGCGGTTTCGCGCGCGCCTCTGGGGCGTTCAGGGTGCGCTGCCGCCCAGTTCGAACCAGACGATCTTGCCGGTGCCCAGCCGGGTGGTGCCCCAGCGGCGGGCCAGGCGGTTCACCAGGAACAGGCCCCGGCCGTGCTCCTCCTCGGGTGATGCCCGGCGCAGTCTGGGCAGTTGCGGCACGTCGTCGCCGACCTCGCAGCGCAGCACTTCGGTACGGAGCAGCCGCAGGCTGATCGGCCGGGAGGCGTGCCGTACGGCGTTGGTGACGATCTCGCTGACCAGCAGCTCGGCGGTGTCGGTGAGTTCCTCCAGGCCCCAGCCGGCCAGGGCCTGCCGGGTGAGCCGGCGCGCCCGGCCGGGGATGCTGTCCTCCGGGTCGAGGGTCCAGTAGGCCACGTCGCTCGGCGCGATGCCGTCGAAACGGGCGGCGAGCAGCGCGATGTCGTCGTCCCGGTCGCCGGGCCCGAGCATGTCGAGGACCTCGTCGCACAGCGCCTCCAGCGGGGGCGGCCGGTCGGGGCCGGTCAACTGGGCGGTGGCGGCGAGCCGTTCACGCAGCTGCTCGATGCCGGTCCACACGTCGCGCAGCCGGGACTCGACCAGGCCGTCGGTGTAGAGGAGCAGGGTCGCCCCGGCGGGCGCGTCCAGCTCGACCGCCTCGAAGTCGATGCCGCCGACGCCGATCGGGGCGCCGGGCGGCACCGCGAGGACCTCCGTCTTGCCGCCGGGGTGCAGCAGGATCGGCGGCGGATGGCCGGCGTTGGCGACGGTGATGCGGTGCGAGACCGGGTCGTAGACGACGTACAGGCAGGTCGCCATGCGGTCGGTGCCCAGCCGCTGGGCCTGCTCGTCGAGGTGGTGGAGCACCTCCTGCGGCGGCAGGTCGAGGCCGGCCAGGGTCAGCGCGGTGGTGCGCAGCTGGCCCATCACGGCGGCCGAGGTCATGGAGTGCCCCATGACGTCGCCGACGACGAGGGCCACCCGGCTGCCGGGCAGCGGGATCGCGTCGTACCAGTCGCCGCCGACGCGGGCGGTCTCGGCGGCGGGGAGATAGCGGACGGCCAGCCGGACGCCGGTGGGCCGGGGCAGGGAGTGCGGCAGCATCGCGCGCTGCAGCCGGTCGGCGATGAAGGCCTCGCGGCTGTACAGCACGGCCTTGTCGACGCCGAGCGCGGTGTGGGTGGCCAGCTGGGCGGCGACCAGCAGGTCGGCGGGCTCGAACGCCGGGCGCTCCGGGCGGCGCAGGAAGACCACCGCGCCGGTGACCCGGCGGCGGCCGCGCAGCGGGGCGAGGATCGCGTGCGTACCGGCCCAGCCGTTCAACGCACTGTCCTCGCCGACGAGTTCGCTCAGCGCGGCCCGGGTCGCCGGGTCGTCGGCGAACACCGGCCGGACCCCGCGCAGCACCTCGGCGAGCGCGCCGCCGGGCACCACCTCGCTCCAGTCGGACGCGTCCAGGTCGTCCTGCTCGTCGTCGACGGTCTCCGCCGGCCAGACCAGACCCTCGGCGCCGGGCCCCTTGATCCGGTCGGTGCGGCGCAGCCGCAGCACGGCGGGGCCGGCCGGGCGTTCGTCGCCGACCGGCAGCGGGTCGCGCAGATAGACGAGGGCCGCGTCCGAGTACGTCGGTACGGCGGCCCGGCACAGGCCGAGCACGATCTCGTCGGTGTCGAAGCCGCGGGCGATCCGGCGGGTGGCGGCGCCGACGTAGCGCAGCCGGTCCTCGTCCGGGGCCCTGGGGGCGGCGGGCCGGGCCTGCGGGGCGTCGGTGTCCTCGCTCACGCCGAGCGCGGCCTGTGCCGCCAGCGCGTCGGCCAGGGCGATGTCGTCCGCCACGAAGTCCTCCCGGTCCATGCGCCGCAGGAACACCACGACGCCCACGACGGCGTCGGGCGCGCGCAGCGGGGCGAGCAGGACCCTGTTCCCCTGCGGGAGACGGGGAGCGCTCCCGAGCAGCTCACGCAGCGCCTCCTCGATGTCGTCCGGACCTCTGCCGCGTGCTCTGCCGCACCGCAGGAACCCGGCCAGCACTCCGTCGGAGGGCACCGGGGCGACGGCCGGGGGTGTGCCGCCCATCAGGCCGCCGAGTTCGGCCGGCGGCCCGTCCAGGAGCAGGCGCAACGGGCCGTCCGGGTCCTGCCGTTGCTCGGCGAGGTAGACGAACACCCCGTCAGCCAGGTCCGGGACGGTCGACAGGCACAGCTCCCTGACGACCTGGGCCGCGCCCTCGGCGCGAGCGATCCGGCGGCCGGAGACGGCCAGGAAACGTTGAGGATCCGGCAGCATCGCCTCTCCGTGCCGGTGGCCGCTTCAGCTAAGGTCGCTCTCATCTTGAGCCTTGGTCAATGCCGTGTCCAGGGTTTCCGCCGGTACACCAAGTCCGGCTCGTGGTCCGAGGGTTGGTCCGGCAGCCCGGATCCGCACCGGGAACGGCCTGTCCAGCGACGGAATCCCGGCCGCCCGGACACGGCTTGGCCAACTCACTGTGAAGAAATCCCTGTTGATGTTGGTCGTGCTGCACACTCCTCCCGTCGACACGTGCCGAACGGCAGATCGGGCACCGACTCGGAGGCGTCATGTCACAGATCGACTCGAGCAAGGTCAGCCGCTGGGACCAGCACGGGCGGGAACACACGGTGCGGGTGCAGCGCACCGGCATCCAGCGCACGATCAGGTGCGACACCTGCGGCTGGCGGCAGAGCGCGCAGTTCCTGCCCTGGCTGAAGGCGGAGGAGCATCTGGCCGAGGCCCACCAGGCCACCGTGGACCCCGCGGGAGCCCAGCCCTCCCGATGAGTTTCCGCCGGGGTGGGAGTCGTACATCCGACCGCACCCGACGGAAGGACGACCGATGACCGTGTCACCGCTCCATGCCACCTTGCGCCGCCATGTCGACGGCGGAACGGTTCCCGGGGCCGTCGGGCTGGTCGCCCGGGGTGCCGACGTGGAGGTCGTGACCGTCGGGGACCTGGATGCCGAGGGGTCCGCGCCGATGACCCGGGAGTCGATCTTCCGGATCGCGTCGATCACCAAGCCGGTCACCGCGGCGGCGGTGCTGATGCTGGTGGACGAGGGCCGGATCGGGCTCGACGACCCGGTGGCCGAGTGGCTCCCGGAGCTGGCGAAGCCGTGGGTGGTCCGCACGCCCGCGAGCCCCGTCGACGACGTCGTGCCGGCCGACCGCCCGGTCACCGTGGAGGACCTGCTCAGTTTCCGCGCCGGCTGGGGCCTTCCCGACGACTTCGCGCTGCCCGCCGCGCAGGCCCTGTTCGCGGTGCAGGATCACGGCCGTCCCTTCCAGGACTGGCCGGACCCGGACACCTGGCTGGGGCTGCTCGCCCAGGTGCCGATGCTGCACCAGCCGGGCGAGGCCTGGCTGTACGGCACCTCGTCCGCCCTGCAGGGCATCCTGGTCGCCCGGGTGTCGGGCCGTACCCTCCCCGACTTCCTGGCGGAGCGGATCTTCGAGCCGCTGGGCATGCGGGACACGGCGTTCGAGGTGCCGGCCTCGAAGCGGGACCGGTTCACCTCCGCCTACGCCCCCGCCGAGAACGGCACCCTGCGCCTGACGGACACCCCGGACGGCGACTTCAACCGCCTGCCGCGCTTCCCCTCGGGCGGCGGGGGCCTGGTCTCCACGGCCGACGACTGGCTGGCGTTCGCCCGGCTGCTGCTGAACGCGGGCGTCGCTCCGGACGGCCGCCGGCTCCTGTCCGCGACCTCGGTCAGCCGGATGACCACCAACCATCTGACGGCGGCCCAGCGCGAGCGCGCCACCCTCTTCCTGGAGGGCCAGGGCTGGGGTTACGGCGGCCAGGTCGACGTCACCCCGGCCGACCCCTGGAACGTCCCCGGCCGCTACGGCTGGGTGGGCGGCACCGGCACCACCGCGCACCTGGTCCCCACCACCGGCACGGTCACGGTCCTGCTGTCCCAGGTGGCCATGACGGGCCCGACCCCGAACCCGCTGATGCGGGACTTCTGGCGGGTCACCGGCTAGCCCGTCCATTACTGCATTCGGGTGACATCAGCGGTAAGAATCGCGAGGTCAGCGCACATATCGCCACCTGCGGACTTTACCGGAGCAAGGGGCGGCCCTCACCGCTCGCGCACCCTCCCGGGTCGCCGTCGCGCGCGCCCCGGCCAAGCCTGGAGCAGTCCCCCCGTCCTATCGACAGGAGCTCTGCCATGCACCGCATCCACCGCCCGGTGTCCCGGGCCCTCGCCGCCGGCGCCCTCTCGCTGGCGCTGCTGTCCGCCGGTGGCGCCGGCGCGTTCGCCGCGGAGGCCAAGCCGAGCCCCGCGCCCAGCAGCGCCACGCCGAAGCCGAGCCCGTCCCTGTCCGCCATGGGCTCGATCACGATCAAGGCGAACAAGACCTCGGTCAAGGCCGGTGACGGGGTGACCTTCACGGGTCGCACCCAGGGCCTGAAGATCGGCACGCCGCTGGTGCTGCAGCACGAGAACAACGGCAAGTGGATCCCGCTCCGGGCGAGCGTCAAGGTCAAGAACGGCAGCGCCTACGCACTGACCGCGAAGATCAACACCAAGGGCACCCAGCATCTGCGGATCGCGGCCGGCAAGACCCACTCCCCCACGGTCACCGTCAAGGTGAGCTGAGGCCGCGCAGCAGCAGGTCCACCAACGAGGCGAAGTCCGCCTCTGCCTCCGGCCGCACCCACTCGCGCGCGTACCCCGGGTCGTGGAAGCGGCCGGTGGCCTGGAAGACGACCCGGGCCGCCGCGGCGGGGTCGGACACGGTGAAGGCTCCCGTGCCGGCCCCGTCCCGGAGGATCTCGGCGAGCTGCCCGGTCAGGTCGTCTATGTGCCCGGTGACCGCCGGGCCGTTCTCGTCGACCAGCACCATGTAGGTGGCGAACAGCTCCGGATCGTCGCCGGCCTTGCGGCGCTTGGCGTCGAAGAGGGCCCACAGCCAGTCGCGCAGCCGCACGTCCGGAGCGCGGTCCTCGGCGACGATGACGGACAGCACCCGCGAGGTGCGGTCCAGCCACCGCTTGGTCACCGCCTCCCGCAGCGCCGCCTTGGTCCGGAAGTGCCGGTAGACGCTGCCGTGGCTGACGCCGAGCGCGCGGGCCACGTCCACCACGGTGGCCTTGGCCGGGCCGTGCCGGCGCAGCACCTCCTCGGTGGCCTCAAGGATGCGCTCGGCGGTCAGGGCCGGGGTCGGGGGCGGGGACGTCGCTGCCATGGCCTAGACGGTACCCGGCGCCGCGGTCAGTGCTCGGTGCCGAGATGGCTCATCTGCTCGGCCGGGTAGCGGGTACCCGCCGCCGCGTCCGCCGGTACGGCGTCCTCGATCGCCGCCAGGTCGGCCGCGTCCAGGGTGACGTCCAGCGCGCCCAGCGACTCGGCGAGCCGCTCGCGGGTGCGGGCGCCGACGAGCGGCACGATCTCGTCGCCGCGGGAGAGCACCCAGGCGATGGCGATCTGCGCGACGGTCACGCCCTTCTCGTCGGCGATCTTGCGCAGCGCCTCGACGAGGTCGAGGTTGTGCTGGAGGTTCTCGCCCTGGAAGCGGGGCGAGAACGCCCGGAAGTCGCCCGCGCCGAGCTGCCGGTCGCGGGTGAAGTGGCCGGAGATCAGACCCCGGGACAGCACGCCGTACGCGGTGATGCCGATGCCCAGCTCACGGGTGGTGGGCAGGATCTCCCGCTCGATGTCGCGGGTGATGATCGCGTACTCGATCTGGAGGTCGGAGATGGGCGCGGTGGCGGCGGCCCGGCGGATGTTGTCCGCGGACGCCTCGCTGAGGCCGATGTGCCGGACGTATCCCTGCTCGACCAGTTCGGCGATCGCGCCGACCGTCTCCTCGATCGGCACGTCCGGGTCGACGCGGGCGATGCGGTAGACGTCGATGTGGTCGACGCCGAGGCGCTGGAGGGAGTAGGCGGCGAAGTTCTTCACGGCCTGCGGGCGGCCGTCGTAGGCGTTCCAGCCGCCGGCCGGGTCGCGCAGGGCGCCGAACTTGACGCTGGTCAGGGCCCTTTCACGGAGGGCGGCGGGGGCGGTGCGCAGGGCCTCGCCCACCAGCATCTCGTTGTGGCCCATGGCGTAGAAGTCGCCGGTGTCGAGGAGCGTCACGCCCGCGTCGAGGGCGGCGTGGACGGTGGCGATCGACTCGGCGCGGTCGGCCTCGCCGTAGAGGGCGGACATGCCCATGCAGCCGAGGCCGAGGGCCGAGACGCGGGGGCCGGTGGTTCCGAGGGAGCGCGTGTGCATCGTCATGACTCCACCTTCGCATGACAGCTGACAGATTTCAATATCTGTCATTCCATACTCGTCACCGGCCCGTCGCGCACCCGCCCTCACGCCCGTCGCCGCACCCGTCCTCGCGTCCGTCGCCGCACCCGCCCTCGCGTCCGTCACCCCTCCTCACGCCCGTCACCGCGGCCGGCCGTCACACCCGCGCCCGCATCCGCCGTCCCGCCCGGCACCGGGTACGCCCGTTTCTGGTCCAGACCTATTGACGAGAGGTCTGGACCACGAGCACTGTCATGGCTACGACACCTCGCCGCACCCCCACCGGGAGGATCCGTATGTTCCGCCGCGCCCTCGGCCTGCTCGCCGCCGCCCTGGCGACCGCCGCGCTCACCCAGCTCCCCGCCGCCGCGCCCGCCTCCGCCGCCGACACCTGCGCGGTGAAGTCGCGGCCCGCCGGAAAGGTCCTGCAGGGCTACTGGGAGAACTGGGACGGCTCCGCCAACGGCGTCCACCCGCCCTTCGGCTGGACCCCGATCACCGACTCCCGGATCGCCGCGCACGGCTACAACGTGATCAACGCGGCCTTCCCGGTGATCCGTTCCGACGGGACTGCCCTGTGGGAGGACGGCATGGACGCGGGCGTGAAGGTGGCGACGCCCGCGGAGATGTGCGCGGCGAAGGCGGCCGGCCAGACCATCCTGCTGTCGATCGGCGGCGCCGCGGCCGGCATCGACCTGAGCTCGTCCGCCGTGGCCGACAGGTTCGTCGCGACGATCGTCCCGATCCTGAAGAAGTACAACTTCGACGGCATCGACATCGACATCGAGACCGGCCTGGTGGGCAGCGGGTCCATCACCCAGCTCTCCACCTCGCAGGCCAACCTGGTCCGCATCATCGACGGCGTCCTCGCCCAGATGCCGGCGGGCTTCGGCCTGACGATGGCCCCGGAGACGGCGTACGTCACCGGCGGCAGCATCACCTACGGCTCGATCTGGGGCGCCTATCTGCCGATCGTCAAGAAGTACGCCGACAACGGCCGGCTGTGGTGGCTCAACATGCAGTACTACAACGGCAGCATGTACGGCTGCTCCGGCGACTCCTACTCGGCGGGCACGGTGGCCGGCTTCACCGCCCAGACCGACTGCCTCAACAAGGGCCTGGTCGTGCAGGGTACGACGATCAAGGTGCCGTACGACAAGCAGGTCCCGGGGCTGCCCGCGCAGTCGGGAGCGGGCGGCGGCTACATGTCACCGAGCCTGGTCGCGCAGGCCTGGAACCACTACGGCACGTCCCTCAAGGGCCTGATGACCTGGTCGGTCAACTGGGACGGCTCGAAGAACTGGACGTTCGGCGACAACGTGAAGGCACTGCAGCACCGCTGAGCAGAGCCACCGAACCCAAAACGCCCACCCTGCAGCCGACCGAGTCGGTTGGAGGGTGGGCGAAAAGCGGTGGGACCCCGGACCTAGCAGCCCAGCAGGCGCCCGGCGAGGTAACCCTCGATCTGGTCCAGCGAGATCCGCTCCTGCTTCATCGAGTCGCGCTCCCGGACCGTCACCGCGTTGTCCTCGAGCGTGTCGAAGTCGACGGTCACGCAGTACGGCGTACCGATCTCGTCCTGACGGCGGTAGCGGCGGCCGATGGCACCGGCGTCGTCGAACTCGATGTTCCAGTTCTGCCGCAGGGCGGCGGCCAGCCCCTTGGCCTTCGGGGACAGCTCGGGGTTGCGGGACAGCGGCAGGACCGCGACCTTGACCGGCGCCAGGCGGTGGTCCAGGCGCAGCACCGTGCGCTTCTCCAGCTTGCCCTTGGCGTTCGGCGCCTCGTCCTCGACGTACGCGTCGAGCAGGAACGCGAGCATCGCGCGGCCGACACCGGCCGCCGGCTCGATGACGTACGGCGTCCAGCGCTCCCCGGCCTCCTGGTCGAAGTAGGAGAGGTCCTGGCCGGAGGCCTTGGAGTGGGCGTTCAGGTCGTAGTCGGTGCGGTTGGCGACGCCCTCCAGCTCACCCCACTCGTTGCCGCCGAACTGGAAGCGGTACTCGATGTCGGCGGTGCGCTTGGAGTAGTGGGAGAGCTTCTCCTTCGGGTGCTCGTACCACCGCATGTTCTCCTCGCGCAGGCCCAGGCCGGTGTACCAGTTCCAGCGCTGCTCCATCCAGTACTCCTGCCACTTCTCGTCCTCGCCCGGCTTGACGAAGAACTCCATCTCCATCTGCTCGAACTCGCGGGTGCGGAAGATGAAGTTGCCGGGCGTGATCTCGTTGCGGAAGGACTTGCCCATCTGCGCGATGCCGAACGGCGGCTTGCGGCGCGAGGTGGTCTGCACCTGGGCGAAGTTGGTGAAGATGCCCTGCGCGGTCTCGGGGCGCAGGTAGGCGACCGAGCCGCTGTCCTGGGTCGGGCCGAGGTGCGTCGACAGCAGACCCGAGAACTGCTTGGGCTCGGTGAACTGGCCCTTGTTGCCGCAGTTCGGGCAGTTCACGTCCGCCAGGCCGTTCTCCGGGAGGCGGTTGTGCTTGGCCTCGTAGGCCTCCTCCAGGTGGTCGGCGCGGAACCGCTTGTGGCAGGCGGTGCACTCGGTCAGCGGGTCCGTGAAGGTGGCGACGTGACCGGAGGCCACCCAGACCTCCGGGGCCAGGATGACGGACGAGTCGAGACCGACCACGTCCTCGCGCGACGTCACCATGTAGCGCCACCACTGGCGCTTCAGGTTCTCCTTGAGCTCGACACCGAGCGGCCCGTAGTCCCAGGCGGCACGCTGGCCGCCGTAGATCTCACTGCACGGGAATACGAAGCCACGGCGCTTGCTCAGGCTGACGATGGTGTCGATCTTGTCGGCGGCCACGGTGCTCTCTTCATTACGACGACGGGCGACGAAGCGAGATGCTTCAGAGCGAATGCTTCAGGTTACCGGCGGGGGCTCCCCCCCGACCAAATCGGTCCCCCATGACGGACAGGCCGCCCAGGGCTTACCAAGGTCTTACCGGTGGTTGTTGACAACGGTTTCCATGTTAGTTGAAAATGACTCTCATGAACGTACGACGCCGCCTCATACCCGCGGCCGCCGCGGCCACCGTCACCGCACTCGGCATGGCGACCCTCACCGCCTGCGGAGGTGACGCCACGGCGGCCCAGACCGGCAAGTTCGACGTCGTCGCGTCGTTCTACCCGATGGCCTTCCTCGCCGACCGGATCGGCGGGAACCACGTCCACGTCACCAGTCTCACATCGCCCGGCCAGGAACCGCACGACCTGGAGATCAGCCCCAAACAGATCATCGGGATCGAGAAGTCCGACGCGGTCCTCTACCTGAAGAACCTCCAGCCCTCCGTCGACGACGCCGTCGCCCAGTCCTCGGTGGGGACGAAGATCGACGCGGCCTCCCTGACCTCGCTGGAGCAGCACGGCAACGAGGTCGGCGGCCACGCGGCCACGCACGACACCTCGAAGAACGAGGAACTTTCCGGCCTCGACCCGCACATCTGGCTGGACCCGGTGCGCTACGCCCAGGTCGCCGAAGGGGTCGGCAAGGCCTTCGAGAAGGCCGACCCGGATCACGCGGCCGACTACCGGAAGAACACCGCCGCCCTGGTCGAGAGGCTGGACGCCCTCAACACCAAGTTCAAGGACGGCCTGGCGAACACGAGGACCAAGGTCTTCATCACCACCCACGCGGCCTTCGGCTACCTCGCCGAGCGCTACGGCCTGACCGAGGAGGCCATCAACGGCCTCGACCCGGAGTCGGAGCCGAGCGCGGCCCGCGTGAAGGACCTGGAGACCATGGCCAGGGCCGACGGCGTCAGCACCGTGTTCTACGAGACGCTCGTCAGCGACAAGACCGCCAGGACCATCGCCGCCGACGCCGGACTGAAGACGGACGTCCTCGACCCGATCGAGGGGATCACCGGCAGGTCCCGCGGCAAGGACTACTTCGCGGTCCAGGAAGCCAACCTCAAGGCCCTCCGCACGGCCCTGGGTGCCAAGTGAGTGGAGAGAAGATGACCGGCGAGCCCGTCATATCCCTGCGCGGGGTCACCGCGGAGCTGGGCTCGCGCCCCGTGCTGCGCGGCATCGACCTCGGCGTGCACCGCGGTGAGGTCGTCGCGCTGCTCGGCGCGAACGGCTCCGGCAAGTCGACCGCGATCCGTACGATCATCGGCCAGGTGCCGGCCAGCGGCGGCGAGATCACGCTGTTCGGCACCCCGCGCGGCGCCTTCCGCGACTGGTCCCGGGTCGGCTACGTCCCGCAGCGCACCACCGCCGCGGGCGGTGTCCCCGCCACCGTCACCGAGGTCGTCTCCGCCGGTCTGCTCTCCCGCACCCGTTTCGGCCTCTTCCGCAAGGCCGACCACCAGGCCGTACGGGACGCACTCGACCTGGTCGGGATGGCCGACCGGGCCAAGGACAACGTCGAGGCGCTCTCCGGCGGCCAGCACCAGCGGGTGCTGATCGCCCGCGCTTTGGTGGCCCGGCCCGAACTGCTGATCATGGACGAGCCGATGGCCGGCGTCGACCTGGCCAGCCAGGAGATCCTCGCGCGGACCCTGCGCGAGCAGGTCGAGCAGGGCACCACGGTCCTGCTGGTCCTGCACGAACTGGGCCCGCTGGAGCCGCTGATCGACCGCGCGGTCGTGCTGCGCGACGGCTGCGTCCTGCACGACGGGCCGCCCCCGCGGGCCGTGGGCCAGCACGCCCTCCCCGGCCACGACCACGTCCACCCCCACGACGAACACACGCCGCTGCGCACGGGACTGCTGAGCTGATGGACTTCCTGAACTACGCCTTCATGCAGCGCGCCCTGCTCGCCGCCGTCCTGGTCGGCATCACCGCGCCCGCCGTCGGCATCTACCTGGTCCAGCGCCGCCAGGCCCTGATGGGCGACGGCATCGGCCATGTCGCGATGACGGGCGTCGGCCTGGGCTTCCTGCTCTCCACCTCCCCGGTGTGGATGGCCACGGCCGTCTCCGTCCTCGGCGCGATCCTGATGGAGCTGATCCGCTGGTACGGCAGGACCCGCGGCGACGTCGCCCTCGCGATGCTCTTCTACGGCGGGATGGCCGGCGGGGTGATGCTGATCAACCTCGCGCCGGGCGGCTCCAACGCCAACCTGATGTCGTACCTCTTCGGCTCGCTGTCGACGGTGTCGGAGTCGGACGTGACCGCGATCTGCGTGCTCGCCGCGTTCGTCCTGCTGGTCACCCTCGGACTGCGCCGGCAGCTGTTCGCGGTGAGCCAGGACGAGGAGTTCGCGCGGGTGACGGGCCTGCCGGTGCGGGCGCTGAACCTGCTGACGGCGATCACGGCGGCGGTCACGGTCACGGTCGCGATGCGCGTGGTGGGGCTGCTGCTGGTGTCGGCGCTGATGGTGGTCCCGGTGGCCGCGGCCCAGCAGCTGAGCCGGAGCTTCGCGGCCACGTTCGCGATCGCCGTCGCGATCGGGGTGACGGTGACGATCGGGGGCACGATCACGTCGTACTACCAGTACGTTCCGCCGGGCGCGACGATCGTGCTGCTGACGATCGCCGCGTTCATCGTGCTGAGCGTGCTGGCCGCACCGCTGGCCCGGCGACGCGCCCGTGCGGCGGCCGCGCGGCGGCCCGCCGGGGATCCGGCGGAGTGCGCGATTCCGGCCGGTCGGCAGGGCGCCGACGAGGTCGGCGTCTGACCGCGCACACTCCGGGCTGGCACAATGGCCCGGCAGAAGCAGTGATGTGAGGAGGCAACCGGTGACGACCGCTGGACCGCCCGTGAAGGGCCGCTCGACCCGTCAGCGGGCAGCCGTGGCGGCGGCCCTGGACGAGGTCGACGAGTTCCGCAGCGCGCAGGAACTGCACGACATGCTCAAGCACAAGGGCGACTCGGTGGGCCTCACCACGGTGTACCGCACCCTCCAGAACCTCGCCGACGCCGGCGAGGTGGACGTCCTGCGCACGTCCGACGGCGAGTCGGTGTACCGCCGCTGCTCCACCGGCGAACACCACCACCACCTGGTCTGCCGCGTGTGCGGCAAGGCGGTGGAGGTGGAGGGGCCTGCGGTGGAGAAGTGGGCGGAGGCGATCGCGGCGGAGCACGGGTACGTCAACGTCGCCCACACCGTCGAGATCTTCGGAACGTGCGCGGACTGCGCGGAGTGCGCCGCGGGTTGAGCCCGTTGTCCGGGCGCCGCCCGGTGGGGGTTGCTCGCGCAGTTCCCCGCGCCCCTTACGGGGCGCTGAGCGTCCCACCCCTGCCCCGACCCCCGGTCAGCCCCTTCCGAAGCAGCGCTCCAGTTCGTTCAGGTCGTAGAACTTGCTGTTCTTCCTGATCGGGTGGCAGCCCTGCTTGAAGGCGACCTCCTTCTCGTTGTAGAGCATCCGCACCAGGTAGTCGTCGCCCTTCCTGAAGACGTCCCACTGGATGTTGGAGGCCAGGGAGGCGACCTCGGCGCCGCGCCAGGGGTTGTCGGCGTAGGTGTACGTCCGCTCCGGCGTCGCCGCCTTCTCGCTGCCCGGCAGCCGCATCAGCGCGGCCAGCGGGATGATCTCCTCGGCGTGGGTGAAGCGGAGTTCGGCGCCCAGCGTGCTGGTGCCGTCCCGCTTGGCCTCGGCCTGCTTGAAGAAGTCGTCGAGGAGGACACCGGCCATCTTGTAGGTGATGTCGCTGTCCGAGAAGCTCGGACCCTTCTCGTAGAAGTCCTCGGCGTCGCTGAGGTAGCCGAACCAGGCCGCGTCGCGCGGGGCGATGTAGCGGTCGAAGTCCCAGCCCTGGCCGCTCGGGCTCTCCTCGCTCATCGCGGGCGCGATGGCGTAGAGGTTGTAGACGGCCTGGGCGGCGGTGATGTCGGAGGCCGTGGCGGAGAACTCGCCGTCGACGACGCGCCGCACGAACGCCGGCTTGAAGATCTTGCCGAGGACCCGGGCGGCGGCCCTGTGCGAGGCCGGCTGGTCGGTGACCGCCGCCAGGGTCGAGGCCAGCCGCTCGTCGCCGGCCAGCCACTTCTGGTAGTCGGCGCCGCCGGCGGACTTGTGGAAGTAGAGCAGGTCCTTGTCGACCCGGGCGGTGCCGAGCGAGGCCTTGAGCGCCGGGTCGGCGTCGGTGAGGGCGGTGGCGAAGACCGTCCCGCTGTCCACCGCGCGGCCCTGGCCCGAGCTGACGACGTCGATCTTCTCGCCGTTCCCGGCGATCGAGGAGAAGAGGGAGGGCAGGCGCTTCTCCAGGCGTACCGCGGTGGCGCGGAGTTCGTCCTTGCCGCGGCCGCTGAGGTTGCCGTACCCGATGGTGCTCATGGCCGCCTCGATGGCCTGCACGTCCGGGCCGAACTCCTTGCCCAGCTCGGTGAGTTGGCCATCGGCCTCGGCCTGGTTCCAGAGCGCGAGGACCGTGTCGCCGTCCTCGCCGTCGGTGGCCGAGCGGGATCCGTGCCGGGAGACGTTCTCGGTGAACACGGCGGTGTACCCGGCGGGCGCCTGCTGGTAGGTGCGCGGGTTCTGCCCCGGGGAGTACACGGCTTTGGTGCCGTAACTGTCGCGGTGGGCAGGCCCGTTGTCCGTGGCGTGCGCGGGCAGCGCGGTGAGGAGCAGGGCGCCCAGGGCGAGGACAGGGGTGACACGCTTCATGAGGGACCGTTCCAGAGGCGGGAGACCGGGGGGCCTGGCATGATCTCCCGCATCCTGGACGGCTCTCGTGAACGGCGGGTGGCCGTCAGTCGCCGGGCTGGTTGCCCTCCATGGCCAACAGCTCCTCGTTGGGGATGGCGCCGCCGAACCGGCGGTCCCGGGAGGCGAATTCGAGGCACGCGCGCCACAGGTCACGGCGGTCGAAGTCGGGCCACAGGACGTCCTGGTAGACCATCTCGGCGTAGGCGCTCTGCCAGAGCAGGAAGTTGGAGGTGCGCTGCTCTCCGCTGGGCCGCAGGAACATGTCCACGTCCGGCATGTCCCCGTAGTACATGTGCTTCTGGATGGTCTTCTCGGAGACCTTCGACGGGTCGAGCCGGCCCGCCCTGACCTCCTCGGCGATCGCCTGCACCGCGTCGGCGATCTCGGCCCGGCCGCCGTAGTTCATGCAGAAGTACAGGGTGAGCAGGTCGTTGCCCTTGGTCTGCTCCTGGGCGACCTGGAGCTCCTTGGCGACCGACTTCCACAGCCGGGGCATCCGGCCCGCCCAGCGCACCCGGATGCCGAGCTCGTCGAGCTGGTCGCGGGTCTTGCGGATGAAGTCGCGGTTGAAGTTCATCAGGAAGCGGACCTCTTCGGGCGAGCGCTTCCAGTTCTCGGTGGAGAAGGCGTAGAGGGAGATGTTCCGGACACCGATCTCGATGGAGCCCTGCAGCACGTCGAGGACGCGCTCGGCGCCGACCTTGTGCCCCTCGGTGCGCGGCAGCCCGCGCTCCTTCGCCCAGCGGCCGTTGCCGTCCATGACGATGGCCACATGGTTGGGGACCAGCTCGCCCGGGAGCTTCGGCGGCCGGGCACCGGACGGGTGTGGCTCCGGCGTCCGGTACTCGCGGCGCCGGCTCCCCAGGATCCCGCGTACGACCATGTGCTTCTCGTCTCCCTCTAGCTCTTCTCTACGTACCTGAGCGAGCGCAGCCCCCGCTCCAGGTGCCAGTGCAGATAGGCGGACACCAGTCCGCCGCCCTCCCGGACGTGCCGTGCCTCGGCCGCGTCCGCCGTCTCCCAGTCTCCCGTAAGCAGCGCGCCGAGGAGAACCAGGGTCTGCGGGGAGGGTACGACGCTGCCGGGCACCCGGCAGTCGACGCAGACGCTGCCCCCGGAGGCGACCGAGAAGAAACGGTTCGGGCCGGGCATCCCGCATTTGGCGCAGGAGTCGAAGCTGGGCGCGTAGCCGTTGACGGCGAGGGAGCGCAGCAGGAAGGCGTCGAGGACGAGGTGGGGTGCGTGCTCGCCGCGGGCGAGTGTCCTGAGCGCCCCCACCAGCAGCAGATACTGCTGCACCGCGGGTTCGCCCTCATGATCCGTGAACCGCTCGGCGGTCTCCAGCATGGCCGTCCCGGCGGTGTACCGGGCGTAGTCGGTGACGATCCCGCCGCCGTACGGCGCGATGGTCTCGCTCTGGGTGCACAGCGGCAGCCCGCGTCCGATCAGCTCGCTGCCCCGCGCGAAGAACTGCACGTCGACATGGGAGAACGGCTCGAGCCGCGCCCCGAACTTCGACTTGGTCCGCCGCACCCCACGCGCGACGGCCCGCACCCGGCCGTGTCCACGGGTGAGCAGCGTGATGATCCGGTCCGCCTCACCCAGCTTCTGGGTGCGCAGCACGATGCCGTCGTCGCGGAACAGGCTCATGGGCCCATTCTGCCCTGCCGTGGCAGGGGACCGGTCCGGACCGGAACCTTCAAGGCACCTCGCCGCGGCTGCGGGCGTTGGCGTGGGCGGTGGCCGCGCTGAGCCGTTCGGCCTGGGTCGCGATCCGTACGGCGTCCGGGTGGGCGTCCCACTCCCGCCCTCCCCCGTACGGCCTCAGCTGCACATAGGGGCCTTCGTGCCCCATGACGATGCCCAGCCGTCCGGTACGGGTGTCGACGGCGCAGGAGCCGAGGGGGAGGTTCTTCGCGTTCACCTCACCTGGCTCCCCCGCCTCCGTGAATTTCACGCTTCGCATCACCGAGGTGGCGCTGCGTGCCTAGACTCGGCCGGAGTCTGTCCCGCACGGCCGCCCGAGCCCGGTTTCCGGGACCGCCTGCCGTGCGCGCGGTGACAGCCGTCCGTCCGCGGCCGCTGCGGCGCCGGCTCACATCAGCCCCGCCGCCGCCAGGTGCTTGCCCACGCACTCGATCTCCGCCTCCGACAGCGGCACCTGCGGCTCCGCGGTGACCGGGGATCCGATGACCCCGCGCAGATGCAGTGCCGCCTTGAACGCGCCCAGCGCCGCCGAGCTGCCGCCCATCCGGCGCCCGTCGCCGACCCGGACCATCGCGAACAGCGCGCACAGCCGCTCCTGTTCGGCCCGCGCCCGCTCCCAGTCACCGGCCCGGCAGAGCCGGTGGAGACGGACATAGCCGTCCGGGTCGACGTTGGCGAGCCCCGGTACCGCGCCGTCGGCGCCCAGCGCGAGGGCCGAGTCGACGGTCAGCTCGGAGCCGGTCAGCGCGCTGAAGCGGGGCAGGCCCCGGCTGCCGGTGACGACCTCGCGGAAGGCCGCCAGGTCGCCGCTGGAGTCCTTCAGCCCGGCCAGCACCCCGTCGGCGGCCAGCTCCAGCACCAGGTCGGCGGGGAGCTTGGTGTGGACGGCGGACGGGATGTCGTAGGCGATCACCGGGACGGGCGAGCCGTCGGCGACCAGCCGGAAGTGGCGGGCGATCTCGGCGGGGTGGGTGCGGGTGTAGAAGGGCGCGGTGGCGACGATCGCGTCCGCGCCGGCGGAGGTGACGGACTCGACGTGGTCCAGGACCCGGGGCGTGGTCATGTCGATCACGCCCGCCAGCACCGGGAGCCGCCCGGCCGCGTGCGTCACCACGGTCTCCGTGACCAGCCTGCGCTGGCGGTCCGTCAGGTACGCCACCTCCGACGTCGAGCCCAGCACGAACAGGCCGTCCACCCCGGCCGCCACCAGATGGTCGACGAGCCCGCGCAGGGACGGGACGTCCACCTCGCGGTCCGGGGTCAGGGGGGTGCAGACGGGCGGTACGACACCGGTCAGCGGGGTGGGCAGGGTCATCAGGGCTCCCTGGGCAGGCTGTGGCTCGGCTGGTCCTCCTCCAGTGGATGGTGACAGCGGTAGCGGTGAGCGGTGCGTGACGCGGCCGTGAAGTCAGGCATGCGGACGGCACACTCGTCGTCCGCCTTCCAGCAGCGGGTGCGGAACGGGCACCCGGACGGCGGTCGGGTGGCCGAGGGGACCGGACCGGTGAGCGGGATGGGGTCGATCGGGCGGAGCAGGCCGGGAGTGGCCGAGAACAGGGCCCTGGTGTACGGGTGCCGGGCGTGCTCGCTGACCTCGGCGGCCGGGGTCTCCTCGACGATCCGGCCCAGGTACATGGTGATCACCCGGTCGCTCATCCGCCGTACCGTCTGGATGTCGTGGGAGACGAAGACCATGGCGAGGCCGAGCCGCTCGCGCAGGTCGAGGAGGAGGTTGAGGATCTGGGCGCGGACCGAGACGTCCAGCGCGCTGGTCGGTTCGTCCGCCACCACCAGGTCGGGGTCCAGGGCGAGCGCCCGGGCGATCGCCACCCGCTGCCGCTGTCCGCCGGAGAGCTGGCCGGGCAGGGCCTCGGCGAGGGCCCGGGGCAGACCGACCAGGCCCATCAACTCCCGCACCCGGTCCTCCCGTTCGGCCCGGGTGCCGCGCTCGTGGACGTCCAGCGGGTCGCGAAGGATACGGCGCACCGGCAGCCGGCGGTTGAGGGCCGTCGACGGGTCCTGGAAGATCATGCCGGTGCCGGCGCCGACGGCCGACCGGCGTTCGGCCCCCGGCATCGCCCACAGGTCGCGGCCGTGGACGGTGACCGTGCCGGCGGTCGGCCGCTGGATGCCGACCAGCACCTTCGCCAGCGTCGACTTCCCGCACCCCGACTCGCCGACCACGCCGACCGTCTCGCCGGGCGCCACGGTGAGATCGGCGCCGGTCAGCGCGTACACCCGGTCCCGGCCGAAGACACCTCCACCGCGGGACCGGTGGACCACGTGGACGCCGGCCAGCTCCACCGCGCTCATGTCACCGCCTCGGTGCTCGCCAGGTCGACGGCCGGGTGGTGGCAGGCCGCGGTGTGGATACGGGAGCCGACCAGGTCCGGTGCCGTCGTACGGCAGACCTCGCTCGCCGCCGGGCAGCGGTCCGCGAAGCGGCAGCCCGCCGGGAAGTCGGCCGGGGACGGCACCACGCCCCTGATCTGGGTCAGCCGCTCGGCCCCGGACTCCAGCGACAGCACGCTGCCGAGCAGGCCGCGCGTGTAGTGGTGGGCCGGGGCGGCGACCAGCTCCGCGGTGACGCCGGTCTCGACGATCTGTCCGCCGTACATCACCACCACCCGGTCGGTGACGTCCGCGACGAGGGCCAGGTCGTGGGAGACGAGGATCAGCGCGAAGCCGAGTTCCTCGCGGAGGCGGAGGAGGAGTTCCATCACCTGGGCCTGGACGGTGACGTCGAGGGCGGTGGTCGGTTCGTCGGCGATGATCAGGCGGGGGTCGCGGGAGAGGGCCATGGCGATCAGGACGCGCTGGCGTTGGCCGCCGGAGAGTTCGTGGGGATAGCTGCGGAGCGTTCCACCGGGGTCGAGGCCGACGAGGGCGAGAAGTTCGGCCGGGGTGTGGTGGCCGCCGCGTCTTGTCAGCTGCTTGAGCTGGGCGTTGACGGTCATGGAGGGGTTCAGGGAGGACAGGGCGTCCTGGTAGACCATCGCGAGTTCGTGGCCGAGGAGGCGGCGGTGGGGGGTGGTCAGGTCTACGGGCGGCTGCGGGCCGGCGGGGGTTGATCGTGCCCGCACGGCGGTAGCCGCATGTTCGATACCGCCCCGCGCCCCTTTGGGGCGCGTTCCCTCACCGGGGGAGAAATCGATCCGGCCCGTCACCCGCGCCGTCTTCGGCTGCAGGCCCATGATCGTCAGCGCCGTCAAGGACTTTCCGCAGCCCGACTCTCCCACCAGGCCCAGTACCTCACCCGGATGCACCTCGAAGCTGATGCCGTCGACGATGTTCACGCCCCGGTGGCGGTCGGGGAAGCCGATGGCCAGCCGCTCCACGGCCAGTACCGGCTGACCGTCCGGAACGGGCGGCCGGGCGCGGGCGCGGAGTCGTTCGCCGGCCTCCGCCAGCCCGGGCAGCTCCAGGACCTCGCCCCGCTCGACGGTCTCCACCGGATCGGCCCCTGTCGGCTCCGTCTCCCGCGGCGCCGGGGACGCCCACGCGTCCGAGACGCCCTCGGAGAGGATGTTCAGGGAGAGGACGGTGAGCAGGATCAGCAGGCCGGGGAAGAGGGTCGCCCACCAGCCGCCCGTCAGCACCATGTTCCTGCCGTCCGCGATGACGCTGCCCCAGGACGGGTCCGGGGGCCGCACGCCCGCGCCGATGAAGGACAGGGACGCCTCGAAGACGATGGCCTCGGCGACCTGGACCGTGCAGAAGACCAGGACGGGGGCGGCGCAGTTGACGGCCACGTGGCGGAGCACGATGTGGGGGGTGCGGGCGCCGATCACGCGTTCCGCGGTGACGTAGTCCTCGCCGTACTGGTCGAGGACGTTCGCCCGGACCACGCGGGCCACGGGCGGGGTGAAGAGGAAGGCGATCGCGCAGATCAGGACCGTGATGCCACCGCCGAAGACGGCGACCAGGACGGCGGCCAGGGCGATGCCCGGGAACGCCATCACCACGTCCAGGCAGCGCATCAGGGTCTCGTCGACGCCTTTGCGGGAGGTGGCCGCGAGCGCGCCGAGCAGCGCGCCGGCGAGCAGGGCGAGGCCGGTCGCGCCGAGGCCGATGGCGAGGGACCAGCGGGCGCCGTACATCAGCCGGCTGAGGATGTCCCGGCCGAGGCTGTCCTGGCCCATCCAGTGGCCGGCGGAGGGGTGCCCGGTGCCGTCGGCGGGTGCCTGCTGGGCGAGGGGGTCGTCGGGGGCGAGCAGGGGCGCGCACACCGCCACCAGGACGACCACGGCCAGGAAGACGAGGGCCGCCCTGGACAGCGGGGACAGTCTGCGCAGTCGTACGCCGGGACGGGCCAGGGCGGTGGTGAGGGCCGCGCGGGTGAACGTCGTCATGTCGCCTCCCTCAGACGGGGGTTGACCAGCAGGTAGAGGACGTCGATGACGAGGTTGACGACGACGAAGCCGGTCGCGGTGGTGAGGACCACGCCCTGGACGACGGCCGGGTCGCCGTTCTGCACGGCGTCGATCATCAGCTTGCCCATGCCGGGCAGGGCGAAGATGGTCTCGATGACGACGGCGCCGCCGAGCAGGTAGCCGACCCGCAGACCGAGCACGGTCAGGGGGTTGACCAGCGCGTTGCGCAGGACGTTGCGGCCGACCACGACATGGGGTGGCAGCCCGCTGCCGATCGCCGTGCGGACGTAGTCCCGGTCGAGTTCCTCGACCACCGAGGTGCGGACGATCCGGGTGAGCTGGGCGGCGACCGGGAGGGAGAGCGCGAGGGCGGGCAGGGCCATGGTCTTCAGCCAGCCGGTGACGGAGTCCTCCGGGTTGATGTAGCCGCCGGAGGGGAACCAGCCCCGGTCGACGGCCAGGTACTGGATCATCAGCAGCGCCAGCCAGAAGGCGGGGGCGGCGACGCCGACGAGCGAGAGCACCCGGATGGCCTGGTCCGGCCAGCGGTCGCGGTGGATGGCCGCGGTGACACCGCCGGCCAGCGCCAGGACGACCGCGATGCCGAGGCCGAGGAAGGTCAGCTGGAGGGTGAGCGGCAGGGCGGTGGCGACCTGGTCGAGGACCGGGGTGCGGGTGAGGGCGCTGGTGCCGAGGTCGCCGTGGAGCAGACCGCCGACGAAGTGGACGTAGCGCAGGGGCAGGGGGTCGAGGAGGCCGTTGCGTTCGCGGAAGTCGTGGAGCTGTTGCGGGGTGGGGTTGGCGCCCTGGAAGAACGCGGACGCCGGGTCGACGTCGGAGAAGCGCATCACCAGGAACACGAACAGGGCGATGCCGAGCAGCAGCGGCACCAGCAGGACGATTCGGCGCAGCAGGATGCGCAGGACGGCGTTCATGCCGTCAGGCCCACTTGGCCGTCAGGACGTTGATGCCGGGGTAGGGCTGGGCCCTTATGCCGGTGAGCCTGCGCGGGTCCCAGGCGGTGATCAGCTCGTTGTGGACGACCGGGTAGAGGACGGCCTGTTCGGCGACGATGTCGACGTAGTCCTGGATCATCGTCTTCTTCTTCTCGGGGTCCGGTTCGCGGGTGGCCGCGTCCATGTCCTTGAAGAGCCGCTTCGCGACGGCGTTGTCGGACCAGCGGGCGTACCCCATCCAGAGGTTCTCGGGGCCGTAGTTGTAGTGCATGATCAGGTCGGCGTCGAGGCCGAACTGGTTGGGGTTCGAGACGGCGGCGACGACCTGGTAGTCCTGTTTCTGGTCCATCTTGGTGAACACGGCCGTGGTCTCCTGCGGGGACAGGGTCGTGGCGACGCCGATCGCGTCCCAGGACGACTTGATGGTGGGCAGGCAGTCGACGATCCAGCTCACGTTGACGGCGAGGATGTCGATTCTGAGCCCGCTGACGCCGGCCGCCCTGAGGAGCGCCTTCGCCCTTTCGGGGTCGTGGTCGTAGACCGTCTTCGCCCTGCGGTAGGCGGGGTTGGTCTCGTTCAGGAACGAACTCGCCGGTTTTCCGTGGCCCTTGAGGGCGACCTCGACGATCTTCGCCTTGTCGATGGCGTAGTGCAGGGCCTGCCGGACCCGGACGTCGTCGAAGGGTTTGTGCCGCGTGTTGAACATCAGGAACAGGTTGTTCATCCCGGCGCCGCCGCCGACCGACAGTCCGCCCTGTTCGAGGCGGGTGATGTTGGCGTAGGGGATGTTGTCGGAGATCTGTGCGCCCGCGCCGACCCCGGAGATCCTGGCCACCCGTGAGGCCGCGTCGACGATCGTCAGCCAGTTCATCCGCCGGAAGGCGGCCCTGCGGGGGCCGTTGTAGCCGTCGTACGCGGCGAAGGTGGTGTTCGACTTCGGGTGGTGCCCGGTCTGCCGGTACGGTCCCGTGCCCACCGCGAGTCCCTTGATCGCGTCGTCCCAGGCACCGGGCCGGGAGAACACGCGCCTGGGCATGATCTTGGCGAGGGTGAGGCGGGCGACCCCGTCCGGGAAGGGGAATCTCAGGACCAGGTCGACGGTCCGGCTGTCGATCTTGCGGGCCTCCTTCAGCCAGCTCGCGAAGAAGCCCTTGGCGAGGGTCTGGGTGCCCGGGTCGAGGATCCGGTCGAAGACGAAGACCACGTCGTCGGCGGTGACCGGCCTGCCGTCGTGGAAGGTGGCGCCCGGGCGCAGGGTGAACCGCCAGGTGGTGGCGTCCGGGTCGGCGGGCAGCCGGGTCGCCAGCGCCGGATAGGGGGCGCGGGTGATGGGGTCGGTGTCGGCGAGGCCCTCGTAGATGTGGTTGTTGGCGGCCATCGCGAACGCGGACGCGGTCTGGGTCGGGTCCCAGCTGCCGTCGTTGCCGTAGCCGATGACGGCCGTCAGGGTGCGGTCGGAGCCGCTGCCGCCGAGGTCGATCGTCGACTTGGGCCCGCAGGCCGTCAGCGAGGCGGCCGCCCCCAGTGCGCCGGCGTGTTTCAGGAACGTCCTGCGGCCGTGGGTCGCCTCGTCGCGCACGGTGCCTCCAGCGTGGGGGAAAAGGAGACGTCGGACGTCATGTGTAAGCGCGACCATAAGAGGGGGCTTCGGGACGGTCAAGGCACCGCACACGAATGGCGTAAACCATCAGAGGTCGGACCAATAAGCGTGGCTGGACGGCGCCACGGTGGCCGCCCAGCCGGCCGCTCCCCGACAGCCCGCCCGGCGCCGGCCACCTCCCCGGTGACCGGCGCCGACCGCCGGCCCGCCCCTCTGCGGCTCCTTCCGCCGCCTCCTCCGTCGTCCCCTGGCGTGGAGGCCCTGCGCTAGGGCAGCGTCTTCTCGTACGAGGCGTCCTGGTCGGAGTCGTAGACGAGCTTGCCGGTGCGGTCGTACCCCTTGAGGCGCGGTGACTTCGTGACCTGCTGGTGCAGGGTGCCGGCGGCGACGAACCAGCCGTGGTCGAGGACCGCCTCGCCCGTGCCGTCGCCGTAGGACACGGTCATCCTGGCCACCGAGCTGCGGTAGCTGCCGATGATCCCCCAGCGGAACGGAAGCTTCCAGTTGCCCTTGTCGAGGTACGACTGCTGGTACAGCTTGCCGCTGTTGATGTCCGGGATCACCGGCATGGCCGAGTCGCCGAAGGGGTCCCCGGTGCTGGTGTTCAGCCCGGAGGCCTCGCCGCCCTTGATGTCGCAGATGAGCCGGGCCGCCGTCGGCTTCTCGCGCACCGCGACCACGAAGTAGCCGTCGCCGGGGGCGTTCGAGTCGCCGGTGCTGCGCATCGCCAGGATGATCCGGTAGTCGGCGGGTCGCCCCAGGTCGGTGTAGGACGGGTCCTTGGGTAGCCGGTGCGCCTTGTTGTAGTCCAGGCACTTGCCGAGTCCGCCGGCGGCCTGTTCGAAGGTGATCCCGTCCAGGAGCTGGTCCGCGGAAACCGGCCGCGCCGGGCCTGTCGGGGTGGCCGACGGTGTCGCTGTCGGGCGCGGGCTGGACCGCACGGTGGGACTTGGGCCCGCCGGGCTCGTCGTGGTGCTGCCGCCGCCGATCGCGTACGCGCCGACCGGCACCGCCGCCAGGGTCGCCAGCGCCACCCCGGTCACCCCGAGGCGCCGCCGCCGTCGCTCCAGCACCCCCCGCCGCCGGATCTCCGGATACGGCACCGGCGACGGCCGCAGCGCCGAGGCGTCCCCGGCCAGCAGCGCCCGGACCCGCTCCTCGAAGTCCGGATCGGCCTGTGTGCCCTGCTTCTCGCCGCTCACCTGGTGCCTCCCTGCCCGGATCCCGCTTGGCTCATGGTCTGCGCGAGACCCGGAAACGTACGCAACTTCGCCAGGCCCTTGGACGCCTGGCTCTTGACCGTGCCCGGGGAGCAGCCGAGCACGTCGGCGACCTCCGCCTCGGACAGGTCCTCCCAGTACCGCAGCACCACCACGGCGCGCTGCCTGGGCGGCAGTTCCGCCAGGGCGGCGAGCAGCGTGCCGCGCTCGTCGGCCCGGGAGACCGCGTCGTCGTGCCCCGCGCGCTCGGGCGGCGCGGCGGTCAGCGACTCCGTGACCCGCCGTTTGCGGAACCGGTCGCTGTTGCAGCTGACCAGCATGCGGCGGACGTACGCCTCCGGACGGTCGGTGCCGGAGACCCGGCGCCACGACCGGTACGCCTTCGCCAGCGCGGTCTGCGTGAGGTCCTCCGCGTGGTGCGGGTCGCCGGTGAGCAGATAGGCGGTCCGCACCAGATGGGACCACCGTGCTCTGACGAATTCCTGGAACTGGGCCTCGAGTTCGGCCTGCATCAGCCACCCCCTCGCCCTCCAGACCACCGGCGGGGTGGATTCGGTTGCCCCGTTCATGGCAACAACCGGTTCACGGAGGCGGCCGGCGCACGGCAGCGGCCGGTACACGGCGGCGGCCGGTACGCGGCGGCGGCCGGTTCACCGCCACGGCTCACTCCCGGGGTGCCGCGACCCGCCGGAACTCGATCGTGTCGTACGCCGTCCGCGTCCCCGTCTCGTACAGCACGCCCACCGTGCTCCTGTCCACCTGCACCAGGTCCGAGTAGGCCGCCTTGCGGCCGGACAGGGTGAGGAGCTTGTCGAAGCTGATGCCCTCGTCCGCGCTGGTCCACAGGGCCATGGCCTGGCGGGCCGTCGGGATCGAGGGGGCGGAGAAGAGCAACGGGGCTTCGAAGCCCCGGAGTTGGAGGACCGAGGCTTCGACCACCGGGACCCGGCGCAGGGTCGGCTGGACGGTGTACTGCGCGTCCAGGGTTTCCGCGCCGTCGCTCGACCAGGCGTTGAGGCGGTTGCCGGGGCTGCTGCCGTTCTGGTCACGGGCGTTGAAGTAGAGGCGGCCGTCGGGGAGTTGGGCGGCGGTGGTCTCGTTGGGGTTGTCGCGGCCGGTGTAGGAGCCGTCGACGAAGCCGAGGTGCCAGCTGCGGCCGCCGTCGTCGCTGTAGATCGCGTGACCGCCGTAGTACCTGGCCTCCTGGCCGGTGTCGGAGGAGCCGGGACGCGGCGTTCCGGAGTGGTCGGCGGCGACGACCAGACGGCCGCGGTGCGGTCCCTCGGTGACGGCGACGGCATGGCCGGGACCGGTGGCGTACCAGCGCCAGCCCGAGGGTTTCACCTGCGCCGTGATCTCCCGCGGGGCGGTGAAGGACCGGCCGTCGCTCCGGCTGCGCTGCACGAACACCCGGCGGCTCTGCTCCTTGGTGACCTGGCCGCGCATGATCTGCGCCTCGCTCACCGAGCCGTCGTTGTAGGAGGTCACCAGGACGATGTCGCCGGTGCGCGGGTCGACCACGGGTGCCGGGTTGCCCCGGGTGTTCCCCTTGCCGTCGGCCACCACCTGGAGCGGGCTCCAGGTGCAGCCGCCGTCGGAGGAACGCCGCAACACGACGTCGATGTCACCGCTGTCGCCGGTGGTGCTGTGCCGGCCCTCGGCGAAGGCGAGCAGGGTGCCGTGCCAGGTGCGGACGACGGCCGGGATGCGGTACTGGGCGTAGCCGCCCTCGCCGGACACATACGGCACGGCGGACTCGCAGGTCGCCGCCCAGGCCCTGGGTTCGACGGTGAACGCCCCGAGCAGCAGGGCGGCGGCGAGGGAGATCCGGCTCACACGGGTCACAGGAGACACATGGCTCACCCTTCCATGTTCCTCCCCGCCGCCTTCACCGCACCCCCGCAACGGCCGAACGGGTCACGCGGTTTGGCACACCGTCAGTTTCCGCGGGGGCTCAGGAGGGGGTGCGGGCCGCCGCCAGCAGGCGGGTCACGTCGTCGGCGCAGATGGTCAGGGCCGCGCCGACCGTGCCGAGGACCTCGCGTTCGGCGTTGGTGTAGGGGCCGTCGGCGAGCGCGATCCGGGCGGCCTGGAGGAGCAGGGACTCGCGGCCGGCCGGGGCGAGGTGCGGGGCCAGCGGGTCGAGGGCCTCGTGCAGTTCTATCGCGAGGCTCGCACCGCCCGGCTGCTCGAAGACCCGGCCGGTGTCGGCGGCGAGCGCGTCGACGAGCGCGCTCAACTGCTCCTCCGTGACGTCCTCGAAGCCGGCCGCGCGGACCGCCGCAGCGGCCGCCTCCAGGGACGTACGGGCACAGGCGCCGCCCGCCGCGAGGACGGCGAGGGCGACGGTGTGCACGGCGTCGCGGAGCATCGCGGAGAAGCGGGAGGTGGTCGGGTGGTCGAGGACGTCGGTGCCGAAGTGGTGACGGCAGGCGGCGCACTCCACGACCGGCCCGGTGGTGCCGCGCGGCAGCACCGGCACACCGAGCAGGGTGAAGCGGCGGCGGCCGGTGAGCCGCTGGTAGTTGCGGTCGCCTCCGCAGCCGGGGCAGAAGAACTCGCCGTCGCCGACGGGCGTCCATGCGGTGCGGGTGCCCAGAATGCGGGCAGGCCTGGCGGTTCGGCCGTCTCGTCCCCGTACTGGCAGCACGTCGCACCTCCTTAACGCCGTGGCAACATCGCCACCGCTGGCGTGATGTTAGCCACATCGGTGAGGTGGAGTCAGTACCCCGTACGAGACCTTTCCGTGACCTCCACGGTCGGATGGCCGGTATACGACGGGACCCTGATCGCCGTACAGCACGATCAGGGCCCCTAAACCGCCGGTCAGAGCGGTTATCGCGTCGCGCGGTTGACGGCGGACACGACCGCCTTCAGCGACGCACGCGTCGTGTTCGCGTCGATGCCGATCCCCCACAGAACCTTGTCGCCGATCGCGCATTCGATGTAGGAGGCGGCCTGCGCGGAGGCACCCTCGCTCATCGTGTGCTCCTGGTAGTCCAGCAGCCGTACGTCGATGCCCAGCCCCTGCAGCGCGTCGAAGAACGCGGAGATCGGGCCGTTGCCCGAGCCGGTCAGGACGGTGTCCTCGCCGTCGACGGTGGCCTCGACGGTGAGGGTGTCCACCCCGTCGGTGTCGGTGGTCGACTGACCCGTCTTCACCTGGACACGGCCCCAGGGGTTCTCCGGGTTCGGCAGGTACTCGTCCTGGAAGACCGCCCAGATGGCGGATCCGGTGACCTCGCCGCCCTCGGCGTCCGTCTTCGCCTGGATGAGCTTGGAGAACTCGATCTGCATCCGGCGCGGCAGGTCCAGCTTGTGGTCGTTCTTCAGGACGTAGGCGACACCGCCCTTGCCGGACTGCGAGTTGACCCGGATGACCGCCTCGTAGGAGCGGCCGACGTCCTTCGGGTCGATCGGCAGGTACGGCACGGCCCACTCGATGTCGTCGACGGTGACGCCCTTCGCGGCCGCGTCGGCCTCCATGGCGTCGAAGCCCTTCTTGATGGCGTCCTGGTGGGAGCCGGAGAAGGACGTGTAGACCAGGTCGCCCACGTACGGGTGGCGCGGGTGGACCTCCATCTGGTTGCAGTACTCCCACGTACGACGGATCTCGTCGATGTCGGAGAAGTCGATCTGCGGGTCGACGCCCTGCGAGAACAGGTTCATGCCCAGGGTGACCAGGTCGACGTTGCCGGTGCGCTCGCCCTGCCCGAACAGGCAGCCCTCGACGCGGTCGGCGCCGGCCATCAGCGCCAGCTCGGCGGCGGCGACGGCCGTACCGCGGTCGTTGTGCGGGTGGACGGACAGCACGACGTGCTCACGGCGGGAGAGGTTGCGGTGCATCCACTCGAAGCGGTCCGCGTGCGTCGACGGCGTCGAACGCTCCACGGTGGCCGGCAGGTTGAGGATGATCTCGCGGCCCGGACCCGGCTGGTAGACGTCCATGACCGCTTCGCAGACCTCCAGCGCGAAGTCCAGCTCGGTGTCGGTGAAGATCTCCGGGGAGTACTGGTAGCCGAACTCCGTCTCCGGACCCAGCAGCTTCTCGGCGTACTCCATCACCAGGCGGGTGCCGTCGACGGCGATCTGCCTGATGTCGTCCTTGGAGCCGCGGAACACCACCCGCCGGAAGACCGGCGCCGTGGCGTTGTACAGGTGCACGGTGGCCCGCCGGGCGCCCTTCAGCGACTCCACGGTCCGCTCGATCAGGTCCTCGCGGGCCTGGGTCAGCACGGAGATCGTGACGTCGTCGGGGATAGCGCCCTCTTCCTCGATGATCGAGCGCACGAAGTCGAAGTCGGTCTGGCCGGAGGCGGGGAAGCCGACCTCGATCTCCTTGTAGCCCATCTTCACCAGCTGGTCGAACATCCGGCGCTTGCGCTCGGGCGACATCGGGTCGATCAGGGACTGGTTGCCGTCGCGCAGGTCGGTGGAGAGCCAGCGGGGAGCGGCGGTGATGCGCTGCTGGGGCCAGGTGCGGTCCGGGATGTCGACCTGCTCGTAGCGGCCGTACTTGTGGATCGGCATGGTGGTGGGCTGCTGGCGGTTCGCCATGATCGCGGGGCTCCTCAGGATGTCCGGAAGGACGGCCGACGACGCAACACGAAGCTCCGCGGGGAGGGAGTCGACCTGGACTACAGGCCCTCGCCGCGGCAGCTAAGAAGAAGCAGCCCGAAACGCATGATGCTCCGCATGCTAGTCGAGCCCCTTCGAACGCGGGGCGCCGTATCAGTATGCGGGACCGTGGGGACGAACTGGACAAAACGTGCGCCATACCACTCCCCCTCACGCAGAGTCATCAATTGTCGCGGTATTTCACCAATCATGGTTGCGAGTAGTGACAGTCGAGTGACTCAGTGCGAGGGTGCGGTGCATGACGACCAACGGGGGCTCTGAGCCCGTCATCCGCCGCACGCCCGTTTTCTGCGGGATCGTGCCGCCGCACATCCTCGACCAGCTCGCCCAGCACGAGGACGGCGCACTCGCCGACTCCGCGCTGCGCACCCTGCAGCACGACTCCGCGGCCCGCGTCCGCCGCCGGGTCACCGCCGTGCGCACCCTCACCGTCGTCGCCGCCCCGGCGGCCCCGGACAGCGCGCCGCGCCGCACCGTCTACGACGCCGGCCACGGTACCGACCTGCCCGGCGCCAAGGTCCGCGAGGAGGGCTCCGAGCCCGGCCAGGACGCGAGCGTCAACCGCGCCTACGCCGGCCTCGGCGCCACCTTCGACCTCTATCTGAAGGCGTACGAGCGCGACTCCATCGACGGCAACGGACTCGCGCTCGACGCGAGCGTGCACTACGACCGCGACTACGACAACGCCTTCTGGAACGGCGAGCAGATGGTGTTCGGCGACGGCGACGGCCAGATCTTCACCGACTTCACCAGCTCCGTCGACGTCATCGGCCACGAGCTCACGCACGGCGTCACCCAGTACACGGCCAACCTGGAGTACTACGGCCAGTCCGGCGCCCTCAACGAGTCGGTCTCGGACGTCTTCGGCTCGCTGATCAAGCAGTACTCCCTCGGCCAGAGTGCCGACCAGGCGGACTGGCTGATCGGCGAGGGCCTGCTCGCCCCGGGCGTGCGCGGGGTGGCCCTGCGCTCGATGAAGGCCCCGGGTACCGCGTACGACGACCCCCGCCTCGGCAAGGACCCGCAGCCCGCGACCATGGCGGGGTACGTCAGGACCAACCGGGACAACGGCGGGGTGCACATCAACTCCGGCATTCCCAACCACGCCTTCTACCTGCTCGCCACCGCCCTCGGCGGCAACGCCTGGGAGCGGGCCGGGCGGATCTGGTACGACGTGCTCACCGGCGGTGAACTGGGGTCGGACGCCCGCTTCACGGACTTCGCGAAGCTCACCGTGGCGGCGGCCAAGGCCCGCTTCGAGGAGGGCGAGGAGACCGAGGCGGTCCTCAAGGCGTGGGCCCAGGTGGGTGTGCAGACCGGCTGATCCCGTACTACACAGGGACCCATGCGTATTCAGGTGAGGCGTACGGGTGGGTTCGCGGGCATCGAGCGGCGGGCCGAGGTGGACACCTCGGGGCAGCCCGACGCCCATGAGTGGCAGGCCCTGGCCGAGCACGCGCTCGCGGCCGGCCAGGGCACCCCGCCGCCCGGGGTGCCGGACGGGTTCGCGTACCGGATCACGGTGGACGGGCGGACGGTGTACGCGGCCGATCCGCGGCTGACCTCCGAGCAACGCGAGCTGATCTCAAGGGTGTTGAAGGAGGGCGCCTAATCGGCAGCGGTAACGGGTAGTTCACCTCCGGACGTTGACTTCTGTTACCGGTGGTAAGGATGATCCCGGCCATGGCGACTGACGCGGACCGTCCGATACCCCGTTTCCCCGGTTTCCCCGACGACTTCCTGTGGGGTGTGTCGACCTCGGCCCACCAGATCGAGGGCGCGGCCGACGAGCGCGAGCCCTCCGTGTGGGACGTGTTCTCGGCCGAGCCGGGCCGGATCAAGGACGGCTCGACGGCGGCGGTGGCCTGCGACCACTACCACCGCCACCGCGAGGACGTGGCCCTGCTGGCCGGCCTCGGCGTGGACGCGTACCGCTTCTCGGTCTCCTGGCCGCGGGTGCGCTCGGCGGGCGGCCTGGACTTCTACGACCGCCTCGTGGACGAGCTGTGCGCGGCGGGCGTACGGCCGGTCCCGACCCTCTTCCACTGGGACCTGCCGACGGCCCTTCAGGCTGTGCCCGACAGCGGCTCCGCCGCGGGGGGCGGCTGGCTGGAGCGGGACACCGCCGCACGATTCGCCGACTACGTCTCCACGGTCGCGGACCGGCTCGGGGACCGGGTGCAGAAGTGGATCACCCTCAACGAGCCCGCCGAACACACCCTGTTCGGCCACGCCCTGGGCGCCCATGCCCCCGGCAAGCAGCTGATGTTCGACGCGCTCCCGGTCGCCCACCACCAGCTCCTCGCCCACGGCCTGGCCGTACGGGCGCTGCGCGCGGCGGGCGCCGCCGACATCGGCATCGCCAACTCCCACGGCCCCACCTGGCCGGCCTCCCGGGAGCAGCCGGACCTGGAGGCGGCCGGCTTCTACGACCTCCTCCTCAACCGCCTGTTCGCGGAGCCGGTTCTGCTGGGCGAGTACCCGGAGGGCATGGGCGACCTGATGCCGGGCGACGTCGCCGCGGACCTGAAGGTGATCTCCGAGCCGCTCGACTGGTACGGCGTCAACTACTACGCCCCGACGAAGGTGGGCGCCCCGCAGGGCACCGAGATCGAGTTCGGCGGACTCACCCTCCCCGCCGAACTCCCCTTCTCCGTGCAGGACATCGAGGACGTGCCGGTCACGGACTTCGGCTGGCCGGTGGTCCCGGAGGGCCTGACGGAACTCCTCACCGGATTCCGGGACCGCTACGGAGACCGGCTCCCGCCGATCGTCATCACCGAGAACGGCTGCTCCTACGAGGGCGTCGACGACCAGGCGCGTATCGCCTACCTGGACGGTCACATCCGGGCGCTGCACCGGGCGGCGGAGGCCGGCGTGGACGTGCGCGGCTACTTCGTCTGGTCGCTGCTGGACAACTTCGAGTGGGCGGAGGGGTACACGCGCCGCTTCGGCCTGGTCCACGTGGACTACGACACCCAGGTACGGACGCCGAAGTCGTCGTACGGCTGGTTCCGGGACCTGCTCCGGGCACAGAAGACCCAGGCGCAGGGATCCCAGGCGCAGAGATCCCAGGCGCAGGGATGACGACGGCGGGGGCGCCGGCCGCGCTGGCGGAACCGGCCGAGAAGGTCGGCCGGGGCTGGACGTCGGCGCTCTCCCTCGCCAACGGGGCGATCTGGGTGGGCTGGTACGGCCCCCTGCAGATCCTCCTGGCCTCCCAGGCCAAGGACTTCGCACCCGGCTCCGGGATGTCCAAGGAGACGATGCTGGCGTGGGTGACCGCCGTGGGCGCGGTGGTGTCGCTGGCGGCGAACCCGGTCTTCGGCGCGCTGTCGGACCGTACGGCGTCCCGCTGGGGCCGCCGTACGCCGTGGATCGTCGCCGGCACGGCGGGCGGGGCGCTGTCGCTGCTGCTGCTCGCGGGCGCCGGCGGCATGGGGACGATGATGCTGGGCTGGTGCCTGGTCCAGCTGACGCTGAACGCGGCCTTCGCGGCCGTCACGGCGGCCGTGCCGGACCGGGTGCCGAGGAGCCAGCGGGGTTCGGTGGGCGGCTGGCTGGGAGCCGCCCAGATCCTCGGGGTGGTCGGCGGCACGGGGCTGGCGACGGCCGCCGGGGGCGTCGGGGCGGGCTATGCGGCGTGCGCAGTGTTCACGACGGCCGGAGTGCTGCCCTACGTGCTCCGGTACCCGGATCTGCGGCTGACCCGCCAGGACCGGCCGCCCTGGTCCTGGCGGCCCTTTCTCGCCGGGTTCTGGCTGAGCCCGCGCCGGTACCCCGACCTGGGCTGGGCGTGGCTGACCCGGTTCCTGATCAACCTCAGCAACGCCCTGGTCCTGCTGTACCTGCTCTACTACCTCCGCGACCGCCTGCACCACTCCGACCCCGACCAGGGTGTGCTGATCCTGACGGCGGTGAACGGGCTGACGCTGATGGCGACGGTCGTGGTCGGCGGGGTCTGGTCGGACCGGACGGGGCGGCGCAAGCCGTTCGTGGTCTGGTCGGGGATGCTGATGGCGGCGGCGACGGCGCTGCTGGCGGCGTGGCAGACCTGGCCGGGGGCGATCGTCGCGGCGGCCTTCCTGGGCATCGGCTTCGGCGTGTTCACCTCGGTCGACTTCGCCCTGATGACGGACGTCCTGCCGAAGGCCCTGGACCGCGGCAAGGACCTCGGCGTCATCAACGTGGCCAACGCCCTGCCCCAGGTGGCGGCACCCGCCCTCGCCGCACCGATCGTGACGTACCTGGGCGGCTACCGGGTGCTCTACCTGGCGGCGGCGGTGATCGGACTGGCGGGGGCGGGGCTGGTGGGGCGGATCCGGGGAGTCGACTAGCCGCTCAGCCGCTCACAGGGCTCCGGCGTCGCGGGCGGTCCAGACGCTCGGGTAGATCGGCCGGAAGCCGAGGTCCCGGCGGATCTTCTGGTTGGACATGATCCCGAACCAGGGGTCGGGGTCGGTGCGGGTGTGCAGGTCCGCGGGCACGTCGATGCCGTTGAGCCGGTACAGCTCCACGGTCGTGACGGGGGCGTCGTCGGCGATGTTGTGGAGCGGGCCGTTCACGGCCGGGGCGTACAGCAGACGCATCAGGCCCTGGCCGACATCCGCGTGGTGGGCCATCTGGAGTCGCTGGGCGGGCGCCCAGTGCGCGGCCCAGTGCAGGGAGTTGGCGAGGTGGGGGTCGCCCTCGCCATAGACGAAGGGCAGCCGCGCGATCCGCACCTCCGTGTCGCCGTCCAACGCGAGCAGTTCCCGTTCGGCGGTTGCCTTGGACTCGGCGTAGGCGCCCCACATCTCACCGCCGGGCCTGCTCTCATCCTCCTCGGTCAGCGGACGGCCACGCCCGGTGCCGTACACGACCCCGGTGCTGACCTGCACAAATCGCCGCACCCCGGCGGACACCGCGGCCCTCCCCAGGGCCACCGCCGCGTCCCGGTTGACGGCCCAGGCCTCCTCGTCGGGCACCCCGCGGAAGGAGGCCGCGACGTTCACGACGGCGTCCACCCCGGCGACGGCCTTGCCGAGCGCCTCCTCGTCCCGCAGGTCCCCGACGAGGACCTCGGCGCCCAGCCCGGCGAACGGCTCCCCACGGGCCGCGTCCCGCACGAGCACCCGTACCTGCTCCCCCGGCCGGGTCTGGGTGAGCAGCCGCGGCACGAACCGCCGTCCGACCTGCCCCGTCGTACCGGTGACAAGAGTGATCACGGTCTTCTCCTTCGCTTCCTACGCTTCCTTCGCGCTGGTGCCACCAGCCTCGGTCTCCTCGGAGACGGCCGGGAGAGACCTCCCGATCAGGGGATCGGCAGTCCCTGGATAAGCCGGGCGCCCCGGGCCACCCTGGAGGGGTGAACCGCCCCGAACTGGCCGACTTCCTGCGCCACGCCCGCACCCGCCTGGACCCCGCCGACGTGGGCCTGGCCCCCGGCGCCCGCCGCCGCACCCCGGGCCTGCGCCGCGAGGAGGTGGCGTCCCTGGCAGGCATGTCGGCGGACTACTACACCCGCCTCGAACAGTCCCGGGGCCCACGCCCCTCCCGCCAGATGCTGACGGCGATGGCCCGCGCGCTGCGCCTGACGGAGGACGAACGCGATCACCTGTTCCACCTGGCCGGCGAGGAAGCCCCGCGCCGGGAGGCGACGAGCACACACGTCCGTCCCGGCCTCCTCCTGGTCCTGGACCGGCTGCACGACACCCCGGCGCTGGTGACGACCGACTACGGCGAGGTCCTGGCCCAGAACGCGCTGTCGCGGGCGCTGAGCGGCGACGTCCTGGCCCGCCCGCCGCGCGAACGCAACCTGCTCCGCCGCTACTTCCTGGACCCCTCGACCCGCGACCTGTTCCCGCCGGAGGACCGCCCGGCGCACACCCGGGACCACGTCGCCAACCTCCGGGCGGTGGCCGCGGGCCGCCCCACCGACCCGGTCCCCGCCGCGCTCGTCGCCGAACTCCTGGCGGGCAGCGACGAGTTCGCCCGCCTCTGGGCCGAACACGAGGTGTCGGTACGGCGCGCGACGACCAAGCGCTTCCTGCACCCCACGGTCGGCCTCCTGGAACTGGACTGCGAGGTCCTCCTCAACGCCGACACCCACCAGCAACTCGTCATCCACACGGCCCGCCCGGGCACGGAGTCCCACGAACGCCTGCAACTGCTACGGGTGGTGGGCCTGCAGGACATGACCCCGAGCCGCGATTGACCCACCGGGTACCTTTGCCGGGACGCACACGCAATGAGTGAAGAACGGCAACGGGGGTTGCGGGCGCACGGCGGTCGACAGCCGCCCGAGGCCGTCGTAACCGCGCAGGGTGGTGTGGCCCAGCTCGTCGGTCCACGACGTGAGCTGGTGGTGCTCGTCCCAGGTGCTGCGGGTACGCCGACCGCTGTGTGGCCGAGGGCGGCGAGGCCGGCCATCTCACCCTCACCCTGGAGTACGAGGGCACCGACCCTGCCTGGCCGGGCGCCAGGGTCACCACCGTCACCACCGCCGAAGGCGCGGTGAACAAGTACGTCGTCGACGACAGCTGCCGGATCGTCGCGGAGATCGACCCGGTGGGCGGGACCACAGTTGAAGGAGTGAGTGGGCGGTGAGTGACGTGTTCTGGTCCGCGCCGGAGAGCCGAGCCGTGTGGCAGACGCTGCCGCAACCGGTGCTGGAGGCGGTCGGACGGTGTGACGCGGAACGGCTGGAGGTGGAGCGGGCGCGGGTCGCGCCGCATCTGCGGGAGCGGATCACCACGCCCGTGTACTCGGTCGCGGACCGCTTCGCGTCCTGGGAACGCCTGGTACGCCGGATGGAAGCCGACCGGACGGACGCTGACGACTACTACCCGATCAGCGCGTACGGCAACGACCTCGACTCCCGGGACAACCTGGACGAGGTGCTGAACACCCTGCCCGCGGCGGCACGTGACGGTGCGCTCGGCAGGCTGCTGGCCGGGCTGGACGCCCGCTTCGACGCGGCGAGCGCTCCTGACCCGGAAGGCTCACTGCGCCCCTGGGTGCGCCCGACGAAGGACCACGCCCAGCTCCCCGACCGCTGGTGCCGCAAGCCACTGCGCGCCCCCTGGGACGGCTGAGGAGACCGCCGTCCGCGCCACCGCCTGCTGCCGGACGCCCCGGCGCAGCCCCCCCTCAGAACCCCAGCCGCCGCAGCTGCTTCGGGTCGCGCTGCCAGTCCTTGGCCACCTTCACGTGCAGGTCGAGGAAGACGGGGGTGCCGAGCAGTGCCTCGATCTGCTTGCGTGACTTGATGCCGACCTCCTTCAGGCGCGTGCCCTTGGGGCCGATGACGATGCCCTTCTGGCTGGGGCGCTCGATGTAGAGGTTGGCGTGGATGTCCAGGAGGGGCTTGTCGGCGGGGCGGTCCGGGCGGGGGAGCATCTCCTCGACCACGACGGCGATGGAGTGCGGCAGTTCGTCGCGGACGCCCTCCAGGGCCGCCTCACGGATCAGTTCCGCGATCATGACCTGCTCGGGCTCGTCCGTGAGGTCGCCCTCGGGGTAGAGGGCCGGGCCCTCGGGGAGGAGCGGGACGAGGAGGTCGGCCAGCAGGTTCACCTGCTGGTCACCGACCGCCGACACCGGCACGATCTCGGCCCACTCGAAGCCCAGCTCCTTGCCCAGCTGGTCGATGGCGATCAGCTGCTCGGCGAGGGTCTTGGAGTCGACCAGGTCGGTCTTGGTGACGACCGCGATCTTCGGGGTCTTGCGGATCCCGGCCAGCTCCTTGGCGATGAAGCGGTCACCGGGGCCGATCTTCTCGTTCGCCGGCAGGCAGAAGCCGATCACGTCGACCTCGGCCCAGGTGGTGCGGACCACGTCGTTGAGGCGCTCGCCGAGCAGCGTGCGCGGCTTGTGCAGGCCCGGGGTGTCGACCAGGATCAGCTGCGCGTCCGGCCGGTGCACGATGCCGCGCACCGTGTGCCGCGTGGTCTGCGGCTGGTTCGCGGTGATCGCCACCTTCTGCCCGACCAGAGCGTTCGTGAGGGTGGACTTGCCCGCGTTGGGGCGCCCGACGAAACAGGCGAAGCCCGCCCGGTGGGCGGCCTCCGGCGATTCCGACGGCTCGGTGGACTGGCTGCGAACGCTCATGGCCCCCATTCTCCCTGATCCACGAGCCCCCGCCGCACCGTGAGATTTCGGTAACCCAGAGGCAACGAAACGTCACGGAAACACATCCGTACGCGGCCGGAAACGCGTTCCGGTGAATCTCTGACGAGCCCCCACGACGTTGGAGACGCCCGTGACCCTCTCCGCCGCGCACGCCGACACCGGTGACACCGCCTGGCTGCTCGCCGCCACCGCCCTGGTCCTGCTGATGACCCCGGGCCTGGCCCTGTTCTACGGCGGCATGGTCCGCACGAAGAGCGTCCTCAACATGCTGATGATGAGCTTCGTGTCGATCGCGCTGGTGACGGTGGTGTGGCTGGCGGGCGGGTACTCACTGGCCTTCGGGGAGGACGTCGGGGCGGGACTCATCGGCGGGCTGCGGCACGCCGGGATGCACGGGCTCGGACCGGACAGCGTGCAGGGCACCGTCCCCACCCTCCTCTTCGCCACCTTCCAGCTCACCTTCGCGATCATCACGGCCGCGCTGATCAGCGGTGCGGTCGCGGACCGGGCGCGGTTCGGGGCGTGGCTGGTGTTCGTGCCGGTGTGGGCGCTGCTGGTATACGTTCCGGTGGCGCACTGGGTGTGGGGCCCGGGGGGCTGGATCGTGCGGCACCTCGGCGCCCTGGACTTCGCCGGCGGCCTGCCCGTCGAGATCACCTCCGGCGCCTCCGGCCTGGCCCTGTGCCTGGTCCTGGGCCCGCGGCTCGGGTTCAAGAAGGACGCGATGCGCCCGCACAACCTCCCGATGGTCGTCCTGGGCGCCGGCCTGCTCTGGTTCGGCTGGTTCGGCTTCAACGCGGGCAGCGCGCTCGGCGCCGACGGTCTCGCGGCCGCCGCCTTCCTCAACACCATGGCCGCCGGCTGCACGGGCCTGCTGGGCTGGCTCTTCGTCGAGCAGAAGCGGGACGGCCACCCGACCACCCTGGGCGCGGCCTCCGGCGCCGTCGCCGGCCTGGTCGCGATCACCCCGTCCTGCGGCTCGGTCTCGCTGCTCGGCGCGCTGGTCGTCGGCCTCGCCGCGGGCGTGGTCTGCTCGTACGCGGTCTCCTGGAAGTTCCGGCTGAACTACGACGACTCGCTCGACGTCGTCGGCGTTCACCTGGTCGGCGGAGTCATCGGCACCCTCCTCATCGGCCTGTTCGCGGAGCGGGCCATGACCGGCGGCGCCGAGGGCCTCTTCTACGGCGGCGGGCTCGCCCAGCTCGGCAGGCAGGCGGTGGCGGTGGTGGCCGTGGCGGCGTACGCCTTCACCGTGACGTACGGCCTCGGCAAGCTGCTGGACCGGACGCTGGGCTTCCGGGCGAGCGAGGAGCAGGAGCACACCGGCCTGGACCTTACGGTGCACGCCGAGACGGCTTACGATCACGGGGTCCTGGGCCACGGCGCCCCGGTCAGCGCGTCCGTCCTCCCCTCCGCCCAGAAGGTCAAGACCCACCCATGAAGCTCGTCACCGCGATCGTCAAGCCCTACCGCCTCGACGCGGTGAAGGCCGCCCTCCAGGAGATCGGGGTGCACGGCCTGACCGTGACCGAGGCCAGCGGGTACGGCCGGCAGCGTGGCCACACCGAGGTGTACCGCGGTGCCGAGTACCAGGTCGACCTGGTCCCCAAGGTCCGGATCGAGGTCGTCGTCGAGGACGCCGACTCCGAGCCGGCGATCGAGGCGATCGTCAAGGCCGCGCGGACGGGGAAGATCGGGGACGGGAAGGTGTGGGCACTGCCGGTGGAGACGGTCGTACGGGTGCGGACGGGCGAGCGCGGCCCCGACGCCCTCTGAGCAGCCGCGGCAGACCGCGGCCCCGGCGGGCCCGGGCGAGCAGCACGCCGCCCGCCACCCCGGCGACGAAGGCCAGCCCCACCACGAGCCACGGCAGCGCGAGGAACGACATGCTCGCCGACTCCCTGGTGCCGGTCGCGCTGGCCGTCAACGTCACGTCGCCCCAGTCGAGTTGGGGCGCGTCCCGCCAGGGCGCGGTGAGCCGCACACGCTCCCCCGGCAGCAGCTCGGAGGGGACGCCGGTGAGGTCGCGGCTGAGCAGCGTCCGGCCGAAGAGCCCCTCGGCCCGCAGCCGCACCCGGGGGTTCAACGTCACGTTCCCCGTGTTGTGCAGGGTGTAGGAGACGGTGGCCGTGCTGGCGCCGAGGCCGGGCACCAGCGGCTGGTGATGGGTGAGGTGCACGTGCTCGACGGCGACGGCCGGGAGCGTCGGCCCGCTCACCCGCAGATAGACCCGGGCGCCGACGGCCCGCTGCACACCGAGCGCGAGGGAGCCGGCCCCCGGATCGACGCGCTCGTCCAGTGCCACGATCGCCCCCGGATGGTCACCGGGTTCGGCGCCCCGGGGCACCCGCAGGGTGAAGGCGACGGTGACCGTCCTGTGCGGCGCCACGGTGACCCGCGCCTTCGCGATGCTCGCCCAGGCCCCCACGCCCCGCATCTTCTCCTTCACCGTGCGGACGGCGAACCCGCCGTCCCGCGCGGTGTTGTAGGCGTCGGCCGCGTACAGCCGGAAGGTGAGCGGTTCGCCGGTCTTGTTGGCGACGGCCACCTTGTCGGTGATCGTCTGCCCGGGGTCGAGGGAGAGGTAGAAGTACGGCCGCGCCGCGATCTTGGAGGCGACCGGGTAGACGGACCAGCTGCCGTTGTCGGCGGCGTGCGCGGGAGCCGCCGTGCGGAGGAGTCCGAGAAGCAGGCTCAGGAGGAGGGCATACGGCTTGACTCGACGCATGGGTGCGGACCCCCGGTCGGAAGCGGGTCGGGTGGCGACCGGGACTCCGCTGGCTCGAAAGCCCGGTCGCCACTGGGGAGTTGGCTCAGCTGAGCGTCAGGGTCAGGACTCCGGAGTACGACCCCGGAGGTGTGAACGCCGGTACGTCCAGGGAGAGTCCGGCGCCGACGGTGAACTCACCGCCGGTGACGGTGGAGTCCGGGGTCGACGCGAGGGTCGCTCCGGAACCGCCGACGGCGCCCGCGGAACCGGCCGCACAGGTGCTCGGGCTGCCCGCCTTGGTCGCACAGGACGGGGTCCAGCTGAGCTTCCCGGCGTCGATCTTGGCGCCGGGACCGGTGAAGTCGGTGACCTTGCCGGTGAGCGACCAGCCGGCCGGACCGCCGCGGAAGTCCTTGACGGTGACGGTCTGCAGGTTGCCCGTCGATGCCCCGCCCTGACCGAAGTCGACTGCCGAGAGCGCGACGGAGTCCCCGGCCTGGGACATGGACAGGGTCCCCGCCTTGACGGTGGTCGTCAGCTTCTGGCTTCCGGCCGGCACCGGCGTGGTGTCGTTGACGACGTAGGCGGCCGGACCGGCCCCCGCCGTGTCGCTCCACGCACCGCCCTCGTACGCCACGATCCCGCTCGTCGTCTTGTCGTTGACGGTGAGCGGGGCGCTGAAGGAGCCGTCGGAACCCGCGGTCGCGGTGGCCGTGTCCGCGGTCTGGCTGGACCCGGACCGCCCGGCCAGCGTCACACTCGCGCCCGGCGTGAAGTTCCGGCCGCTGACGGTCACGCTGTCACCGGGGTTCCCGGAGGCCGAACTCAGGCTGATGGCACGGTTGTTGACCGGTGTCGAGTCGGTCGCCGTGACGGTCTCCGACACCGGGGCGGGCGGGTTGGTGACCGTGCAGGGGGTGTCCAGCTCCAGGATGTAGCTGGTGTGGATGTTGTAGTCGCCGGGCGAGAGGGTGATGGCACCCGGCGAGGTGACGGTGAACGTCCCCGTCATGGAGAACGACGGGAAGGTCCCGTGCCCGGGCACCGGATCGTTCTTCTTCGGCCCGGTGACCGTGACGTCCCCGCTCTGCGCCCCGCCCAGTGTGACCTTCCCGGTCGGCGTCATGATGTCGGCCGGCAGGGCGAGGGCGGTGGGGTTGTTGGCGGCGGGTGTGACCACGGTGTAGGTCACGGTGACCGTGTCGCCGACCTTGGGGGTGGTGTCGTCCACCGAGATGCTCGCGGTGGTGGTGCCGTCGATCGGCGGGAGGCCCGCGACCGCGGGCGGGATGCAGTGGGTGGCGAAGTCGACGTTCGTCCCGGCGGCACCGGCCGGACAGGCCAGCGCGCCCCCCGTCGTGACCGCGAGCGCGGTCGCCCCGAACAGTGAGATCCAGCGCCACCGTCGGGATCTTCGTGATCTTGGGGGTGAACCCATGGAAGCCCCCTCCTGAGGGTTGCGGGCGCAGCGGCTCCTCTGCGCCGACAGGGGGCCATTGATGTGGAGGGCGCGTGAGAAGTCAATGGAGATGCCGCAGAAACCTGACGGTTCATCAGCTTCTGCGGCATCCGGAACGAACCCGTCAGCGGACTCAGAAGACGAACGGACCCGGGGACTGGGCGGCGCTGGACGTACAGGTGACGGTGATGCCGAAGATGACCATCTTGAGCGAGCCGCCGTGGAAGTCGAGGCTGTCGCCGGAGGCGACGGTGCCGGGCAGCGGGCCGACGGTGACGGCGCTGCCGGCCGCCATGGCCGGGTTCACGGTGCCGCTGAAGACGACGTTGCCGCCGGTGGAGTTGGCCATGGTCAGCGTGGAGGCGATGGAGTTCGCCGACAGGGCGAGCGGGGTGGTGATCGCGCTGGAGGTGAGCGTGAGGGTGGCCGAGGTACCGCTCTGGGTCGCGGTGAGGGTGGCCGCGCCGCCGCCGAAGATGCCGCAGCTGGCGGTGACGGTGGCGGTGGTCGGGGTGACGGCGGCGGCCGAGGGGGCGAAGGCCAGCGCCGTGGCGGCGAGGGCCCCCGCCGCGAGTGCCGCACCGGTGGTCAAGCGTTTCATGGAGATCGGGCTCCCTTCCCGTTGCGTGGGAATGCCATGTGGGGATGGCGACCCCGGTCCGGGTGGATGCGGGCACACCGCGGGGCCGAACCTGACGCACCATCACAATCTGACGGTCCGTCGGAACTTACGGTCCCATTGATACGCGAGAGACGGGGACCGACAAGTTGAAATCTGGCCGACTGCGACGGGGTGGTGCGGCCCGAGGGCGGGGGCGGCTGGGTGGGGCTGGTCGCGCCCACGCGGCGGAGCCGCAAATTGACACAGCCCCGCACCCCTTCAGGTGGGACCGGCACAGGCGCCCCGAAAGGGGCGCGGGGAACTGCGCGACCAGCCACAGCGGCGCCGCACCCGCCTCCAGTCAGCCGACCCCCACCCTTCCCCCGACGGAGTCAGAGAACGCCTCGCTTCTCAGCGGAGCGAGTCGGGTGGGTGGGTCGGTGGGTGGGAAAGCTACGCGGGGACCGTGAGCCGCACCTCTCCGTCCGGCCCCGCCAGCAGCACCGGCGTCCCCGGTCCCCCGAGATCCCGCACCGCGGCCAGGTCCTCGGCGCCAACCTCCCCGGCCCCGCTCACAACCGCCGCCGCCTCCAGCGACTCCGCCCCCGACGCCACCGCCATTGCCACCGCCGTCCGCAGCGCGCTCAGCTGCAGCGAGGCCAGCTCCACCGTCCCCGCCACATACGTCCGCCCCGTCGAGTCCCGTACGGCCGCCCCTTCGGGCACCCCGTTGCGGGCCCGGGCCGAACGGGCCAGGGTGACGATCTTGCGGTCCTCGGGATCAAGCGCACTGCTCTCGGTCATGCCCCGAGCATACGAACAACTTGACTGGGTCAGGCACCCCGGCCACCGCGTCACGCCCGGTCGAGCCGCAGCCGCTCCGCTCTCGGCAGGCCGGCCACGACCAGGTCGTACGAGTCCTCGATCAGCTCTTCCACCAGCCGGTCGGGGAGGCCGCCGTCGACGGTCACGGTGTTCCAGTGGCGCTTGTTCATGTGGTACCCGGGGATGATCAGCCCCTCGTGGTCGGTGCGCAGCCGGACCGCGTCGTCGGGATCGCACTTGAGGTTGACCTTCAGCGGGCGGGCGTCCATCCAGCTCAGCGCGAACATCTTGCCGAGGACCTTGAAGACCGAGATGTCCGGGTTGAAGGGGAAGTCCTCCTCCGCCGCGTTGAAGGAGAGGCAGCAGGCGCGGAGCCGGTCGGGGGTCATTCGGGCTCGTCCTCGGGGTCGTGGGCCACCGGCACCGGCTCCACCAGCACCGTCACGATCTTGTTCCGGCGTCCGGCGGCGGCCTCCGCGGTCAGGGCCAGTTTCCGTCCGTCGGGGAGTTCGACCTGGGCGGCGGCGCCCGCGATGGGCACCCGGCCGAGCGCCTTGGCGAGCAGCCCGCCGACGGTCTCCACGTCCTCGTCGTCGTACTCCTCGAGCCCGTACAGCTCGCCGAGGTCGGTGATGTCGAGGCGGGCGGTGACCCGGTAGCGGTCGTCGCCGAGGTCGGTGACCGGCGGGAGCTCCCGGTCGTACTCGTCGGTGATCTCGCCGACGATCTCCTCCAGGATGTCCTCGATGGTGACGATCCCGGCCGTGCCGCCGTACTCGTCGATGACGACGGCGACGTGGTTGCGTTCCTTCTGCATCTCGCGCAGCAGGTCGCCGGCGTTCTTGGTGTCGGGCACGAAGAACGCGGGCCGCATGGCGGTGGAGACCAGGTCGGACTCGGCGTCCCGGCTGATGTGCGTCTTGCGGACCAGGTCCTTGAGATACACGATGCCGACTATGTCGTCCTCGCTCTCCCCGGTGACGGGGATGCGCGAGAAGCCCGAGCGCAACGCCAGCGTCAGGGCCTGGCGGATGGTCTTGTACCGCTCGATGACCACCAGGTCGGTGCGCGGCACCATGACCTCGCGCACGAGCGTGTCACCGAGTTCGAAGACCGAGTGCACCATCCGGCGCTCCTCGTCCTCGATCAGGGACTCCTTCTCGGCGAGGTCGACCAGGGCGCGCAGTTCGGCCTCGGAGGCGAACGGGCCGCGCCGGAAGCCCTTGCCCGGGGTGAGGGCGTTTCCGATGAGGATGAGGAGATACGGGATCGGGCCCATGATCCTGGCCAGCGGCAGCAGCACGTAGGCGGCGGCCGTGGCCGTGTTCAGCGGGTGCTGGCGGCCGATGGTGCGCGGGGAGACGCCGACGGCGACGTACGACACGAGCACCATCACGCCGATCGCGGCGAGCAGCGCCTCCCAGGTGGTCGGGATCTCCTGGAGGCAGGCGTAGGTCACCAGGGCCGCGGCGGCCATCTCGCAGGCGACGCGGACCAGCAGCGCGACATTGAGGTAGCGGGTGGGGTCGGCGGCGATCTGGGCGAGTTTCGCGCTGCCGCGCCGCCCGGACTTCACGGCCTCCTCGGCGCGGAAGCTGGAGACGCGGGCGATACCGGCCTCGGCGCAGGCGGCCAGCCACGCCACCACGACCAGGGCGATCGCTCCGGCGACGATCTGCGGACTCATACCTGGACGACCACCCGGCTAGGAGACCGTCGGCGCCGGGGAGGGGCCGGTCAGGCCCTTCTCCCCCCGCCAGCCGTCCACGATGGCCGCCTGCAGGCCGAACATCTCGGCCTTCTCGTCGGGCTCCTCGTGGTCGTAGCCGAGCAGGTGCAGCACGCCATGGACGGTGAGCAGCTGGAGCTCCTCGTCCATGGAGTGCTGGGTGTCGGCCTCGGCACCCTGCTTGGCGGCGACCTCCGGGCAGAGCACGATGTCGCCGAGCAGCCCCTGCGGCGGCTCGTCCTCGTCCTTCGACGGCGGCCGCAGCTCGTCCATCGGGAAGGACATGACATCGGTCGGCCCGGGCAGGTCCATCCACTGGATGTGCAGCTGCTCCATGGCGTCGGCGTCCACGACGATCACCGAGAGCTCGGAGAGCGGGTGGATGCGCATCCGCGCGAGGGCGTAGCGGGCGATGTCGAGGATCGCCTGCTCGTCGACCTCGGTTCCGGACTCGTTGTTGACGTCGATCGACATGGCGCTGTGCTTGTCTACTTCCCCTTGTGCCCGGACTTCGAGCGGCCGCCCTGGTGCGAGCCGTTCTCCGTGCCGTGCGTGCTGTCGTACTGCTCGTACGCGTCGACGATACGGCCCACCAGCTTGTGCCGTACGACATCGTGGGACGTCAGCCGGGAGAAGTGCACATCTTCCACGCCTTCCAGGATGTCCTGCACCTGGCGCAGACCGGACTTGGTCCCGTTGGGCAGGTCGACCTGGGTGACGTCGCCCGTGATCACGATCTTCGACTCGAAGCCGAGCCGGGTGAGGAACATCTTCATCTGCTCGGGCGAGGTGTTCTGGGCCTCGTCGAGAATGATGAAGGCGTCGTTGAGCGTACGGCCGCGCATGTAGGCCAGCGGCGCCACCTCGATCGTCCCGGCCGCCATCAGGCGCGGGATCGAGTCCGGGTCGAGCATGTCGTGCAGCGCGTCGTACAGCGGGCGCAGGTACGGGTCGATCTTCTCGTAGAGCGTGCCCGGCAGGAAGCCGAGCCGCTCGCCCGCCTCGACCGCCGGCCGGGTCAGGATGATGCGGTTGACCTGCTTGGACTGCAGGGCCTGCACCGCCTTGGCCATGGCCAGGTAGGTCTTGCCGGTACCGGCGGGGCCGATGCCGAAGACGATCGTGTGCTTGTCGATCGCGTCGACGTACCGCTTCTGGTTGAGGGTCTTGGGGCGGATGGTGCGGCCGCGCGAGGACAGGATGTTCTGTGTCAGAACCTGGGCCGGGGTCTCCTCCGGGCCCTCCCCGTTCTCACTCGCCCGCAACATGGCGATCGAGCGTTCCACTGCGTCCTCCGTCATCGGCTGCCCGGTGCGGAGCACCAGCATCATCTCGTCGAACAGGCGCTGGACGATGGCAACTTCACGGGCATCGCCGACCGCGCTGATCTCATTGCCCCGGACATGGATGTCGGCCGCCGGGAAGGCCTTCTCGATCACGCGCAGCAGGGAGTCGCCGGATCCCAGCACGGTGACCATCGGGTGCTGGGCGGGAACCTCGAACTGAGCTCGGGCCTGCTGCTGCGCGGGAGTCTGAGCTGTGGGTGTCTGAGTCATGGGCCGGCGCTTAAGGCCTGCGGTTCCTCCTCTTCACGGCCGCGTAGCTGAGGGCGGCCTCGCGCTACCAAGCGTACGACGCGGGGCTGACAACGCCGTAGGCCTTTTCACAGCGGAAGGCGCCCCCGTTGCAGCCGTGAGCCCTGCATGCGCTCCGGCGCGCCGGGGCAGAATCCGGGCCGTCACTGCCACGCGTGGTCGGGGGGCCGCGTTCGCTCCACGCCACCTGTCCGTTCAGAAAGCAGGTAGCCGTGCTGCTGCGTCTGCCCACGTCGGTGTCCGAGGCCCGGGAATGCCTGGCCGAGGGGGCGATACCCGTCGGCGGTGCGACCCTCGTCTGGGCCGTCTGGCAGCGGGACGGCTTCCCGGAACAGGCGGTGTCCCTGCGGAAGGTGCCGGAAGCGACGGCGATCGGGGGCGGCGTGCTGGGGGGTGCGGTGCTTCTGCACCAGGTGGACGACCGGGTTCCGGAAGTGCTGCGGAAGGCGGCGAAGGGGGTCGGCACGGGGGCGGTGCGCCGGACGGCGACGGTGGGCGGGAACATCGCCGGGTCGAACCTGCGGGATCTGCTGCCGGCGGCGATCGTGCTGGACGCGTGGGCCGAGGTGCTCACGGCGGACGGGGTGGACGAGGTGGACCTGTCCGAGGTGGAGGCGAAGGCGCCGGTGCTGCTGGCGCTGCGCTGGCGGGAGCCGGTGAAGGGGGCGTACGCGAAGGTCGCGGACCCGGCGGGCGGCGAGGTACCGACGATCGCCGCGGCGGCCGTGGACACGGACGGTGTGCTGAGGGTCGCGGTACGCGAGGGGTACGTGCTGAGCAGCGGGAGGGTGGGCGCCGAGGGGGGCGAGGTGGAGGAGCTGTTCGCCGGGGCGCTGGCCGGGGTGTCGGGACCGGGACGGAAGCTTCTGCGGGAGCAGGTCGCCGGGGTGCTCGGAGGTTAGCCTCGGGGTGGTGACCACCGGTCGTCGGCCGCGGGCCGGTGGGGGCTTGTCGCGCAGTTCCCCGCGCCCCTTTCGGGGCGCCCCGCGCTGGTCCCACCTGAAGGGGCGCGGCGAACTGCGCGACCAGCCACGACGGCGCCGCACCCGCACCCGCAACCTCGGCAGTCACCCCGCGCGCCCGAACCCGATCGTCGGCACCGCCCTCCGCAGGGGCCACGGCCTCGCCTGGTCCTCCTCCGGCACCAGGCCCTCCAGGAACGCGTATCGCCGCAGCGCCGCCCGGTCCTGGCCCGGCACCGACTGGACCTTGCGCCACCACGCCCCGATCTCCGACCAGCCGGGCGCGGACAGGGAGCCGCCGAACTCCTGGACGGAGAGCGCCGCCGTGAGGCCCGCGAAGGCGAGGCGGTCGGCCAGCGGCCAGTCCGCGAGCGTGCCGGTGACGAACCCGGCGACGAAGACATCACCCGCACCGGTCGGGTCGAGGGCCTCCACGGCGATCGCCGGGACCTCCGCGGACTCCCCGGTCCGCCCGTCCACGGCATAGGCCCCCTCCGCCCCGAGGGTGACGACGGCGATGGGCACGTACTCGGTGAGGGCATGGGCCGCGGCGCGCGGGCAGTCGGCGCCGGTGTACCGCCGCGCCTCCTCGGCGTTCGGCAGGAACGCCTCGCAGTGTTCGAGATCGGCGAGCCCCGCCAGGTCCCACGCGCCGGTGTCGTCCCAGCCGACGTCGGCGAAGATCCGGGTGCCCTCGGCGGCGGCCTTGGCGATCCAGGGGTTGCGTTTGCCGGGCGTGAGGGAGGCGACGGCGGCGCGGGCGTGGGCCGGGTGGCCGGGGGCGTTCTGCTGCCGGAACAGCGTGTCGGCGGGCGGCTCGTGGCCGTGCGAGACCATGGTCCGCTCGCCCTCGTACGCCATGGACACGGTGACCGGCGAGTGCCAGCCGCGCACGGTCCGCGACGGGGAGAGGTCGATGCCCTCGCCCTGTTCGAGGGCGTCCCAGCAGTACTCGCCGTAGTGGTCGTCGCCGAAGGCCGCCGCGAGGGAGGTCTTCAGGCCGAGCCGGGCGAGCGCGGTGGCCATGTTGGCGATGCCGCCGGGGCTGGAGCCCATGCCCCGGGCCCAGGACTCGGTGCCGCGCACGGGGGCGGAGTGCAGGCCGGTGAAGATGATGTCGAGGAAGACGGTGCCGGTGAGGTAGACGTCCCAGGGCGGATCGTCCGGCGTGCGCAGGCCGGCCAGCGGGTCGACCTGTGCGGCGCAGTGCGGGGTCGTTGCTCCTCTGTCGTCGTCGAGGTACTCCGGTTCCTCTCCGGCGAACGCGTTGGACGCGGTCACGGTGCGCTCCCTGGACGTGGTGCGGATCCGGCCAGTCTGCACCATGCCGGGACCGCGGCGACGGCTCTCGCCGTACGACCGTCCGAACGAGCGCCGCTACCAGCGCGGCACGGCCGGTGTGGTCCACCCCGGCTCGGCCACCCGCATCGCGGCCGCGTCGTCGCGGTCGCGGAACGTCCCGTCGTCGTCCAGCCAGCGCTGGTGCAGCGCCCGCAGCCGCTCCCGGTCCAGCTCGACCCCCAGGCCCGGCGCGTCGGAGACGGCGACCCGGCCGTCCTCGAAGACGAGCCGTTCGGTGAGGACGTCCTCGGACTGCCAGGGGTAGTGGGAGTCGCAGGCGTGGTGGAGGCCGGGGACGGTCGCGGCCACGTGGGTCATCGCGGCCAGGCTGATCCCGAGGTGGGTGTTGGAGTGCATGGAGACGCCGACGCCGAAGGTGCGGCAGACGGCGGCCAGTTGCTGGGTGTTGCGCAGTCCGCCCCAGTAGTGGTGGTCGGAGAGGACGACCTGGACGGCACCGCGGGTGAACGCCTCCTGGATCTCGCCGAAGGTCGTCACGCACATGTTGGTGGCGAGCGGCACGTCGGTGCCCGCGGCGACCTCGGCCATGGCCGGGGTGCCGAGCGCCGGGTCCTCCAGGTACTCGAGGACGTCCCCGAGTTCCTTCGCGACCTTCAGGGAGGTCTCGACGGACCAGGCGCCGTTGGGGTCGAGGCGCAGCGGATGTCCGGGGAACGCCTGCGCCAGTGCCCGGACGGCCGCGATCTCCTCCTCGGGTGGGAAGACCCCACCCTTGAGCTTGAAGGAGGTGAAGCCGTACCGCTCCGTGAAGCGGCGGGCCTGCGCCACCACCCCGGCCGGGTCGAGCGCGGCCCCCCAGTCGTCCGGCTCCGCCGGCCCGCCCTCCGGGTGGGCGGCCCATTTGTAGAACAGGTACGCGCTGTACTCGACCGAGTCGCGGACCTTCCCGCCGAGCAGGGCGTGCACGGGCATCCCGAGCGCCTTGCCGAGCGCGTCCAGGCAGGCGACCTCGAAGCCGGAGACCACGGACAGCCGCAGCTTGTCGGCGGTCTGGACACCGCGCAGCCCGCCGACGTCGACCTGTCCGGAGACCCTGGCCGCGTCCACGGCGACCTCGTCGGCGACGGTGAACAGCCCGTTGAGATCACTGACCGGGCGCCCGCGCAGCCGCTCGGCGAACGGCCGGGCCAGTTCCAGGTACTTGGTGTCGCCGAGGTCTCACCGACCCCGGTCACCCCGTCGGCGGTCTCCACCTCCACGATCAGCCGGGGCGTGTACGGCTGGTGCACGCCCTGTGTGTTCAGCAGCGGCGGGTCGGCGACCAGGATCGGCGTCAGGCGGACGTCGGTGATCGTGAGGTTCACAGCGACGCTCCCACGAGGCCGAGTCCGGCGGCCAGCAGGGCCTTGAGGTCGGCCAGGTCGGCGGCCGAGGGGTCGGTGAGCGGGGCGCGCACCGGGCCGACGGGGCGGCCGCGCAGCCGGGCCGCCGCCTTGACGAGGGACACGGAATATCCGGGGACGCGGTCGCGGAGTTCGACGAACGGCACGTAGAAGTCGCGCAGCAGCTTGTCGACCGTGCCGTGGTCGCCGGCGTCGAGGGCGGCGAAGAAGGCGTCGGCGATCTCGGGGGCGAAGGCGTGCACAGCGGAGGAGTAGGCGGGGACGCCGACGGTGGCGTAGGCGCGGGCCTGGATCTCGGCGGTGGCGGCGCCGTTGAAGAAGAGGAAGCCCTCCGGGGCGGCGAGGGTGAGCCGCTGGAGCCGGTCCAGGTCGCTGTGCCCGTCCTTGAGCCCGATCACGCCGGGGATGCCGGCGACACGCGTCAACGAGTCGGCCGTGAAGGCGACCTGTCCGCGCTGGTAGGCGATGAGCGGAAGAGACGTCCGGGCCGCGATCCGCTCCAGTTGCGCGACCAGCCCGTCCTGCGGGGCGGCGACGAGGTAGTGCGGCAGCACGAGCAGGGCGTCGGCCCCGGCCTCCTCGGCGATCCGGGCGAACCGCACGGCCTGCGCCCAGCCGTACCCCACCCCGGCGACCACCGGCACCCGGCCGCCGGCCTCCTCGACGGAGACGGCCACGACCTGCCGGTACTCGTCCTCGTCCAGTGAGAAGAACTCCCCCGTCCCGCAGGCCGGGAAAAGAGCACCGGGCCCGGCGGCCAGCTGCCCGCCGACGTACTCCCGGAATCCGTCCACGTCCAGGGACCCGTCGGCGTGAAAGGAGGTGAGCGGGAACGACAGCACCCCGCCCGCCATCCCGTCCCGCAGCCTGCGCACCACGTCCTCCGGCTGTCCGGCCACCGAATCCATCTCCCCATGTAGACGTCATCCACGTATAGAAACAAAGACTAGATATGCGAACACCCCCCGTCAACGGCGCACACCGCCCCCGCCCCCTTACGATCTGCACCATGTCCGAGACAGCAGGCGTCCGTGAGGTGAAGTCCGCGGCACGCACCGTGGAGCTGCTGGAGCTCCTCGCGGCCCGCGGTGACCGCCCGGCCCGCCTCCAGGAGCTGGCGGACGAACTCGGCGTCCCACGCAGCTCGATGTACGCCCTGCTCCAGACGCTGATCACGCGGGGCTGGGTACGCACCGACACGACCGGTTCCCTCTACGGCGTCGGCATCCGCACCCTGCTGACCGGCACGAGCTACCTGGACTCCGACCCGCGCGTCCGCCTCGCGCGCCCGTACCTGGACGAGGCGTCCGAGGCGCTGGGCGAGACCATCCATCTGGGCCGCCTGGACGGCCCGGACGTGGCGTACCTGGCGACCCGCGAGTCGCACGAATACCTGCGCACGATCAACAGGGTGGGCCGACGGCTGCCGGCCCACGCGGGCGCCCTCGGCAAGGCACTCCTGGCGGAACGCCCCGCCGAGAACCTCCCCGAGGGCCCGTACGAGCCCCTGACCCCCCGTACGCACACCACACGGGACGCGCTGGCCGCCGACCTCGCCGGGATCCGCGCCCGCGGCTACGCGATCGACCACGAGGAAGCCGTCACCGGCATCGTCGGCTTCGGCCTCGCCCTGCGCTACGACACCCCGGCCCAGGACGCGATCAGCTGCTCGGTACCGGTGACCCGCCTGACGCCGGACCATCAGGCGGAGATCGCGTCGGTGATGAGAGCGACCCGGGCGAGGATCGAGTCGGCGACAGCCCCCGGCGGCACGGTCAACTGGCGCTGACCGCGCCCGCCTTCTTTCGCAGCCCCGGGAGACCTGTCGGCACGCGCGCACGCAGCCGACCCGAAAAGGGCGCGGGGCTGTATCGACATGCGGCTGCGCCGCGTGGGCGCGACCGGCCACATCGGACCCGCACGCGCCCCCATCGAACCCCCACGGCGCGCGGCGCCCCTACCCCTCCCCTCACACCCGAAACCGAACATGACCCACATCACACCCCCCGCCCTTCTTCCGGCCTCCCCCACTTGATACAAATTGCCCGCGCGTTCCTGTCCGTCGACGGCCTGCGCCCAACCCCCCTCCTCCGTCGGTTTTTTCGCATGCCCTGGGAACGCCCGTGTTCGCCCGCACCACCCCCTGGCCCCTCGTCGCCCTTTTCACGGCCGGGTATCTCGCCCCCTACCTGCTTCCGACCACCGTCGGCAGGCTCGAATCGGGGCTCCCGATCTCCGCCACCCAGGCAGGTGTCATCGGCAGTGCCCTGCTGCTGAGTTCCGCGGCGGCCGGCTTCCTGCTGGCCTCCCGCGTGGACCGCGTCGGCCCCCGCACCCTCGCCCGCGCCGGCCTCCTGCTGGCCGTCCTCGGTTACGGCGGCGCCGCCCTCACCACCCACGTCCCGGCGGTCGTGGCCGGTGCGGTGGTCGGCGGTTTCGGCTCCGGCACGGTCACCGCGGTGGCCGCCACCGGTATCGCCGGGCAGCGGGACCCGCACCGCATCACCACCCTCGGCCTGCTCGGCGTCTCCGCCCTCGCGGGCGCCGTCTATCTGACGGTCCCGCACCTCGGCCCCGGTCACGCGCAGCCCCTCGCCGCGATCGCGCTCACCGCGCTGGCGGTCTGGCCACTCACCGCCCGACTGTCCCCCCGTACCGCCCCGGTCCTGCCCCGCACGGTCACCGGCTCCCGTCTCCCGCACCTGCGCCCGGGTCTGCTGCTGGCCGCCGCGATGCCCTGCTGGTCGGCCGCGCAGAACTCGCTGTGGGGCGTGAGCGGCCGGATCGGCCTGACGCAGGCACACCTGGGCGAGGTGACCGTCGGCGTGGTGTTCGCGGTGGCCCTCGGCGCCGGCCTGCTGGGCGTGGTCGGCGCTGGCGCGCTCGGCCCGCGGCTCGGCCAGGCCCTGCCGATCGGTCTCGGCACCGTGCTGATCGCCGGCTGTATCGCGCTCAGCGCCTCCGCCACGGACCTGACGACGTTCGCGTCCGGCGAGATCGCCTGGAACCTGCTCTACCCGGTCGTCCTGTCGTACGTGATCGGCCTGGCCGCTTCCCTGGACCCGCGGGGCCGCTGGGCGGTGCTGGTCGGCTCGGCGTCGTCGCTGGGGACGGCCGTCGGCCCGATGACGGGCAGCCTGCTGTCGGCCCGGGCCGGTTTCCCGGCGATGGGGACGGTCCTGGCGGTGGGCCTGCTGGCGGTCGCGGTCCCGCTGACGGCGGTGGCGCTGCGGCGCAGGACCACCACCGTCACGACCTACCCGGCGCTCACCGACGAGACGGTACGGCTGGACGTCGCCGCCTAGCCGAACTCGTAGGCCTCCACCTCGGCGAGGTAGCGGGCCCGCAGCTCCTCGTCGTCCTCCAGGAAGGACGCGAGGAAGGAGTTGCGGGCCAGTTCCCGCATCTGCTCCCGGGACAGACCCAGGGCGTCGTGCACGGCGTGGTAGTTGTCGGCGACGTAACCGCCGAAGTAGGCCGGGTCGTCGGAGTTGACCGTGCACAGCAGGCCCGCGTCGAGCATCGCGGGCAGCGGGTGCTCGGCGAGCACGTCGACCGCGCGCAGCCGCACGTTCGACAGCGGGCACAGCGTCAGCGGGATCCGCTCCCGCACCAGACGGGCGACCAGGTCCGGGTCCTCCATGCAGCGCAGCCCGTGGTCGACGCGCTCCACACCGAGCACGTCCAGCGCCTCGGTGATGTAGGCGGGCGGCCCCTCCTCACCGGCGTGCGCCACGCGTCGCAGCCCGAGGTCGGCGGCGGCCTCGTACACCTCGCGGAACTTGGCCGGCGGATGCCCGACCTCGGCCGAGTCCAGCCCGACCCCGATGATCCGGTCGAGGTGCGGCCGCGCGGCCTCCAGCGTCTCCAGCGCCGAGTCGGCGGACTCGTCCCGCAGGAAGCACATGATCAGCCGGGTGGAGATCCCGTGGTTGTCGACGCTTTCGCCGAGCGCCCGCCACAGCCCGTCCACGACCGTGCCCAGGGGCACGCCCCGGGCGATGTGCGCCTGCGGGTCGAAGAAGATCTCGGCGTGCCGCACGCCCTGCGCGGCGGCCCGGGCCAGATAGGCGTTCGCGAGGTCCTCGAAGTCCTGCTCGGTGCGCAGGACGGCCATGAGTTCGTAGTACAGGTTCAGGAAGGACTGGAGGTCCTTGAACCGGTAGGCCTCACGGAGGGCGTCGGTGTCCGCGTACGGCAGTTCGACGCCGTTGCGAGCGGCGAGCCGGAACGCCAGCTCCGGCTCCAGGGTGCCTTCGATGTGGAGGTGCAGTTCCGCTTTGGGGAGGGGCATCAGAGCATGGTACGGCCGTTTCACCTGCGCTTCGGAACCGGCACTCGGAGCAGATCCCGTGCCACGGTCAGCTCCTCCTGGTATCCGGCCGCCCGCGCCTGCCGCTCGAATTCCTCGGGTTCGGAGTAGCGCTGGCTGAAGTGGGTCAGCACGAGGTGCCGTACCCCCGCGTCCCGCGCGACGGCCGCCGCCTGTCCGGCGGTCAGATGGCCGTGCTCCGCGGCGAGTTCGGCGTCCTCGTCGAGGAACGTGGACTCGATGACCAGCATGTCGCAGCCCTCGGCGAGCGCGTCCACGCCGTCGCAGAGCCGGGTGTCCATCACGAACGCGAACCGCTGCCCGCGTCGCACCTCGCTGACCTGGTCGAGGGTGACGTCCCCGAGGACGCCGTCGCGCTGGAGACGGCCGACGTCCGGGCCCTTGATGCCGTGCGCGGCGAGCCGGTCGGGCAGCATGCGGCGGCCGTCGGGCTCGACCAGCCGGTAGCCGTACGACTCGACGGGGTGGGACAGCTTCCTGGCCTGCAGCGTGTACGACGAGGCCACGGCGAGGTCGCCGTCCGCGTCGACCGGGGCCTCGGTGATGCCGACGGTCTCCCGGTAGGCCGTGGCGTACCGGAGCCGGTCGAAGAACCGCCGGCCGGACTTCGGGTAGTGCGCGGTGACCGGGTGCGGAACCTTGTCGAGGTTGATGCGCTGGATGACCCCGGCGAGACCGAGGCAGTGGTCGCCGTGGAAGTGGGTGACGCAGATCCGGTTGAGGTCGTGTGCGGCGGCCCCGGCCCGCAGCATCTGCCGCTGGGTGCCCTCGCCGGGGTCGAAGAGGATGCCCTCGCCGTCCCAGCGCAGCAGGTAGCCGTTGTGGTTGCGGTGCCGGGTGGGAACCTGGCTGGCGGTGCCGAGGACCACCAGTTCACGGACGGACACGACGACCTATCCGGGCGGCCAGTGCAGGCCACGGCCGCCGATGACGTGCGCGTGGGCGTGCCAGACGGTCTGGCCGGCGCCGCTGCCGGTGTTGAAGACGATGCGGTAGCTGTCCAGCTTGTCCTCGTCGGCGACGGCCTGCGCCTCGCGCAGTATGTCGGCGGCCACGGCGGGTTCGCCCGCGGCGAGCTCGGCCGCGCTCGCGTAGTGGACCTTGGGGATCACCAGGACGTGGGTGGGCGCCTGGGGGTTTATGTCCCGGAAGGCGACGGTGGTGTCGGTCTCCCGGACGATCGTCGCGGGGACGTGGCCTGCGACGATCTTGCAGAACAGGCAGTCGTCCTGGGGTTCCCCTGCCATGTCTTCTCCTCGCCCGGTGATCAGTTCCGGGGGCATCGTAGTCGGTTCGGCCGCGGGCCGGTGGGGGCTGGTCGCCCCCACGCGCCGGAGCCGCACGTCGGCACGGCCCCGCGGCCCTCAGGTGGGCAGAGTGGGCGGAGTCTTCGCAGGAGCCGTCTCCAGTGCCTCGAGGGCGAGGCGGATGGCCTCGTCGAGTTGGGGGTCCCGGTCCGCGGCCCAGTCCTGGGGGGTCTGTACGACCTCCACGTCGGGGTCGACGCCGTGGTTCTCCACGCCCCAGCCGTAGCCCTCCAGCCAGAACGCGTACTTCGGCTGGGTGACCAGCGTGCCGTCGACCAGGCGGTAGCGGCTGTCGATGCCGATCACGCCGCCCCAGGTGCGGGTGCCGACCACCGGGCCGATACCGAGCGCCTTGATCGCCGCGTTGACGATGTCCCCGTCCGAGCCGGAGAACTCGTTCGCGACGACGACCACCGGGCCGCGGGGCGCGTCCCTCGGGTAGCTGAACGGGCGCATGCCGCGCGGCAGGTCCCAGCCGACGATCCGGCGGGCCAGTTTCTCCACGACGAGCTGCGAGGTGTGCCCGCCGCGGTTCTCCCGGACGTCCACGACGATGCCCTCGCGGGCCATCTCCACGCTCAGGTCACGGTGGATCTGGGCCCAGCCGGGTGCCTGCATGTCCGGCACGTGGAGGTAGCCGAGGCGGCCGCCGGAGAGTTCGTGCACATGGGCCCGGCGGTCGGCCACCCACGCGTGGTAGCGCAGCGGCTCCTCGTCCGCGACCGGGACGACCACCGGGTGCCGCGACTCGCCGCCGCCCGCCGGGGACACGGTCAGCTCGATCGCCTTGCCGGCCGTGCCGACGAGCAGCGGGCCGGGTCCGGTCACCGGGTCGACGGGGCGGCCCGCGACGGCCACGATCGCGTCGCCGGGGCGTACCGCGACGCCGGGCGCGGCGAGCGGGGAGCGGGCCCCGGGGTCGGAGGTCTCGGCGGGCAGGATCCGGTCGATGCGCCAACTGCCGTCCGGATGACGGGAGATGTCGGCGCCGAGCAGGCCCTGGCGGGGGCCGTTGCCGTGGCCGCCGCGCGGGGTGACGTAGGCGTGCGAGGTGCCCAGTTCGCCCTGGACCTCCCAGAGCAGGTCGACCAGGTCGTCGTGGGTGGCGACCTGCTCGACGAGCGGACGGTAGCGGTCCAGGACGCCGTTCCAGTCGACGCCGCCGAGGTCCGGCCGCCAGAACTGGTCCCGCATGATGCGGCCGGTCTCGTCGAACATCTGCCGCCACTCGGCGGCCGGGTCGAGGGTCTGCCGGACCCGGGACAGGTCGACGGTGATGTTGGTGTCGCTGTCGTCGTCGTTCGAGGCACGGCGGTCGCTGGGTACGACCTTGAGCTTGCCGTCGGCCCACAGCAGGACGCGTTTGCCGTCGCCGCTGACCTCGAAGTGGTCGGCGTCGGAGGAGAGGTACTCGATGCGCTGCTGGGCGAGGTCGTAGCGCTCCAGCTCGGTCTTGGGGTCGGGGTCCTCCGGGTGGGCGCGGGAGGCGCCGAGCACACCGCGCACCGGGTGGCGCAGCCACAGGACGCCGTCCTTGGCGGCGCGCAGCCCGGAGTAGCGGCCGGCCTCGACGGGGAAGGGCACGATCCGGTCGGCGAGGCCCTCCAGGTCGATCCGGGTGGCGGGGGTGCCCTCGGCGTCCGGGGTCTCGTCCTTGTCGGGCGCCTCGAAGGGCCGGCCGTGCCGCTGCGGGCCGAACGGCGAGGGGGTGGTCGCGGCCAGGGTGATCAGGTGCGGCCGGTCGCCGACCACGAAGGCCAGGTCGAAGACGTGCTCGTCGTAGACCGGGTCGAAGGAGCGGGTGGAGAGGAAGGCGAGGTGTTTGCCGTCGCGGGTGAAGACGGGGTCGTAGTCCTGGAAGCGCAGCGGGGTCGCCTCGGTGACGGTGAGGTCGGTGGTGTGGGCGATGCGGAGCTGGGCGAGCCCGCCGGCCCCTGGGTGGGACCAGGCCAGCCAGCCGGAGTCGGGTGAGAAGGCGAGACCCGACACGTCGCCGTCCTCGCTGCGGTCGACCTCGCGCACCTCGCCGGTCTCGCGTTCGACGAGGAGCAGCCGTCCGTCGTGCGCGGCGACCGCGACCCGGCCGCCGTCGGGGGCGACGGCGAGGTCCAGGACCCGGCCGAGCTGCCCGGCGGCGAGCCGCCGCGGGGCGGAGCCGGGCACGGCACCGGTGGCGGGCGCGAACTCCAGGGCGTCGTCGCCCTCGGCGTCCGTCACCCACACCACCCACTCCTCCGCCTCCGAGCGGAAGGTGACGGGCAGCCGGGCGCGCACCCCGGGCTGGGCGGCCAGGGCGCGGGCCGGGCCCGACCGGTGGGTCACCCAGTGCACGCCGCCGCGCACCAGGACGGCGCTGCCGCGCGCGGTGTGGTCGGGCGAGGCGGAACTGAACCAGCGGGCCGCGTTGACCGGGTGCGGCTGCCGGTCGACGCGGGCCCCGCCGAGCCGGATGTCGAGCCGGCGCGGCTCGGCGCCCTCCAGGTCGTCGAGGAGCCAGAGTTCACCGGCCGAGGCGTAGACGACCCGGGTGCCGTCACCGGACGCGTGCCGGGCGTAAAAGCCGTCGAGCGGGGTGTGCCGGCGCAGGTCGGAACCGTCGGCGAGGGACGAGTACAGCGCGCCCGTCCCCTCGTGGTCGGAGAGGAAGGCGATCCGGTCCCCGGCCCACACGGGGTGTTCGAGGTTCCCGTCCAGCTCCTCGTGCAGCCGTACGAACTCACCCTCGCCCTGCGGGTCGATCCACAGCTTCCCGGCCGTGCCGCCCCGGTACCGCTTCCACCAGGCCGCCTCCCGGCCCATCGGCGCGGACAGCAGCACGGTGTGCGGCCCGAAGGCGACATGGCCGACCGGGCCGTACGGCAGGACGGTGGACGGGCCGCCGTCGAGCGGGACGGTCCGGGCCCAGCTGCGCCGGAGGCTGGACTGTCCGTAGGTGCTGATCGCGAGGACCTGTCCGTCGGCGGTCCAGCCGCGCACCTGGGTGCGGGAACTCCCCCAGTGCGTCAGGCGGGTGGCCAAGCCGCCGTCGACGGGGGCGGTGTGGATCTCGGGAGCACCGTCGCGCGTGGAGGTCCAGGCGACCGTGGTCCCGTCGGGCGAGATACGCGGCAGCGTCACGGGGACGTTGTCGGCGCTGACCCGCCAGGCCCGGCCCCCGTCCAGGGGCGCGAGCCACACGTCGTCCTCGGCGGTGAAGGCGACCAGGTCGCCGTGGACATGGGGAAATCGGAGGTAGGACCGCGGTCCTGTCGCTGCACCCTGAGTCACCCGCTCAGCCTATGCATCGCCGGACGATCGCGGTGGCCGATTTCGATCACTTGCCCTGGACCGGTCGGCACTTGGGGTCGCTCTGGCACCAGACGGTCCGCGTCACGGTCACGGTGGGGCCCGGCTGCTGTCCGTAGGTGGGCGGCCGGTAGGTGCTGTACGCCGGTCCGGGTGTGGCGTCGCAGTCGCCGAGGCCCTTCACCCGGAACCACTCCTTGCCGCCCACCTTCGCGACGAGGTTCCCGCGCACACAGGCGCCGCTGACCGCCTTGGTGACCCGTCCGGTGACGGTGATGTCCCGGCCGTCCTTGGTCCGGCCCCGGCAGTCCACCAAGACCGCGGTGGTCTCGGACGCCGAGGGCGTCCTCGGGGCCGACGAGCCGTAGTTGCCGGTGCAGGTGAGCCAGCTGACGTCGACGTGCTGCCGTTTCAGCTCGGCGGTGGCGGTCTGATCGGTGGTGTACGCGACGGTCGCGGAGTTCAGGTCGGTCGGCCGGCAGCCCACCGCACCGCCCACGGCGATCACCGCGAGCCCCGCCACGGCCGCCACTGTGGTCATGCGCGGCCGTCGCGTCACGAGCGGCCGTCGCCAAATCGGCCTCAATGCCCCCATGGAGGGCAGCCTGCCACCGTCGCGCCCGTGACGGTAGGGGGCATGCGGCCACTCACGTGTTCGGAGTCGTCCCCCCGGAGGCGGACGGACGGACTCCTCAGGTGCGCAGCAGCAGCCACTCCTGGAGTTCCACCAGGTTGCCCTCCGGGTCCTTGAGGTGGGCGACGCGCATGCGTTCCGTCATCGGCGCCGGCCCCTGCACCAGGACCGCGCCCCGGGCGGCGATCTGCTCGCAGTAGGCGTCCAGGTCGTCCACGCGCAGCACCACCAGCGATCGGTGCCCGGTCGCGGTGTCTCCCAGCTCGCCCAGCACCTCGGCCATCACGGCCCGGTCCTGCAGGGCTATCCCCGCCGACCCGGCGTGCGGACTGAACTTCTCGTACGGTCCCTCGCTCGCCCCCGACTGCGGCTTCAGCCCGAGTACTTCGGCGTAGAAGCGGTAGCAGGCGGCGAAGTCGGAGACCAGGAGCCGGACTTGGGCGAGTTCCACGGCGCGTTCTCCCTGTGGTGTCGTACGGGTCAGGACCGGTCGTACCGAGTCAGGACCACCGGCCGGTACGGCCGAGGAGCAGGGCCGCGGCCGCGGTCCCGGCGGTCGATGTGCGCATCACGGTAGGCCCCAGGGTGTAGGCCTTGGCGCCCGCCTCCTCGCGGACTGAACTTCTCGTACGGTCCCTCGCTCGCCCCCGACTGCGGCTTCAGCCCGAGTACTTCGGCGTAGAAGCGGTAGCAGGCGGCGAAGTCGGA